>NZ_CP110389.1:5478055-6087777 GCF_026015985.1 Rhodopseudomonas sp. P2A-2r | reverse complement strand
GAAATCCGCGTCGCGCCTTCGCCGACGGCGGTCTGCTCGATCATACAGCGAATGCGGTCGGCCACGATCCGTGCGTCGCCCTCATCGACCTCGCGCAGCAGCACCATGAATTCCTCGCCGCCGAACCGCGCCGCGCGGTCGGTGGCCTTGATGTTGCCGACGATGATGCTGGCGATGTGTTTTATGGCGCCGTCACCGGCGGCATGGCCATGGCGGTCGTTGATCTGCTTGAAATGATCGATGTCGATCATCAGCACCGCCATGCTGCGCCGGTAGCGCAGGCTGAAGGCCATGGCGTCGTCGGCGGCAGCCAGAAAGGCGCGGCGGTTCATCAGGTCGGTGAGGAAGTCGGTGTCAGCCAGCCGCCGCAACTTGCTGATGTCATCCTTGAACTGCATGGCATTCTCGGTGGCGCGCGCTTCAGCTACCCTGGTCTGCTCTTCGGCGAAGCCGATACGACGCAGCAGCGAGCGCAGGGCGCGCGTCAGCTGCACCACTTCCACCGAGCCGTTGTGGCGCGGCAGCATGGTCGGCCCCGAGGTGCGTCCGATCCGGTCTGCCTCGATCGTGATGGCGCGGATCGGCCGTGAAATGCGCAGCGCGATGAAGAACGCGAAGGCGACGCCGGCCAGCCCGGTGATCGCGCCGGTGATGAGGATGGTCTTGGCGGAGCGAACCGCTGCGGCGAGTGCCACGCTGGCCGGCTGGCTCGCGGTGACGATCCAATCCAGCCCCTGATAGTCGCGGTGCCCCTTGCCGACATAGAACGCTGTCAGCATGGAGGTTGCGCCGGCGGTTTCGACGAACGCGCCCGAGCGGGATGCAAGAATGTCACTCAGGCGGCTACCGCTGAACTTGACGGTGCCGGGGCTCTGGCCGACCAGAACGGTGCCGCTGCGCGACGTCACGGCGATCCGGGTGTCGGTATTGCCGTCGTTGTCTTCGGCGTTGGCGATCAGGCTGCGCGCCCAGTCCCAGTTCAGGTGGCCGCCCAGCACACCGATGACGTCGCCGGGGCTGTCCCTGACGGGAACCGCGATGTCGACAAAACGATAGGGATCTCCGTCGGCGCGCTGCGCCAGCAGCGACGACAGCAACTGCGCCTCGTGCACGTCGCCGATCGTGCTCTCGCTGAGGCCGGCCTTGAACCATGGACGCGCGGCAACGGACACCCCTTCCAGCAGGCCTCCGGTCGCCGCCGCCACCATGCCGTCAGAGCGCGCAAAGCCGATCCATGCGAAATCGGAAAACGAATGCTGCAACTGATTGAGCGCCTTGCGCAGGGTTGCGGGGTCATTCTGCCAAAGCGTGCGGAGCGTCTCCAGTTCGGAGAACAGGCGCACTTCCTGCTGGCGCACCGCCATGTAGCGATCCAGCCGCTCGGCGGTGGTGGAGGCCACGCTGGCCAGCCGGATGTTCACCTGCGAGGCGGTGTTGCTGTAACTGACGAACGCCGCCCCGATGGCGAGCAACCCGACCAGGATCACACTCAACGCCGCCACCGCCGCGGCAATCTGCGTGCGGACCGTCAGGCGATCCTCGAAGGCGTGAAGCAGGCCCGTCAGTTCTTTCAACAACATGTATCGATGGGTCCTGTTGGTTCGCCTTCTGACATAGTGCTGTTGCGATTTGCTAACGGTGGTCCGACGCGTTGCGATCATGTTCAACGTCGTGTGAACGGCGCGAGTTCCGCTGCGGAACCCGTTGCGATCAGCCGCACGCGATGGCGGCACAGGCGCAATTGCGAAACTTTCTTTAAGCGAAATGCAATCAAGGGCTGCCAAGGTGACCTGAACATGGCCGGGCAGTTGTGGGAAACCTTAACGCTTCGTTTAACAAGGTGGCCTAATACCACTCGCCTGCTTTCCCGCATACGTTACGACCGGATCTGAAATGTCCAAGCACGTCACGCCGAGCGGCCGCGAGACCTTCTTTCCCGCATCCGACCTGATCGTTTCGAAGACTGACCTCAAGGGCCGGTTGACCTATGCCAACCGGTTGTTTTGCAAGGTCGCCGGCTACACCGAGGCCGAGCTGATCGGCGCGCAGCACAGCATCGTCCGCCATCCCGATATGCCGCGCAGCGTGTTCAAGCTGCTGTGGGACACCATCGAGGATCGCCGCGAGATCTTCGCCTACGTCAAGAACATGGCGAAGGACGGCGACCATTACTGGGTCTATGCCCACGTGACGCCGTCGTTCGGCGCCGACGGCAAGATCTGCAGCTATCATTCCAATCGACGCGCACCGGCCCGCGACATCGTCGAGAAGACCATCGCGCCGCTCTATGCCGAGGTGCTCGCGATCGAGCGCCGCCATACCAACGGCAAGGACGCCGTCGCCGCCGGACACAAGGCCCTTGTGGATTTCGTTGCCTCGCAGAAAGTCAGCTATGACGAACTTATGTTTTCTCTCAAAAGCGCAGCTTAGCACGCTGCTCGTCATTGCCGCCTCGGTTACGGCACTCGTGCTTCAGCTCGCAGGGTTTCCGCTCGCCGCCATGGCCTGCTCGGCGCTGGCGATCGCCGCTGCGGCGCTGTCGCTGATGTGGGTGATGCGAGCCACGGCGCTGGTCACGCGTGCGACGAAGGTTTGCCATAGCATCGCGCAGGGCGATTTTGAAGCCCGCGTGCTGGCGATCCCGGTCGGCGGCGACATGGGAGAGCTGCTGCACAGCATCAACGACATGATCGACGGCTGCGACGCATTCGTCCGCGAATCCACTGCGGCGATGACCGCCCTGCATCACAATAAGTATTATCGCCGCATCCTGCCGGGCGGTTTGCACGGCGGGCTGCTGCAGGGCGCCAATGCCATGAATGCCGCCACCGACAGCATCGCGGCGCGCATCAAGCACTTCGAGCGGCAGACTGCCGAACTGGAAACCACCGTCAATGCCATCGTCAGCGCGCTCGACAGCGGCGCCGCGGAGATGAGCGGCACCGCCGGCAATCTGCGCGCCGGCGCCACCTCCACGCTTCAGCGCATGACTTCGGTGGCGGCGGCCTCCGAGCAGGCCGCGGCCAACATGCAGTCGGTCGCCTCGGCGACGGCAACGCTGTCGTCCACCGCCAGCGAAGTCGGCGCCGACATCCACCGCTCGGCCGACATCGCCGGTCGCGCCGTGGAGCGGGTTGCCGATGCCGCCAGCAATGTCGACGTGCTCCGCAACGTCGCCATGCGCATCAGCGAAGTCGTCAAGTCGATCAACGCCATCGCCAGCCAGACCAACCTGCTGGCGCTGAACGCCACCATCGAGGCGGCGCGCGCCGGCGATGCCGGCCGCGGCTTTGCCGTGGTCGCCCACGAGGTCAAATCGCTGGCGACGCAGACCGCCAATTTCACCGCCGAGATCGAGGCCCAGATCGGCCAGGTCAAATCGGCCACCGACAAGGTCAGCGATTCCATCACCGAGATCGGCACGGTCATCGCCGAGGTCAACGAGATCACCGGCAAGGTCGCCAGTGCCTCGGAGGCGCAGTCGGCGGCCACGGCCGGCATCGCCCGCAATGTCGACGAGGCGTTCGGCGTGGTGCGCGACATGTCCGCCAACATCCAGGCGTTGGCGGGTACGGCCAAGGAGACCGAGCAGCTCGCAACCTCGACCATGGCCGCGTCCGGCGATCTGTCGTCGCAGTCCGGTCTGCTGACCAAGGAAATCCGCCTCTATCTCGACCACGCCCGGCAAAACCTGGTGGATCAGACGGGCAGCAAGGCGGCGTAGCTATACTTGTAGGACGGGCAAAGCCTCGACCGCGCAAAGCGCGGCGAGGTGTGCCCACCACAAATGTGACACGCGTGAGGGTGGGCACGGCGCAAGAGCGCCTTTGTCCACCCTACGTTTTCAGCGCTTTCATCTCCTTTCCGATCTCCAGCATCACCTTGCGCAGCCAGATCGAGCCGGGATCGAACTGTGCCCGCGTCGGCGTGAACATGTATTGTTCGTCGATACCGGGATCGAGCGGCGGCGCGATCGTCGTCAACTCCAGAGATTTGGCGAGCGCTGCGATCAGACGGCGCGGCACAAAGGCGACGAGGTCACTGCGCGCCGATACGTGCAGCGCCTCGAGATAGCCCGGCACGGTCAGTGCAATTCGTCGCTCGATCCCCTGCGGCAACAGCCAGTTGTCGATCAGGTCCGCGTTGTTGCCGCGGATCACCACCGCGATATGCTTTGCCCTGAGAAAATCCGCGCGCCGCTTCAGCTTTGTCCCGGCGGGATGCCCGCGCCGCACCGCCAGCGCGTCGCTGTCGGTGTAGAGCAGTTGCCGGTGAAAGCCCTTGAAGGCATTGCCGATGCTGATCACCATGTCGATGGTGCGGGCGAACTCGGCATGGAAGATCGCCGGGCCGCGCCACGGCACAATGTCGATCTGCACGTTCGGCGCCAGCGCCGAGATCTTCGCCATTAGCGGCGGGACCAGCAGTTCGACCGCGAGGTCGGGCATCATCAGGCGGAAGCGCCGCTCGCTGCTGGTGGCATCGAAGCCCTCGGCAACGAACAGCCCGCGCACCTGCTCGAGCGCCTGTGCCAACGGCCCACGCAGAGCCTGCGCCCGTGGCGTCAGCTCCATGCGTGCGCCGACGCGCACCAAAAGCGGGTCGCCGAGAACGTCACGCAATCGCTGCAGTGCGTGGCTTGTGGCCGGCTGCGACAACCCGATACGCAGCGCGGCGCGGCTGACGCTGGCGTCGCGCAGCAGGGCATCGAGCGCCACCAGCAGGTTGAGGTCTATCGCAGCCAAATTCATGGCGTCGATATATATCATATCAACTATCGATTGGAAGAATACAGCGCGCTGCGCCATGTTGCGGTCATGGTCTCGTAACGAGGACAATCCGGATGACGTCATGCCGACAGCATCACGCCAATGTCGAAGCGCTATTCGACCGCTTTCCACGATCGTGGATGCCGCCGTTCCGATTCTCTACCTCGCTTGCGAGGCACCCTGAGCTCTTCGAACGTCACTATCGCTATCAGGAGATATTCATGAGCGTTGCTGCCAACAAAAGATTGATTCAGCAGATTTACACCGACTCCGCCAACCGCAGCGGCACCACCTTCGCCGACCACCTCGCCGACGACGTGTGCTGGATCGTCACCGGCCAATATTCATGGTCGCGCAGCTTCAAGGGGCGCGATGCGGTGGTGAACGGGCTGATGGGGCACTTCAGGTCGTTGTTCGACATCCGGCCGCGCACCGTGGCGTACAATTTTATCGCCGAAGGTGACACCGTCGTCGTCGAGGCCAAGGGCGACAATGTCACCAAGACCGGCGTCCGCTACGACAACGATTATTGCATGGTGTGGCGCATCGAGGATGGCCGGATCAAGCAGATCAAGGAGTATTGCGACTCGGCGCTGGTGGAGAAGGTGCTCGGTCCGTTTCCGCAGCTATGATCGGTAGCCCGGATGAGCCAACGGGTCGCGCTTCGCGCGCCCGATGATAAACTCCACGATATCCGGGGGCCGGAGGATCGCTTGAAACTCTGTCCCGGATGTCGTTTCCGCGCCGCAAGCGGCGCGGAAACTCATCCGGGCTACAGGCAGAGCTCTGTCCTCGCGATCAGGCGACCTTGGTGGCGAGGTGCTTGAACATGACGCTGCGCGCGGCATCGTCCATGTCGGGCTTCCAGGTGAAGCGGTCCTTGAGCGCGATGGCCTTGGCCGCTGCGGGCCGTGCGGAGATCGCATCCACCAGTCGCTTCACGTTGGCGTATTTTGCCAGCGCGTCGTCGCCGAGCACGAAGGCGGTCATCCGCGCCCAGCCCCAGACGTCCATGTCGACGATGGTGTAGCTGTCGCCGACCATGTAGGCGCGGCCGGCAAGCCGCTCGTTCAGTACCGTGAGATGGCGGTTGGCCTCGAACTGGTAGCGGTTATGGGCGTAATCGATCTTCTCGGGCGCGAAATGCTTGAAGTGCACGGCCTGGCCGAAAAACGGACCGACTCCGGTGGCGACGAACATCAGCCATGACAGCAGCTCGGCGCGGTCTTTGGCGCCGGCAGGCGGCAGGAACTTGCCGGTTTTCTCGGCGAGGTAGAGCAGGATGGCATTGCTGTCGAACACCACGACACCGTCATCGTCGATGGCCGGCACCTTGGCATTCGGATTGATGGCGAGATAGTCGGGATCGAACTGGCCGCCGGTGCGGGTATCGACCGGGACGGGCTCGTAGGGCAGGCCGAGCTCCTCGAGCAGCAGCGCGACCTTGGTCGGATTCGGCGAACCGTTGAAATAGAACTTCAGCACGGCATATCTCCCTGGAATTCTCTGCGGGCAAAGCGACACCGCATGCGCGGCCATTGTCCGGTGCTTGGAATTGGCAGCCAAGGCAAGCGACGTTTTCGTGAAGGCCGGGCTGCAGACCGGGAAAGCCGCAACGCCCCGGCCACGCCCGGCAGATGCGGTCGATCGCGCCGGCGGCCTGACGGCTCGAACCGGCGCTAGTCTCCAGCTTGAAGCGAGAGCGGCGCGGTGCGCTACCGGCACCTAGGCCTTGATATCGGTGATGAAACCCGGGCTGCCGCCCTTTTCAATCTGCTTCTGTGCAGCCTGCTTGACCATGTCCGCGATCTTTTGCTCGATTGCTTTCTGCTGGTCCGGCGGCATGCTTTTCAACTGCCCTTCGGTGACGCCAATGCTCGACAGCATGGCGGCGCGCATCCTGTCGGCCGGCGACATCTTGGTGAAGGCGCGAAATTTGTCCTCGGCACTCTCGGGCGCGATGGCCTTGTCGAGGCTGCCCTTGCTGGCCTTGATGCTGCTCGAGAGCGTGGACGTAAACATGCTGGATACGATTGAGCTGGCCATCGGGATCTCCCGCGTTGTGAGGCGTCAAGCACCCCCACGCAAAATCCGGACCATGGAAATATTCAGCAACACCAGGTATTTGAGGTTGCGCGGTGGCGGGAGGGCGTTGCCGCCCGGCAAGCCTTGCCGGCAGACCTTGCCGGTCTATGGCGTGTCCCCGCGTCGATCGCCACGCACAGCAACGCCGCCGGCCGCCCGGCGGCATTGTGTAGTGTAGTTCATGTCTTTGGAAATCGGCGCGGTGGGCACGACGCAAGTGCGCCGTTGCCGACCATGCCAGGCGATGGAGGGATTATACCCCGTCCATCTCGCTGCGGATCTGGGCACGCAATTCGTCGATGAGCCGCAGGCCCTTCTTGGTCTCGAGGTGCCAGAAGGTCCAGCCGTTGCAGGCGGCGGAGCCCTGGGCGACTGCGCCCATGCGGTGGATCGAGCCGACCTTGTCGCCGAACAGGATGGCGCCGTCGGCGCGCACCAAAGCGCCGTGGCGCTTCTTGGCATCGACGAGTTTCGTCCCGGGCGTGATCATGCCGCGCTCCACCAGTTCGGAGAACGCGACGCGGGGGCAGAACGCGCGGTCATGAACGGGGCGAGGGTGGCGTCGGGCAGAGGCTCGATCGCGGCGATGCGCGCTTCGGCCGCGGCGGCGTAGTCGCGGTCGCGCTCGAAGCCGATGTAGCTGCGGCCGAGCCGCTTGGCGACGGCACCGGTGGTGCCGGTGCCGTTGAACGGATCGATGACCAGATCGCCGGGCTTCGATGACGACAGCAGCACGCGGGCGAGCAGGCCTTCGGGCTTCTGGGTCGGGTGCACCTTCTTGCCGTCGGCGCCCTTCAGGCGCTCGTCGCCGGTGCACAGCGGAATCAGCCAGTCGGAACGCGCCTGGACATCTTCATTCGCGGCCTTCAGGGCCTCGTAGTTGAAGGTATAGCCCTTGGCGTTCTCGTCGCGCGCGGCCCAGATCATGGTCTCGTGCGCATTGGTGAAGCGGCGGCCGCGGAAGTTCGGCATCGGGTTGGACTTGCGCCACACGATGTCGTTGAGCACCCAGAACCCGAGGTCCTGCATGATCGAGCCGACGCGGAAGATGTTGTGGTAGGAGCCGATCACCCACAGGGTGGCCGACGGTTTCATGATCCGGCGCGCGGCCAGGAGCCAGGCGCGGGTGAAATCGTCGTAGGCGGCGAATGACGAGAACTTGTCCCAGTCATCGGTGACCGCATCGACATGCGATTCGTCGGGGCGCTTGAGATCGCCCTTCAGTTGCAGGTTGTACGGCGGATCTGCAAACACCAGATCGACCGACTGGGCCGGCAACTTTGACATCTCGGCGACGCAATCCCCGATGACGATACGGGAAGAGGGGCCGGATTCGAATTTGATGCGGGGCGCCCTTGCAGACGCCCCGCGAAGCGAAACAACCATGACTCAATTACTCTGACTCAGGCGACGCTGTCGGCGACGCGGGACTAAACAACCGACTGGCCACAACATGACGCGGCAAAGTAAAAATCGACTTAATTGCCATCGACTTCGTTACTGTTCATGCTAGGCAATAATTGCCGGGCAGGTTATTGCTGAATTCGATGGAAATTTTATGCGGTTGCCGCGTTGTGTGTCGGCGCGCGCTCCGCCAGCGGACTGAATAAAGGAAAGCCACCATGCGTTACGATGACTTCCGTCGCAGCGACAACATTGACGACCGTCGCGACGACGAAGGCGGCGGCGGTGGTGGCGGCGGTTTCGGCCTGCCGATGGGCGGCGGCGGTCTCGGCATCGGCACGGTGATCGTGCTCGGCCTGGTCGGCTGGGCGTTCGGCATCGATCCGCGCATCCTGATCGGCGGCGCCGAGATTCTCACCGGCGGCCAGCAGCAGGCGCCGACTTATCAGACGGACCGCCGCTCGGCGCCCTCCAAGGGCGGCGCGCCGACCGACGAGATGGGCAGCATGATTTCCGGCGTGCTCGGCGAGATCGACGACCGCTGGAGCGAGATCTTCCAGGCCAACGGCCAGAAGTATTCCGGCCCGCGCATCGTGCTGTTCAAGAATGCCACCAACGGTGGCCGCTGCGGCATGGCGCAAGCGGCGATGGGGCCGTTCTACTGTCCGCCGGACAAGCAGATCTTCCTCGACACCGGCTTCTTCCGCCAGGTCGAAACGCGTTTTCGCGGCTGCTCGGGCAATGCCTGCAAGTTCACCGCGGCCTACATCATTGCGCATGAGGCCGGCCACCACATCCAGAACCTGCTCGGCATCCTGCCGCGCGTGCAGCGGCTGCAGGAGCAGGCCGGCAGCAAGGCCGCGTCCAACGCGCTACAGGTCAAGGTCGAGCTGCAGGCCGATTGCCTGTCCGGCGTCTGGGTCAACCGCGAGGAGAAGAAGCGGCCGGGCTTCCTTGAGGCCGGCGACATCGACGCCGCGCTGCAGACCGCCTCGGCCATCGGCGACGATACGCTGCAGCGTCAGGCCCAGGGCCGCGTCGTGCCGGACTCCTTCACCCACGGTTCGGCCGAACAGCGCAAGCGCTGGTTCATGACCGGCTACCAGCAGGGTACCGTGCAGGCCTGCAACACCTTTGGCGCGCAGCAACTGTAAACTGGGTACGTTCCCCGGACGCGATGCAATACGCAGTATTGCTTCGCAGATCCGGGGCCCAGCTTTCTGCTACAACCGGGGTCCAGCATCTGCGGAGCGGCGCAAGAGCGCCGCACCGCGTGCGGGACACGAGAGGTCGACACCATGTCATCCACCGACGAAACCAAGATATTCATCCCGCTCAACATCGCGGTGCTCACGGTGTCCGACACCCGCGCGCTGGCCGACGACAAATCGGGCACCACGCTGGTCGATCGCCTCACCGCTGCCGGCCACAAGCTGGCGGCGCGCGAGATCGTCACCGATGACGTGCCGGCGATCCGCGCCGTGATTCAAAAGTGGATTGCCGATCCCGGCGTCGATGCCGTCATCACCACCGGCGGCACCGGCTTCACCGGGCGTGACGTCACGCCGGAAGCGATCGAGCCGTTGTTCGAGAAGCGCATGGACGGCTTCTCCATCGCCTTCCATATGCTGAGCCACGCCAAGATCGGCACGTCGACAATCCAGAGCCGGGCCACCGCCGGCGTTGCGGGCGCGACCTATATCTTCTGCCTGCCGGGATCGCCCGGCGCCTGCCGCGACGGCTGGGACGGCATCCTGGCAGCACAGCTCGATTACCGCACGCGGCCGTGCAACTTCGTCGAGATCATGCCGCGGCTCGACGAGCACCTGCGTCGCGGCAAGGCGAAGGGCGCCTCGGCCTGATCTGTCAGCGCCGGCGCAGGATGCGTGTGAGCCATCCGCGCAGGGTGCGCCGTGCCGCGCTGCAGGCTTCGATACGCAGCAGCTTCGCATTGGCCTTGTGAAACGCCAGTAGCTCCGGGGTGACGCGCCGCGGTGTGTCGCGCCGCGCCGACATTACAGGTCGCGCTCCCACGTCTCCCCGATCAGGTTCTGGCCGAAGCTGCGATGCGGCTCGGTCGATACCAGCACGAAGCCGGCCTGCTGATAGATTTTTCGCGCGGCGATGAGGATGCTCTGGGTCCACAGCGTGATCTTGCTGTAGCCGCATTGCCGGGCGAAGCCGATGCACTCCGCGACCAGCCGTTGTCCGAGCTGCTGGCCGCGCCCGGCCGGGTCCACCAGCAGCAGCCGCACTTTTGCGATGTCGTCCGACTGCCGGACCAGAAATATCGAGCCCACCGGCTGGCCGTCGATCTCGGCGATCCAGCAGCGCTCGCGGGAGGCGTCGAACGACGCCAGAAACTTGCCGGCGATCTCCGCCACCAGCGCCTCGAAGGACGCATCGAACCCATATTCGGCGGCATAGAGCGCGCCGTGGCTTTGCACCACCCAGCCGATGTCGCCGGGGATCGGCGCGCGCAGCGTCGCTTTCGGGCGCGCACGGGCCCGCGCATCGAGCAGTCGTTCGATGGTCGACATGGCCTGCGCTACCTGGTTGGCCTCGTGTGGCGCAAGCTGGCTGAGCATCGCGCCGATGTCGGCATGCGAGCTGCGATCGAGCCGGCCGGACGCCAGGCGGCCTTTGGCGGTCAGGCCGAGCTGGTACTGGCGGCGATCGGTCGGCAATGGCCGGCGGGTGACCAGGCCCTTGTCGGCAAAATTCTGGACGATGCGGCTGAGATAGCCGGCGTCGATGTCGAGGGCGGTGGCGATCTCCTTCGCCGACGGCGCCTCGCGATGCGCGAGTTCGTACAGCACCCGCGCTTCAGTGAGCGAATAGGGACTGTCGAGGAACTGCTGCTCGAGCACGCCGAGCCGGCGGGTATAGAAGCGGTTGAAGTCGCGGACCGCGGCGATCTGCTGATCGGAGATGGTCGGTGTCATGGTCGTGTGTCCGGCAAGCCTCAATGGTTGCCAATGTCAATCAATTGGTTGCTTTTAGCAAGTAATTTGTGAGGCGCCGTTCGTAGGATGGGTAGAGCCAACGGGTCGCGCGAAGCGCGCCCGATGATAAACTCCGCGAAACCCATCGTGTCTGTGCGGGTGATTGATGGGTTTCGCGAAGACGCTCGACCCATCCTGCGCTGCCACGCCGTTGCATTCGTTCAGGCGACGATGATCCGGCTGCGCAGCAGGGTGCGCGAGGAACGGCCCAGCCGGCGCAGCAGGCGGGCTTCGGCGCGGGCGGCATCGGCGTAGCCGCCGAGCCGGTCGTAATGCTCGCGGGCGATCAGCAGGCCTTGATCCGCGGAAGGTCCGAGCATCAGGCGGCCGAGCAGTTTCAGCCCGTCGCGCAGGGTCGACTCCGAATAGGGCGAGCGGGCATAGCGGAAGATTCCCGCTCGGGGTTTATCGCTTCCCGACATCCGCTGGATGAACTGGCTGGTTTCCTCGATCCAGCCGGCGTCGAGCACGGCGCCGGCATGCAGGAACATCAGCCATGGCGAGCGCGACTGCCGGGCGCCGGCGGCCATTGCTGCGGCGCGCGAGCCCTGGAACGACAGGAAGCCGCAGCCGGCGACATCGGCGACGTGCTCGATGACGCCGTTATCGGCGCGGTCGACCAGCAGCACTTCCTTGATCACGCCCGCGGCAGCGCCGGGCACCAGCGCGGCCAACGTGGCGACGGCAGGCTGTTCGACGCCTTCGGTGGGGATGATCACGCTGAGCATGGGCGGAGGGGAGTACCTTTTTGATGCGAAACCGTGGCACGGTTATCATTTTGTCGCAATCAAATCAGCCCTCGGCCCGCCTATTTTTGCGCCCGTACCAACAAGCGCTATTGGCCCGCGGCGTGGTGCGGAGCCGGCCCCGCCGCGTGATGACCATGGCCCTTCGATCGCCAGCCTTCGATCTCGGCGAGTTCGGCGTCCGGGTGGCTGACGATGATCTCGCGCTTGCCGAGATAGATGTGGCCGCTGTCACCGTCGATGCAGATCCAGTCGCCGGCCGCCAGCGTGGCGTCGCCAAGTCGGGCCTGATCGGCGTCGGTGTCGATGACCATGCCGGCGCAGCCGACGATGCACGGCCGTCCCATCTGCCGCGCTACCAGCGCCGCATGCGCGGTGCGGGCGCCGACCGAAGTGACGATGCCGGCGGCGACCGCAAAGCCTGCCACGTCGGCGGTGGATGTATCCGGGCGCAACAGGATCACCGGCTCGCCGGTGTCAGCCAGCCGCTGGGCGCTGGCGGAGTCGAAGGCGGCGCGCCCGACGGCGATGCCGCCTGACGCGCCGATCCCTGCGATCGCCGGATCGGAGCTGTCCGCCAGCCGGGTGTGGTCGAGCGCCGCGAGATCGATGCCGTCGATCCGCTGCAGCGCCTGCTTCGGTGTGATCAGCCCGTCATGGACGAGGTCGATGGCGATGCGCAGTGCCGCGCGTGGTGTCCGCTTGGCGGTGCGCGTCTGCAGGATCCAGAGTCTGCCGTCCTCGATGGTGAACTCGATATCCTGGACATCTACGAATTCGCGTTCGAGCTGTTTAAGGATATCGCCGAGCTCGCCGGCCACCGCGGGCATCGCGCGGGCGATGCTCTGTTCGCTGTCGGGGGTGCGACGGCCGGAGACCACGTCCTCGCCCTGGGCGTCGAGCACCAGATCGATCATCGGCTTCGCCAGGCCTGTGGAGGGATCGCGCGAAAACGCCACGCCGGCGCCGGAAGAGAGGCCGCCATTGCCGAACACCATGGCTTGCACGGTCACCGCGGTGCCTTCGAGCTCGTCGAGCTGTTGCAGCTTGCGGTAGGTCTGTGCGCGTTCGCTGACCCAGGAGCGATAGACCGCGCGCGCCGCGCTATCGAGTTGCGCCGCCGCATCTTCCAGCCAGCTGTCATCGTCATCGTCGACCAGGGCGCATTGCTCGCCGGCCAGGCGTTCCAGCGCTTCGCTGTCGAGATCGCGGTCGCTCAAAGCCTGCTCGGCGGCAATCAACTCCGTCAGCCGCGCGTTCAATGGCGCGGGATCGCGGCCAAGCACGGTCTCGGCATAGCTCTCGATGAAGCGGCGGCGGCAATCCCAGGCCAGCCGCGGCCGCCCGGTTGTGCGGATCAGCCCGTGTACCGCAGCCAGCGTGCAGCCGACGTCGAGCACGGTCTCCAGCATGCCGGGCATCGAGCGCGCGGCGCCGGAGCGCACTGATACCAGCAGGGGATTGCGGCGATCGCCGAAGCGCTTGCCGGTCGCCTGCTCCAGGAAGGCGATGCCGTCCTTCAGCCCGTGGCGAAGATCGCGTTCGGCCCGCGGATCGCCCGATATGATGGCGGCACACAGTCTGACCGGAAGCACGAAGGCCGGCGGCACCGGCAGGCCCAGCGCTGCCATGCGCGCCAGGTTGGCAGCCTTGTTGCCGATACTGTCCGCCGAATGCGGTTTGGTCGAGCCGTCGCCGATGCGCACGATATGCATGGTCTGTCCTCTACGCCAACAGGTCGGAGATGATGTAGCGGCGCAGCAGATGGCCGAAGCCGGCCAGCCGGTCGGTGGTGCGCTCGATGGCCCGCGCCAGCTCCAGCACCGACAAGGAGGTCGCCACGTCGAAGCCGCCGGCGAACACCCGGGTCGTCACCTCGCGTTCGCGCAGGTCGGCGTCGTGCTCGGCATCGATCAGCCGCACCACGCAGGCCAGCGCATCCTCGGAATCGACACGCTGGCCGTCCGGGACCTCGGCGGCGGCAGCGAGGCCCGAGGCCACGGCCTGCAGCGCCGTGACGGCGGTCCCGCACAGCCCGGTGAGTGCTTCCAGCAGCGCCGGATCGACATTCGCCGGCAGCAATGAGGCGATGAAGGCGGCCTGCTCCAGTTCGTCGACGGCCTGTTCGACGCTGTCCGTCATCTGCTCGATCACCGGGCGGGCGTTGAGGCGCGTCACTTCCTTGCGGGCCTCGATGGCGATGCGGTCGGCCTTCTGTTCGATGCGGCTGGCGCGGGCGGCGAGCGCCTTGCCGTCGGCGCTCCGTCCGGCCTGCAGCGCCGCGAGATGATGGGCGAGGCCGGCGGCGATATCGTGGGCGAGACCGGCCTGCCGCGTGATGATCGCGAGCAGGGTGCTGTCGACGCGCTCCAGATGGCGCACCAGCTCGGCCTCGATCTGGTCGCGGACCAGACGCACCGAACGGCCCGCACTCAGCGCCTCGGTCGACACCCGCATGGCGGTCTTGAGAAAATCCACCGCGGCGTCGCGGCCGAGCGCTTGGTCGAGCCGTTCGCCGAAGCCGATCCGGGTCGGCGCGGCATTGCGTACCGCGGCGCCGATCAGCTCGTCGCCGCCCAGTTCGAGAAAGGCGCGGTGGCCGATGCGATGGCGCGCGGCCCAGCCGAGCAGCTCGGCGGCGTCGTTCTTGGCGACCCAGCTGCGCAACAGTTTGCGCGCCTTGTTCCAGTCGATCAGGAACACCAGCGCAGCACCGACGGCGGCGAGGAATTCATCGCGCTCGTCGGCGCTGTCGGCCTGATAGTCGCCGGTGACCAGATAGAACGTGCCGTCGTCGCCGAGGCCATCGGCGGCATGGCGATCCAGCCCGCTCCACGTCGCCGGAAATTTATCGAACAGCGCCACGAAGAACCTGGCGCGGGCACGATGGACGTCGGTGTAAGTGACGGTGACCGCGTTAGCCTTGACGGCGATCACCACCACATGAGCGTCGGTGGTGCCGATATCGTTCTGGATCAGCAGCCGGCCGCCGGAGCGGGTGGCCATGGTGTCGAGGCCGGGATGGTCGAACTTCAGTGCCCGCGTCTGGCCGAGCCCGCGCATGAAGGCCTGCACCGGCGCATGGTCGCCGGGCTGCAGCCCGAACACATGGGCGCCGTCGATCACCTCTTCGGCGCAACCCGCGGCCAGCCGGTTGAGCGCCTTGTGCAGGTCCATCACCATCCGGTGCAGGCTGTCGGCGCCGTTCTCGGCCATTCCGGTCAATCGCGCGATCCGCGCCGCCTCGATGTCGGCGGCGGCGTCCAGCACGCCGGCCGCCAGCATCGCGGACAGCCTGCCGTCGAAGGCTTCGTCTTCCCGCGACGCGCCGGCCTTGACCGCGCGGATCATCGCGGTGACGTCGTCGACGATGTCCTTCATCAGCCTTGCGAGATTGGGCGCCGCGATGCGGCCCTCCGCAGCCATGTGCGCGCCGCCGATCAGTGTGGCGATGGCGGCGGGCGCAATACCCGCGGCGCGGCATTCCGCCTGCAGATCGGCCATGGCCTGCCCCGGCGCCCGCGCATGCTGGACGGCGGCCTGCAACGCGCTCATCCGCACCTTGATGCGGTCGTTGGCGGCGAGACCCTCCGCCACCAGCGATGGCAGCAGTATGTCGGTCTGGCCGAGTTCTTCGATGATCTGGGATTTCATGGGCGACGCACACCGGTTGAATCGGACGTGCCGCCTGTATGGCCCGGCTTAGCGACACTTTGATTGCGCTATGTCAGTCATCCAATTGTCATGAGAACGTCGGTACAGCGGATGCATGCTCGTACCGGACGGAATGAATCGAGAGCGACGTTATGTTCTTGATTTGTTCCTACGTCGCGCTATGTTGTTGGCATGAGTCGCAACATCGCTGCCCTCAAGTACCCGCCGGTCCCGGCGCCCTCCGAACCGGCGGGTGTACCTTCGCCGTTTCCCGAAATCGCCGTGGCGATCGAGAAGCAGCGGCGGCGCGGCCGCGGCGCCCAGTCCAACGACTCCGGCCGCTTCGAGGCCGAAGCCCGGGTCGCCTTCGACGACGGCTGGCAGAGCCTCGACGAACTGTCGCCGTTCAAGACGACGGTGGCCGTCGACACCGCGCGCAAGGTGATCACCCGGAACGACTCCCCGGACATCGGCTTCGACCGTTCCATCAATCCCTATCGCGGTTGCGAGCACGGCTGCGTCTATTGCTTCGCGCGGCCGAGTCACGCCTTTCTCGGCCTGTCGCCGGGGCTGGATTTCGAATCCAAGCTGTTCGCCAAGCCGGATGCGCCGGCGCTGCTGGAAAAGGAGCTGGCGGCGCCGGACTACGAGCCGAAGATGATCGCCATCGGCACCAACACCGATCCGTACCAGCCGATCGAGCGCGACAGCAAGATCATGCGCGGCATTCTCGAAGTGCTGGAGCGCGCCTCGCATCCGGTCGGCATCGTGACCAAATCGGCGCTGGTGACCCGCGACATCGACATCCTCGCCCGCATGGCCAAGCGCAATCTCGCCAAGGTGGCGATCTCCGTAACCACGCTGGATCCCAAGCTGGCCCGCACCATGGAGCCACGCGCCTCGACGCCGGCGAAGCGGCTGGAGGCGCTGCGGCAACTGTCGGAGGCCGGGATTCCCACCACGGTGATGGTGGCGCCGATCATTCCGGCCCTGAACGATGCCGAGATCGAGCGCATCCTCGATGCCGCCGCCCATGCCGGGGTCAAGGAAGCCAGCTACGTGCTGCTGCGGCTGCCACTGGAGGTCCGCGACCTCTTTCGCGAGTGGCTGATGGCGAATTATCCCGACCGCTACCGCCACGTCTTCACGCTGATCCGCGATATGCGCGGCGGCCGCGACTACGACTCGCAATGGGGCACGCGGATGAAGGGCACCGGGCCGATGGCCTGGATGATCGGCCGCAGATTCGAGATCGCCTGCGCGAAGCTCGGCCTCAACAAGCGTCGCTCGAAACTGACCACCGACCATTTCGCCAAGCCGGCGGGTCAGCAGCTGAGTTTGTTTTAGAATTCTGAAGTGTCGCTGCCAGGACTTGGCCCCTCGTGTCGCTTCCGAGGGTGCCTGTGCAGCGCAGGCGGGTGGAGGGAAGTCCGTGAGCCACGCGGGCTTCCCTCACCCGACGTCCCTGAATAGCGGGCACAGCCCGGAGTTCCCGGTTGCGCTGTCGGGCCGGTGACAGCACGATCCCGGCATGATTCGTGTTCCAGCCAAAGATCAGCCGAAGCCGCGCAAGCCGGCAGTCATCGTGAAGCCGCCAAGCTTCAAGCGCGAGCGCGCGCTGCTGAAGCAGGGCGTGTGGCCGGTGGCCGGCTGCGACGAGGCCGGGCGCGGCCCGCTGGCCGGTCCGGTGGTGGCCGCCGCCGTGGTGCTCGATCCCAAACGGATTCCGAAAGGCCTCGACGATTCCAAGCGCCTGACCGAGGCCAAGCGCGAGGAACTGTTCGAGGAGATCTGTGCCACCGCCTCCTTCGCGGTGGCCTTCGCCGCACCGGCGCGGATCGACCGCGACAACATCTTGCGGGCCTCGCTGTGGGCGCTGGCGCGCGCAGTCCATGCGCTGCCGGACCGGCCGCAGCATGTCCTGGTCGACGGCCGCGACAAGATCGAGGCGGCCTGCAACTGCGAGGCCGTAATCGGCGGCGACGGCCTGGTGCTGTCGATCGCTGCGGCCTCGATCATCGCCAAGGTGACCCGCGACCGGCTGATGTGCCAGCTGGCGCAGGAATGTCCCGGCTACGGCTTCGAGGTCCACAAGGGCTACGGCGTGCCCGGCCATCTGGCGGCGCTCGGCCGGCTCGGCCCGACGGTGCATCACCGCCGCCTGTTCGCCCCGGTGGCTGCGGCGCGCGAGAAACACGAGGCGATGGCGCGGGCCGGTGCCATGCTGGCGGAGACCAGCCTCGAAACCGTCGAGATCGCAGCCGCCGCCGGCTGATCCGGTTGCTTCACCGCCCGCCGCGCTCTATCACCGGACGATACTGAACCTGCGCGGTCGCTTGATGCGTTTCACCTCCCTGATTGTCGAACTGATCCGCGCCCGGCCGCGGCTGATGTTCTGGGTTGTCGTGCTGTTCCAGGCCGCGTTGTGGCTGATCGTGCCGCTGATGCTGTACCGCGGACCGCCCGGCGACGTCGCCACCGTGCTGGCCTTCGGCCGGGAATACCAGGTCGGCACCGATCTCGGGCCACCGCTGGCCTTCTGGCTCGCCGATATCGCCTTCCGCGCCACCGGCAGCCATATCGTGGGCGTCTACCTGCTCGCGCAGCTGTGCTTCATCGTCACCTTCAACGCGCTGTACCTGCTGGGCCGGGCCATCGTCGGCGGGCCGCAGGCCGTGATTGCGGTGCTGCTGACGCTGACCGTCACGGCGTTTAGCTCGCCCGGTATTGCATTCGGGCCCGAGGTGCTGGCGCGACCGCTGTTCGCGCTGGTTCTGCTGCATGGCTGGCAGGCGATCGGCCTCGGCCGCCGCAGCGCCTGGTTCGCGCTGTCCATCGAGGCTGGACTGCTGCTACTGACCACTGTCAACGCGCCGTGGCTGTTGCTGCTGCCGCTGGCCTTCGGCCTGTTCACCGCGCGCGGTCGCCGCAACCTGGCGTCGTTCGATCCGTTGTTGGCGCTGCTGGTGATCGTCGCGCTGGTGCTGCCGTGGTCGATCTGGGTGATGCGCGCCGGTTTCCGCGTCCTGCCCGAACTGCCGCGGCTGAACGATCCCGCCGCCGTCGCCACCGCCTGGGGCTGGCAGATCGCCGGCCTGCTGCTGGCGATGACCGGCATCGTGGTGCTGACCGTGCTGAACTGGGGCCGCGTGGCGCGGCAGTCCGACGACGCACCGATCGTGTTTCGCGCGCCGGTCGACGCGCTGGCGCGCGGTTACGTATTTTTCTTCGCCCTCGCACCGGCGCTGATCGGCAGCCTCGCCGCCGCGCTGTACGGCCGCGACCAGGCGGTCGGCGGCGCCGGCATCGCGCTGCTGATGTCCGGTCTCGCGGTGGTGGTGGCCACCGGCGATCTCGTGCACCTGCGGCACCAGTTGCTGCTGCGCAAGGTGTGGGCCTTCGCCGTGGTGGCGCCGGCGCTCGCCGTGGTGGCCAGCACCCTGTTCCTGCCCTGGCTGGGCGGCGGCGAGCAGAGCACCGCGCTGCCGGCCAGTGCCATCGGCAAGTTCTTTGGCGAGAGTTTCGAACGCCGGACCAATCGCCCGCTGCAGGCGGTCGCGGGCGATCCGCAACTCGCCGCGCTGATCGGCATGAGCGCATCGCGGCCGCACCTGCTGCTCGATGGCGGGGCGGCGCGTACGCCCTGGATCACGCCGGAGCAGTTCAGCGCGTCCGGCGGCGTGGTGGTGTGGCGCGCCGCCGACACCATCGGCACCCCACCGGAGGATATCGCCCGCCGTTTTCCGGACCTGGTCCCCGAAGTGCCACGCGCCTTCGAGCGGCTGGTGTCGGGCCGTCAGCCGCTGCTGCGGATCGGCTGGGCCATCGTGCGGCCCAAGGCGCCGTAGCGGCCGGTCTAGAGTTCGACCTCGAGCGACAGCTGGAAGACGCGCGGCGTGCCCATGGTGAACGTGCCGAACGAGGCTACCCCCGCCCAGTAGTTGGTGCCGGCGACGTTCTGCACGGTGCCGCGCAGCGTGGTCTTGCGCCCCTCGACATAGTTGACGTAGCGCGCGCCGAGATCTAGCCGGGTCCATTCCGGAATAACCTGCGTGTTGAGGGCGTCGACATATTGCCGGCCGGTGTAAATCAGCGTGCTGCTCAGGGTCACGCCCGGCGCGCTCGGCAAATCCCATTCGCTGCCGAGATTGAATTGCGCGGAGGGAACGCCGACGGGGACCTTGCCGAGCGTGCGGACCGTTGTCGTCCTGGTCACCGCGGCATCGAACAGCGTCAGCCCGCCGACCGCGCGGAGGCCGGGCGTGATTTCACCGAACACGTTGAACTCGGCGCCGCGCACCCGCTGCTCGCCGATCGCTGCAAAGATGCCGGCGTTCAACTCGCCGTTGGGCTTGAGGATCTCGAACAGGCCGAACGTCGTGCCGATCCGGCCGAAGTCGAGCTTGACGCCGGTTTCATATTGCTTGGTCCGGTAGGGCGGCAGGATTTCGCGCGCGTTCAGCGCGATCGCGGGGGCGATATCTCCCCGGGTGAGGCTTTCGATATAGTTGGCGTAAAGCGACACATTCTCGATTGGTCGTACCACCAGCCCGAACATCGGCGTGGTCGCGGTCTGATCGTAGGAACTGGTCAGCAGCGCCGTGTCCGCGGAGAAACTGTTCGAGATCACCTGCTGGCGGCGGACGCCGACTGTGAGGGCGACACGCTCGTCCAGCACCGACATGGTGTCGGCGAGCGCCACGCCTTTCAGCGTGTTGTCGGCCAGCCGCGGCTTCAGCCCGGGCACCGTGTAGCCCTGCTCGGGTAGAGCGATCGGGTTGTAGATGTTCGACAGATAGGTCTGCCCGGTCGGAAACGCGCGGTATTGCTGGTCCTCGTAGTGCGAGGCCTGCACCGAAAATGCGTGATGCACGAAGCCGGTGTCGAACTTGGCCCGGACGCCGCCGTCGAAGGTGAAGCGATTGATGTCGATATTGTAGTAGCGTGGCGTGTTTTCGGTGTCGCCGCGGGCATTGACGATGTTCGGCAAGCCAAAGAAGCGCTCGATGTTGGTCTTCGAGCCGCCGATGTCGCCGAACAGCGTCACCGAGTCCGAGAGATCCAGTTCGTTCTTCCACAGCACCGACGACTCCTTGATCCGCGCCCATTCCCAGGATTGGGTGGGGTTGGTGCGGCCATCGGGCGCGGCCGGAATGGCAAGGCCGCTGGAGATCGTGAACTGGCGGGTCGGCGCCTGAAAGCGCTCGTTCTGGGTCAACGCATAGATCCAGGAGCGGTATCGTTCGCCCTGGTAGTCAAGCGCCAGCGAACCGACATGCAGGCGATCCGACTGGTGATCGAGCGCGGTGTCGCCACCGCCGAGTTTGCCGTTGAAACGCAGACCGAATTCGCGATGGTCGCCGAAGCGACGCGAGAGGTCGATGTTGGTCTCGGCGAAGCCCTTCGAGACATAGCCGATGCCGATGCGGCTCAGGTCGGCCTCGGCGCGTTTCGGCACGATATTGATGGTGCCGCCGTTGGGCGAGAGGCCGGAGAGGATGGCCGAGGGTCCTTTGAAGATTTCGATCCGGTCGACATAGGTATTGAACAGCCGGAAATTCGGCGCGATGCCGTAGACGCTGTCGAAGGTGGCCTCGCCGGCCGCGCCCTCGAAGCTCGGCATGCCGCGAATGAAGAACGAATCCGCGACACCGCCGACCGGGCTCGTCACGCGAACGGACGGATCCAGCAACACCGCATCGGCCACAGTCGATGCCTGCAGATTGCGGATGGTCTCGTTGGTGTAGCTCGACGTCGCGAACGGCGATCGGAACGTGTCCGCATTGCCGAGCATGCCGAGACGGCTGCCACGCGCCACCTGACCGCCGGCGAACGCCGGTGGCCGGTCCGCCGCCGCGCTCTGCGCCGTCGGATTGACGTCCGGCGCACGTGCCGCGGCGGGCGCCGGCGCGCGGCGCGCCGAGCCCTGTGCGACCCGCCGTCTTGCCGCGACCGGCTTGGCGCGTGCCGGTTTCGGCGCATCGACGGTCACCGCCGGCAGGGTCTGTGCGGGCGCCTGGGCGAGCAGATCGGACGGCGACATGGCAAGCGAGCCCGACAGAACGAGCAGGCTGACGACACAGAGGGAACGGTAACGAGACATGGAAACACCGACACCGGCGCGGGCCGGCTGGTTTGAGATGATCTGCCGGACGCAGTGCCGCGTACGGGAACCGAATCCGGCCAGATGAGTGCGAAGACTGAGGCCGGCTTTACAGTTCAAGCTCCAGCGACAGCAGGAAGACGCGTGGCGTGCCCTGTGCGAAGGTGCCGAACGAGGCCACGCTCGCCCAGTAATTGGTATCGGCGACGTTCTGCACGGTGCCGCGCAGCGTGGTCTTGCGGCCTTCGACGTAAGTCACGTAGCGCGCGCCGAGATCGAGCCGGGTCCATTCCGGCAGAACCTGCGTGTTGGCGGCGTTGACATATTGCCGGCCGGTGTGGATCAGCGTGCTGGTCAGGGTCACGCCTGGCGCACCCGGCAGGTCCCATTCGCCGCCGAGATTGAACTGCGCGGAGGGAACGCCGACTGGCGTCTTGCCAAGGTTGGCAACCGTCGCCGTCTGGGTCACGGCGGCGTCGAACAGCGTCAGGCCGCCGACCGCGCGAAGGCCGGGCGTGATTTCGCCGAACACGCTCAGCTCCGCACCACGCACGCGCTGCTCGCCGCCCGCCGAGTAGACGCCGGCATTCAACTCGCCATTCGGCTTGGTGATCTGGAACAGGCTGAACGTCGTGCCGATCCGGCCGAAGTCGACCTTCACGCCGGTTTCATATTGCCTGGTTCGGTAGGGCGCGAGGACCTCGCCGGAGTTGACCGCGGTGACCGGGGCAATATCGCCGCGGCTGAGGCCTTCGATAAAATTAGCGTAGAGCGAGACATGTTCGAGCGGCCGCACCACCAGGCCGGCCATCGGCGTGGTGGCGCTCTGATCGTAGGAACTTGTCTGCAGGCCGGTGACCGTGGAAAAATTGTGCGCGATCACCTGCTGGCGGCGGACGCCGAGGGTCAGTGCAACGCGCTCGTCCAGCACCGACATGGTGTCGGCGATCGCCGCGCCGTTCAGCGTGGTGTCGGACAATCGCGGCTTGAACGACGGGATCGTATAGCCCTGCTCGGGCTGAGCGATCGGGGCATAGAGGTTGGACAGATAGGACTGGCCCGCGGGAAACGCCCGGTATTGCTGGTCCTCGTAGTGCGATCCCTGCACAGAAATCGCGTGATGAACGAAGCCGGTGTCGAACTTGGCCCGCACACCGCCATCGAAGGTGAAGCGATCGACATCGAGATTGTAATATTGTGGCGTGGTGGTCGTGTCGCCCCGGGCATTGAAGATATTAGGCACGCCGAAGAAGCGTTCGACGTTGGTCTTCGAGCCGCCGACGTCGCCGAACAGCGTGACCGAATCCGAGAGGTCGAGTTCGTTCTTCCACAGCGCCGAGGATTCCTTGATCCGCGACCATTCCCAGGACTGGGTGAGGTTGGTGCGTCCGTCGGGCGCTGCGGGCACGGCCAGGCCGCTGGAGATCGTGAACGGGCGGGTCGGCGCCTGGATCTTCTCGTCCTGCGTGAATGCGTAGATCCAGGAACGGTAGCGCTCACCCTGGTAGTCGAGCGCCAGCGAACCGACATGCAGGCGATCCGACTGGTGATCGAGGGCGGTGTCGCCGCCGCCGAGCTTGCCGTTGAAGCGCAGGCCGAATTCGCGATGCTCGCCGAAGCGGCGCGCGAGGTCGATGTTGGTCTCGACGAAGCCCTTGGAGACGTAGCCGATGCCGATGCGGCTGAGGTCAGCCTCGGCGCGTTTCGGCACAACGTTGATGACGCCGCCCACGCCGCCGTTAGGCGAGACGCCGGACAGCATGGCCGACGGTCCCTTGAACACCTCGATGCGGTCGACATAGGTGTTGAACACGCGGAAATTCGGCGCGATGCCGTAGACGCCGTCGAACGCGACCTCGCCGGACGTGCCCTCGGCAATCGGGAAACCGCGAATGTAGAAGGAATCGACGATGCCGCCCACCGGGCTCGTCACGCGCACGGACGGATCCAGCAGCAATGCATCGGCGGCGGTCGCGGCCTGCAGATTTCGCACCGTTTCGTTGGTGTAGCTGGCGGTCGCGAAGGGGGATCTGAACGTGTCCGTATTGCCGAGCATGCCGAGACGGCTGCCGCGCGCCACCTGACCGCCGGCGAAAGCCGGTGGCCTGTCCGCCGTGGCGCTGCGCACCGTCGCGTTGACGTCCGGCGCGCGCGCCGTGGCGGGCGCCGGCGAGCGGCGCCCCGCGCCGGTCGAGGCTCGTCGTTGTGCGGCGACCGGTTTGGCGCGTGCCGGTTTCGGCGCATCCACGGTCACCGCCGGCAACGTCTGTGCAGGCGTCTGGGCGTGGACAGGGGACGACAACATGGCAAGCGAACCCGACAGAACAAGCAGGCTCACGCCACCGAGCGAACGGCAACGAGACATAGACATCCTGACACCGGCGCGTGAGCCGGTTTGCTGGCATTAATCAATACGGGGCGATCCCGTAGCGGTCACGGGGGAGGGGGCATCGAACGCCGTGGCTCTGCGAGGAGCGGCCGAGCAGGCCGCGTCATAGCTTCAGCGATCGTCATGCGGGTGAGCAGGGCGTGCTGTGGTGTCGGCTCCGATAGCGTCTCAGTCCTCCGCGCATAAAGAAGCAACAAGGCGCGCGAACGCATTGATGCGCGATGTGTGGCGGGCTTTTCGTCGGCCCGTTGTTTCTTGTGATGTCGGAACGGGATGCGAACGTCAATCAACCGGGAGCAACACTAGATAGCTTCTATATTTGAAACGTTCGAACATGGGACGTATTGCCGCGGCAACATGCGGCCGAGCTGCACGGCTGTCGTTTTATCAGCCGTTGTACGCGACGCGATGGTCTACGAAGCCGATTTCCAGATCCGCACCAACGGCCCGTCGGCGCCGAACACCGGATCGGTGTTCGGCAATTTCACCTTCGGAATAATCGCCCGCGCCTTGCGATAATTCTCCGGCGTCGGCCGCGTCACCTGCATGGTTGCACCCGGTGGATAGGCGCCGACGACGCTGAGGTCATGGCTGGCGAACAGGCATTTATGCCCGGTGCCAGCGGACAGCACGGCGACGTCGCCGGCGGTGATCTCGATGGCCTCGCCCTGCTCACCGCCGAACAGCACCAGCGCGCGACCGCGGGCGACGCCGAGCGCCTCATGCACCGTGGCGTGATAGTGCTGGAAGTCGTAGATGCCGTCACGCCAGGTCTGCCCCCAGCCATTGCCCTCGAACAACTGCTCGACGGCGTGTTCCTGCAATCGCGCCGGGACATCGATGACGCCCTTGTAGAGCAGCAGCGGCAGCACATTGTTCGGCACCAGCCCATCGTCGTCGAAGGGCAGGATCAGCGGCTTGATGTTGTCGGTGGTGGCAGTCATCGGGCCTCCGCATCAGGTGCCCGGATTAACCCGCAGCCCCCGCCGATGTTCCCCGTCACGCAGACGCGGGAACCTCGAACACCAGACAGGTGGTGGTGGCGTGGGCGAGCAGCCGGCCCTTTGCATCGGTGATGCGCGCTTCGGCGGTGGCGGCGCGGCGGCCGACATTCAGCGTCCGGCCTTCGGTGCGCACCGTGCCGGACTCTTTCGACATGCCGCGAATGAAGCTGATCTTGAATTCCAGCGTGGTGTAGCCGCTGCCAGGCGGCAGCATGCTGTGCACCGCAAGCCCCATGGCGGAATCCAGCAGGATCGCCGCGTAGCCGCCATGCACCGAGCCGATCGGATTGTAGTGCCGGAAGCCCGGCTCGCTATGAAACACAACGACGCCGGGTTCGGCGCTGCAGTCGAACGGCGCGACATTCTCCATGATCGGCGGTTCCGGCAATTCGCCGGCGAACATTTTTCGCACGAAGTCGATGCCGGGCATGGAGGCCATCAGCGCGGTGGGGACGACGTCGTATCGGGGGAAGGGGCGTCGGTCATGGCGACTCCGTCAGGTTTTAATGACGGGCATCATATCCAGCGATCGCAGGGCGAGCAAAGGCGGATGCGCCGTGCCCGCTATTTCGCCACAGGCTGTCGTCGCCCGGCTTGCCCGGGCGACCCAGTACTCGCCGATGTTCGCGATTGATCACCAGCGTCTGTGTCTACTGGATCCCCGCATGCGCGGGGATGACAGTCGGAGTGCGAGGCGACAGTGGACGCGGCTACGCCGACGCGCGTGCAGCTACGACGCCTTCCTGGCGCGCATCAGGTCCGAGAACCGCCGGAACAGGTAATGCGAATCGCGGGGGCCGGGCGAGGCTTCCGGGTGGTACTGCACCGAGAACACCGGTTTGCCCTCGAGCTGGATGCCGCAGTTGGAGCCGTCGAACAGCGAGATGTGGGTCTGCAGCGCGCCGGCGGGCAGGGTCGCCTCGTCCACGGCAAAGCCGTGGTTCATCGAGGTGATTTCCACCTTGCCGGTGGTCTCGTCCTTGACCGGGTGATTGGCGCCGTGATGGCCCTGATGCATCTTCTTGGTCTTGGCGCCGACGGCGAGGCCGAGCATCTGGTGGCCGAGGCAGATGCCGAAGGTCGGCGTGCCCGAGGCGATCACCTGCTGGATCACCGGCACGGCATATTTGCCGGTCTCGGCGGGATCGCCCGGGCCGTTCGACAGGAACACGCCGTCCGGCTTCAGCGCCATGATGTCTTCGGCCGAGGTGGTGGCGGGAACGACCGTGATCTTGCAACCCTCGCCGGCCAGCAGGCGCAGGATGTTGCGCTTGATGCCGTAATCGATGGCCACGACATGGAATTCCGGCGCGGTCTGGCGGCCAAAACCCTTTTCCCATTCCCACGGGGTCTCATCCCAGCTGTAACGCTGCGACGAGGTGACCATGGGCACCAAGTCCATACCCTCGAGGCCGGGCCACTCGCGGGCCTCTTCCTTCAGGCCGTGCAGGTCGAACACGCCATCCCTGGCATGAACCAGCACCGCGTTGGGCATGCCCTTTTCGCGGATCAGCGCGGTCAGGGCGCGGGTGTCGATGCCGGAGATGCCGATGATGCCGCGCGCCTTCAGCCACGCGTCGAGGTCGCGGGTGGAGCGGTAATTCGACGGATCGGTGATCCCTGCGCGCAGGATCACTCCGCGGGCGCCCGGCGTCGCCGCCATGTTCACGGTCTCGATATCCTCGTCGTTGGTGCCGACGTTGCCGATATGCGGGAAGGTGAAGGTGATGAGCTGCCCGGCATAGGAGGGATCGGTGAGGATCTCCTCATAGCCGGTCATCGCCGTGTTGAAGCAGACTTCGCCGACCGCCTGGCCTTCCGCGCCGAGGCCGAAGCCTTCGAGCACGGTGCCATCGGCAAGCACGAGGAGCGCGGTCGGTTTGTGGTCCGGCCAGGCTGATGCATTTTCAGAGGGGGTCATGAGTGGACTACATAGTCCGCAGCCGGGCTTGCGTCAAAGCCGGAACAGGTAGATTCACATGACAATCGCCGCAAATGGTGGAAATTTGGGCGGCAAGGGGAGATGAACATGGCCGAGGCAATGCCGATTCTGCTGGTTCCCGGTCTGGCCTCGTCGCCCCGGATCTATGCCCCGGTCATTCCTGCATTGTGGCGCTGCGGCCCGGTGGCGGTGGCCAACCACATCCGCGACGACAGCATGGCGGCGATCGCCCGCCGCATCCTGGCCGAGGCGCCGCCGCGCTTCGCACTGGCCGGCCATTCGATGGGCGGCTACATTGCCTTCGAGATCATCAGGCAGGCGCCGGAGCGGGTGATGCGGCTGGCGCTGCTCAACACCCAGGCCGTGCCGGACACCCCAGTGGCCAGCGAGCGGCGGCGCGGGCAGATTTCCCGGGTCGAGGCCGGGCGATTTCACGACGTGCTCGACGAACTGTTTCCCGGTTTCGTGCATCCGTCGCGGCAGGACGACCCCGGGTTGCGCCGGCTGGTCCATGACATGGGCGACGACATCGGTCCCGAGGCCTTCATCCGCCAGCAGACCGCGGTGATGGAGCGGCCGGATTCGCGGCCCACCCTGAGCGCGATCCGCTGCCCGACGCTGGTGCTGTCGGGCGATCAGGACGCCACCATCCCGAACAGCCAGTCGGTCGACATGGCCGATGCCATCGCCGGCGCGACGCTGGCGATCATTCCGGAGTGCGGACATCTGTCGCAGGCGGAGCGGCCGCAAGCCACCGCCGAGGCCTTGGTGTCGTGGTTGCGCGGCTGAATCGACCTCTCCGGCCATTTTGCATACGGGTGTCGCCGATGCGGTGATACGCGGGATCAAATTGAATCGCTCCAATGCCCCCGCCAGCGCTTGCGGCAACGGGCAATCGCCGCTAGCAAACGCCATCTTTCTGTCTATTTTCGGACATTTTCTTTGCAACTCGACTATTTCACCGTGATGGCGGCACGCTCCGCTGCCTCACCTGCGCGGTGGCGGCGGCCGTTCTTGCGCTGGCTCGACGGCATCGAGAAGGGCTGGGGCATTCCCCTGCTGATCGCCGCCTTCGCCGCGGTCTGGCTGCTGTTCCTGATGATCGCCTATCTCAGCGGCGACCTGCATGCCGACGCCCTGGAGGCCTGGGTGGTGGGCCGCGATTTCGCATGGGGCAATGCCAAGCATCCGCCGCTGATGGGCTGGATCGCCTTTCTGTGGACCCTGGTGTTTCCGCTGACCGACTGGTCGATCCAGTTGCTGGCCATGACCAACGCCGCGGTGGCGCTGTGGGCCGTCGACCTGATCGCGCGCCGTTTCGTGCGCGGCGACCAACGCGCGGTGGTACTGCTGCTCCTGATGCTGCTGCCGGCCTACCAGTTTCATGCCCAGCGCTTCAACGCCAACACCGTGCTGCTCGCGGTCTGGCCGCTGGCGACGTACTGTTTTCTACGCGCCTTTGAGACCCGGACCGTCGCCTGGTCGGCCGCGGCCGGCGCGATGGCCGCGCTGGTGATGCTCGGCAAGTATTATTCGGTGTTCCTGGTCGGCAGCTTCGCGCTGGCGGCGCTGATGCATCCGCAGCGCCGGCTGTATTTCCGCTCCTGGTCGCCCGTCGTGTCGACGCTGACGGGGTTGGCCGTGCTGGGGCCGCACCTGTACTGGCTGGCGACCACCGGCGCCACGCCGTTCAGCTATGCCATGCAGGTCCATGGCGGCGTGCCCTTCCGGCAGTCGCTGGTCGAGGCGGCGATGTTCCTGCTGGGCCTGGCCGCGACGATGGCGCTGCCCGCGCTGGTGTGGATCCTGAGCGCGGAGACACGGCTGGCGAGATTCGTAGCGGATTTCCGTGCCATGAATCCCGGCCTGGTGCTGCTGTTCTGGATCTTGTTCGGCACCGTCGCGCTGCCGGTGGTCACGACCGTCGCACTGGGCACCGACATGCCGTCGCTGTGGGCGCTGCAGGGGCTGTTCCTGGTCGCGATCCTGATCGTCTGCGGCGCGAGTTTCGCGCTCGAACGGCTCTACGTCGTCAACATGATGGTGTTTGTTGGCGGCATCGCGCTGTTGGCCGTGACGGTGGCGGCGCCGATTCATGCCATCTATCGCAATGACGCGGGCGCCAACGACCGGACCTATTACCGGCTGGCCGCCATGGAGCTGACGCGACGTTGGCATGACGTTGCCCACGTGCCGCTGCCGGCGGTGTCGGGCGACGACCCTCTGGCCTTCGCCACTGCCTTCTACAGCCCCGATCACCCGCGTTATTCCCGCCCCTTCCGCCACCAGTACAAGTGGGGCATGCCGCGGGTGACCACGCTCGACAAGGGCTGGGCGGCGATGTGCTTCGCCGACAACGCGGCATGCCTCGGCTGGATGGCCAGCGTGACGGCGATTGCTCCGCGATACAGCCGTGTTGATTTCACCGTGACGCCGCAGCTCTGGGGGCGTCCCGGCCGGCCCGCCAGCATCGCCGCACTGATGGTGCTGCCGGTGGCCGCTGGCCAGCCGGCACCGTCGCGCGTGCCGGCCGATGACGTCGGCGCCAGCCAGCGGCACCGCTGAACCCTCGTCCGCGGTTGTATGCGCGGGCCAAACGGCCTAGATCGTCCCGACCGATCAATCCGGCGCCGCGCTCGCGGCGGACCGTGAAGGAGACGCGAGATGCTGCGCGACGATATCAACAATGCCGTCAAGGACGCTATGCGGGCCAAGGACGAGCGCAAGCTGTCCACCCTGCGGATGGTCAATTCGACCATCAAGAACGCCGACATCGCCGCCCGCGGCGAGGGCAAGCCCTTGCTCACCGATGGCGAGATCCTGGTGGTGCTGCAGAAAATGATTAAGCAGCGCCAGGAATCCGTCGAACTCTACGACAAGGGCGGCCGCGCCGAACTGGCCGACCAGGAGCGCGCCGAGATCGCCGTCATCACCGCCTACCTGCCGCAGCAGATGTCCGACGACGACGTCAAGACGGCGATCGCCGCCGCCATCGCCGAGATCAATGCTGTGGGCATCAAGGACATGGGCAAGGTGATCGCCGCGCTGAAGGCGAAGTATTCCGGCCAGATGGATTTTGCCAAGGCCAGCGGCCTGGTCAAGGCTGCGCTGACGGCGTGAATCCTTAACCTCTCCCCGCTCTTCGCGGGGAGAGGTCGGACCCCGAGCGAAGCGGAGGGCTCCGGGTGAGGGGCCGGGCACCGTGCTCACCTCATACAATTCGCTCTGGGGTCTGCAGCTTTCGACCCGAAGAATTTAATATCAGGCGGGCCGGTGCCTCGCCCCTCATCCGACCGGCTTCGCTGCGCTTCGCCGGTCGACCTCTCCCCGCGAAGAGCGGGGAGAGGTAAAGAGCGCCGCCGAATGATAATAAACTTCAGGGAGCCGTCCGCGATGCTCACCGAAACGTCCGACTACGATCAGCTCTATCGCGAGTTTCGCTGGGACATTCCTGCGCGTTTCAATATCGCCACAGCAGCTTGCGACCGTCACGCCGATGGCTCGGGCAGGCTGGCGTTGATCTATGTCGACGAGGACGGCGCCACGACGCGCTTTTCGTTCGACCAGATGCAATCCTTTTCGCGCCGCTTTGCCAATGTCCTGAAGGCCGACGGGCTCAGTCGCGGCGATCGCGTTGCGGTGTTCCTGTCGCAGTCGGTGGAATTGCCGATCGTGCATCTTGCTGCATTCCGCTCCGGCTTCGTCTCGGTGCCGCTGTTCACTTTGTTCGGCGAGGACGCGCTGGAATTCCGGCTGGCCAATTCCGGGGCGAAGGCGGTGGTCACCGACGCGAGCGGGTGGGCGAAGCTGTCCAGGATCCGCGACCGGCTGCCGGATCTGCAGCATATCTATGTGACCTCGGCTACGCCCGGTGCGGCAGCGAAATCGTTCTGGCCGGCGATCGAGTCTGCTTCCGACGATTTCGCGACCGTTGATACCTCCTGCGACGATCCCGCCATCATCATCTACACCTCCGGCACGACAGGTAATCCTAAGGGCGCGCTGCATGCGCATCGCGTGCTGCTCGGCCATCTTCCCAATGTGGAGATGGTGCACGGCTTCTTCCCCAAGCCCAATGATGTCTACTGGACGCCGGCGGACTGGGCATGGATCGGCGGGCTGTTCGACGCGCTGTTTCCGGCCTGGTATCACGGCGTGCCGATTGTCGGCCATCGCGCGAAAAAGTTCGAGCCGCAGGCCGCGATGCAATTGATGGCCGATCACGAGGTGCGCAATGTGTTCCTGCCGCCGACCGCGCTGAAGCTGATGCGGCAGGCCGATGTCAAACATCCCGGGGTGCACCTGCGCAGCATGCTGACCGGGGGCGAGTCGCTCGGTGCCGAATTGCTCGGCTGGGTGCGCAACACTTTCGGCATCGATGCCCACGAGATCTACGGCCAGACCGAATGCAACCTGGTGGTCGGCAACAATGCAAAACTGTTCCCGATCCGGCCGGGATCGATGGGCAAGGCCACGCCAGGTTTTGACGTGCGCATCGTCGACGAGAGCGGCAAGGAATTGCCATCAGGCGCGCGCGGCATTGTCGGCGTCCGCCAGCCCAATCCTTGCACCATGCTCGGCTACTGGCAGAACCCGGAAGGCACCGCGAAGAAATTTGCCGGCGAATTCCTGCTGACCGGCGATCTCGGGGTGCAGGACGACGACGGCTATTTCTGGTATGTCAGCCGCGAGGACGATGTGATCACCTCCGCCGGCTACCGGATCGGCCCCTCCGAGATCGAGCATACCTTGCTCAAGCACCCGGCGGTGGCCAATGCCGCGGTGGTGGGCGTGCCCGATCCGATCCGCACCGAGGCGATCAAGGCCTGGATCGTGCTGCGCCCCGGCTTCGAGGCCGGCGAGGCCTTGGCGCGCGAGATTCAGGACTTCGTCAAGGTGCAGCTCGCCGCGCACGAATATCCGCGCCACGTGCAGTTCGCCGACAGCTTGCCGATGACCGCCACCGGCAAGGTGCTGCGGCGCGAATTGCGCGCGCTGGGCTGATCATCGCGTATTGACGCCGCCCGGCGACGGCGCATGATGCCTCCCATAAGAATAGCATTGGGAGGGGAAGCCCATGACATCCATCTCGGGAAAGACCGATCCGGTCGTCCGGCGCATCACCGCCGCCGACATCGCGGAGTCGCTGGGCGAGGGGCTGCGCGATTTCCAGGCGGCGCCGCTGTTCGGGCTGGCCTTCGGCGCGCTTTACGTCGCTGGCGGCATCGCCATCCTGCTCAGCCTGACCGCATTCGGCATGGTTTACCTCGCTTATCCGCTGGCCGCCGGCTTTGCGCTGATCGGGCCGTTCGTTGCCGTCGGCCTCTATGAGGTGAGCCGCCAGCGTGAGGCCGGGCAGCGGCCGTCGTGGCGCGGCATCTGGGCCACCGTGAAGACGCGCAGCGAGATCGGCTGGATGGCCTTCGTCACGCTGTTCGTGTTCCTCATCTGGATGTACCAGGTGCGCTTGTTGATCGCCGTGCTGCTCGGCCTCAATGCATCCTTCGCCAGCCTGCCGGAATTCATCACGGTGGTGCTGACCACCAATGAAGGGTTGGTGTTCCTGGCGCTCGGCAATCTGGTCGGCGCGGCGCTGTCGCTGATCCTGTTCTCGCTCACGGTGGTGTCGTTCCCGCTGCTGCTGGAGCGCGACATCGACGCGGTCACCGCGATGATCACCAGCGTGCGCGCGGTGGTGATGAGCCCGCTGCCGATGATCGGCTGGGCCGCGGTCATCGTGGTGCTACTGGCGGTGTCGTCGCTGCCGTATTTCCTCGGCCTGCTGGTGACGCTGCCGGTGCTCGGCCACGCCACCTGGCATCTGTACCGGCGCATCGTTGTGCCGGTCGCGGCGTCCGATGCGGTGACGTCGCCGCCGCCGCTCGGATCGCCGGCGACGGGATAGGCTCCGATCGAGCCGGCAAGACCTGCTCTACGCCGCGATTGTCTTCTCGAAAGCCACCGGCTGGCCGGTCTCGAGAATGCTCTTGAGGCTCGACAGCACCAGCGGCCAGCCCTCGGAAATGCTGGGCAGGGTCTTGCTGCCTTCAGCGAAGCCGTCGTGGGTGACGGTGAGCTTGACGGCGCCCCGGGTGGTGGGTTCGAGCACGAACGTCACCTGCGAAGGCCGCTCCTGCTTCATGGCCTCGTCGAACACCGTCAGCCAGCTATAGACCAGCCGGCGCGGCGGATCGGATTCCAGGATGACGCATTCGTTCATGATCTGGCCGCCGCGCGTCATCTGCATGGGCGAGCCGACCTTCCAGTCCGAGGTCAGCTTGCAGCCGAACCAGTAGCGTTCGGTGAAATCCGTATCGGTCAAAGCGTGCCAGAGTTTGTCCGGCGTGGTGTTGATGAAGGTCGTGTAGACGAATTCCGGTTTACTCATCGTCCTTCTCCAGTTGGCGTTTCAAGGCGCTGAGCGCGGTGAGCTTGCCGCGCTCGAATTTCCTGATCCAGCGCTCGCCGATGTCAAAGATCGGCACGGGATTGAGATAGTGCAGCTTCTCGCGGCCATGCCTGATGGTCGCGACCAGATTGGCGGCCTCCAGGATCGCCAGATGCTTGGTCACCGCCTGCCGGCTCATGGCGAGGCCGTCGCACAGTTCGTTCAGCGTCTGGCCGTTCCGGGCATGAAGCCGGTCCAGCAACGAACGTCGCGACGCGTCGGCCAGTGCCTTGAAGACTTCATCCATGGCGGAGATAATAGGCAACCAAATAGTTGCATGTCAAGTCGACGATTGAGGCGATCCCGATTGCTGCTAGAGTTGAACCGACGCCGTCATGGCCGGCACGTGGCCAGGCAGGACGCAGCTCCGGAGCCAATCGATGTCCCTTCAGCTCTATCTCGCCTTCGTCGCCGCCTGCGTCGCGCTGGCGCTGTTGCCCGGACCGAATGTCACCTTGGTGATCGCCAGCGGCCTGCGCTACGGCACCCGCGCTGCACTGACTGTCATTGCCGGCACGCAAGTGGGACTGGCCGTCGTGATCGGCATCGTCGCGCTCGGCCTGGCCACGCTGATGGCCACCATGGGCTACTGGTTCGACTGGGTGCGCCTGGCGGGCGCGGCCTATCTGGTGTGGCTCGGCATCAAGCTGATCCGCGCGCCGGTCGAAGGCCTCGATGCCGACGTGGCGCCGCCGCGCGGCGGCTTCTTTGCAGGGCCTGCTGGTGCTGCTCAGCAATCCCAAGGTGCTGGTGTTCTTCGGCGCCTTCATTCCGCAGTTCGTCGACATGGAGAAGAACCAGATGCTGCAGGTCGCGATCCTCGGATTCACCTTCATGGTGATCGCGGGGATCACCGACGCGATCTATGCAATCCTCGCCGGCCGTGCGCGAAAGTTCTTTTCGGCGCGGCGGACGCGAATGCTGTCGCGCGCATCCGGCGGCTTCATGATCGGCGGCGGGATCTGGCTGGCATTGACGCGGGCGCGCTGAGGCGCGATTGAACCATCCCGCCCGACGCGGCGTCCAAGCCTCATGGCGTCAACCGGCGTCGGTTCTTCCCGAGGTCGCGCCTTGCCCGATATCCCCTGGTACGCCTATGCGATCGTGCTGTCGCCGGCCGTCCTCTTCCTGATCGCCGCAACCTGGAAATATCTCCAGGTCCGTGCCGCCAGCGACTGGCCGTCGACGCCCGGCAAGGTCGTGGTGTCGACTTCCGAAGTGCGCGACGTCAAGGTGATCGACGACACCCGTGCCGATCGCCAGCGCCTTGAGCAGCGCAACTTCGCCAATATCGTCTACGAATACACGGTGAGCGGACAGAAGCTGCGCAACAACCGCGTCGACATCGGCGAGAACCGCGGCAATTTCGAGGTTGCCGAAACCATCGCGCGCTATCCGGTCGGCGCCGATGTCACCGTTTACTACAATCCGCGGCACCCGCGGGATGCGGTGCTGGAGCGCGATCTGCCGAAAGGCGCCGCCGGCTGCCTGGCCTGGGGCATCGTCATCGTGCTGGTCATCGTGTTCGGCGGCGCGTTCGGCGGCAAGCACATGGCGGACTATGTTGCCGCGCATCTGGCCGATCCCAAACTGTCGCCGCTGGTGATGGCGCTGGGCGCGTTCGGTTTTTTCATCGCGCTGTTCGGGCTGGCGCTGCATCGCCAGTCGAGGTTGGCGCGGAGCTGGCCGGTGGTGCCCGGCGTGATCAAGCTATCGGGCGTGGAGACCTATCAAAGCGCCGACAGCGACACCGGCCGCGCCGGACCGATGATGCACGAGCGCAAGGTGACCTACAGCTACCGCTTCAACCATATCGCCTATATCGGGAGCGCCGGCAGCATCAGCACCAGCAATCCGTCGCCGCCACGCTGGCAGATGCGCTTGTTCGGCATGGACTACCAGAACGGCGCGGCGGTCCGCGTGTTCGTCAACCCCGCCAACCCGACCGACTCCACCCTCAATCCGGGCGGCGGGGCAGCGTGGTTCCTGTGGGCCATCGCGGCGGGATTTGCGGTGGCGGCGGGTTACGTCGCGACGCATGGGTAGTTTCTTTCCCTCTCCCCCAGCAAAGCGAAGCTTTGCGCAGCGGGAGAGGGTGCCTTCGCGCAGCGAAGGCGGGAGAGGGACGGCGGCAAGCGCTGTAGAAGAGCCCACTCTCCCGGCTCGAACCCGCTGCGCGTGTTCGATCCACCCTCTCCCGCCTGCGCGCAGCTTCGCTGCGCTTGGGGAGAGGGAAGGAAGTAGCTCCACCTAGATCAGCCCCTTCGTCTTCAGCACCGCTTCGATCTCGCCAAAGATCTGCGTCAGCCGCTCGGCCCATTGCGTCTCGCCGGCCTGATCCGAAATCAGGTCCTGCCTGATCTCGATGCCGGTATTCATCAGTCCGCGCGCTTCGGCATGGACCGGAATGGTGTAGTCGGTGGCATCCGACACCGCATAGGGCTCGTTGTCGCCGACCACGAGATCCGGCTCGGCGCGCAAGAAATCCAGCAGCAGCGGCGGCAGGCGAGTGTCTTTCTGATAGAGCGTGCCGATGTGCCAGGGCCTGGCGATGCCGGCATAGACCGGCGTGAAACTGTGTAGTGCCACCAGCACCGTGGGCACGCCGTCGCGCTGCCTTTGGTCGATGGTCTCGCGAATACGCTGGTGGTAGGGATCGAAGATCTCGCGCCGCCGCGCCTCGGCCTCGTCGCGGCTCAGCCCCTCATTGCCCGGCACCGTGGTGGCTTCGCTGATGATCGGGATCGAGCTCGGCGCTTCCGGCGGGCGATTGCAGTCGATCACCAGCCGCGAATAGCGCTGCGCGATCAGATGCGCGCCCAGCGCGCCTGCCATCTGCTCGGCGACGCCGGCAATGCCGATATCCCAGCCGATATGGCGCCGCCGCTCGCTGTCGGGCAGGCCGAGGTCGCCCAGCATGGCGGGGATCAGCCGGCCATAATGATCGCAGGTCAGCAGAAACGGCGAGGCGCTGCCGGCATTTTGTTCCCAGACCGGGGAACTTCCCCGGCGCCGAGGCGTAGTGAAGTGTCGCTGACGCTGCTCAAAGCGCTTTTCCCCTGCATTGCCTAACGAGGCAGCAAACCGTCCTGTCAATCAGCAGGCATCGGTATAGATTTCACGATATGAATCATAGCCATCATATGAATGACGCGACGATGCCCCTGCTGACGATTCATCACAAGACCGAATATCGCTATGCCCATCCGGTGGCGTTCGGCGAGCATCGCATCATGCTGCGTCCGCGCGACGGGCACGACCTCCGCATGCTCACGGGTAATCTGCAGATCACCCCGGAGCCGATGTCGCTGCGCTGGATCCACGATGTGTTCGGCAATTCGGTGGCCATCGCCACCTTCGACGAGCGTGCCCGCACGCTGACCTTCAGCGCGACCGCCACCATCGAGCACATGCCGACCGATGAATTCGCGCTGACGCCGGACGACCGCGCCTATTTCTACCCCTTCATGTATGACGGCGACGAACTGCCCGACCTGCGGGAATTCATCCGCCCGCAATATGGCGATCCCGACGGCGAGCTGGCTTACTGGGCGCGCGGATTCCTCGATCCCGACGGGCCGACGCCGACCTTCAACATCCTCGCCGGTATGACCCATGGCATCCGCAAGCAGTTCAAGTACCGCAAGCGCCACGAGCACGGCACCCAGCATCCGCTGGATACGCTGCAGACCCAGTCCGGCACCTGCCGCGACTTCGCATTGTTCATGATCGAGGCCTGCCGCCGCCTCGGTATCGCCGCGCGCTTCGTCTCTGGCTACCTGTTCATTCACGGCGATAAGCAGCATGGCTATGTCGGCGGCGGCTCCACCCACGCCTGGGTGCAGGTCTATCTTCCCGCCGCGGGCTGGATCGAGTTCGATCCCACCAACGGCATCGTCGGCAGCCGCGATCTCATTCGCGTCGCCGTGGCGCGTGATCCGCGCCAGGCGATCCCGCTGCACGGCACCTATCTCGGTTCGGCTGACGCTTTCCTCGGTATGGATGTCAGCATCAATGTCGTCTCGGTCGGCGAAGACGTAAAGGCACACACCTAACATGCTCATCAGGGTCGGCTTCGAGATCACCTATGCAGCGCCGCAGCCGACACCGATGGTGACGATGCTCAGCATCCATCCGTCGCGATGGAGCGACATCGTCGGCACCGAGTCCATCACCACCGATCCGAACGTGCCGATCACCTATTACCGCGACAGCTTCGGCAATGTATGCGGCCGGCTGGTGGCCCCGGCCGGCGGCATCACCTTCCACGGCAACACGCTGGTGCGCGATTCCGGCCAGCCCGACGTGGTGGTGCCGGCGGCGCAGCAATTGCCGATCGACCAGCTGCCCGACGAATGCCTGCTCTACCTGATGGCCAGCCGCTATTGCGAGACCGACAAGCTCACCGACATCGCCTGGTCGCTGTTCGGCAATACCGAGCCCGGCTGGAATCGGGTGCAAACCATCATCGCCTTCGTGCACAACCATGTGAAATTCGGCTACGAGCATGCCCATGCGATGAAGTCGGCCCATGACGTCTACGCCCAGGGCAATGGTGTGTGCCGCGACTACGCGCATCTGGCGCTGACCTTTTGCCGCTGCATGGGCATTCCGGCGCGCTACTGCACCGGCTATATGGGCGACATCGGCATTCCCTATGACGGATCGGTGATGGACTTCTCCGGCTGGTTCGAGGTCTATCTGTCCGGCCGCTGGTACACCTGCGACGCCCGCCACAACAAGCCGCGCATCGGCCGCATCCTGATGGGCACCGGCCGCGACGCCGCCGACGTGGCGCTGACCACCAGCTTCGGCCGCATGGACCTGGTCAAGTTCTTTGTGATATCCGACGAGATCAAGAACCCGGACCCCGTCGACTGATGACTGCAGCGCTTGATCTGATCTTCGTTTACGGCACCCTGATGCGCCGCTTCGATCATCCGATGTCGAAGCTGCTGTCGCGCAGTGCGGAATTTCTGGGCGAGGGCCGCTGCCCCGGCCGGCTCTACATGATCGCGCATTATCCAGGCCTGTTGCGGGCCGCCGCGCCGGGCGACGTCGTATCCGGCGAACTCTATCGCATGCATGATCCGGCCGCACTGCTGGCCGAACTCGACGAGTACGAAAGCTGCGGCCCGAACTTCGATCCGCCCACTCTGTATCTGCGCGAGACGCTGCCGGTGACGCTGGCCGACGGCAGCGTGCACGAGGCTTGGACCTACATCTACAATCGCCCGGTGGAGGAGGCGAAGCGCATCGCCTCCGGCCGGTTTCTGGAAAAATAGCACGCCGCGCTCCGGATCATCGGCCGATCTGCCTTCACCATGTGATCAGCGGAGCGCGATGCCGCCAGGCCTCGTTACCGAGTTGGTCGAGGACGAAACCCGCCACGTCCGAGCGCGATATCGTTCCGCCATGGAAGCCGGTAAGGTCGGTGATCGCCCGCACCGTGTTGCGGGCGGGCTTGTCGTTCAGCACGGACGGGCGAACCAGACTCCAGTCGAGCCCGCTGGCCCTGACGATGGCTTCCTGCCGGTTCTTGTCGGCATAGACCTTGCGCAGCAGAAGCGGGAAAATCAGCCTGTCGAAAACAAAGCCGCCATGTCCGGCGCTGTCGCCGGCGCCCATCCCCGTGATGCAGAAGAGCCGCGAGACGTGCTCGGCCTTCATGGCGCTCACGAGCGCGCGCGTGGCAGTGGAGAGCAGCGTCACCTCGCGAAACGGACTGGCCGGTGTGCCCAGGGCACTGACGACCGCGGTCCGCCCTTTGATTGCTTCACGCAAGGCGGCTTCGTCGCGGGCATCTCCGACGACGAGTCTTGCCCCTTTGAGGTCACCGGCCTTCTCCGCTGAACGGACGAGGGCCGTGACGTCATATCCGCGCGTTACCGCCTGGTTGACGATCAGGCGGCCGGTGCCGCCGGTGGCGCCGAGGACGAGCAGCTTCGGCTGGGTCTGGACGGTGTCGGTTGCAGAGTCTTGCATGGCAGTTGCCTCGAAAAGCGGGAGGCCTGAGAGGCCGTCCCGTCGGTGAAGTTTCGGGTGGGACCGGAGGCTGCGCCGTCAGGCCGCGATTTCCCTGGCGAAGTCGCGGTAGGAGCGGAGCGGACGGCCCAGCAGCGCCGTCAGGCGGGTGACGTCGCCGGCCTCGGGGAGCATGCCGTCGGTGAGAAAGCGCTCGCTCATCAGCCGCATGTCGAACGCCATCCAGCCCGGCATGAACGCCCTGAGGTTCTGCTCGAAAGCTGCGGTGTCGTCGCCGCCATAGGCGATGGGACGACCCAGCACCTCCGACCAGATGGCGGCGATCTGGTCCCCGGTCAGCGTGTCCGGACCGACGACGTTGATGCGCTCGAGCGGCAGCGGGGCGGTCGCCTGCTCGCGACGGATCAGTTCGATGGCCGCGATCTCGCCGATGTCGCGTGCATCGACCATGGCGAGGCCCTTGCTGCCGACCGGCATCGGGTAGACGCCATGGCCTAGCACGACGTCCTTGATGGTGAGATCGTTGTTCATGAAATATGCCGGGCGCAGGATGGTGGCGTTGAAGCCCATCCGCTCGATCATCCGCTCGACGCCGAACTTGCCGGCGAAGTGCGGCACGTTCACGTAGAGATCGCTGTGGATCACCGACAGATAGACGATCCGTTCGATGCCGGCCTCGCGGGCGAGGTTGAGCGCGATCAGCGCCTGCGTGACTTCATCGGCCACCACGGCGTTGAGCAGAAACAGGGTGGAGGCACCTGCAAAGGCGCCGCGTAGCGAGTCGACGTCGAGCAGATCGCCCTGCACGACGGTGACGCCCGCCGGCAGGTTCGTCTTGGCGGGATCGCGGACCAGCGCCCGCACGTCGGCGCCGCGCTTGACGAGCTGTTCGACGACCTGGCGGCCGATGGTGCCGGTTGCGCCGGTAACGAGGATGGTCATGGGGATCACTCCGGTTGGTTGAAAACACACCCGGAAAATAGCGATCCACATTTGTGCCGATAGACAGTATATTTAGACAGATCGTCTCATTGGTGGAACATATGGATCTGCTTGCCCTAGCTGACTTCAATCTTGTGGCTCGGCACGGCGGGTTCGGCCGGGCCGCGCGGGCCGCTGGCCGCCCCAAAGCCACCCTGTCCCGCCGTGTCGCGGAACTGGAGGCGGCCCTCGAGCTGCGTCTGTTCGAGCGCGGCGCGCGGACGCCGAAGCTGACCGAAGAGGGGCGGGCGCTGTTCGAGCGAACCGGGGCCTTGCTGACCGAGATCGAGGAGACGGCCGCAGCGATCGCTTCGGGCGGAGACCGGCCGCGCGGGACGTTGCGGATCAGCGCGCCCCTGCTGTTCTCCCAGACCGCGATGGGCCAGCTCGCGGCTGGATTCGCGCTGAAATACCCGGAGGTCCGGCTTGAGGTCACGACCGAAGACCGCACCGTCGACATGGTCGAGGAAGGCTATGACCTGGCGATCCGGGTCAATCCCGATCCGGATGCGAGCCTTGTCGGCCGCATCTTTCTGCGCGATCGGCTGGTGGTGGTGGCGAGCCCTGGCCTCGCGCGTCCGGCCGACGATCGTGCTGTCCCTGCCGTCGTGAGGGGCGCCGGCGAGCCGGTGGCCGCTTGGGACGTGAGGGGGCCGGCCGGACCATCACGCATCGCGGTCGATCCGGTGCTGCGGCTGTCCTCGCTGCTGATGGTCCGCGATGCCGTGCGCGCGGGCGTCGGCGCCGGACGGCTGCCGATCTCGCTTGTCAGTCACGATCTCGCCGCCGGAACGCTGGTGCATTGGGGCGATGTGGACGGACCGGACATCGCTTTGTGGACGCTGTATCCGTCCCGCCGGCTGCTGAGCGCGCGCGTCTCGGCCTTCCTCGATTATTTGAAGTCGGCCTTCCCGATGGGGACGCCCGACGAACTGGCGGCCTATGTCGGGGCGTGAGACGAGGCGCTGACTAACGCGCCTCGCCTGGTTCGATCATGCTGCCCGAACCGTGCTGAGGAACTGGCCGACCTCGAGCTTCAGCCGGCTCGAGTCGCGCGACAGCGACCGTGCTGCGGACAGCACCTGCGACGAGGCCGAACCGGTCTCCGACGCGCCGCGCTGCACATCGGTGATGTTGACCGAAACCTGCTGGGTGCCCTGCGCCGCCTGCTGGACGTTGCGGGAAATCTCCTGCGTCGCAGCCCCCTGTTCTTCCACCGCCGAGGCGATGGTCGAGGCGATTTCCGACATCTGGGCGATGGTGACGCCGATCTCCTTGATGGCGGTCACCGACTCGCCGGTTGCAGCCTGCATGCTGGCGATCTGCGCGCTGACCTCGCCGGTAGCCTTGGCGGTCTGCTCGGCCAGCGCCTTGACCTCGGACGCCACCACGGCGAAGCCGCGGCCGGCGTCGCCGGCGCGCGCCGCCTCGATGGTCGCATTCAGCGCCAGCAGATTGGTCTGGCCCGCAATGTTGTTGATCAACTCGACGACAGCGCCGATGCGGCTGGCAGCAGCGGCCAGCACGCCGATCCGCTCGTTGGTCTTGTCCGCCTGCATCACCACCTCGCCGGCGATGCGCGCCGAATCCTGCACCTGACGGCTGATCTCGTTGACGGAGGACGCCATTTCCTCGGTGGCCGAGGCCACCGACTGGACGTTGGTCGAGGCTTCTTCCGAGGCCGCGGCAACCATGGTGGTGACCTGCTGCGACCGTTCGGCAGTGGCTGTCAGCGATGCGGCGGAGGATTCGAGTTCGTTCGATGCCGACGACACGGTCTCGATGATCTCGCCGACCGCTCCCTCGAAATCATGGGCGAGCTTGATCATGTCGGCCTTGCGGACGCGGACGGCGTTCTGCTCGGCTTCCTTCTGTTCGGCCTCCATGCGGATCTTGGCGAGGCCGTTCTCCTTGAACACAAGCGCGGTCCTGGCGACATCGCCCACTTCGTCCCTGCGCTCGGTGCCCGCGACGTCGACATCGAAGCCGCCGCGTGCGAGCGACTGCAGCAGATGGACGACGGCGCGAATGGGCGCGGCGATTCCGTACTGGCCGATCAGGAAGCCAAGAACCAGTCCGACCACGACACCGACGGCCGAAATGATCACCATCATCTGCGCGGCGGCCTGACATTCGGTGGTCGCCTCTTTGGCAAAATTCTCGACGCGATCGTTCAAGCGGTCGGCCAGTGCTTTCACCTTGGCCTGCAGCGCTTCGGCCGCGGCACGGCTCGCCATGGCCGCTGCTTGCAGTTGCGCCGTCGTTTCGCTGAGTTGAGCCGCCTTGACGTCATCGCTGAGGCTAAGCGTCTTCTCCATGTCTTTCTTGTAGGCGGCGAAAGCGTCCTTGACGGCCGGCAGCATCGCGCGCGCCGCTTCGTCCGGGGTCTTGCTGACCTGCTCGATCCGCTCTTCGTACTGCTGGAGGTTCTCTTCGATGACCTTGCGTGCCGCGGTCCGGTTCTCCAGGCGTGGGTCCAGAGCTGTGCGGAACTCAGCGCGGTTGAGTGCGGTGACATTCTGATTGGCGCGGGCGGCCAGCAAGGCGCGTTTTGCAGCAGAGCTCATCAGGTCGGCCTTGGCATTGAGCGAACTCAGCGCCGTGATACCAAGATACGCCACGCCTGCGGCGATGCCCGCCATCAGGACAATGATCGACAAAATTTTGGTCAGTATCCTGAACCGCGCGAGGAAATTCATTAAAGGGCTCCAGATTTCGGTCTCTGATAACTTCAGACTGCAAAATCGGTATATAGATCCGATTGATGAACAATCGGGTGCATCGCCGCCCCAATGCTACTCCGCGTCGCAACAGGTTCAGCTACGACGTCCGCTTCCGCAAAAACTCAGTCGCATAAAGCAGCGCCGCGAGTGCGGTGAACCCCAGTCCGATCAGGCTCACCGTGGCCGCGCCGCCATGCGACACCGCGCTGCCGGACACGGCCGAGCCCACCGCGCCGCCGAAGAAGAACAGGCCGAGATATAGCGCGTTGAGCCGGCTGCGCACGTGCGGCGCCAGCGCGAAGATGGCGCGCTGGCCGGTGACCAGATGCGCCTGCGAGCCGGCATCGAGCACGATGCCCGCGAGCACGAAGGCGGCGAGCGAGCCGTGGCTGCCGCCGATCCACGTCAGCACGAAGCTGAGGCCCATGGCGGCGATGGCGACGCCGGTCACGGCGCGGCTGTGGCCGCGGTCGGCAAGCCGGCCGGCCAAGGGAGCAATCATCGCGCCGGCGACGCCCGACAGCAGGAAGGCGGACATCGCGAGATGGCCGAGCGAGAACGGCGGCGCCTCCAGCAGCAGCGGCGACGAGGTCCAGAACAGGCTGAAGGCGCCGAAGAACAGCGCCTGATAGGCGGCACGCCGCTGCAGCACCGGCGTGTGGATCAACAACTCCCACAACGAATGGATCAGCTTGCGATAGGTCAGCGCGTGCTCCGGCTGCCGCCGCGGCAGCACCCAGGCCATCAGCGCGATCACGGCGCACATCGCCACCGCCGAGCTGAGATAGACCGCGTGCCAGCCGAAGCTGCCGGCGATCAATGTCGAGACCGGCCGCGCCAGCAGGATGCCGAACAGCGCACCGGAGACGACGGTGCCGACCACCTGGCCGCGGCGCCGCTCGGGCGCCAGATGCGCCACCATCGGCACCAGCATCTGGGTCCCGACCGCGAAGATGCCGAGCAGCAGCGATGAGGCGAAGAACACCGCGGCGTTGGGTGCGGCGACGGAGATCAGCAGGCAGGCGACCAAACCGGCCAGCGTGATCAGCACCAGCTTCTTGTTCTCGACGAGATCGCCGAGCGGCACCAGGAACAGCAGTCCGGCCACATAGCCGAGCTGGATCATGGTGACGATGAAGCTGCCGGCATCGATGCCGATGCCGAACGCGGCGCTGATCGGGCCGACCAGCGGCTGCGCGTAATAGACATTGGCGACGGTGACGCCGCAGGTCAGGGCAAAGGCGAAAATCAGCCACGCGCCGGGACCGTCGTCCCGGGTGGTGGTCTCGGATGATGGGGGCATGACGTCTTTTCGTTGGCGGGAAGGCCCGCTGATATGGCGCATCGGCCCCGGCCGTGAAAGGGCGGTGCGGCGGATGGGTGCCATGCACGGGAGAAGCGTTATGCCAGTGCGGTGACAGCGCCGCCTCGATACCGCGCCTCGATCAATCCGCCCTTCGGAGCCGCACATCCACCTCGCGCTCCACAAAACGCCATTCCTCCGTCGCCCGGAGCATGCCGACCAGATCCTCGAAGACCTGCGCATGCTCCGGTGCGAATTCGAACCAGGTGAGAAAGTCGAACGGCTGGCCGAGGTCGCGGGCGTGATAGAGCTGCCGCGCGATCGCCGGCAGGTACTTCATCGACGCAGCGATGTGCTGCGACTTGTCCTCGAAGATCCGGCGACGTTCTTCCTGGGTGAGCTCCCACCACGCCGTGGATTTCCTGATCGGGATCAGCGCGGCCAGCGTGGCGTCGGGACGGCCGAGCCCGGCCTGCACCGCGACCAGGGCGGTCTTCTCGGTACGCTCCACATAGCGCACATGGCTGGCGACGCCGGTGAGCGGCCAGCCTGCAGCGGACGCCGCGGGCAGCGTGGCGACGGGCGCGACGGCGAGATGAGAGGCCGGCGCCAGGCTATCGCCGGTCACCGGCGTGATGCGGAGGATCTGCCAGCTGCCGGCGTCGCCGGCGGTGAAGGTTGTGAACATGGCCGGAGCAAAGCGTGGAACCGGGCGGGGTGCAAGAGCTCCGTCGTTCCGGGCGCGGGAGCGCAGCTCGAGCGAACCTCAGCCACTCCAATTGGAGTGGCGGGGAATCTGGAAAAGTTCAGCGATGACAGGCGCGGGAGTAACAGTCTATGCCCGCTTCTTAGGCTTCGCCTTCTGCAGCATGTAGGAGCGCAGTACCGCATTCATGCGCCGCTGATAGCCATCGCCCTCGCTCTTGAAAAAATCGAGCACGTCTTCGTCGAGGCGGATGGAGATGGCCTTCTTCTTCGCGGGAACGACGAGGACAAATTCTGACCAGTCCAGATCAAGCGGCACGGCGTCCGGATCATTCGCAACGGCTCTCGTGATCTCCTCGTCCGTCAACGCGTCGACGGCTGCCCAGTCGGTCTTACCCTTCCGGCGGTCGCCCCATTTCCTTGTTACGATAGTCTCTTTCTTCATTCGTCCTTGCGCGTCGCGCCGAGATAATCTGGATGACGTCTTTCCGTCGCGCAAACACAACGGCAATCAGTCGGTTGTCCGAATATCCAACCGCGACCCAGCGCTCCTCATTGTTGCGATCTGATCGACGCAGAACGACACGCCCTTAAAAGATCTCGATAGCGTCATCGAAGTCGATGCCGTGCTTGGCGCGATTTGCTTCGTTCTTGACATGGTCCCAATCAAATCCATCGAGGGATTTGAAATCGAATGTCTCTGTCATAGGTTTACATCCGTGAAGTAAAGCCAGCTTCGCTGCCTACGCGGACGTTTCTTCCCTAAACAGTTTTCTTATCTTTATGAGCGCTTTAGTTGTGTATATACGATTGTATGGCGGGCGTCAATCTGTCGGAAATCCGGGCTGACCATCCCGGGATTCCGGGCCTGCATCAGCCGGCTCCGCCGTCTGCGGCATCCCGGAATGACGCCACTATGGCTACGACTCCCTGTGAATAGCGGGTGCAACCCGCGAGCCCTCGTACTTGCAGTAACAAACCCTATATCGATGGCCGGCTGGGTGCAGTCTGGCCAACCAGGTCGAGACTCCCGCAACCGACTCAAAGCATAACGCCACCATGCGCTTCACGCCCCAGTTTCTCGACGACCTGCGCGCCCGGCTTCCGGTGTCGGAAGTGGTGAGCAAGCGCGTCAAGCTGAAGAAGGCCGGGCGCGAGTGGAAGGGGCTGTCGCCGTTCCAGCAGGAGAAATCGCCGTCGTTCTTCGTCAACGACGAGAAGGGATTTTACCACGACTTCTCCAGCGGCAAGCACGGCGACATCATCAGCTTCGTGATGGAGACCGACGGCTGCGCCTTCCCGGAGGCGGTGGAGCGGCTGGCGCAGATGGCCGGGCTGGCGCTGCCGGCGGCGACGCCGGACGCAGCAAGGCACGAGCAGCGCCGCAAGACGCTGTATGACGTGATGGAGTTGGCCGCCAAATTCTTCGCCGACACGCTGGCGTCGCGGCTGGGTGCCCGTGCCCGCGGCTACCTCGCCGATCGCGGCATCTCGCCGGCGACCCAGGTTCAGTTCCGCATCGGCTATGCGCCGGCCGAGCGCTATGCGCTGAAGGAGTTTTGGGCGGGCAGAGCATCTCCACCGCCGACATGGTCGAGGCCGGCCTGTTGAACGGCGGCGACGACATCCCGGTGCCCTACGACAAGTTTCGCGACCGCGTGATGTTTCCCATCACCGACCTGCGCAACAGGGTGATCGCCTTCGGCGGCCGGGCGCTGGAGAAGGATGTGCCGGCGAAGTACATGAATTCGCCGGAGACCCCGCTGTTTCACAAGGGCGACAATCTCTACAACCTCGCCACGGCGCGCACCGCCACCCATAACGGCGCGCAGCTGGTGGTGGTGGAAGGCTATGTCGACGTCATCGCCATGGTCAGCGTCGGTTTTGCCGGCAGCGTCGCCCCGCTCGGCACCGCGCTGACCGAAAACCAGCTGATGCTGCTGTGGAAGATGGCCGACGAGCCGATCCTGTGCTTCGACGGCGACAAGGCCGGCCAGAAGGCGGCGTGGCGCGCCGCCGAACTGGCGCTGCCGCACCTCAAGCCCGGCAAGAGCCTGAAATTCGCGCTGCTCCCCGAAGGCCAGGATCCCGACGATCTCGCCCGCGCCGGTGGCCGCCTGGCCATCGAGGAAGTTCTGGGCGTGTCGCGCTCGCTGTCCGACCTGATCTGGACGCGCGAGATGGAGGGCGGCGACTTCTCCACCCCGGAGCGCCGCGCCGCACTGGAAGCCCGCATCAACGAACTCTCCAACGGCATCCGCGACGAGGTGGTGAAGCGCTACTACCGCCAGGACATGGCGGAGCGGCTGAAGGCGGCGTTCGGCCCGCCGGCCGGCTTCGGCCGCGGCAATTTTGGCGGGCGCGGACCCGCCCGCGGCGGTCCCGGTGGCTTCGGCGGTTTCGGCGGCGGCCGGCCCGGATTCGGCGCCTCCGCCAGCTTCACCCCCGGCGCCGCCGGGCGAATCACCCCGCGCGGCCGCTCCCAGGCCTCGGCCGGCAGCCAGACCATCAACCGCAACCCCTACCAGGTGGTCTCGCCGCAGCTGGCCAATTCGTCGATCATGCGCGGCCAGCGCAGTGCCATATCGCGGCGCGAGGCGCTGATCGTGCAGACCCTGATCAACCACCCATGGCTGCTGCACGACCGGCTGGAGGAGGTGGCGGCGCTGGAGCTGGCGCACCCGCAGATGCACCGGCTGCGTGCCGGGATCATCGCCTGCTTCGCCCACGAGCATCACCACGGCGATGAATCCGAGCAAAGCGAGAAAATGCGTTCAGACCTGGTTAAGGCTGGATTTACTGAGCAATTGCAACACGTTGAGAAGGCGATTACCACCAAGGACGTGTGGGCGGCGCAGCCTGGGGCGGCGCGCGAGGACGTTCTTTCCACCTGGACCCAGCTGGTTGCCTTGCATCGGCAATGGCACTCATTACTTAGGGAGCTGAAGGATGCCGAACTGGCCCTCGGTGAGGAGGCCAGCGAGGCGAACTACGCGTGGCTGCAGGATATCAAGGCCCGGCTTGCCGAAGTGGACGGTATCGAAGCCCTGATTGAGGGTTTCGGCGAATCGTCGGGGCGGTTTTTGCGCAGCGAGTGATGGCAATTTGCTGCGGACGGCGGTCGCCGGAACCGCAAAAGACTCGCCAAACCCATGGTTTGGCTGCAAAAACAGGGTTAATCGGAGCTTAAGGCCCTTTAAGCCATTGTGCGACATCGGCGAGACAGATTCGGGGGTGGCGAAGTTCAGCGCCGCCCTTTCCGCGTCGAGATCGATCTACTTCAAAGCGGGGCGGCAACGCTCCCAGCGTGAGCGCGTTTCAGGAGCAATGAATGGCCACCAAGGCAAAGACGCTGCAGGTTAAGGACAAGGAAAAAGACGACAAGGCTGCAGACGCCCCGGAAAAGGATTCCCCGGACGCGCCGTCGCCGTTGCTCGACCTGTCGGACGCCGCCGTCAAGAAGATGATCAAGCAGGCCAAGAAGCGCGGCTTCGTGACCTTCGATCAGCTCAACGAAGTCTTGCCTTCGGACACCACCTCGCCCGAACAGATCGAGGACATCATGTCGATGCTCTCCGACATGGGCATCAACGTCTCCGAGTCGGATGACGCCGATAGCGACGAGGAAGAGACCAAGGAAGAGGCCGAGGAAGAACCCGACAACGAGTTGGTCGAGGTCACCCAGAAGGCCGTCACCGAAACCAAGAAGTCCGAGCCCGGCGAGCGCACCGACGATCCCGTCCGCATGTATCTGCGCGAGATGGGCACCGTCGAGCTGCTGTCGCGCGAGGGCGAAATCGCCATCGCCAAGCGCATCGAGGCCGGCCGCGAGGCGATGATCGCGGGTCTCTGCGAAAGCCCGCTGACCTTCCAGGCCATCATCATCTGGCGCGATGAACTCAACGAAGGAAAGATCTTCCTCCGCGACATCATCGATCTCGAAGCGACTTACGCCGGCCCCGACGCCAAGAACAACATGAACCCGGCGCTGATCGCCGCACCGGTGGCCGCCGATGGCGACGAGGGCACCGCCGCCGTGGCCGCACCTCCGGCCGCCCCGCCGACGGCCACCCCGTTCCGCGCCGCGCCGCCGCGCCCGGCGCCCGCTGCGCCCGCCGCCGACGCCCCCTCGGAAGGCGACGGTGACGGCGACGACGACGAGTTCGAGAACCAGATGTCGCTGGCGGCCATCGAGGCCGAGCTGAAGCCGAAGGTGGTCGAGACCTTCGACAAGATCGCCGACAACTACAAGAAGCTGCGCCGCCTGCAGGAGCAGGACATCGCCAACCAGCTGCAGAGCGAGCAGCTGTCGCCGGCCCAGGAGCGCAAGTACAAGAAGCTCAAGGACGAGATCATCGTCGAGGTGAAGTCGCTGCGCCTCAACCAGGCGCGTATCGATTCGCTGGTCGAGCAGCTCTACGACATCAACAAGAAGCTGGTGTCGTTCGAAGGTCGCCTGCTGCGCCTCGGCGACAGCCACGGCGTCGCCCGCGAAGACTTCCTGCGCAACTACCAGGGCTCCGAGCTCGATCCGAAGTGGCTGAACCGCGTCTCCAAGCTGTCCGCCAAGGGCTGGAAGAACTTCGTCCATCACGAGAAGGACAAGATCAAGGACCTGCGCGGCGAGATCCAGCAGCTCGCGGCCCTCACCGGCCTCGAGATCGGCGAATTCCGCAAGATCGTGCACGGCGTGCAGAAGGGCGAGCGCGAAGCCCGCCAGGCCAAGAAAGAGATGGTGGAAGCCAACCTCCGTCTCGTCATCTCGATCGCCAAGAAATACACCAACCGCGGCCTGCAGTTCCTCGATCTGATCCAGGAAGGCAACATCGGCCTGATGAAGGCGGTCGATAAATTCGAATACCGCCGCGGCTACAAGTTCTCGACCTACGCCACCTGGTGGATCCGCCAGGCGATCACCCGCTCGATCGCCGACCAGGCGCGCACCATCCGCATTCCCGTGCACATGATCGAGACCATCAACAAGATCGTGCGCACGTCCCGGCAGATGCTCAACGAGATCGGCCGCGAGCCGACCCCGGAGGAACTGGCCGAGAAGCTGGGCATGCCGCTGGAGAAGGTGCGCAAGGTTCTCAAGATCGCGAAAGAGCCGCTGTCGCTGGAAACCCCGGTGGGTGACGAGGAAGATTCGCATCTCGGCGACTTCATCGAGGACAAGAACGCGATCCTGCCGATCGACGCGGCGATCCAGTCCAACCTGCGCGAGACCACGACCCGCGTGCTGGCCTCGCTCACCCCGCGTGAAGAGCGCGTGCTGCGCATGCGCTTCGGCATCGGCATGAACACCGACCACACGCTGGAGGAAGTCGGCCAGCAGTTCTCGGTGACCCGCGAGCGCATCCGCCAGATCGAAGCCAAGGCGCTGCGCAAGCTGAAGCATCCGTCGCGAAGCCGGAAGCTCAGGTCGTTCCTGGACAACTAAGTCAGTCGATATTGGCTGCTATCAAAATGCCCGGCTCGCGCCGGGCATTTTTGTTTGTGGCGCACGCGGCATCAACACGCGCCGCTGTCATCGCCCCGGCCTGCGCGCAACTGCGCGCCAGGACCGGGCGGCCCGGTACACGCCAATGCCTGTAATGGAGCATTGCCGACAACGTTGACTGGGTCACCCGCCTGCGTGGGTAACGAAAGCGGAGTGAGCGGTGGTCTCTTGCCACACGCGCCGCCGTCTCTGCTTCCTTCCCCAGGAGAAGCGCGGCTTCGCGGAGGCAGGGGGATCGCGGGAAGCGCCGAGGCTTGTCCGTCCGTCGTTGGGCGGTAAGATCCGGCCCTCGCCGCCCACATAGGACTTTTCAATGAACGCGACTGCCCCCGCCGAGCCGGATTACGGCACGATCCTTCATGCCAACCTCAACCGCGTCTTCAACGAACGCGACGCCGCCCGGCGCGCGGACGCGATCGCCGACATCTTCGTCGCCGATCCCGTGATGTTCGAGCCGGCGGCCATCGTGCAGGGGCGTCAGGCGATCTCGGACACGGCAGGCCAGTTGCTGGCGCAGTTCGGTCCTGACTTCACGTTTGTCGCCGATGGCCCCGCCGTCGGCCATCACGGTCTGGCGGTGCTGCGCTGGCACGCCGGTCCGATGGGCGGCCCCATCACCGTCACCGGCGCCGACGCGGCCGAGATCGTCGACGGCCGGATCGCTCGGCTCTGGGTGCTGCTCAACCCGCCGGCAGGGTAAAGGCTCCCCGTCGTCACGCAACAGGCAAACTCGCGCTTGGCCTGTGCCCGCGCGGCGGCGCAATACGCTTCGCTATTGCGCCCTACGCTCGTGGCCGTTGAATCGAGCGGAAGGACCGTAGGCTTCGAACCAGCGACCGCGCCGCGACGACCTATCCGAAACCTCGTCGCAAACCGGTCCCGCCACATGCTCCGTTATCTACCGCTGTCCGTCCTGCTGGCACTCATCGCCGCTCCGCTGCCGGTACGTGCCGAAGGCCCGGCATCAAGCGACGTCGCCGCCATCGACGCATGCCTGCGCAAGCAGGACAGCAAACGCGGAGCGTCGCAGGAAGCGGCCGAGGCGGCCTGCCTGATGGTGGTGGCGCGGCCGTGCATGGGCGATGAGAGTGCCGCGGCCGACCGGCGCCGGATCGATTGCCTGGATCGCGAGCGGCTGGTGTGGGAAGGCATTGTCGCACAGTCCGATGCCGCGATGATGAAGGCGCTCGAGCCCGAGCAGCAAACAAAACTGCGCGCGATGCAGCAGGCGTGGAGCCACAGCCGCGAGCTGAGCTGCGGCTTCTGGTACGATTATTTCGAGGGCACCATGGCCAATCCGATGATCGCCTCGTGCAACTATCGCGAGACCGCACGGCGGGCGATCTTTCTGCGCATCTTTGCTGCCGATCTTGCCGGACGGAAATAGCGCGTGGCGACGCGCGCCGTCTTCACCCTCCCCTCAAGGGGAGGGTGAAGTAAGTGCGCAATTGCCGTCAGGGTCGTTCAGCTCTCCACCCACGCCTTGAACGCGTCCGCATAGTCCGGATGCCAGCGCGACAGCGGCGGGCGGTTGTCGATGATGTCGCCGATCGCCCAGGCCATGCGCTTCTCGTCGAGCGCGCGCGGCACGTCGTTGTCCGGGCACAGGATGTAGAAGTCGCCGGCCGCGATGCTGGTGAGCATGAAGTCGACGGTCTGCTCCGCCGTCCAGGCCGCCGCCGGCTTCTCGGTGCGGTCGCCCTTGGTCAGCGCGGTGTAGACGAAGCCGGGGATCAGGAGATGCGCGTCGATGGCGCAGCCCGGCGTGTTGCGCAGCTCGTGCTGCAGCGCTTCGGTGAAGGCCTTCACGCCGGCCTTGCTGACATTGTAGGCCGGGTTGCCCGGCGGCGTGGTGATGCCCTGCTTGGAGCCGCTGTTGATAATCAGGCCGGGCCGGCCGCGCGCGATCATGGCCGGCGCGAAGACCTGCGTGCCGTGGACGATGCCCCACAGGTTGACGCCGAGGATGCGCTCCCACACGTCCTGCGGCCCGAGCGCGGTGGTGGCCGGCTGGATGCCGGCATTGTTCATCAGCACGTCGGTGCCGCCGAACCGCGCCTGCACGGCGGAAGCGAGCCGCTCCAGGTCGGCGCGGTCGGCGACGTTGACGGCGTGGCTCATGATGTCGGCGCCGGGGGCGGACTCGCTGAGCAGCGTCGCCGCGCGCGACAGTTGCTCGCCGCCGAGATCGGCAATGCACACTTTCATGCCGCGGCGGATGAAGGCACGGGCCGCGGCGAAGCCGATGCCCGAGGCGCCGCCGGTGATCACCGCCACCGCGCCTGCGACCAGAGCGGGATGCGATGCAAGCTGCGAGTCATTAGATGCCATGACGAACTCCTGACGCTGGCGGATTTTGGCGCGGCGTGTGCCGGCGGTGCTGCGCGATCCGGTTTTCTGCGATCCCTTGGCCGCTGTCAAAGCAAAGCGGCCGGCGCGCTGGAACCGCGCCGGCGGCGCGGCTCCATGTCCCGTGCAAGCCAACTCAACGTGATCGTGTCGGCCGGAACGATCGTTGCGGCCGGTCATTGACGCGGCATCACTCACAGCAATGGAGAATCTCATGTCAGCGCAACTGAGCGGCAAGCGCGTATTGATCCTCGCCACCAATGGCTTCGAACAGTCGGAACTCGAAGTGCCGCGCGATCGCCTCACCGAGGCCGGCGCGGAGGTGCATATCGTGTCGCCGGAACCGGGTGTGATCCGCGGCTGGTCCGGCAGCGACTGGGGCCAGTCGGTGCAGGTCGATCACACGCTGGCGAAAGTCTCGGAGGCCGATTACGACGCGCTGGTGCTGCCGGGCGGCCAGATCAATCCCGACCTGCTGCGCGTCAACGCCGAGGCGCTGGCGCTGATCAAGGCGTTCTATTCCGCCGGCAAGCCGATCGCCGCGGTGTGCCACGCGCCGTGGCTGCTGATCGAGGCGGGCCTCGTCAACAACCGCAAGATGACGTCCTATCATTCGATAAAGACTGACATGATCAATGCGGGCGCCAAGTGGGAAGACAAGGCCGTGGTCAGCGACGGCGGCATCGTCACCTCGCGCAATCCAGGCGACCTAGAAGCTTTCTCCAAGCAGATCATCGCCGAGATCAAGTCCAGCAAGACGCAGCGCCAGGCGGCGTAGCCGCGCGACGGTTGCAAATCCCGGAACTCCACTTGTGAGTTCCGGAGTTCTCGCTCAACGCCCCGATACGGCGTAGGGCATCGCCTCGCCGGCTTTGGCCGAGGCGCCCGGCTGGTCCGACACCGTGCGGTTGCGGCCGGAGCGCTTGGCTTCGTACAGCCGCGCGTCGACCCGTTTGAACAGCGGCGCCCAGGCTTCCCCGGTGGTCTGCGTCGCCACGCCGAAGCTGGCGGTGACAGCGAGGCCCGGCTGTTCGAACGCGCAATCCGCGATGGCCGCGCGCAGCCGTTCGGCGCATTCATAGGCCTCCCCGGCGTCGGTGTGCGGCAGCAGCACCGCGAACTCTTCGCCACCGAGACGCCCAACCACGTCGCCCTTGCGCACCGACTGGTTCAGCGCCCGCGCCACTGCCTGCAGCACCATGTCGCCGATGTCATGGCCGTGCGCATCGTTGATGGCTTTGAATTTGTCGATGTCGCACACCACCAGGGAATGCTGGCCCTTGCGGAGCTGGCGGGCGATGCGGTCCTCGAAGCCGCGGCGGTTGAAAACCCCGGTCAGGTGGTCGCGTTCGCGCTCCTGCTGCAGGTCGTCGATCACATCGGCGACGGCAGCGGCAAGGATCGCCATGGCCAGGCCCGCGCCGAGCACGGCGAGCGACAGCTGCAGCGTCTGCCAGAACATCGAATTCGCGAAGGCCGCGCGATTGGTGGGTGCGGAAAACCCGATCGTCAGCAGGGTGCGCGGAAAGAACTGCACGGCGAACACCAGCAGAACCCAGAACAAGATCCTGTCGACGATGCGGCCGCGCGCCAGCGCTGACAGACGTAGCGCCGTCACCAGCAGGATCAGCCCATAGCCGAAGTTCTGGATGTAGACCCGGGCAAGCAGGCTGCGCTCCACATAGACGTAATACGCCAGCAGCACGGTGAAGACTGCAACGATGGCCGCGTCCACGTCGAGGCCGAACTGCTTGTGCGAGCGCCGCAGCAGCCCCTCGGCGGCAGCGACCACGGCCGCCGTGTAGAGCGCGCCGGAGACAATGGCATTCGGCCCCGTCCCGGGCGGCCAGCCGAATGTCTGCGACGTCGCGCCCAGCGCGAACAGGACGCAGGCGCCGGCCAGCACCAGCAGATAGTCGCGTTTGCGGTCCATCAGCCAGGCGCCGACAAAGGAGATTCCGAAGATCAGCAATATGCCCGTGGGAACCAGCTGCAGCGTGGTCCTGACGATTGCGCTATCCATCCTGCTTGAACCCGGGGCTTGCGGCGTTGGCCCTTCTGCTGGGGCGGGAAGTTCCAGGGCGGTGGTACTGACGGAGGCTTGTTAAAGTAGAAATGAAATCGGATCAATTTGAGACGCGCAGCGTGTTTGCATGGCTGCTTCGTTGTTAGGGATCGGAAGGGCGGCCGCGCGGCCGCCCTTCCGTCATGGCATGGTCATCATCCCGGCGCTGACGGCGGCGCCACGATCAGCGCAACGATGCGCCGGACCATGGGCAGCAGCGCGAGCAAGGTGGGAAACGCCACCAGCCACGACAGCCCCCACGCCACCGGCCAGGTGGCGACGAAAGCGGGCGTTGGCCCGAGACTCTTCAGGGTCGAAATCGCCGAGACCACGAAGGTCATCAGCAGCGACAGCACCAGCGGCATCACGACGGATGCGTAGCGCGCCGGCAGTTTTCCGCGCGGACGCGGCGTGCGAAGCGTGTTCATCAGGTCACTCTTTGAAAAGTCGGTCGGTCGATCAGGTCTTCTGCAGCAGCATTCTCCGGGTCGAGCCGACCGGGGTGAATGCGTTGCCTGACGTGAGACGCTTACGGTGCGCCGGAGCGCAGCGCGCATCTGATAGCTCGACCCGCGCCGCCGCGCCAGCGGAAATTGCGCATCCCGCGCCGTAGCGTCAGCCGGCCCGCGCCGCCAGGGCGGCGATCGCGTCGATGACCTCTCGGTACACAGGCGGCGGCAGGTCGTGACCCATGCCCGCGATCGGCATGAGTTCGGCGCCTGCGATGTTGGCCGCCGTATCCTCGCCGCAGGCCGGCGGGACCAGGCGGTCGTGCGTCCCGTGTATCACCAGCGTCGGCGCCGTGATCTGCGCCAGGCGCGAACGGATGTCGCCGGATGCGCCGATCGCGGCGATCTGCCGGCCGAAGCCGGCGGGGTTATAGGCTCTGATAGTCTCCGCCAGTATCAGCGCGCGATGCGTATCCGTGTCGAACGGATGTCCGGGGCCTGCGATGCATCGGGCGAAGCCGAGACCGTGCGCGAGAAATCCGGCTTCGTCCGCGAAGGGATTTGGTGCGGGCCGGGTCAGCATCGCCATGATATCGGGCGCGGCCGGCGGCAGCGCCGGGTTGCCGGTGCTGGACATGATCGACGTCAGCGATCGCACGCGCTGCGCATGGTCGCTGGCCACCAGTTGCGCGATCATGCCGCCCATGGAGCGGCCGACCAGATGCGCGCGCGAGATCGCCAGCGCGTCGAGCAGCCCGACCGTATCCGCGGCCATGTCATGCAGCGTGTAGGGCACGTTGGGCCGCCGGCCCTGTGCGAGCGCGGCCGCCAGCGTGGCAAAATCCGGCGCCGGACAATCCGGAAAATGCGTCGACAGCCCGGCGTCGCGGTTGTCGAAGCGGATCACGCGATAGCCGCGCGCCGCCAGCTTCTCGCAGAACGGCACCGGCCAGCGGATCATCTGGGTGCCCAGGCCGGCGATCAGCACCATGGCTTCGGCCTCCGGCGCGCCAAAACTGTCGTAGTGGATGGTGATGCCGTTCGTGGTCACGCTGGTCATCGTCAGGTCCTCGGGCCGGCATCGGCATGGAATAAGGGAGGGAGCGGGAGCCCCGGCCCGCCGCTGGGGGCAGTGGCCCCGGCGAATGGCGCGATTTATACCCGGTAAAAAATGCTTGTGTCAATATTACCCGTATAATAATAAGCGGCATGGCCGAAGCTGCATTCGGACACGAGCGAAGGATCGGGCGAATGGGCAACCCATTGAGCGGCGAGGACAGGAAGGCGGCCATTGCGGCCTACAAGGAGCGCAAGGTCGTCGCCGGCATCTATCTGGTCCGCTGCACGGCGACCGGGCAGGCGTGGGTCGGCCAGTGGCCCAACGTCACGACTATCCAGAACCGCATCTGGTTCACGCTGCGGCAGGGCAGCCATCCGAACCGCGACCTGCAGGCAGCCTGGCAGCACAACGGCGCAGCGCATTTCCAGTTCGAGATTCTCGAACGGCTGGATGCGGAGGAGACGACCTACGTGCGGGACGCCCTGCTGAAGGAGCGCGCCGCCCACTGGCGATCGACGCTCGATGCAAGGCCGATCTGACGCCGCCGTCCGGCCTTGTCCGACATGCCATCCGCGGAGGCCGGCGGGGACAGCGGGCCGTCGTTCGAGAGCCTGTCAGCGGAACATAAAGCTGGTCCCGGTCACTTTTAAAAAGTGGCGGACCGTCAATTAGGTTTTGTGCTTCAGGCGGAAGTCCTTTTCTGAGATGAGAGAAAAAAGCGCTATATCGTCATCCACGCCCTGCTGCTCGTCAAAGATAAACTCGATGGGCGTGCTTATCCCTTCCTGCGCTGCATATTGCGCGATCCCGGCGACCACGGAGAAACACATTTGGAAGTGAGGTCGACCAAATCCATAAGGTGAGACGGGCTTTAGCTCGTCCTCAAAGATTTGGCGGTTTACTGAAAAGAAAAATGACAGTGGCTGGAAGTGACTGATTATCGCAGCAAGATTGCCAACCTTCACATCTCGCTTGGCTTCATCCCAATCGTCTTTGTAGTCGAATTGTCCATTTAGGGCGTTGGCCTCTGAAGCTTTGAAGTATTCAATAGATGGCCATGCTTTTAACTCGGCGCTCCAAGCTTGCGAGAAAGATGCCCAAGCATCGGCGGTGCAGGTATCCCGCCAAGAACAGACGGCGGTCACCCTCTTGGGCTGCAGAGTCATCGGTGAATGCCTGCAGGAAGGCCAATGTGATTACCCTGTTGCTAGGCCCAATGGCAAAAGCGCCTCCAAACCGGCGCACTTGCCCGGAGCAGCGAGGAGTATCACCGATGAGCGATAGCGTACGCTCGCGAAGTGCATGTTGAAAGCACGATGACACGTCGCTGCAAAAGGCGCATCATCTAAAGATTATTTTCCTCTCCCTCTTGCCTTCCTTTCCATAAAGGATTATAGTCCCATTATCCCGCCTCACTGAGAGGGGCGGCTCGCGATCGTCACGGTCTGCGGGGCGGGATGCGGTGGCGCGGTAGCGTCAGGCGCGGCGCGCGGTGGCTGGGCGGCACTCACAAGGGCCGTGACCCATCGTGCAAGGCGCGGACGACGACGCTGCGCGCAGCCGGCGAAGGGCCACGGCGAAAGCCGAGGCCGGACGCCGGACTGCGCCTCGCGCGCCGGCCCAAGTCGTGTGGTTCCTGGGTGCAAACGGTGCACCCCTGGTGGAGGGTCCGCGAGGCCAACCGGCGCGCGGAACACTCTCAGTCCGTGGCGACGTCCTCCGCCGGGAAGAGCACGAAGCGAGCCGGAAGCACCACCGCGTGCGGAACGCCGGGTTGATCCCCGGTGGATCCGGACGTCCCGGGCGCACTATTCGCCGACTACGGCAATAGCGCCTGGACCAAGGGTGCATCGGGCACCCGGCGTTCCGCGCGCCCTCTCAAAAGAAGAGGGCGGGGAATGCAGCAAAGCTCGGGCGCTGCGGCGTCGCGAGAACGGAGGGTCGTGTGCGCTCACATTCCGACCGGTTCGATACGGCGATTCAATGCTGCGGCCCTGCAAATGGCCTGTGGCGCACTGCGCGGGATTGCCGCGCCTCGTCGGCCGCCGCGGCGCGTGCTACAAGCGCCGATCTCATCACCATCAGATTGAAGGAACCTGCTCCCGATGTCCCTCCCGCGCCTCGCCGCCTCGCTCTGTGCCCCGCTCCTCGCCAGCCTGCTGTTCGCGGCGCCCGCCTCGGCCGCGCGCTGCGGCGGCGATTTCAATACGTTTGTCGCGGCGATGCAGCAGGAGGCCGCGAGCGCCGGCATCTCGCAGGCGGTGATCTCGCAGGCCTTCGCCGGCGTGACGCTGGACCCCGCGGTGCTGAATTTCGATCGCCGCCAGCGCGGCACCTTCAACAAGAGCTTCGAGCAATATGTCGCGACCCGGGTCGGGCAGGGCCGCATCTCCATGGGCCTGCAGATGCTGTCGCGCCATGCCGCGCTGCTCAGCCGCATCGAGCAGCGTTTCGGCGTGCCGCCGCAGATCGTGGTGGCGATCTGGGGGCTGGAGTCGGATTTCGGCAAGGGCGACATCGGCAAGATGCCGGTGATCCGCACGCTGACCACCATGGCCCACGACTGCCGCCGCACCGAGCTGTTCCAGGGCGAGCTGCTGGCCGCGCTGAAAATCCTGCAGCGCGGCGACCTGCCGCAACGCGACCTGATCGGCGCCTTCGCCGGCGAGATCGGCCAGACCCAATTCCTGCCATCGTCCTACATCAAGTACGGCGTCGATTTCGACGGCAACGGCCATGTCGACCTGCGCCACTCCGTCCCCGACGTGCTGGCCTCCACCGCCAATCTGCTGCACACCGCGGGCTTCAAGAACGGCCAGCCCTATGGCGAGGGCACCGCCAATTTCGAAGCCATGCGCGAATGGAACAGGGCCACCATCTACCGCAAGACCATCGCCTATTTCGCCGACCGGCTGGCGGCGGGCCGCTAAGCCAAAGGGCGTCATGGCAGTCAGCTCCGGCTCCGGCGCCGCTCGACCGCGCCGCCGGAGACGCCGTCGCACCAGTAACGGGTACTTCACTACACCGCCCAAAATGCCGCCGCGGGAGCGGCAACGGTCAGGGTCCATTAATGCCTTGGCTGCATTTTCTGCCCCGCGACAGGTATGGTGAGGACGTCGTGACGATCGGGATCGAGGCGACAGACATGGCGATGCTGCGATGCTGACCCCCGGCGGCGTCTGGATCCTCGCGGTGGTCAACTTCGCCGCGCTCGGCGTGGTCTGGGCGTGCGTGGCCTATATCTATCCGAAGTTCATCGCGGCGCGGTTCTGGGTCGGCTGCGCCGCCGTCGCCGCGCTCAGCGCTGTCGTGGGGGCGATGCGCGGCATGATCGATCCGGTGATCCCGGTGCTGCTCGGCAACGGGCTGATCATGCTGTCGAGCTGCCTCGGCGCCGCCGGCATCCGGCGCTTCTATGGCCGCGACATCGCATGGTTGCCCTGCCTGATCATCGTCGTCGTCGAGGTCGTTGGCCTGGCGGTGTTCCTGCTCTGGCGCGACGACATCGGGGTGCGCATCGCAATTCATTCTGTGTGCCAGTCAATGGTGCTGGCGCTGGCGCTGGCGCCGCAACTGTCGCAGCGCCGTCAGGCCGTCGATCCCGGGGCCCGGGTCACGGCAGGCATCGGCATCGCGATGATCGTCGTTGGCGCGATCCGCACCGCCCTGTCGCTGGGGAATGTCGGCGGCTCGGTGCAACTGGTCGAACTGAACACCGTGCAGGCCGCCTTCACGCTGGTGCTGATCCTGCTCGGGACGGCGTGGAATTTCGGCTTCCTGCTGATGGCCATCGGCCGGCTGCGCGACGAGGTGATCAGCCTCGCTCTGACCGACGACCTCACCGGGGTGGCCAACCGCCGGCATTTCCTGCAGCGCCTGCAGCAGGAATGCACGGCGTCGCAGCGTTCGCAAAAAACGTTCGTCCTGGTGGCGATCGATCTCGACGGCTTCAAGGGGATCAACGACAGCTTCGGCCACGCCGCCGGCGACGATTGCCTGCGCCGGTTCTCGGCGCTGGTGCAGGCGCGGCTGCGCCTCCGCGATCTCTTGGCCCGCACCGGCGGCGACGAGTTCTGCATCGTCTTGCCGGCCACCACGCTGACCGAAGGCGCGGCCATGGCCCGCCGCATCCTCGATGCGTGCCGTTCCGGCGCGGAAGGCAGCCCCATTCCCATCGCGGCCTCGATGGGGCTGGTGCAATGGACGCCGTCGATCGGCCAGCAGCCCGAGCCGATGATGGTCGCGGCCGACCAGGCGCTCTACCTCGCCAAGAACCACGGCAAGAACTGCTACGCGCTGTTCGACAGCGTGCTCGGCCCGCTGCTGGACAGCCACTCCGACGCAGCATCGGACGGACAAGAGTTGTTACGTCCGCTTCCGCACGCACCGGGCGGACCGCCGCTGGTCCCGACCTTGTCCAGGATGCGCTCGACCGGCTGAACGGCGGTCGCGGGACGGAAGCGGCAGGGTCGCCCTTGCGTGCAACCGCAGGCGCCGCGATAACAGTTGCGGACGCCGTCGCGTCTGCGTCGCGCTGCGCTGGCATGCTTAATTTGCCGGTAGTTCTTGCTTCACGATTTTACAACCAACCCGTTGGATTCTGGAACTCGATCAGGAGTCCATTAACCGTCGGGGTGCCATTTAGCAGCGGCGGAAGTCGCCGGATGAGGATGCCAAGTTGAGCACAGCCAAGGCACAGAATGTTGCGAGCCGGCCATGCTGAGCGTCCCGACCCTGTGGCTGGTATTTACCTCCAATTTTCTCGCCGTGGGCCTGATCTGGGCCTATGTGACGCGCAGCTATCCGAATTTTTCCGCGGCCAAGTACTGGACCGCGTCGGCGCTGGCCGGGGCGTTCGGCGCCGCGGCGGGGCTGCTGCGCGGCGGCGGCCTGGTGGATTCCACGGTCCCGCTGCTGGTCGGCACCCTGACCATGATCCTCGCGGGCTGCTTCGCGGTGATGGGTATCCAGCGCTTCTATGGCCGCCCGGTAAGCTGGCGCCTCCCCGTGGTCACCGTCGCGCTCAGCGCCGCCGGACTGGCGTTCTTCTCGCTCGTGCATGACAACATTGCGATGCGCATCACGGTCTATTCGCTGGGTCAGGCGGTCCCGACGGTGATGACGCTCGGCCTGCTGCTGCGCGCGCCGGCCGACGGTCGCAGCAATCCCGGCGCCCGGCTGGCCGGCTCGATCTCGGTGCTGATGGTGGCAGCCTATGTGATGCGCTCGGCGGCGGCGCTGCTGGGTGTTGGTGGCCACATCGACTTCCTGCACTACAACGCGTTGCAGGCGGCGCTGGTGCTGGTGCTGGTGTTCCTGTCGATGGCGTGGAATTTCGGTTTCCTGATGATGGCGATCGACGCGCTGCGCGCCGAGGTCGCCGATCTGGCGCTGATCGACGACCTGACCGGCGTTGCCAATCGCCGCCACTTCCTGCAGCGCCTGCAGGAAGAATGCGCGGTGTCGCAACGCTCGCAAAAGCCGTTTGCCCTGCTGGCGATCGATCTCGACGGCTTCAAGGAAATCAATGACGGCTTCGGCCATGCCGCTGGCGACGACTGCCTGCGGCACTTCACCTTGATGGTGCAGTCGCGGCTGCGCCCCGGCGACCTCCTGGCGCGCACCGGCGGCGACGAATTCTGCATCGTGCTGCCGGCCACCACCCTGATCGAGGGTGGAGCGATCGCCCACCGCGTGCTCGATGCCTGCCGCGAGGATGCTGCCGGCTGCATCGGCGACGAGATTCCGATCGCCGCCTCGATCGGCGTTGCGGAGTGGACGCCGCAGATCGGCCACTATCCGGACCGGCTGGTGGCCGCCGCCGACCAGGCGTTGTATGCCGCGAAGAACGACGGCAAGAATCGCTACGCGCTGTTCGAACCCGCCCCCGAACTGGCCCCGGGCGGCACCGACGGCGCGAAGCGCTCGCCGGCCAGCCTGCGCAAGAGCGCGTAGACAAAACTCGAGCCGTGCCGGCAGGCCGCCATTGACGCTTCGCCAAACCGCAAGGACAATCGTCACGCCGCCACGGCATAGCGCTGCGGTACGGAGGTGACATGAAGCGCTTTGTGATTTTCGTTCTGCTGGGTCCGGTGATCGGCTTCATCGTGTTCGTGCTGCGCGACATCGCCGGCGGCAAGATCTTTGGCGGCTTTCCCGGTCTGCTGATAGGGCTGCCCTTCGCCTACCTGTTCGGCATCGTGCCGGCCTTGATCATGTGGCTGGAGGACTGGTGGCTGTGCGAACGCATCCCGCTGCTCGCCAAGGTCGCCACCTCGGCGCTGAATGGCTATCTCGCTGTGATTGCGCTGCTGTGGCTCAACACCGCACCGGGCCAGGTCCACGCTCCGCAATTCCTCACCTTCGGCCTGGTCGGCGCGGTGCCGGCGGCGATCTGCTCGCTGCTGTCGTGGACCGGCTGGTCGCGGAAGGAGCAGCAGGTCTAGAAGCCCCGCGAGGTCTCTTGCGGGCGAGTGCCGCCTCAGTGCATCGCCTTTTCGTGCGTGATGTCGACCAGCGCACCGGGCAGCCGCACAGGGCGGCCGTGCCTGTCGAGCGTGCAATGGCCGCGCGCAAAAACCCAGTAGAGCCGGTCGTTCCTGATCACCCGGTGCTCGACCTGATAGACGCCGCCAAGCCGCGTCACGTCGGCCAGCTTCTGCTTGACGCGGCCGATGTCGTCGGGATGGATGGCGTCGAGATAGGCGCTCACCGGCAGGCCGCGTGCGGCGCGCTGCGGGTCGATGCTGAACAGCTCCGCGCAACTGGCGTCGCCATGGTTGCGATCGTGGCTGATGTCCCAGTCCCAGATACCGGCGATCAGGTCCGACGGCGAGAATTTCCGCGGCATCGCCAGATCGAAGCTTTCCTCGTCGGCGCTTTTGTAGGCCTCGGCGGCCGCGAGCCGCAGGATGTAGGACAGGAATTCGTGCTTCCGCTCGCGGGCGTAGCTCGCGATGTCGAGGCACACATCGCCCAGTGGTCGTCCCATAATTCGCTCCCCAGCGCTTCTCATCGTGTGAGAATATCGCATGTGGCATACCGGAGGAATAGAATTCGAGAAATTCGTCGTACGACATTGGTTGAGTGTGATGCAAGTCACTTCCGGAGTCGTTCAGCGAACTTATCGACCGCGTGGCGCTGCATCCGCAGTTGTGTAACGCGACGCCATGACGCAACTTGCGCACCCCGCATAGGCTCCCCATGTCAGCGTCATGCAAAGTGATCGCAGCTACACATCATCATCGTCGTCTCCGCCGCGCGATTCCCGGCAGAGCGGCGCTGCGCGCGGTCCGATCATCGATCAGGACGGTCGCGAGGTGCGGCCGGAGCAATTCGGGCCGCAGGCCGGGGGCTTCGCTTTTGCGTTCGACGGTGCGTCAGCCAGCATGTTCGGCAACCTGACGCGGGAGCAGCGTATCGCCCGGCTGGACGCGCTGGCGAAACTGCTGGATGTCGCCTTCATCGTGCCCGGCACCAACATTCGCTACGGTATCGACGGGATCATCGGTCTGGTCCCGGTGCTCGGCGACATCATCACGACCGCGATTTCGCTGTGGGTGGTGCGCGAGGCGCGCGCGCTCGGCGCGCCCTGGCATGTCACCATGCGGATGCTCGGCAATGTGGCGCTGGATGGTGTGGTCGGAATCGTGCCCGTGGTGGGCGATGCCTTCGATGTGATGTTCCGCGCCAATATCCGTAATGTCAGGATGTTGCGGAAGTGGCTCGACAAGCAGCCGCGCTAGTGCGACTGCGTGGCATGATCCGGAAAAGCCGAAGCCGGTTTTCCGGACCGATCATTTGAAGGGGAACGTATCAGGCGGCGTCGACGGACTCGTCGGCGGCGGCTTCCGCGACCGGCTCGGGGGCGCGGCGTTCAAGCGGGAAATCCTCGCTCTCGTACAGCGTGCGAATCCCGCTCTGGTCAAAGCGTGCTTCCTCGACCTGCAAATAGGCGCCATTCAGCGAATCTGCAGGCAACTGTTCGATCGCGAACTGCACCGCCGCGGCGGCGGTATCGAAACGACGATAGGCGAAGCCGGCACGCTTCTTCTTGCGGATCGCGGCGGGAAACAGTTCTGCGGCAGTGTTGTAGCTAAAAGCAGCCATGGTCAGTGACCTCTATGAAAGTACGCAAAGCGAAATGACGGAGAATGGCGCGATCACGCGCGTCGGCGATTTCCCGCCGGACATCATTTCAAGGACAGACCCTAATATAAGCACGTTTCACAGAAATGCGACACCCGCCACGCAGCATGATGAATCGCCGGCAGCGCGGTGGTTTGACGCAATAAGGGTTACGAATTCAACGTCTTACGACGATTCAACGCTAGGATGCGGCGATCCGGAGGCGAATTATTGCCCGCTGTTGTCGGGGATCGGGACGATTTTCAGCGGTGTCGTGTAGGGCTCCACGCGGAGCGCGTCGTTCGACAGCAGTCCCACCTGGCGCAAAGGCGCTTGTTCCAGCGCGCCGGCCTCGGCCTTGCGCACCGCATATTGCCACACCGTGATGGCGCCGCGGTCGATCAGGTGCCGGGCCACGCCGCCGGCGGTCTTGCTCTGCAGCTTGGCCAGTTCGTCATCGGTCATGCCGATCACGATTTCGTCTTTCGCCGTGATGATCTTGAACAGCGAGACCTTGTCGGTGGCGAGGGCGGGATGGGAGACAATGGTCTCGAACATCAGGCCGGCGCAGGCAAAGCCCAACAGCCAGCGGTTGGAACGGGTCGACATAGCAGTGCTTTCTTATTGTTCTTCAGCGCGTGCACGCGAATGAGGCGTGTCGCAATATGAGGCATCGAACTGTCTTCAGGACAGAAACGCCCCGCGCAACCAATGTTGGTCGCACGGGGCATTGAGACAGTTCGATAACGTCCAGCTATTTATTTCGGCTGAAGTTTCAAGGCCGCCGAGTTGATGCAATAGCGCAATCCCGTCGGTCCGGGGCCGTCGGGAAACACGTGACCGAGATGGCCATTGCACTTCGAGCACAGCACCTCCGTCCGTACCATCCCGTGGCTCATGTCACGCTCCTCGTCGACATGGCTCTCCAGAGCGGGCTGCGTGAAACTCGGCCAGCCGCAACCGGAATCGAACTTGGCGTCGGAGTCGAACAGGGTCTGGCCGCAACCTGCGCAAACGAAAGTGCCGGGCGTGTGGTCATGCTCGTATTCGGCGGAGAACGGCCGCTCGGTCGCCTTCTCACGCAGCACGGCGTACTGCATGGGACTAAGCTCGCGGCGCCATTCGGCGTCGCTCTTCTCAACCTTGCCGGGATTGATCTTCGTGTCGGTCATGTCATCTCCTTGCAAAGCCGCGGGGTGGTCAGTGATCCCCGGTCATTCCGTGACCCCGGTCAGTTCTGATCGCTGTCAGTTCGTGACCTTGGCGCTGCTGACCAGCGTCGGCTTCTCGATATAATTCTGCGCAAAGATCTTCTTCAGGTTTTCGACCTTCGGAAGGTCATTATAGACAATATAGGGCTGGTTCGGGTGCAGCGTCAGGTAGTCCTGATGATACTCTTCTGCGGGGAAAAATCCCTGCAGCGCGCTGATCTTGGTGACGATGGGCTTCTTCCACGCCTTGGCGGCGTTGAGCTGGGCGATGTAGGCCTCGGCAACCTTCTTCTGCTCGGCCGAGGTGGTGAAGATCTCCGAGCGATACTGCGTACCGCTGTCCGGCCCTTGGCGATTGAGCTGGGTCGGGTCGTGCGCCACCGAGAAATAGATCTGCAGGATCTTGCCGTAGCTGATCTGCTTCGGGTCGTATTTGATCTCCACAGCCTCGGCGTGGCCGGTCGAGCCAGTAGACACTGCGGAATAGTTCGCCGTGCTCTTCGTGCCGCCGGCATAGCCCGATACGGCGTTGACGACGCCCTTGGTATGCTGAAACACGCCCTGCACGCCCCAGAAGCAACCGCCGGCGATGACCGCGGTCTCGGTTGTGCCGGAGGGCTGTGCATCCATGGCGGGTGCGGGAATGATCACCGCGTCCTCGGCCGCGTAGGATGGCACGGCGAAGGAGGCGATCGCCAGCGCGCCGACGGCAGTGGCAACGCACAGTGACAGGCGGTTGAAGGTGGAGCGGCGCATGACATGTCCTCTTGGTCCAGGGCGACCGGATCGGTCGATAATCTAAAGGCTCCGGCGCAGCGTGCAATTGGCTCGGCCGGATCTAGTCATGGAAGATACGTGGCGAGGTACCATCCGTTACGAGGCGGCGGACACGACTTCGTGAGGCGGAACGCAAAATGCCCGGCACAAAGGCCGGGCATCGATTGCGGTCGATCTTCAAATGTTACGGGCAGGGATAGCGGTTGCCGTCGTTGTTGAGATAGGTGCCGGAAGCCGGATCGTAGGAGCGGTAGCGCTGGGCGCAGTAATTGGCGTTCTGCTGTGCCTGGGCGTTGCTCGCCGCGCCGGCCGCAATGGCGCCGCCGATGATCGCGCCCGCCGCCAATCCGCCGATAAGCGCGCCGTTGCCGCCGCCACGATGCCCGTAACCACGGTGTCCGTAGCCATGGCGATAACCGCCGCCGTACCCGTAGCCGTGCCCGCGATAATATTGCACGTTCTCGGTCGACGACGGAACGGCCTTGGCCACACTCGCCTGGTTCATCATGGGCGCGGATATAGCCGGAACCGAAAATGTCAGCGCGGTGGCGCCGATCAGCACGGCGGATGTGATTTTTTGAAACGTTCGCATGAATACTCCTGCATGATCCGATGCAGGTTTAACAAAGCTAACGCGCCAACGTTCCAGTTGAGCCTCGAACCGCGCCGCGTCGTTTCAGCGCATGAGGTCTCATCCCTGAGCTGCTTCAGATCACGATGCTGAGGCGCTTGGCGGCACGTGTGATGCCGGTATAGAGCCAGCGCGCGCGGCTTTCCTGGAACGCGAAGCTCTCGTCGAACAGCACCACGTCGTCCCATTGCGAGCCTTGGCTCTTGTGCACGGTGAGCACATAGCCGTAGTCGAATTCGTCATAGGGCTTGCGCTGGTCCCACGGCAACTGGTCGACGCCGCCGCTGAAACAGTCGGCGCGCACCGACACCTTGGTGACCTTGCCGCCGAAATCCTCATCCGGCGATAGCCGCATGGTGATGATCTGCGATTTCGACGCGGCGCGTGCCTTGACGCGCCATAGTCCGCCGTTGAACAGCGCCTTCTTGCGGTTGTTGCGCAGGCACACCAGCTTGTCGTCGGCCACGGGCAGCGGATCTTCGACGCCGAGCCGCAGACGGAACCGGGTGTTGTAGGCGCGGCGGGTGTTGTTGCGCCCGCAGAGCACCTGGTCGGCGTCCATCACGCGCTTCGGATCGAGTTCGGTGCGCGAGATCACCTCGCTCTCGCCGTAGCGGCCGATGTCCAGCTCGCGGCCCTCGCGCACGTCCATGGACATGCGCACGATCGGGTCATTCTCGGCCTGGCGATGCACCTCTGTCAGCATGACGTCGGGTTCGCAATCGGTGAAGAAGCCGCCGCCCTGGATGGGTGGCAGCTGCGCGGGATCGCCGAGCACCAGGAGCGGGCAGTCGAACGACATCAGGTCGCGGCCGAGATCGGCGTCGACCATGGAGCATTCGTCGATCACGATCAGCTTGGCCTTCGAGGCCGGCGCATCGTCCCACAACTCGAAATTGGGCTGTTCCTCGCCGGTCTCCCGGGCGCGGTAGATCAGCGAATGGATGGTGGAAGCGCCGTCGCAGCCCTTGTTGCGCATCACCAAAGCGGCCTTGCCGGTGAATGCCGCGAACTTGACCTCGCCGTCGACGTTGTCGGCGATGTGCCGCGCCAGCGTGGTCTTGCCGGTGCCGGCATAGCCGAACAGCCGGAACACCGGCGGTGTGTTGCCCTTGCCTGGTTTTGCTTTCAGCCAGTCATCGACGGCTTTGAGCGCGGCGTCCTGGTGCGGGGTAAAAGTGGGCATGGGATCTCGGGGAAAAGCAGGGCTTGCAGGTGTTGCGGCCGCGACTCACCTTGGCAAGCTAACCATTCGGGCGCGGGGTGCAAGCCGCAGAATAGGGCGGGATTCGCGCAGTTTGCGGTTGTCAGGAGCGGCCGCCTGCGCTAAAAGCCGGCGACATCGTCCGGACCGGGAATATCGCGCATGCAACGCAGACTGCTTCAAACCGCCGTAGCGCTGACCGGACTGTCTGCGGTCGGCTTCGGCCTGGCCGGCGTGCTGATCGGCACCAGTTTCAGCGGCGTGGCCGTCGATGTGACCATGGACAGCTATGTGCGCTTCCTCAAGGGCATGTTGCTGGCGATCGGGCTGATTTACTGGTCGGCGATCCCCAATATCGAACGGCACAGCGAGCGGATCGCGCTGGTGACCTTCATCCTGGTGCTGGGCGCGATCCCGCGCCTGATGTCGGTGATCTCTCACGGCGTTCCAACGCTCGGCATCCTGCTCAGCCTGTTCGGCGAACTGGTGATCGTGCCGCTGATCTGGCTGTGGCAACGCCATGTCGCAAAGCTCGGCCTCAGCCGATGAAGCGCGTCGGCATCTGGGCGATCTATCTGATCGGTGCGCTGTCGATCGGCTATCTGGCGCTCTATGCCTATGCGATGTTCACCCGCCATGATCTGGTGCCGGGCGAACCGATCCAGATTTTCCGCAAGCCGGACGCGCCGAAATATTCGTGAAGCGCATGGATGTCGTGTCCCGGACGCGCCGCAGCGCGTAGCGCTGCTGCGCAGATCCGGGACCGTCACAAGCGCCGGAGTTCGTGACGGTCCCGGATCTGCGAAGCAATACTGCGTATTGCATCGCGTCCGGGACAAGAGCCTACATCGTTGCGACCATCGCGCGGTAGTCGCCCGAACCGGCCGGTGTGATCGGCAGGCCGCCATCGGCATATTCGTTGAGCTTGTTGCGCAGGGTGCGGATCGAGATGCCCAGAATATTCGCGGCATGGGTGCGGTTGCCGAGGCAATGCTTCAACGTCTCGAGAATGAGATCGCGCTCCACATCGGCAACGGTGCGACCGACCAGGGAGCGGGTGACCTGTTCGGCAGCGAGGGTCGCATGCGCTACGGCCGGTGCGGTCTTTGCCAGATCGAGACGATCGCCGTCAGGCGTGAGAATGGCATCGGCACCGATCTCGTCGCCCGTGGCCATCAGCACCGAGCGGTGCATCGTGTTCTCGAGTTCACGGACGTTACCCTGCCAGCGGTTGACGGTCAGCACGTGCCGGGCTTCAGCCGAGATCGGCCGCACCGGCACGCCGTTGGCGTCGGCGTATTTCTTGGCGAAGTGCTGGGCCAGTTCGAGAATGTCCGCCGGGCGGTCGCGCAGCGGCGGGATCTTGAGATTGACCACGTTGAGCCGAAACAGCAGATCCTCGCGGAAGGTGCCTTCGCGCACCGCATCCGACAGGTTGCGGTTGGACGTGGCGATGATGCGGATGTCGATCGGCACCGGGCGCGTGCCGCCGACGCGATCGATCACCCGCTCCTGGATCGCGCGCAGCAATTTCGATTGCAGGCGGACGTCCATCTCGCTGATTTCGTCGAGCAGCAGGGTGCCGCCGGTAGCTTCCTCGAACTTGCCGATGCGGCGGGCGATGGCGCCGGTGAAGGCGCCTTTTTCGTGACCGAACAGTTCGGATTCCAAGAGATGCTCGGGGATCGCCGCACAGTTGATTGATATGAACGGCTTCTTGGCGCGGTGCGAGCGAGTGTGAACATAGCGCGCCAGCACTTCCTTGCCGGTGCCGGATTCGCCGGTGATCATCACGGAGGCATCGGAGCCGGCGATCTGCTGCGCCAGCTTGACGACCTTGGCCATGGCCTCGTCGCGGTAGATCAGGTCACGGGAGTCGTTGGCGACGGCGGCCAGCACCGCGGCGATCAGCTCCGGATCCGGCGGCAGCGGGATGTATTCTTTGGCACCGGCGTGAATCGCAGCGACTGCGGCACGGGCGTCATTGGTGATGCCGCAGGCGACGATCGGCACGTGGATATGTTCAGCTTCCAGCCGCATCACGAGGTCGCGAATATCGAGCGCGACATCGACCAGCAGCAGGTCGGCGCCCTTGCCGCCGCGCAGCACCGCCATCGCCTGGTCGAGGTTCTCGGCGTGGACGACGGAGGCGCCGTTGTCCATGGCGATCTTGGTGGCGGTAGTCAGCTGGCCCTTGAGGGTTCCGACGATGAGAAGCCGCATGGTTTGCTCCTGTTATTGTGGTCCGCGCCGTTCGGCGCTGGATTGTTGAAATGGCGTTAGCTGCGCTCGGTCTTGATGATTTCGGTCATGGTGACGCCGAGTTTTTCCTCGACCAGCACCACTTCGCCGCGCGCGACGAGGCGGTTGTTGACGTAGATGTCGATGGCCTCGCCGACCCGGCGGTCCAGTTCCAGCACGGTGCCGGGCCCGAGCTTCAGCAACTCGCCGACATCCATCTTCGAGCGGCCGAGCACCGCGGAGACCTGCACGGGCACGTCGAACACCGCTTCCAGGTCGGCGGCGATGCGCGTGACCTGTTCGTCCTCATTGTATCCGACGTCCCCCATCGCGACCGGATCGGCGCCGTTGAGATCGGGGAGCGGCACCTGGGTGTCGTTGCTCATGATGTGGTCCTCATGGCCGTGCAAGGCCGGTTGGGTTGCGCGACGCCATATAGCGCCCGACGAGTTCGCCAATTTTTGCTTCGATCGCCGTGCGTTCCAGCAGCACGCCGCCATCGGCCCATTCGATCTTGCAATCGCCGTTGTCGATGTCCGGCTCGGACAGGATCACGAGCTTGCCCTGGAAGCCGCTCTGCTTGGCCAGTTTCTCGATCCGCTCGCGGGCTTCGTCATATAATCGGTCGTTGATGCGGACGACGAGATGCGGCGTCGCCACCAGATGCTTGAAGCAATCATGAACCAGCGCCATCACTTCGGTCAGCGGCTCGCCGGCAATCAGTTCGCTGCACAGCTTGCGCGCAACGGCGACCGCCACGTCGACCGCTTCGGTCTCCATCCGGCTCTCGATGCCGGAGAAGCGGCCGGCAATGTCGCTGATCGCCACGCCGATCTGTTCCAGCGCCAGCGCGGCGCGGCGGTCGCTTTCCACCTTGGCCTCGTGCTGGGCGGCGTCAAATCCGTTGCGATAGGCGCGGGCTTCGGCATTGGCGATCATCTCGGCGATTTCCGCCGAGGTTGCAGCCTTTTCGCGCGCCTTGTCGGGCACCGCGAAATCGACGTCGAACAGGAATTTTGCGGGAGCGGCCATCAATACACCAGTTCGTCGTCGGCGCGGTTCTTGGTGAGTACGATCTCGCCCTTGGCGGCGAGATCCTTGGCGAGGTTGACAAGCAGCGCCTGGGCCTCGTCGACGTCGCGCAGTCGCACCGGGCCGAGCGCGGCCATGTCGTCGAGCAGCATCTTGGCGGCGCGCGACGACATGTTGCCCATGAAGAAGTTGCGGACCTCCTCGTTGGCGCTCTTCAGCGCGATGCCGAGCTTGTCCTTGTCGATGTTGCGCATCAGCGTCTGTGCCGATCCTGCATCCAGCTTGATCAGATCGTCGAAGGTGAACATCAGCGCCTTGATGCGCTCGGCGGCTTCGCGATTGTCTTCTTCCAGCGAGGTGATGAAGCGGGTTTCGGTCTGGCGGTCGAAATTGTTAAAGATTTCGGCCATCACCTCGTGGGCATCGCGGCGTCTGGTTTGCGACAGATTGGACATGAATTCCAGCCGCAACGTCTGCTCGACGCGCTCGATGACTTCCTTCTGCACGGCTTCCATTTTCAGCATGCGGCCGACGACGTCGAGCGCGAGATCCTCGGGCAGGATCGCAAGGACCCGGGCGGCATGCTCCGACTTCAGCTTGGACAAAACCACGGCGATGGTCTGCGGGTATTCATTCTTGAGGTAGTTGGCGAGCACCTCCTCCTGCACGTTGGACAGTTTTTCCCACATGTTGCGGCCGGCCGGGCCACGAATTTCTTCCATAATGCCGTTGACGCGGTCCGACGGCAGGTACTTCTGCAGCAGACGTTCGGTGGCGTCGAAGGTGCCCATCAGGGCGCCCGATGCCGACATCCGCGACACGAATTCGAGCAGCAGGTCCTCGACCGTCTCCGGCTCGACCGTCCCGAGCGAGGACATCGCCAGCGACAGCTCGCGCACCTCGTCGTCGTCGAGCAGTCCCCAGACCTTGCCGCCGTATTGTTCGCCGAGCGCCAGCATCAGCATGGCCGCGCGTTTCGGGCCGCTGACCGGCTTGCTGGGCGCGCGGGCGCCCTGGCGCTGAGCGAGCGATGCGACGACGCTGGCGATATCGCTGGAGTTGTCGCCTGTGGTTGCGGGGACTGCCATTCAGATCACGCCGGTTCCTGCAGCCACGCGCGAACGATGGCTGCCGTTTCGTTGGGATTGCGATCGGCCAGTTCGCCGACGCGGTGAACGGATTGGGCGTGGACCTGGCCCTGAATGGTGGCGACGTCGATCATGTTGGGGACGCCGGGGGCGACCGGGTGGCCGCTCGCATCGACCGCAGTGCCGTCGGTCAGCGCCGGCACGCCGCCCTGGGCGGCAAGCGCCGGCACAGCATCGCTGGCGAGAATGCGGCGGACCAGCGGACGGATGACCATGAACATCACCACCAGGCCGAGCAGCATCATCACCGCCAGCTCGATGACGTACATGACGTCGTCCTTGGTGAACTGCAGCATCCCGAAGAGCCCGGTCGGCTCGGCATTGGGTGTGACCGCGGGGGCTTCGGCGAATTTCAGGTTGACGATTTCGACCTGGTCGCCGCGCTTCTGGTCGAAGCCGATGGCAGAGCGGACCAGCGTGGCGATGCGGTCGAGTTCGCTCTTGGTGCGCTCCTGGTAGACCATCTCGCCTTTTTCGTTCTTGGTGTACTGCCCGTCGACCAGCACGGCCACCGAGATGCGGTTGACCCGTCCTGCTTCGGTCACTTCCGTCTTGGTGACGCGGGAAATCTCGTAGTTGTTGGTTTCTTCGGACTTCTTGCTCTGGTCCTTGGCGGCGGCGGCGCCGCCCTGTCCCTGATTGCCCGGCAATTCATTGTTCACCGTCACCGCACCGTCGGTGGCGCCGGAGGCCGAGGATTCTTCGCGCGACTGGCTGGAGCGCAGGACGCGGCCTTCCGGATCGAACTTGTCCGAGGTCTGGGTCACCTTGTTATAGTCAAAATCGGCGGTGAGCTGGACGCGGGCGCGGCCGGCGCCGACGATGGAAGAGACGATTGCCTCGATCTGGTTGCGCATGCGCTTTTCGAAGCCGGCGCGGCGTTCGTCGCCGTTGCCGCCATTGGCAGGATCGCCCTCGGCGCCGTCGGCGAGCAACTGTCCGGCCTCGTCGACGATCGAGACACGGTTCGGCTTCAACCCGTTGACGGCCGAGGCGACGACGTGGCGGATGGCGCGAACCTGCTGCGGCTCGAGCGCGCCGCGCACCCGCAGCACGATCGAGGCGGACGGCTCCGGGGTCTCGCGGGAGAACAGCGGGCGCTCCGGCAGCACCAGATGAACGCGCGCGGCCTGGATCCGGTCGATTGCCCGGATGGTCCGCGCCAGTTCGCCTTCGAGGGCGCGCAAGTGATTGATGTTCTGGACAAAGCTGGTGGTGCCGAGGGCGTCGGACTTGTCGAAGATCTCATAGCCGACGCCGCCGCCCTTGGGCAGGCCGGCTTCGGCCAGCTTCATGCGCAGGCGGGTGACCTTGTCCTTGGGCACCATGATGGCGGCGCCGTCGTTCTTCAGTTCGTAGGGGATGGCCTGGCGTTCCAGGTCCTTGATGATGCCGGAGGAGTCTTCAACGCTGAGATCGGTAAAAAGCGTTGTCATCTGGGGGGTGGTGACCCGCATGATGACGAACGCAAAGAAGCCGATCAGCGCAGCCGTGACAGCGATCATCGCCATCAGGCGTGCCGCGCCCAGACCCTTGAGGAAACCTATGAGACTCTGCACCCGAACCAGCCCCTGAGATTCGGCGCGAATGGCCGACTGGGCAAATTTTGCCCATGGGATGGTTTCGATATGGTTAACGATGGTTAACGGCCAGCAAACAGTGCCAAAATGACGAACACCGGCTTCCCGTGAAGGAGCCGGTTTTCGTCAAATGCGCGATACCTGAGAAGATTCGCTTATTGGCGGTATTGCTGGATGCGGGTCGTCCGCAGCCCCGCCAGGCCATGCTGGTCGATGGAGAATTGCCAGGAGAGGAATTCGTCGACGGTCAGCGTGTAGCGGCTGCAAGCCTCCTCAAGGGAGAGCAAGCCCCCGTACGGCGGCGACAACTTCGGCCTTGCGGCGGATGACCCACCGTTTTGTCCCGGGCGCTGGCAGATCCGCAATTGTTAACGGACTACCGTCAGGCCCGATGACGTATTTCACCCTCGGGCGATGGGGTTCTGTCATGGCGTACTCACAAACTCTCAACCACTGAACTCACTCTAGGAACCTACGCCCAGCGACTTAAAATTTGCCTAAGCCTAATCGTCCAATACGAATTGAGTTGAATTTCGACAGAATAGCTGACCGAATCATCTGATTCGTCGACGGAGAGACGCGGAAGCGCGGTGATCGAGGGCGACGTTTTGCACCGCGAGGCCGACAAACTGGCGCCGCAGTCAGCGCCCGCTGACGCAATCCGCCGGAGGACCGTGCTGATGCGAATTGTAAGCCCCGCGGGATCCAAACCCGCCCCAGCGTTCGCCAGGCTCAGGTCGTGCTGGGCGTCGTGGGTGTGGTCGGCGTCGTCGTGCCCGGACGCACCACACGCTTGATCTGGTCGGTCGTGTAATTCTGTCCGCCGATCGACAGGAGCGCCGGACTCGAGGTGAGATCGACGGAATCCACGATGCCCTGAACTTCCGTGGAGATCGCCACTTCCTTGCCGTTCTGGTCCTTGCCGGTGGCAGTGAGCTTGTAGACGCCGGCCGGATTGGAGGTGCCGTCGTTGCTCTTGCCATCCCACAGGAAGCTCGAACCGCCCGACTTGATGTTGAAATTGCCGCTGTAAACGGTGTTTCCGGCCGAGTTCGTAATGCTGATGACAGCGCTGGTATCCTTCGCCGCCGTCATATTCCAGGTCGCCTTCTGATCGAACTTCGTCGTGCTGCCGTCGACAGAAACGGTGTTGCCGACGTAGACCAGCGCTTCGGTCGCCTGCGAGCTCTTCTGAAGCGCGACCAGCGACTTCAACTGGTCGTTCGACTTCAACTGCTGCTCGACGCCCGCGAACTGCACGAGCTGCTGGGTGAACTGGTTGGTGTCCAGCGGGTCGAGCGGATTCTGGTTCTTCAACTGGGTGGTCAGCAGCGTCAGGAAGGTCTGGAAATTATCCGCGATCCCCGTCGTTGTGCTCGCGGTGGTGTCGGTCCCGGTGGTGCTCGGAGTGGCCGGCGCGGAGACGACCGGCTTTGCAATGGTTGCATCAATCGCCATGGTTCTCTCCTCAGATTCTGATGTCGACGCCGCTGCTGGATCCCAGCATGCGGCCGTAGTTGCGGCCTGCGACGGCGGCGGGAATGACATTGTCTTCAGTGACGATCACGCGCTGCGTATTGCGACCTGACTCACCGTTGGCGTTCTGACCGTTGCCGTTCTGCTGGCCTGACGAGGATTGGTCGCGCAGGCTGAATTGCAGGCCGCCGTCAGCGGTCTTCATGCCGGCCTGCTCCAGCGCGCGCTGCAACTGCGGTGCGTCCTGGCGCAGCATTGCCAGCGTCTCCGCTTTTTCGACCGTCAGATGCGAGGTGACGTTGCCGTGACGGTCGACATCGAGGCGCACGTCGATACGGCCGAGTTCGGCGGGATCGAGGCGGATTTCGAAGCGGGTGTTGCCGGCCTGCGCAGTGGCGGCGATCTGCACCGCGATGCCGTTGAGCGGTACCGGCGCGGTGGGGGCGGCATTGGCGGTCAATTGAAGGGCCGGGGCTGTATCCGTCGCGGAAGGTAGCACCGGCTGTTGCTGGACATTGTTTGCGGCGAGCTGACCGGCATCAGCCTGGCTGCCCTGGGCCGCGGAAGCAGCATCTGCGCTGTGGCGATCGTGCCCGGCTGTCTTGGCCGGGGCGAGTTCGACGGGGGCAGCGTCCGGCTTGGCGGTTTCGGTGCCGGCATTGTTGGGCTTTGCGCCAGTCGCCGGCGCGGTCGTCCCGTTGGCTGGGTGCGTCGCGGAGGTTGTCGTCAAGGGATCCGCGGTTGCGGATTTGGCGGTGGCAGCCGTCGTGTCATCGGCGGATTTTCCGGCCTGCTTCAAGCCGGCCTTGCCGGCAGCGGGCGTTGCCGCGGCGATGATGGCGGCGAAATCCTGGTCGGACGCCGTCGTCGCGCTGGTCGCAGCTGCCTGCTCCGCCGTGGAGGTGGCTGTGGCCCCGGTGGCCACTGCCTCGGTAGCAGCGGCCTTGGCGGCAAGCGCCGCGGCAGCAGCCGTCGCCGACTGGGTCGCGCCCGCCGCTTCTGCGGTCGCGGGAGTTGCCGTGGTGTCGGTCGTAGCTATCGCGGCAGGTACGGGAGCGACGACGGCAACGGTGGCGGGCGTCGCAGTCGCCGGGGTTGCTGTCGTCGTATTTGCGTCTTTGCCCTTGTCACCCGCGGACTGCTTGTCGCTATCAGCCTTGGTGGCGTCTTTGGCCGATGAATCTGAATCCTTGGCGGGGGCTTCTGGTTGTCCTTGGTCGCCTTGGCGTCGGCGGCGTCTGCTTTGGCGTCCTTCGCCGCGTCGGCGGTCTTGTTCGCCTGGGTGTCCCGGTCGCGCACATCCGCAGCATTGGCGCTGGCTGCACGGCTGTCGTCCCGCGCCGACCGGGCGTCGGAGCCAGATCTGTCATCGGGGCGCGCCGGTGCGGGCGCCGCCGTGGAGGAGTCGACGCAGCGGTGGCGTTGTTTGCAGAATTGCTGTCGACCAATGCCGCAAAGCTGTCCTGTCCTGTCGTCTGCTCGTCGCGCGCCGACTTCGACCGCGAAGCCTGACGAGAGGCAGCTGAGGCAGGATCTGTTGTAACGCTAACCACGGGCGGCCCTTCCAGATGAATTCCAGCTTCTACTCAGCAAGGAGCGGGCCATCTGTGTCGGGTTAGAAAAGTTCATATATTTCATATAGTTACAGAATGTGATCGTGACTTGAGGCCCGACTTCCGATGGTCTTGTTCTGCCCGGCGGCAAGATTTGCCGTTTGCCGGGCTGCAAAACGGCCTTGCCGTGATTGCCTGACAGGAAGTCGGCCTATATTAACGTCGGGCATCCTTGCCAGCGCCGGAATGGCTTCAAGTTCCGGAATTTGCTTCAGCTTCCTGAGTGCGGCGGTTCGCAGCCCCGCATTCGCATCAATGACCGGAACCATGCTCAACAGTCTGGACCTCGAAGGCCGTCCGCAGGACACTAGGGTCGTTGTCGCCATGTCGGGCGGCGTCGACTCCTCGGCGACGGCTGCGCTGTTGAAGTCCGAAGGTTACGACGTCGTCGGCATCACGCTGCAGCTCTACGATCATGGCGCCGCGACCCATCGCAAGGGCGCCTGCTGCGCCGGCCGGGACATCCATGACGCCCGCGACGTCGCCGAGCGGATTGGCATTCCGCACTATGTGCTCGACTACGAGAGCCGGTTCCGGGAATCGGTGATCGACAATTTTGCGGCCAGTTATGCCTCGGGCGAGACGCCGGTGCCATGTATCGAGTGCAACCGCTCGGTCAAGTTCCGCGATCTGCTCGCGACTGCGCGCGAGCTTGGCGCCTCGGCGCTGGCCACCGGCCACTATGTTGCGTCGCGCCGCCTCGATGACGGCTCGCGCGCGCTGGTCTGCGCCGCCGACGCCGATCGCGACCAGAGTTACTTCCTGTTTGCCACCACCCAGGAACAGCTCGACTACCTGCGCTTTCCGCTCGGCGACATGACCAAGCCGCAGACACGCGAACTGGCGCGACGGTTCGGTCTGTCGGTGGCCGACAAGCAGGACAGCCAGGACATCTGCTTCGTGCCCTCGGGCAAGTACACCGACGTCATCGAGCGCATGAAGCCGAACGCGCTGGCGCCGGGCGACATCGTCGACCTCGACGGGCGCGTGCTCGGCCGTCACGAAGGCATCATTCATTTCACAGTCGGCCAGCGCCGCGGTCTCGGCATCGCATCCAGCACGCCGCTTTATGTGGTGCGGCTGGACGCCTCGACGGCCCGCGTCGTGGTCGGCCCGCGCGAGGCGCTGCGGATGCACCGTATCGCGCTGCGCGATATCAACTGGATCGGCGGCGGCACGCTCGACCGCGCGGTCGGTGACGGGCTGGAGATGTTCGTCAAGGTTCGCTCCACCCGGGCGGCGCAGGCGGCCTGGCTGCGCGCGACCGATGGCGGCTACGAAGTCGAACTGGTCGGCGGTGAGGAGGGCGTGTCGCCCGGTCAGGCCTGTGTGTTCTATGACGCGGTGGGCGGGCAGGCACGCGTGCTTGGCGGCGGCTTCATCAAAAGCGCTGCGGCGAAAAGCCCTGTCGGTATCCCGTTGCGTGATGCTAATGTCCCGCAGTCGCTGGTGACAGCGTTGCGCGTTTAAGAGTTCAGGGCACGAAATGGCTGGCGATATTGATCGCGCGGGTGTCGCCAAGGCCTACGGGCTCTGGGCACCGATCTACGACGTTGTATTTGGCAAGGTATTCAATCCCGGCCGGCAGGCCACGATCGTGGAAGCCAACAGGATCGGCGGACGGATTCTTGACGTGGGCGTCGGCACCGGCCTGTCGCTGACCGACTATGCACGCACCACGAAAATCTGCGGCGTGGATATCTCGGAGCCGATGCTGCGCAAGGCGCATGACAGGGTCCGCGCCCTCAACCTCAGCAATGTAGAATCGCTGGCGGTGATGGACGCCAAGAATCTCGCTTTTCCGGATTCATACTTTGACGCCGTGGTGGCGCAGTATGTCATCACCGCGGTCCCCGATCCCGAAGCGACGCTGGATGAGTTCATTCGCGTCCTGAAGCCGGGCGGCGAACTGATCCTGGCCAATCACATCGGTGCGGAAAGCGGTTTTCGCCGGGTGTTCGAACTGGCCTTCGCACCGCTGGCGCGGCGGCTTGGCTGGCGTCCGGAATTTCCCTGGGGGCGCCTCGTGAAATGGGCCGCCGGTCACGGCGGCGTCACGCTTACCGAGCACCGTCCGATCGAACCATTGGGTCATTTTTCGCTGATCCGCTACCACAAGTCCTGACCGCGGCGTTTTGACCGGGAACATCGGGTCCGGAATTCCGTTTTGTCACCATGCTGATGAAACGGTCGATCTTTCTCGCAGCCCTTCTGGCCTGCTCCAGCGCCGCTTTCGCGCAGGCGCCGCCGACGGCTACTCCGCCCGCGCCGACTGCGACGCCGCCGCGCCCATCTACAAACTGCGTGCCGACCCGGACCAACCCGCAAGGAACGGTCGAGCCGGGCGGCTCCGCCGGCCAACGCGCCGAACCACTCGGGGACAAGCTGGCAAGGTCGGACGGTGTGCTCTGCCCGCCCGCTGGCGTCGATCCCGAAATACGCGCGCCGACGCCTGAGACGGGCAACACGCCCGTGATCCCACCGCCCGGCAGCCCCGGCGGCGCTACATCGGTGCGGCCGAAGTAATATGTCATCGAACTCAGCTGGGGAGAGTCCGTTGATGGTGCATAATTAGCGGGACACATCGGGAAATATTTACGTCCTGTTAACCACAAGCTGAAATTGTCCCACGTCATAACGAATTGTTAACCTCACCTCGTGGGGCGACAGGGGACATAATGAGCACGGTCACCTCCGGCTATGCCAACTCCTATGCGCAGCTCGGCTCCGCCTATATGCGTGCCGCAGCGGCGCAGCCGACGCTGGCGGAATTGCTTTCAAGCAGCGACTCGTCATCCGGCACGACGTCCAATGCTGCGACCAATCTGACGCTATCCGATGCCGCGAAGGCACAACTCTCCGGCACCGCCGCGGTGAAGGATTTCACCACCGTCACAAGCGAGGCGCGCAGCACGCTCGATGGCCTTTACAAAGCAGCCAAGGTCACCGCGCCGCTCGACGCCGCTGGCAATGCCACCATCGACCTGAAGTCCCTCGATCGCCGTTCGCTGTTTGCGATTGCCGCCAACAACGGCGGCAAGTTCAGCGCCGACGAGCAGGCGGTGGCATCGAAAGAACTCGGCAATCGGTTCGATGCGGCACTGGCGCCGGCCACCGGCACTGCGAAACTGACCGGCAACTTCAGCGGCGTCTACAAGGCGGCGCTGGATTATCTCGATGGCGCCAGCGCCGAGGAGAAGTCGACGGCATCATGGGGCGCACAACGCGCCGCCGTGGTGAAGGGCGTCCAGGCCACCCAGCAGGATCCGACCAAGGCTCCGTCCGGGATTTCCGGCGATCCGGTGGCAGCCTATCTGGCGCGGGACGCCAGCGGGGCAACGCCCCCAGTGGCAAGCTTTTCCAGCGTCGCCAAGACGGTTCGCGGGACGCTCGACGCGCAGGCAAAGGCCGCGACCGCTGCCGGCAAGGAGCTTGTGTTCGATACGGGCCGAAAGACCGGGCAACTCGCCGATCTCTCGGCGATCGACAATCGCTCGTTGTCCGCCATATCGCTCAATCAGGATGGCATGTTCTCCGGTACTGAGAGCTTTGCAGCCAAGAAAGAACTGGATTCCCGCAACCGCGCCAGCATTCTCGCGGCGCTCCATCAGAGCCAGAGCAGCGGCGATCCCACCCAGCTCAGCCTTGGCATTCTCAACGCCTATTCGGCGATGAGCGCCGAAGAACGCCAGTCGGCCAACTGGACGCCGGCCTTTCGCGACAACGCCGTTGCCAACTACAAATCCACCAGCAACATCCTGTCGATGCTGAAGGCCTCTTAACCGCGGCACAAAAACCCCGCCCGGCGGGGAGACCAGGGCGGGGTTCTAGGTCCGTCGCTACACTGCGACGGGCGTGGCGATCAGGCGATCAGTCGATGACCTGAACGATCCGGCGGCTACGCGGCTCGACCAGGATGGTCTGGCCGTTGACGACAGTGTAGCGGTAGGGCGTCGAACCGTAGCTTTGCGGGACGTCGTAATAGGTGACGCCGGCGTCCGGCAAAGTGCCGCCCACAACGACGCGATCAGGCACCGTGTAGGTCGGTACCCGCTCCCGCACGACATATTCGCGGAACGCCGGCCGCTGCGCGACGGGGATGCCGTCGTCATCCACTTCCTGGACGACCACGCCTCTTTCGCGGGCGACGCCCACGGTCATTTCGCTCTGCGCCTGTGCCGCGATGGGGGCACCGAGAGCGCCCGCAAGTGCGGCAATCGCGATAATTCTGTTCCGCATGGTGATCTCCTTCACATGATGCGCGCTGGCTCGCGCCGCATTGCAAGCCATCCAGCCAGTCGACCAATCGCAGTCGCGGAGGAACGTTCCGCAGAGATGTGAGGTAAATTGGTGCAATGCACCCGACCTGGAAGGAACTCATTGATCCCGCGGGAGTCTGTACGGGGAACCCTGCCACGGGATAAAACCCCGCTACGATTCGAGCTTCCCGCCAGCCCCCACCGGAGCGACTTTTCATGGTCATCACATCTGCGCACATCCAGCCCATCGTGGCTCTCATCGCCGGCCTGCTGATCCTGCTGATGCCCCGGCTGCTCAACCTGATCGTGGCCATCTATTTGATTTTCATCGGTCTTGTGGGCCTTGGCGTACTCAAGATGTTTCACCTGTCGTAGGGCGCAAACCCCTTCGCAGCTTGCGCCGGAGCGCCAAAACGTGGTGTAAGGCGGCACCTTTTTCTCTCGCGAACTGATTGTAAGCCATGGCAAAAACCGCATCGAAGACCAAAAAAGCTTCAGCGAAATCAAAGCCTTCTGCAGCTGCTCGAGCGAAGGCCCCAGCGCCGGCCCGGACCCGCAAGGCGATCGGCAAGAGCGCGTCCAAGGCGCCCGTCAAGTCCGCAGTGAAAAAGCCGGTGAGCAAGGCCGTAGTCGGCCGGATGCCGGCCAAGAGCCCGGCCAAGCCTGCCCCCAAAGGCGTGGCGAAGGCCGTCGCCAAGAAGAAGCCCGCCGTCGCCGTCAAGCAGGCGCGCAAGCCGGTCAATGAGGCGATCAAGGCTGGCAAGTGGGTCTACAGCTTCGGCGATGGCAAGGCCGAGGGCAAGGCAGGGCTGCGCGACCTGCTGGGCGGCAAGGGGGCCAACCTGGCGGAAATGGCTAATCTTGGCCTGCCGGTCCCGCCCGGTTTCACCATTCCCACCACGGTCTGCACCTATTTCTACGCCCACGACAAATCCTACCCGAAGGACCTTCAGGCCCAGGTCGACAAGGCACTGGCCATGATCGGCAAGATCGCCGGCAAGGGTTTTGGCGACGCCAAGAACCCGCTGCTGGTCTCGGTGCGCTCCGGCGGCCGGGCCTCGATGCCCGGCATGATGGACACCGTGCTCAACCTTGGGCTCAACGACCAGACGGTGGAAGCGCTGGCGGCTCTGTCGGGCGACAAGCGCTTTGCCTATGACAGCTATCGCCGCTTCATCACCATGTATTCCGACGTGGTGCTCGGCTTCGAGCATCATCATTTCGAGGACATCCTCGACACCTACAAGGACAGCAAGGGCTACGCCCTCGACACCGATCTCGACGGCGACGACTGGGCGTTGCTGGTCGGCAAGTACAAGGAAGCGGTCGCCCACGAGACCGGCAAGGAATTTCCGCAGGACCCGCACGACCAGCTGTGGGGTGCGATCGGCGCGGTGTTCTCGTCCTGGATGAACGCCCGCGCGGTGACTTATCGCCGGCTGCACGACATTCCGGAATCCTGGGGCACTGCCGTCAGCGTGCAGGCCATGGTGTTCGGCAACATGGGCGAGACCTCGGCAACGGGCGTCGCGTTCACGCGCAATCCGTCCACCGGCGAGAGCAAGCTGTACGGCGAATTCCTGATCAACGCACAGGGTGAGGACGTGGTGGCGGGTATCCGCACGCCGCAGGACATCACCGAATATGCGCGGCAGGAATCCGGCTCCGACAAGCCCTCGATGGAAGTGGCGATGCCGGAGGCGTTCAAGGAGCTGACGCGGATCTACACCCAGCTCGAGAAGCACTACCGCGACATGCAGGACATGGAGTTCACGGTCGAGCAGGGCCGGCTGTGGATGCTGCAGACCCGCAACGGCAAGCGCACCGCTAAGGCGTCGCTGCGCATCGCCGTCGAGCTCGCCAGCGAAGGCGTGATCTCGCAGCAGGATGCGGTGATGCGGATCGATCCGGCGTCGCTGGATCAGTTGCTGCATCCGAATATCGATCCCGCCGCCAAGCGCGACGTCATCGCTACCGGCCTGCCGGCGTCGCCCGGTGCCGCCTCGGGCGAGATCGTGTTCTCCTCGGAGGAAGCCGCCAAGCTGCAGGCCGACGGCCGCAATGTCATCCTGGTGCGCATCGAGACCAGCCCGGAAGATATCCACGGCATGCATGCCGCCGAAGGCATCCTGACCACCCGTGGCGGCATGACCTCGCACGCGGCGGTGGTCGCGCGCGGCATGGGCAAGCCCTGCGTATCCGGTTGCGGCACCATCCGCGTCGATTACGGCCGCGGCACCATGACCATCGGCAGCCGGGTCTTCAAGGCCGGCGACGTCATCACCATCGATGGCTCGATCGGCCAGGTGCTGGCCGGCCGCATGCCGATGATCGAGCCGGAACTGTCGGGCGAGTTCAACACGCTGATGGGCTGGGCCGACAAGGTGCGCAAGCTCAAGGTGCGCGTCAACGGCGACACCCCGGACGATGCGCGCACCGCGCTGAAGTTCGGCGCTGAAGGCATCGGCCTGTGCCGCACCGAGCACATGTTCTTCGAGGAGACCCGCATCCGCACCGTGCGCGAGATGATCCTCGCCGAAGACGAGCAATCGCGCCGCGCGGCGCTGGCGAAGTTGCTGCCGATGCAGCGCGCCGATTTCGTCGAGCTGTTCGAGATCATGAAGGGCCTGCCGATCACCATCCGCCTGCTCGATCCGCCGCTGCACGAATTCCTGCCGCACACCCAGGCCGAGGTCGAGGAAGTCGCGCGCGCGATGAACACCGACCCGCGCAAACTTGCCGACCGCGCCCGCGATCTCGCCGAGTTCAATCCGATGCTCGGCTTCCGTGGCTGCCGCCTGGCGATCGCCTATCCGGAAATCGCCGAGATGCAGGCGCGTGCCTTATTCGAAGCGGCCGTTGAGGCCGCCAAGCGGACCGGCGAACTGGTCGGGCTCGAAGTGATGGTGCCCCTGATCGCCACCAAGATGGAGTTCGATCTCGTCAAGGCGCGGATCGATGCGACCGCGCTGGCGGTGATCAAGGAAACCGGCGGCAAGCTGAAGTACAGCGTCGGCACCATGATCGAGCTGCCGCGTGCCTGCCTGATGGCCGGTGAGATCGCCGAAACCGCCGAGTTCTTCTCGTTCGGAACCAACGACCTGACGCAGACCACCTTCGGCATCAGCCGCGACGATGCCGCGAGCTTCCTCGGCACTTACATCGCCAAGGGTATCTTGCCGGTCGATCCGTTCATCTCCGTGGATCGCGACGGTGTCGGCGAGCTCGTGAAAATCGGTGTTGCGCGCGGCCGCAAGACCCGGCCGGACATCAAGGTCGGGATCTGCGGCGAGCACGGCGGCGATCCGGCGTCGGTCACCTTCTGCCACGAGATCGGCCTCGATTACGTGTCGTGCTCTCCCTATCGCGTGCCGATCGCCCGCCTTGCGGCGGCACAGGCCGCGCTGGGCAAGGTCGTCGCCAGCCAGGCGTGACGACGCTACGCGCAAAACATCGTTAGCAAATGCTGAATGGCCGGGGAGTTCCCCGGCCATTTTTTCGTTTCAATTCGATCGCTCTCGCAACCACTCCGCCGTCATCCTGAGGTGCGAGGGCTCACACGCGATGCGGCTTCCACATGTGCAGAGACCCGAGCCCCGAAGGATGCATGTCCTGCAACGGCGGAGCTACGCCGTCGTCCTTCGAGGCTCGCCAAAGGCGAGCACCTCAGGATGACGGCTCTGTTCAGTTCGCGATGGAACTCTGAATTAGCCAACTGCATATCGAAAAATGCTTCATCATTTTCGTTGACGCGTTGTTTACTTCATTGCTGAAGCCCCTATTTACCAAGGCTTCCGATGATCGCCGTCACAGGCATCCACCTGCTTGCGTGTGTCGTGGCTGCATCAACGATTAACTCCCTCGCAACTTTAATTCGATATCACCAACATTGATCGAATTGTACGGAACGTGCTGTTCGATTGCATGTGTGTAAGCGTTGCGTGAGCGTATCGATGTCAGTAATGCGTAACCGGCCGAAGGGCGCGCGCAGCGTGTCTTTCGGCCTCGGTCTTTGCGTCTTTGCATTGATCCCCAACGAGATCGGCTATCAGGACATCGCTTCGTTGCTGGCGCGCCAGCCGGGCGTCGCCGAACGGTGGCAGAAGCGCGTGATCGCCTCCGCCGTCAGTTCCATCCAGGTCGCGACCTTCTCATTCGGCCGTCCGATCGGCACCACGACGCGCAATGCGGGCCTGCAACTCGCCAGCCTCGACAATTCCGGTATCGACATTACGGGCGCGATCACGCGCAATCCGCTGGCGCAGCCGCCGCGTCCCTATCAGCCTTCCGAGTTTCCCGCCGTCGACCGCACGCTCAAGGGCGACAGGCTCGCCAGCGTGGTTCCCGAGAGCGAGGCGCCCACCGAAGCGCTGCCGAAGAGGGATTCGTTTCCGACCAATGCGTCGGTAAGAGGCGCGAAGACCGCCGAGGCCGCCGCGCCATCGGCGTCGGTGCACGTTGGCGCGCTCGATCCGGAGCTTGCCGAAGCGCTGAAGGCGCCGCCGCTGCCGCAATACGATGCCACGCTGGCGACCCAGCCGATCATCGACACGAAAGGCCAGCCCGACACCGCCGTCATCGCGGTCGAGCCGGCGCCGCCGAAGGATGGTTTCTCGGTGAAGACTGCCAGCCTGTTCTTCGGCAGCTCGTCGCTGGGCGCGGAAGTCGAGACCATGGAGCGCTGGCAGCCGGGCGAGGAGCCGATGATCGTGCTGCCCGGCGGCACCGTCGATCCCGATCTCAAGGTGAAGGCAATTCCGCCGGCCGCCGCGGCAGATCCCGCGAAAGGCGGCGAGAGCGTCGCCGGCAAGGGCGAGGTCAATACCACCAATCACGTCAAGACCCCGGCCGAGCGGCTTGGTCTGAACACCGACAAGCTGCGCGCCAAGCATGAGAAGTGCCTCACCGAGGCGATCTATTTCGAAGCGCGCGGCGAGGCGGTGCGCGGCCAGATGGCGGTGGCGCAGGTGGTGCTGAACCGCGCGTTCTCCGGCTTCTATCCCACCAATGTCTGCGGCGTGGTTTATCAGAACAAGCATCGCCATCTGGCCTGCCAGTTCACCTTCGCCTGCGACGACGTCGCCGATGTGGTCAAGGAACCGGACATGTGGGACCGCGCCAGGAAAATCGCCAAGGCGTCACTGGACGGCCAGATCTGGCTTCCGGAAGTCGCGAAGTCCACGCACTACCATGCCTATTGGGTTCGCCCGTCGTGGGTGCATGAGATGAAGAAGATGTACAAGTTCGGCGTGCACACCTTCTATCGGCCGCGGGCGTGGGGCGACGGCAGCGATGCGCCGAGCTGGGGTACCAAGGAGCAGACCGCGGCAATCACCGCCCGGCTCGCCGAGGCCAAGCCGTAACCGGGTTCGACTTGTCGCGGGAAAATCCGTTGCGGCAGTGATGCGGCGGACCTGCGGCAAATCCGGTCGCCGCGAACGCGCTCCTGTTTTCCGGAATTTGACGGAACCGATTTGCATTGCTGCTATGCGGCATGGAATTTTTTCCCCGGCCTTTGTGATTTCCATGCGCATGCATTAATCTGGCCGAGCTTGCGGGGAGGTCGGTTTCGACTCGCCCGCCAACGCTTTTGCGGGCCGCGCAGCGGCTCGAATTCTGGCACATCGGGGAAACGACATGGCAGCGACTGACAGCATCTTGCCTTCGCGTGGCCTCGGCTGGCGCACACCGCTGGTGATCGTGATCTGCGGCTCGCTGATCGGCATGCTGACCTTCGGGCCGCGCTCCAGCGTCGGCTTCTTCATGCAGCCCATGAGCCAGCAGTTCGGCTGGGGGCGCGACGTGTTCGCGCTGGCCTTCGCCGTGCAGAACCTGCTGTGGGGCATCGGCCAGCCGTTCGCGGGCGCCATCGCCGACAAGTTCGGCGCTGTCAGGGTGATCAGCGTCGGCGCGCTGCTCTATGCCGTCGGTCTTCTGGTAATGCGCTATTCCTCGACGCCGCTGGAGCTCAATCTCGGTGCCGGGCTGCTGATCGGCTTCGGCCTGTCGGGCTGCTCGTTCAACCTGGTGCTGTCGGCGTTCGGCAAGCTGATGCCGCCGGAGTGGCGCGGCATCGCGCTTGGCGCCGGCACTGCCGCCGGATCGTTCGGCCAGTTCGTGTTCGCGCCGTTCACCGTGGCGATGATCGACAATGCCGGCTGGCAGCCGACGCTGATGACCTTCGCCCTGTTGATGCTGCTGGTGATCCCGCTGTCGCTGGCGCTGGCGACGCCCACCGCTGCGGTGGCCGATGTGCCGGTTGCGCAGCGCCAGTCGTTCCGGGCGGCGCTGTCGGAGGCCTTCGGCCATCGCTCCTACGTATTGCTGGTGCTGGGCTTCTTCACCTGCGGCTTCCAGCTCGCCTTCATCACCATGCATCTGCCGGCCTATCTGGTCGACAGGGGCATGCCGGCCTCGACCGGCGGCTGGGTGATCGCCGTGATCGGCCTGTTCAATATCGTGGGCTCGCTCACGGTCGGCTATGCGCAAAGCAGGTTTCCCAAGCGCTACATTCTGTCCTTCATCTATTTTACCCGCGCACTGGCGACGGTGGCCTTCATCCTGCTGCCGATGACCACCTTCTCTGCGATCGCCTTCGGCATCATCAGCGGCCTGACCTGGCTGTCCACGGTGCCGCCGACGTCGAGCCTGGTGCTGCTGATGTTCGGCACCCGCTGGCTGGCGACGTTGTACGGCTTCGCCTTCTTCAGCCACCAGGTCGGCGGCTTCCTTGGCGCGCTGCTCGGCGGCATCGTCTATGAGAAGTTCGGCTCCTACACGCCGGTGTGGTGGCTGTCGGTGCTGTTCGGCGTGCTGTCGGCGCTGATCAACCTGCCGATCGTCGAAGCCCCCGTGAAGCGCCCGGTTGCGCAGCCGGCGTGATCCTGCCGCGCATCTGAAGAAATTAATGTGACGCGCTTGACTCGCAGACGGGGGCCCATGAACATTGGTACCGGTCGCCCCTATATTTCGGCGACCTTCGTTCTCAGGGCGGGGTGAAACTCCCCACCGGCGGTGATGGCACGCAAGTGCATGAGCCCGCGAGCGCCTGCTGGGCAACCGGCAGGGTCAGCAGACCCGGTGTGACTCCGGGGCCGACGGTATAGTCCGGATGAAAGAGAACGGGATTGCGCAGGATGCTCCGCGTCAGCGGAGCGTTGGCGTGTACCCGTACGTCCTGATTCTGGTCTCAAGCCTCGAGGGCACCCATGAATCAGTCACTGCAACATTCCCAATCCTCCTTGCGCAACGCCACCGTTCCTGCCGGACGGATCGCCTTCATTCAATCCTGCTGGCATAAGGACATCGTCGATCAATGCCGGCTTGGATTCGTCGCCGAGCTGGAGCGGCGCGGCCGGTCCTCGTCGCTGGTCGATTTCTTCGACGTGCCCGGCGCATTTGAGATTCCGCTGCAAGCCAAGCTTTTGGCGCGCAGCGGCCGTTATGTGGCGATCGTCGCCACCGGTCTTGTGGTCGATGGCGGCATCTATCGGCATGAGTTCGTGAGCGATGCAGTGATCAACGGTCTCATGCGCGTACAGTTGGACAGCGATGTTCCTGTGATTTCCGCGGTGCTGACGCCGCAGCATTTCCACGAACATGCCGAGCACATGCGGTTCTTTCACGAGCACTTTCTCGTCAAGGGCACCGAGGCCGCTGCAGCCTGCGAGTTGACGATCCGGAATATTGAAGCCACCCGGCAACTGGCGGCGTGACACCCGATCCCCTATCGCGCCCGATCACCCACGGAGGATCAAGCGTCGTGGCCGATGATCAAGATCGCCTTGATAAATCAGATATCAGATCGTTCCTCGCGGCGTTGCCGTTCGTGCGTGAAGTCGGCATCGACGTGGCATCGTTTGCGCTCGGCGCGATCGACATTGAGCTGCCGTTTGTCGAGAGGTTCTCGGGCCCCACCGGATTGTTCCCCGCGTCCATCGTCGGCGTCGTCGGCGATGTGGCGGCGGTGTCGTCGTGTTTGTCGCTGTTGCCGAGAGGATGGGCTCTTGCGACGCTCGACTTCACCATCAAGATGACCGGCTTCGCCAAAGGCGAGACGTTGCTTGCCAAGGGGCGCGTGCTGCAGGCGGGGCGGACCAACTCGGTCGGCGCCGCGGACGTCTACGCGGTCTCCGCTGCGGGAACGACCTTATGCGGAACGGTGCTCGCCACCACAAAGAATTTCAGGATCGGAAATTGAGCGCGCTTCGGTTGCGGTTGGCAGCCATGCGCTATGCGGCTTGGCCGCGGGCAGGTGGCGTTTCTCATGACGACGCGGCATAATTGGGCAGGAGAAATCCAGCCAATACAATTCAGGGAGTGATGCGTTGGGCATGTTCAGGGCGGTTCGGATCGACAAGGCCGACAAGGGCACCACGGTCGCACTCACGCAGTTCGACGAAGCCGAGCTGATGGACGGCGACGTCACCGTGCGGGTTGAATGGTCCACGGTGAACTACAAGGACGGCCTCGCGGTCACCGGCAAGGCGCCGGTGGTGCGCCGGTTCCCGATGATCGCCGGGATCGATCTTGCGGGCACCGTGGAGACGTCGTCGCATCCCGACTGGAAAGCCGGCGACAAGGTGATCTGCAACGGCTGGGGCATGGGCGAGACCCATCTCGGCGCCTACGCCGAGAAGGCGCGGGTCAAGGGCGACTGGCTGGTGCGGTTGCCTGATGGCATGACCGCGCGCGACGCCATGGCCATCGGAACCGCCGGCTACACCGCGATGCTGAGCGTGCTGGCGCTGGAGAAGCACGGCCTGACACCGGCCTCCGGTCCGGTGGTGGTGACAGGCGCTGCCGGCGGCGTCGGCTCGGTGGCGATCGCCGTGCTGTCGAAGCTCGGCTATCACGTCATAGCCTCGACCGGCCGCACGGCGGAAGCCGACTATCTCAAGGGTCTGGGCGCTGCGGATATCATCGACCGCGCCGAATTGTCCGGTCCCGCAAAGCCGCTGGCCAAGGAGCGCTGGGCCGGCGGTATCGACAGCGTCGGTTCGACCACGCTGGCCAATCTGTTGTCGATGACCAGCTATCGCGGCGCCATCGCCGCCTGCGGGCTCGCCGGTGGCATGGACCTGCCGTCATCGGTGGCGCCGTTCATTTTGCGCGGCGTGTGTCTTCTGGGTATCGATTCCGTGATGTGCCCGATCGACCTGCGAAAGCAGGCGTGGGGACGGCTGGCCAGCGATCTGGACAAGGCGAAACTCGCTGAAATCACTCATGAAATCGATCTCGCCGATGTCGTCGCGGCGGGGGCCAGGGTGCTCGCCGGCGAGGTCCGTGGTCGAATCGTGGTAAAGATTCTCTGACGATGTTCAGACTTTACCAACCAACCTGCTCCAATGTTGCCACGGTTGGTATGGTAAGCAGCGGGTAAAGGCATCTGGCGGTCACCCGCGCTCAGTTGGTCGGAGTATCCTATGGTTGCGCGTTTTGTATTGGGAGCCGTGTTCGCAGCGTCAGTGGCGATGCCAGCCGCGGCAGGCCAGATGACGGCCGAAGAGGCCCGCAAATTCGTCGCCGGCAAACTGTTCGCCTTCACCTGTTTCGACGGCACCCGCGGCGCGGGTCGTGTGTTCGACGATGGCGGTGCAGCAGGCGCCGTGCAGTTCTCCGGCTCCGGCCCCTCGCGCAACATGCGGCTCCCCGGCAATACGCTGCAGGTGCGCGGCCAGGCCATCTGCGCCTCGATCAAGGGCATTCCGTTCGAGCCGTGCTTCAACCTGACCAAGAATGACGAGCGGAGCTTTCGCGGCTCCGTCTCCGGCATGGGCTTCGCCTATTGCGATTTCCGCCATCAGGGCGTCGGCCAGATGCTGATGGCGCGCTCGCTGTCGCGCCCGCGCTCGCTGCGGGCACCGGAGCCGACCCGTTCGGCCGATGCATCGCGCACCGAAGTGTCGGCGCGCGTCGAAACCCCGCGCGTCGAAATCGGCAAGATCGAATCGGTCAGCACCGGCTCGGTGAAGGCCGATGCGAAGCCCGAGGGTGCGATGGAATTGCGCCGCTCCAAGGATTGAGCTTTTCTCAAGTCACCAAATACACCACCGTCATCCTGAGGTGCACGTCTTCGCGCGCCTCGAAGGATGAGCCGCGTGCGCTGAACACCCATCCTTCGAGGCTCGCCGTTCCGGCGAGCACCTCAGGATGACGGTCGCGTGTTTGGGATCGTAGCCAAATATCCAGCGCGCCCGCCCGTCAGATCGCGAACCGGAGCGATCATGGTGTCGCGGGGTTGACGAACAGCGTCGACAAATCCTTGCCGCCGCAGGCGAGGCAGGTACGGCCCTCGCCGGCAGGCGCGACGCAGACAATTCAACTCAAATCGAACTGTACTTTCAGAGCGACTGATGCCGTCTTCGGCAGCGGCTGCCGCATTTTGCGGCGCCGCGGATTAACGTTTGCATCAGGGTTGAGTGGTATCTTGGGACCGATCAAAGCGCCACCCACAACGGCGATGCGACTGCCGATCAAGCGACGGATCCCGCTCACAACCGTCGCCTGATCGGCGCGCGTCCAAAACCTCATCCATCCGGCCTTCGCTGCCGCCGCCCGCTCACGCTGACGGAGGCTGTTGCAGCGTTGCGCGCGGTCTCCTGCTACTTCATCGCATCCCTTGAGAGTACTCCGAGATGATCAAGCTCAATCGCGTTGGCAACAAGCTGGGCCTTGCCGGTCTGATCGGCATCCTGTTGTCGATCGGTGTCGTCGCAAACCAGATGCGGACCGAAACCACGGTCGCAGAAAACAACCTGCGCGCCGATGAACAACAGCGGGTGGTCGATTTTGTCATGCAGGCTGAAAGCGAAATGCGCAGCATGCGCCTGGCCAACCGAGGGCAGGTCGCGGCCAAAACCCGCAACGAGATTGACAAGGCCTATGCCGACCTCGCCACCGCCAAGGCGGCGCAGGACAAGGGGCTCGACGCCGCTCTCGCGATGCCGATCGGTCAGGAAGCCAAGGCGAGGCTCAGCAAGGTCAAGGATCTGACCGCCCGTTATGCGAATGGCGCGAGCCAGACCAACGAGTTTCAGAAGAAGCTGCTCGAACTGTACCGCACGCGCAACGTAGCCACGATTGATTGGGACAGGCACCTCAGTCAGCTGCGTCTGTCCACCGCGGTGATCGAGTCGAGCAAGTGGCCCGAGGTCGATCTGCAGTTGCGCGACGCCGACATCGCGATCAATGCGGTGCGCGCATCCGCCTGGCGTTTCACAGCGATGGGCGAAGCCACCGAGAAAATGCAGATCGGCAAGCGTGCCGATCTTCTCACCAAGTCGATCGCGCGCGCGGCCAGCCTCGCCGAGGACGGTCCGATGCAGGACGTCATCGCGCTACTGTCCGCCGATGCCAAGAAATTCATGGCGGCCACCGATGAAGCGATCAAGGTGGATGATACAAAGGCAAGCCTATCGCGCGAAAGCATCGTTCCGGCGGCGAAGGAAGCATCAGAACTGATGGCGGTTGCAGTCGCCTCGGCGAAGCAGACGGCCGATCTCGCCCGCAGCCAGGCGGGTGAGCAACTTGTCGAGTCCGGCAAGATCAACGTGGCCCTTGGCGCTGCTGTGGTTCTGGTGCTGATATGCACCATGGTTTTTCCTTCGTGGACGTGGCGCGGCCGATGGTTCGGTTGAATGCCGCTATGACGTCGATGGCGGCGGGCCAGCTCGATACCGTCATTCCCGGCGCCAATCGCGGCGACGAGATCGGCGATATCGCCAAGACGGTGACCGTCATTCGCGCGAATGCCGAACAGGCTGCCCACGCCGAGGCCGAAGCCAGAGCGACTCAGGATCGCCTGGCCGGCGAGCAGCGCAAGCGCGACATGGTCAAGCTGGCCGACGATTTCGAGAGTGCCGTCGGCGAGATCGTCGAGACGGTGTCGTCGGCATCGACCGAACTCGAGGCCTCCGCCGGTACGCTGACCGACACCGCCGAGCGCGCCCAGGAACTGACCACGCTGGTCACCTCCGCCTCGCAGGAAGCCTCGATCAACGTGCAGGCGGTGGCATCGGCCACCGAGGAGATGTCGCTGTCCATCAGCGAGATCGGACGCCAGGTGCAGGAATCCGCAAATATCGCCAATGAGGCCGTCGGGCAGGCGCGCCGCACCAATGACCGGGTCGGCGAATTGGCCAAGGCCGCGGCGCGGATCGGCGACGTGGTCGAGCTGATCAATACCATTGCCGGTCAGACCAACCTGCTGGCGCTGAATGCCACCATCGAGGCGGCGCGCGCCGGCGACGCCGGCCGCGGCTTCGCAGTGGTCGCCAGCGAGGTGAAGGCACTGGCGGAGCAAACCGCCAAGGCGACCGGCGATATCAGCCAGCAGATCAACGGCATCCAGGCGGCGACGCAGGAATCGGTCGGCGCCATCCGGCAGATCGGCGACACCATCGGCAAGATGTCGGAGATCGCGTCGAGCATCGCCTCGGCAGTGGAACAGCAGGGTGCCGCGACCCAGGAAATTTCCCGCAACGTCCAGCAGGCCGCGCAGGGCACCATCCAGGTCAGCACCAATATCGGCGATGTGCAGCGCGGCGCCAACCAGACCGGCTCCGCGTCCTCCCAGGTGCTGTCGGCCGCCCAGTCGCTGTCGTCGGACAGTAACCGGCTGAAGCTCGAGGTCGGCAAGTTCCTCGCTTCGGTGCGCGCGGCCTGAGCGCCGCGCCAGATCCGGCGCGGCCCGGCGAAACGCCGGGCCTATGCACGGGCGACAACTACAGCAGAGCCGCGTGGAGGCACGCGGCTCTTCGTTGGAAAGCGGGCGCCTCGCGCTCCAGGCCGGCGAATAGCCGGCTTCCGTGCGGGTCTGACACGACGTAGTTCCCTCGCCGCTCCCCAACCCGTAATTTTACGGGCGGGGTTTTTAACGGCTGGGTCCCGTCGAATCTGATATCTTTCGCAGGATCGCTTTACCGCATGGCCATTTGCGGCGAGACTCCACGCCCGGCGACCAACTCCCTTGATATCAACCCAAAGGCGACCGCCTGTGCTGAAGTTGTCAACTCGTTTGGCGATCGCAATGGTGGCGCTGGTTCTGGTGACCACAATCGCCTTGGGCTTGATCACCTACCGGAACCTCGTCCGCCTTGCCTTGCCGCGGTCGCTGGAGAGGCTCGAAACCCACGCCTTGCTGAATGCCACGCGGCTCGAGGCGGCGCTGAATAATGCGCGCGTCGATCTGACGGCGCTTCGCACGACAGGCGCGGTCGCCGAATTGGGGGCGGCCTACACCCAGAGCCTTGTCGACCCCTCTGCGAAAGATCTCGCCGCGACGTGGCGAAAGCGCATTGCGGCTCGTTTAACCGCAGAGCTTTCGGCCAAACCTCTATATGCCCAGATGCGGGTGATCGGTCGGGAAGACGGCGGACGCGAACTGGTTCGCGTCGATCGGTCCGGCCCGCAGGGCGCTATCCGGGTCGTGCCGGAGGCCGAACTGGCGCCGAAGGGCGATCGCGCTTATTTCACGGAGGCGATCGGTCTTTCCGCCCGGGACATGTACGTGTCGCCGGTTGGACCGCAACAGGTCCCGAGCACGGTCGATCGTGCGCCGTTTCCTGTCGTTCGCGTCGCCGTTCCGCTCCTCGGCGGCGACGGCAAGGCATTTGCCGTCGGCGTGATCGATGTCGATCTGGAGCCCGAGTTCGATCGGATTCGCGCGACCACGGTCCGCGGCCGCCAGGTCTTCGTGGTCGACGAGCGCGGTGAACATCTGCTGCGTCCGGATGGACAACACACGGCCGCGTCGGGTCCGACCGCACCGTCTCGTATCCAGAGCACGTTCCCGCAGTTCGACGAGGAGATGAAGAAGGGCCAGAATAGCGGGTTGTGGCTCGATCGAAAAGACGACTGGTTCGTGGCCGGCTGGGCGTCGGTGCGGCTCGCGGGCGGCCCCAAGATCACGGTGATCGAGGCCAGCGACTATCCCAGCCTCAATGTGGGCCTCGCCGCCGTTGGCAATTCGACGTTGGTCGGCGGAGCGCTCGCGATCCTCTGTGCCATCGTTCTTGCCTTGCTGCTGGCGCGCTCGCTATCGAAGCCGCTGGTACAGATGACGCGCGCTGTGGAAGGATTTTCGCGCGGGGAATCGATTGCGCTGTCGGCCGGCGGCGGTCGGGAGATCGAGGTGCTGTCGACGGCCTTCACCCGCATGGTCGCCGATGTGAAGCAGAACAGCGCCTTGCTCAACAATGTCATCACGACCATTGCCGATCCGGTGCTGGTGGCGAACGAGCGGGGCGATGTCGTGATCGCCAATCCCGCGGCGATGCGCTTGCTCGACGTGGAGCTCGGGCATTGCAACGTGCTGAGTACGATCAAGAAGTTCGCCCTGTTCTATCCCGACGGCGTAACGCCGTTCCCGTTCGATCAGTCGGCCATGTCGCTGGCGTTGCGCGGCAAGGCGGTGGACAATCTGCATCTGGTGGTGCGGCCGTCGGGCGCGGGGGCGACCTGGATATCGTGGTCAGCGGGCGGCCGATCATCGACGAGGCCGGCGTGCTGCGCGGCGCCGTCACCGTCTATCACGACATCACCAGGAACCTGCGGGCGCAGGAGGCGCAGTCGGCGAGCGAGCAGATGGCGCAGGCCATCATCGACACCGCGCTGGATGCTTTTGTGCAGGTCGACAACTACGGCACCGTCCTGCTGTGGAGTCCCAAGGCTGAAGCCATGTTCGGCTGGAGCCGCGACGAGGTGATCGGGAAAAGTCTCGGCGAGCTGGCCATCTGCGGCGACAAGAACCTCGGCAGCGCGGAGCGGATCGCGCAGGTGGTGCAGAAGCTGGAGAACGGCATCTCCGGATGGCGCTACGAGACGATCACGCTGCGGCGGGATGGCAGCGAGATCGTCACCGAGATTTCGCTGACGGCGCTGCGCCGGCGCGACAAGATCATCATCAACATGTTCCTCCGGGATATCTCGCAACGTCGCGTCGCCGAGGAACAGTTGCGGCAAGCCCAGAAGATGGAATCCGTCGGCGAGCTGACCGGCGGCCTGGCGCACGACTTCAATAACATGCTGACGGTCATCACCGGCACCATCGACATCCTGGCCGATGCGGTCGCCGACAAGCCGCAACTCGCGGCGATTGCGGCGCTGATCAGCGGCGCCGCCGACCGCGGCGCCGAGCTCACCGCCAACCTGCTGGCTTTCGCGCGGAAGCAGCCGCTGCAGCCGCGCGCCATCGACGTCAATTCGCTGATGACGGATGTGTGCAAGCTCTTGCACCCGACGCTGGGGCGGCAGATCGAAGTCGAGACAGTCCTTGGCAACGACGTCTGGCCGGCGCTGATCGATCCCGGCCAGCTCAGCTCGGCCCTGGTCAACCTGGCCATCAACGCCCGCGACGCCATGCCCAACGGCGGCAAGCTGATCCTGACTACCGGCAATTTGGAAGTCCTGCCGGACGATTTCAAATTCAAGGGCATTCTTGCGGCGGGGCGCTACGTGCGGGTCACCGTGCGCGATACCGGCACCGGCATGCCGGAGGCCGTTCTCGACAAGGTGTTCGAGCCGTTCTTCTCCACCAAGGAACCCGGGCGCGGCACCGGCCTCGGCCTCAGCATGGTCTATGGCTTCGTCAAGCAATCCGGCGGCCATATCGAGGCGGAGAGCGACGTCGGCCACGGCACCACCTTCAGGATCTATCTGCCCAAGGCCATCGAGCAGCCGAAACAGCTTGCGGAGCCGGCCGGCGAACCGCGGGCGGAGAGCGGCAACGAGACCATCCTCTGCGTGGAGGACGATGCCAGCGTGCGCAGCTTCGTGCTGACGCAGTTGCAGAGCCTCGGCTACAAGACGATTGCCGCGGAGAATGCGGCGGACGCGCTGGCGCTTGTCGAAAGCGGCGAGCCGTTCGACCTGCTGTTCACCGACATCGTGATGCCCGGCAAGATGAATGGCCGGCAACTGGCCGAGGCGGTGGCGTTGCTGCGGCCCACGCTCAAGGTGCTGTTCACGTCCGGCTTCACCGAGAACGACGACGTCATCAATCACAGCCCCATGAACAACGACGTGCTGCTGCTGCCGAAACCTTACCGGCGCGCGGATCTCAACCGGATGATCCGGCTGGCGCTGGAATCGCCGATGCCAGCGATCATCCAGGACCGCCGCGTCAGCGCGCAGAGCTGACGGCGATTCGCGCCGGGGTCACGCCGGCTTGACGTTGGACAGCACCAGCGTGGCAACATCCATCCAGGTGCGCACCAGCGGCGCCACGATGGCGTGCAGCGCGGTCTTCGATACCAGCGTGTCGTGCAGGATCAGATGATCGATGCCGGTGGTGAGGAAACAGGCCATGGCATCGCGCGGCGTCTCGACGATCGGCTCGCCCTTGACGTTGAACGAGGTGTTGAGCAGCACCGGCACGCCGGTCAGCGCGTCGAATTCCCTGAGCAGCCGGTACAGCACCGGATTGGTGGCTTCCGACACGGTCTGGACCCGCGCGGTGCCGTCGACATGGACGATCGCGGGAATGCGGTCCCGCCAGGCCGGATTGACCGACTTGGCCATCAGCATGAACGGCGAGTCGCCGCGGCCCTCGAAAATCTCGTCGGCCCGCTCGGCCAGCACGATGGGCGCGAAAGGCCGGAACGGCTGGCGGTGTTTCACCCGGCTGTTGAGGATGTCCTTCATCTCCGCCCGGCGCGGATCGGCGATGATGCTGCGGTTGCCCAGCGCGCGCGGCCCGAACTCGGAGCCGCCCTGGAACCAGCCGATCACCTTCTGGTCGGCGAGCAGCTTTGCGGTGTCGGCGCAGATATTGGCGCTGCGCGCAGCGGAGGTCTGGATGCGGACCAGCAATCTCTGCGTGGCAGCTCCGACTTCCGCCTCGGGATAGCGCTTGCCGATATAGGAGTGCGTCATGGTGAAATTGCGCGGATTGTTCTGCAGCGCGAGATGGCCGTAGTAGGCGCAGCCGATAGCGATGCCGTCGTCGCCGGCCGCCGGCTGGATCCAGACGTTCTCGAAGCCGGCCTCGCGGGCGATTCGGCCGTTGGCGACGCAGTTCAGCGCCACGCCGCCGGCGATCACCAGGTTTCTGGCGCCGGTGGTCTCGCGCAGCCAGCGGGCGCGCGCGAGCAGCACCTTTTCGGTGTCGTCCTGCACCCGCCAGGCGAGATCTTCCCAGTGCCGCATTGACGGGCTGCTGTCCCACTTGCCGCCGTCGGCCACGTAGGGCTGGTTGAATGCAGCGGTCCAGCGCGGCACCTGCAGGCGGTTGTCGCTGATGTCCATCAGCGGCTTGACCTGATCGCGGCGGCCATAGGGTGCCAGCCCCATCAGCTCGCCGCATTTGTTCCAGTCGCCGAAGATGTAGGTGGAGGCGCGGCTGTAGAGCGCGCCGAGGCCGGCCATGTTGTAGAACTCGTCGCTCAGGAAGCCGCGGTCGGGCTCCATCCAGACCTTCTTGATGCAATCGAGCCGGGTTCCGGAGAACGTGTAGTAGCTCTCGGATTCGCGTGCCAACGGCGACGCCGCGTCGGCTGCCGGAAAAGGCTCCATCACGTCCGACCGATAGCTGCCGACGCCGTCGACGATCATGACGGCGCCGTCCTCGAACGGGCACGGCGCGAAGGCGCTGTAGGCATGGGCGAGGTGATGCGAGATCGTGTGGGTCTTGCCACCCTGCGCGCGATACAGCGGATGCCTGGCGGCATCGGCGCGCTCGTACTCCGGCAGGAAGCCGGACATGTCCTGATAGACCAGCCGCTCTTCCATCTCCGGCACCGGCAGGATGTAGCAGTTGCTTACCGCCAGTCCCACGTCGTCCAGCGTGATGCCTTCGGCCTCCAGGCAGTAATCGATCACCTCCTTGTAGAAGCCCATCGCGTGTTTCTCGCGGGTGATGCGCTCCTTGGCGATGCCGAAGGCGATGGCGCCGTCGCGCAGCAGGCAGGCACTGACATCGTGGTCGTAGGTGTTGAGGCCGAGGATGTATTGATGCTTTGACATGGACCATCTTCTGCGGAAGTCGCGGGACTGAATTATCGGAAATGACGACGGCGCGGCGCAAGGCGTGTGATGTCGGGATAGTCGCTTGCCTTTGACGGGTGAGAGATCAGCGGCTCGCGCGGGGCGCGCTGTGCAGTGCGAAAGAGATCGTCGCGGCCGTGACAAGCATAGTGAAGGCCCACGCGATGGCAACATGAACGAAGACGCAGCGCGTTTGTTCGCAACTGCGGTCGCGCAATTGCTTGACCGACGACGAGGCTTAACTCTATTCTGACGGCGTTCTGCGACGTGCGCCACGGGTCGGCCACATTGCTATATTGATTTTAGTACGCGACTGAATCGACGTAGAACGAAAATGCGGTGCCGGAAGCATTTTGAGAATTCCTGCTTCCCGAGAATGGGAGATTTCGACAATGGCTCAAACTAAATCGACGACGCGGCACAATATCGTGACGCGCTGCCTTGCGGCGGCAGCGATGGTCTTTGTCTACTGCATCGGGCTGGTCGGTGCATCGGCGATGCTGCTGGCGGCGAGCACCACCTCTGCGGATGCTCGCGGTGGTGGTCGTGGCGGCGGACGAGGCCGCGGTGGTGGTGTCGTCATTCGCGGCGGCGGATTCCGTGGCGGTGGTTATCGCGGGCGGGGACGTGGCTACGGCTTCGGGCCTCCGATCGTTGCGCCGGGCTGCTACTACAGCCGTCGCTGGGGCCGGATGATCTGCCCGTATTGATCTGCTTGCGAAGTTCGGCGGTTGCGCCGGATAACATCGAAACAGGAGGTGCGCCGGGAAACCGTCGCACCTCTTTTCGTTTGGCGTGTCGCCGCTACGGCTGGGGCGGTTGTGGCTGGACGCGGCGGCTGAACAGGATGCGCTGATACAGCCAGCCGATCGCCACCAGCACCAGGCCGAGGCACATGAACGACAGCGCGCGATAGACGCCGGTCAGCGACGACATATCGACCAGGAACGCCTTCAGCACGGTGAGGCCAATGACGATGGCCGAGGCCAGCCTCGCGCGCTGCGAGTTGAAGATCACGCCGAGGCCGAGCAGGATCACGCCGAACCCCAGCCAGGCGATCGACAACGTGTATTGCTCGGCGTCGAGGGTGGTGGCGGAGGAGAACACCGGGCCGTGGTAGAAGCGGCGGACCTGCAGCGTGATATACATCAAGGCCAGTACCAGTGCGCCGCCGGCCACCGTGTTGGCATAGGCGACGGCGCGGCGGCCGGCCACCGCATAGGACAGCAGCAGCGCGAGCACAGCCGGGAAGGCATAGCCGAGCAGCAGCAGGTTGATCACCGCGCCGCCGACGTCGATGCGCCAGATCGCCGGGTTCTCCAGGAACAGCAGGCCGAACAGGCTGGCGGCGCCGGCAAACAGGGTCAGCATGACGGCGCCGACATTGTGCACGATGCTCGCGGTACGGATCCGCAGCCGCTCCAGCCCGATCGCCATGGCCAGTGTCACGCAGACCTGCAGCGCCACCTCGGTGAGCCCCGCGGAGGGACGATAGACATCGCCGCCATTGACGGCGTGGCGGATCTCCAGGAAGGCCAGCAACACCGTGAACAGGATCGCGGCGGAATCCACCATGCGCAATGGCACGTCGTCGCCGCGGCGGCGCAGCAGGATGCTGGCGCCCCAGAAGGCCGCCGCCGGTACGCCGTAACCCCACAGCAGCCAGTTGAAGATCGGCGTCGAACCGACGAGGTCGCCGACGATGCGCGGCTCGTAGCCGACGCGCGCCACCACGATGGCGGCGAGGATGGCGGCGAGCCAGCGCAGGAACGGGATCGGCCGCTGGTTGGCGATCCATGCCGTGCCGAGCGCCATCAGCGCCAGCGCGATGGTCAGCCAGCCCTTGTCCAGCGCGAAGGTCAGCGCCAGCGCCAGCGCGCCGAGCGTGCCGGTGGCGAACAGCGCGATGGCAATCGACTGGCCCGGCCGCGGCTCGCGCTTGCCGAGCAGTTCGGTCGCCGCGGCAAAGCCGGCGGCGAGGATCACCGCGAGGATGGCGAACGGGATCGAGCGGTCGAGATGGGCAATGCGGGCATACAGCGCGATCAGCAGCGCCAGCGGGACGAAGACGCCGGCCGCCGACCAGATCACCGGCACGATGGCGCTGACCGATCGACCCTGCGCGAGAAAGCCACCGAGGCCGAAGCCGAGCGCGAAGATCGCGGCGGTCATCATGTGCGTGGACACCGAACCCTCGATCGGGCTGGCGCCGATACCGGCCAGCGGACCGCCGGGCAGCACCAGCATGTCGGGATTGCCGCGCACCGCCCATTCCAGGAACACCAGCGCCACGAAGCCGGCGGCCACGGCAATCGCCGCGGTGGCGGCTTGGGCATACCAGGCGACGAACAGGGTGCCGGCGACCAGCAGTCCGAACGTCACCATGGCGGTGTCGGCGTGAAAACTGTTGAGCACGATCAGCGTGGCGCCAAGCAAATAGGCCGACGGCGCGCCGGACGAGATGGCGTCGATGCGCCCCTGTTCGGCGGACGGGCCGTACATGAAGCCGCACACCACCAGCAAAGCGGCGAGAATGAAGCCCACCATGACGTGGAAGGCGTGCGGCGCGATCATCGACGGCCCGCATTCCAGGCAGGGCAGGGTCCACAGCGTCGCCAGCACGATGGCGGTGACCGCGAGCCACGGCCACAGCCGGATCCGCGCCAGGCCAAACGCCGCTGCGCTGACCACAGCGAGATAGAGATACAGCGCCCAGTAATCCGGCCTGTTCGACGACACGAGCACCGGCGTGGCGAAGGCGGCGACGACGCCGAGACCTGCCAGCGCCGGCCCGTGCAGCAACGCCGCGGCCATGGTGCCGAGAGCGACGAGGCCGAGCAGGATGAAGGCGGTGGCCGGCACCAGGAAGTCGTACAGTGCGTAGGCGGCGTAGACGGTGGCGAAAGCGACCGCCGTGCCGGCGGCGGTGAGGATCGCCGGGATGTTGGCGATCGGCAGCGGCGCGATCGCCGAGAGGCTTTCCTTGCGCCGCGACCACTCGCCGGCCAGCAGCAGCGCCAGCGCGAAGGCGCCGCCGAGCAGCACGCGCACGCCCGGCCCGAGCAGGCCGGCCTCGATGGAGTAACGCACCATGAAGAAGCCGCCGAGTGCCAGCGTCAGGCCGCCGACCCACACCACCCAACGGGTACCGATGCGTTCCTCGAAGCCGGGACCGGCCGGTGGCGCGGCTAACGGCGCAACGTGCGTGTCGACCGCTGTCTGCCAGGTCTCCGGCTGGAGCGAGGGCGAAGGTTCGCGGGCCAGTTCGGCCTCGGCGACGACAGGTTGCGCCATGGGCGCTTTGTCGTCGGCGTCGACCCGAGACGACGTTGCTTGTCCGGAAGGCATGCTTGCCGGCGCTGCGACGGGCGCCGCTGTCTCATAGACATCGAGCCGGGCCTGCAGCACCTTGACCTCGTTGCGCGCCCTGCGCGCGAAGATGAACGCGGCGATGGCGATTGCCAGGGCGAGAAAGCTGTAGTCGTCGAACATCGCGTTCAGATCCTATGGAGACGTGGGGCGGCCAGCCGTCGCGCGCGCGCAAGACCGCGGGATCGCTCCCGCGGCGCTGGCACCGATATGTGTCGACCCGGGAACCATAAGTTCACAGGCATTGGCAAGTTTGCGCAGTGTCAGGCGAGATCGATGCGGAACGGACGGCCCACCACGGTCATGCTGCCGGGGCCCATCTCGTCGAGCGCCCGCACCATGCGGCCGTCGCGGCCGAGTGCCTTGTCGGCCAGGGTGACGATCAGCCGGTTGGGCGCGGCGATCGGCGAGGCCGCGCGGATCTTTTGCGCGATGTCGCGCTCGTCGCGGTCCGGGTTAAGCATGCAGGCCGCGGCAAAGGCGCTGGCGGTGGAGCGGCTGATGCCGGCATAGCAATGCACCACCAGCGGCGCGCTGCGGTCCCAGCCGCGCACGAAGTCCAGCACCTGCACGATATGCGCATCGTTGGGCGCGACGAAGCCGTCGGTATGTGCGGTGATGTCGTCCATCTGGACCCGCAGATGGTTGGCATCGAGCACCGTTTCCGGCCGCACCACCTGCGCCACATTGGCCATCACGGTCAGCACATGGCTGGCGCCGGTAGCCTTCACGGTGGGATGCAGATAGGCGAGCGAACAGACGTGAATCATGGCGGTCCTCTGGTTGCGGGGATTATAGGCCGAGGGTCAGGGTGGGCAAAGGCGGTGGTGGCATACCCCCGCAAGGGGAGGAAAAGAAGGCGCGCCGTTGCAAAGAAAGCTACGAAATGGCCACCGCCTCGAAGCGCGCCAGCAAACGCTTCTCCGCTTTCCCTGCCGACCACGGCGTCAGGAAATCCTCCATGGCCGCTTCGGACAGGCCGGGGTCCTTGCCGAACAGCCGCTTGGCCTCGGCCTGCGAGAAGCCAGCCAGATGCGTTGCCTCGAGATAGGCGGCGCCCATGTCGGCATTCTTGATCTGTTTGGTGATCTCCGGCGCCAGCACCGGCGGCAGGCCGAAGCGGATATGGATCGCCGCGAGCAGGCGATGCTCCACCACCTTGTAGGCGCCGCCGATCACCGCCTTGAACGGTGAGATCATGTCGCCGATGACATATTCCGGCGCGTCGTGCAGCAGGGCGGCCAATCGGACGCGGTCGTCGACGCGCGGCGCCTGCTGGCGCAGCACGGCTTCCACCAGCAGCGTGTGCTGTGCCACCGAGAAGATGTTGGGACCGTGGGTCTGCCCGTTCCAGCGCGCGACGCGCGCAAGGCCATGGGCGATATCGGCGATCTCGATGTCCAGCGGTGAAGGGTCGAGCAGATCGAGCCGGCGCCCCGACAGCATGCGCTGCCAGGCGCGGGTGGCCACGTCGGTGGAGAATTTGGATTTGGCCATCGATCAGGCGCGATCTGGTTTGGAGGGCTTGGGCTTGAGGCGCGGCGCGCGCAGTTTGCTCCTGCAGGCTTCGTGGCAGAAGCAACTCACCAGATGGTCGTTGACCATGCCGGTGGCCTGCATGAAGGCGTAGATGATGGTAGGGCCGATGAATTTGAAACCGCGCGACGCCAGTTCCTTGGAGATCTTCGCCGACAGCGGCGTGGACGCCGGCACGCTGCCATGGGTCTTGAAATTGTTGACGATCGGCTTGCCGTCGACAAAATCCCACAGGAATTTCGAGAAGCCGGGGCCGTCCTCCATGATCTTCAGATAGCCCTTGGCGCTGCCGATGGCGCCCTCGATCTTGGCGCGGTTGCGCACGATGCCGGCGTCCTGCATCAGCGCGTGCACCTTCTTCTCGCTGTAGCGCGCGATCTTCTCGGGCTTGAAGTCGTCGAACGCGGCGCGAAGATTGTCGCGCTTGCGCAGAATGGTGATCCACGACAGCCCGGCCTGGAAACCGTCGAGGATCAGCTTCTCGTACAGCGCGCGGTCGTCATATTCCGGCACGCCCCATTCGGTGTCGTGATAGGCCACGTAGAACGGATCTTCGCCGGGCCACGGGCAGCGTTTCAGGCCATCGGCATGCAGCAGCGCGGGCTTGCTCATGCCAGCAGCTTCTTCGGCGCGATGCGCACATCCTCGGCCGCGGTGAGGTGCAGCGGAATGCCGCCGGCCAGCAGTGGCAGCGAGGCATCGATGGCGTCGGCGGTGCGATCGAGCCGCAGCAGCGCCAGGCCGTGGCCATTGGCGGACGAGCCCATGGTGCCGACCGCCTTGTCGCCGGCGCGGATTTCAATGCCCGGCTCCGGCACCGGTCCATCGAGCTCGACGCGGGTCACCCGTGTCCGCACCACGGTGCGGTGCTGCATGCGCGACACCACTTCCTGGCCGACATAGCAGCCCTTGTCGAAATCGACGCCGGCCATGCGGTCCATGTTGGCCTCATGGGGGAAAGCGTCGCCATAGCTGAAATCGAGGCCGCCGCGCGGCACGCCGAGCGCGATGCGATGCGCCTCATAGGCCGCTTCGTCGACGAATTCGGCGCCGACCAGGTCGGCGGTCTTTTGCGCCAGATCCGCGGGCACGAGGACGCGCCAGCCGAGCGCGGCGTTGCGCGGATCTGCGAAACTGAGGTCCGGCTTCAGCGTGGTGTCGCCATCCCACACAGCCAGACCCCCCAGACTGTCGGAGAGGTTTTCCACCACGACCTTGGCGCGCAATTTGTAGAAGCCGAGTTTTGTCGCGAGGCCCTGCGCGAGTGCGCGCGGGCAATCGATCAGCAGCCCGCCGCCGTGTCCGGCCGGGGCCTCGGTGACCAGGAAGTCGACGATGATCTTGCCCTGCGGCGTTAGCAGCGCCCCGAACCGGGCGGAACCGGGCTGCAGCGTTCCGAGCTCCGAGGTGATCAGATTGTTGAGAAATCCGCGGGCGTCGTCACCGCTGAGCTTGATCACGCCCCGGTCGGAAAGAAACGCTGCCTTCATGGGATTTCTCGAACTTCGTTGGGGGAAATGCCTGCGCCGGATATTACATACGAAACTAAGCCGCTAGTATGCCGGCAACAAGGCCCACGCCGCCCATTTCCTGCAGCAAATGCAGGCCCTTGAGGACGAATGACCCAGACATTTCAATCTATTCTAAAGAACGGCACCGTCGTCAATCAGGACGGCGAGGGCGTGCGCGATATCGGCATCGCGAATGGCCGGATCGCCGCCATCGGCACGCTGGATGCCGGCTCCGCCGCCGAGGTGATCGACTGCAAGGGGCTGCATATCCTGCCGGGGGTGATCGACACTCAGGTGCATTTTCGCGAGCCCGGCCTGACGCAGAAGGAGGATCTGGAGACCGGCTCGCGCAGCGCCGTGATGGGCGGCGTCACCGCGGTGTTCGAAATGCCGAACACCAACCCGCTGACCGTCGACGAGGCCGCCTTCACCGCCAAGGTGAAGCTCGGCCATCACCGCATGCATTGCGATTTTGCGTTCTTCATCGGCGGCACCCGCGAGAACGTGCAGGACCTGCCTGAGCTGGAACGCGCGCCGGGCTGTGCCGGCGTGAAGGTGTTCATCGGATCCAGCACCGGCGCGCTGCTGGTCGAGGACGACGACAGCCTGCGCCGCATCTTCAAGGTCATCAATCGCCGCGCCGCGTTCCACGCCGAGGACGAGTACCGCCTCAACGATCGCAAGAACCTGCGCATCGAGGGCGACCCGCGATCGCATCCGGTGTGGCGCGACGAGACCGCGGCGCTGATGGCGACGCAGCGGCTGGTGAAGATCGCGCACGAGACCGGCAAGCGGATCCATGTGCTGCATATCTCCACGAAAGAAGAGATCGATTTCCTGCGCGACCACAAGGACGTCGCGACCTGCGAGGCGACGCCGCATCACCTGACGCTGACCGCGCCGGAATGCTACGAGCGGCTCGGTACGCTGGCCCAGATGAATCCGCCGGTGCGCGACGCCAGCCATCGCGACCGCATCTGGCACGGCATCGAGCAGGGCATCGTCGACGTGCTGGGCTCCGACCATGCGCCGCATACGCTTGAAGAAAAGAACAAGACCTATCCGGCCTCGCCCTCGGGCATGACGGGGGTGCAGACGCTGGTGCCGATCATGCTCGACCACGTCAATGCCGGGCGGCTGTCACTGGCGCGCTTCGTCGATCTGTCCAGCGCCGGCCCGGCGCGGATCTACAACATCGCCACCAAGGGCCGCATTGCCGCAGGCTATGACGCCGACTTCACGGTGGTCGACATGAAACGCTCCGAGACCATCACCAACGACTGGGTGGCTTCCAAAGCAGGCTGGACGCCCTATGACGGCGTCAAGGTCACCGGCTGGCCGGTCGGCACCTTCGTGCGCGGCAACCGTGTGATGTGGCAGGGCGAGCTGGTGACGCCGGCGCAGGGCGAGACCGTGCGGTTTCTGGAGACGCTGAGGGGGTAGGTGCGATGGCGCTGCGGGCCGTAGCGTCGCCTCGACACGCTTGCTGTCATCACCCGCGAAAGCGGGTGATCCAGTCATCGTTGTCGATAGTGCTGATCACCAGCCGCAGCGTTTACTGGGTCGCCCGGTCCTGGCGCGCAATTGCGCGCGGCCGGCCGACGACAGACAGAGTATGGAGTGACTTACTGCTTCGCCAGCGACAGAGAGAATTCGCCGTTGCGGACGCGGGTCGGCAGGCCCTCGACGAACTTCGCAACCGCGTCCTCGCCATAGGTGCCGACCAGTTCGGCAAAGGCGGTGAACAGGCTGGCCTGCGCCAAGCAGTCGCCGTCGATGCCGTCGTGCAGTGCCTCGGCCCAGGCCTCGTTGAGGTAGGACAGCGCCGCCTGTTTCTGGTCCTGATCGGGCAACTGCTCGCGGGCGGGGCTGTAGGACACTGACTGGCTCATGAAATTCCCAAACAACTTCTGCTGTCGCCCGAATCAGGGCGGGTTCCTCAATAAGCCAGAGTTAACATGCGCAACGCGGGGCGCCAGACCACATCTTTAAGAAGGGTTAACGGCGGCGAATCACATCTCCGGGAATGTGGAAAAAGCCCTAGAATGCATGGCGTAACAGCTCTGCCTGTCGACTGGAAATTGCAATGAAGACGATCAATACGACCTCCTTCGCCAGCCCCGGCGACGCCGCGCGCGCGACGGAACTGCGCCGGGTGAAGGCGCTGGCCACCCTGGTGCTGGCCGGCTGTTTCGCGGTGTTCATCGTCGCCAGGCTGCTGCTGCCCATGCATTCCGCCTTCGGCTTTGTGGCGGCCTTCGCCGAGGCCGCCACCATCGGCGGGCTGGCCGACTGGTATGCCGTGGTCGCGCTGTTCCGCCGGCCGCTAGGGCTGCCGATCCCGCATACGGCGATCATCCAGGGCAACCAGAATCGCATCGCCGACAAGCTCGGCGAATTCATCGAGGTGCATTTTCTCGAGGCGGGGCCGGTCGAGGCCAAGCTGCGCGAGGTGGATTTCGCGTCCTTCGTCGCGGACTGGCTCGGCGACCGCAAGCGCAGCGCCGATCTCGCGCGCTTCGTGCTGCGGCTGCTGCCGGAAGCGATGTCGGCCACCGAGACCTCGGGCCTCACCGGCTTCATCAGCCGCCGCGTGATGACCCAACTGCAGTCGATCGATCTGGCGCCGCTGATCGCCGGCACCGCCCGCGGTTTCATCCGCGACGGCCGCCATCAGGGATTGCTCGACGATCTCCTGCGCGCGCTGCACGGCGCACTGACCGAGCCGCAGACGCTGGCTGTCATCAAGGAGAAGATCCGCAACGAACTGCCGACGCTGCTGAAGCTGTACCGCACCGACACGTTTCTGGTGAAGCGCATCGTGGCGTCGGCCACCGCGTTCTTCGAGGAGGTGCGCAACGATCCGGCGCATCCGTTCCGCGGCGAGTTCGACCGCATGCTGCTGTCGTTCGTCGACAAGCTCGAGAACGAGCCCGGCTTCACCGGCCGCATCGACGGCCTCAAGCGCGACCTGCTGGCGCGGCCGGAGCTGGCCGAACTCGCGGGCAACCTGTGGAGCAACGCCAGGTCCTTGATCGCACGCAGCGCCTCGGGCGAGAGCACGGTGCTGCAACATCATCTCGCCAACATGTTCGTCGCCGCCGGCGCGACGCTGGCCGCGGATTCCGAGATGCGCGGCGAGATCAACCAGGGCGTCGTGGTGGTGCTGCGCAGTTTCATCGCCGACCAGAAGAGCGGCGTCTCCACCTTTATTGCCGACCAGGTCAAGGCCTGGGACATGGGGCAGCTGATCGGGGTGATCGAAGTCAACATCGGCCGCGACCTGCAATACATTCGTTTCAACGGCTCGCTAATCGGCGGGCTCGCCGGGCTCGCGCTGTATACCATCGAGGTGCTGTTGCGGTTGTGAGACCCCGATACGTGCCCCGGACGCGATGCGATACGCAGTATCGCTTCGCAGATCAGGCCACCCTGCGAAATGAAGCGATGGGTCTCGCATCGCGTGCGGGAAACATGAACCTCAACGGCAGGGCCTACCCTGGTACGCTTGATATCCTGCCAATCCGGGCTACACTTCGGGAACCAATACTTGTTGCGCTGCGTTATCCCGCGACTGTTTTTCACAGCAATCGATTCCGCCCCGGCGTCACAGAGAACACCGGCACGAGAGGAAATCAGATGTCGGCGACTGCCCAGACTTTGCGTGCCCCCTCGAAAACCCTGATGCTGCTGGAGACCCGGGCGCTGCATGAATTCGGCGCCTTCCTGGGCGCGCTGCCGCTGCTGAATCTGGCGCCGCGCGGCGACGGCCATCCGGTGCTCGTGCTGCCGGGGCTGGTCGCCTCGGACATTTCGACACGGCCGCTGCGCAGTTTTCTCAAAGGCCGCGGCTATGCGGTCAGTGGCTGGAAGCAGGGCCGCAACCTTGGCCTGCGCGACGGCGTTCAGGACAGCATGATGGACCTGCTGCGCGAGTTGAACGACAGCCATGGCCGCAAGGTCAGCCTGGTCGGCTGGAGCTTGGGCGGGCTCTATGCGCGCCAGCTGGCCAAGCTGATGCCGGACCGGGTCCGTTCCGTGATCACGCTGGGCAGTCCGTTTGCAGCGGGCCCCAAGGCGACCAATGCCTGGCAGGTCTATGAAATCGTCAGCGGCAAGCCTGCCGATCACAGTGACCCGAATTTTGGCAGCGACCTATCCGAGCCGCCGCCGGTGCCGACCACCGCGATCTACAGCCGCACCGACGGCATCTGCGCCTGGCAGGGCTGCAAGGAAAACCCGTCGGCGCAGACCGAGAGCATCGAGGTCGAAAGCAGCCATTGCGGCATGGGACATCATCCCGCCGTGGTCTATGCGGTGGCCGAGCGCCTCGCCCAGCGCGAGGGCGAATGGGCCCCGTTCGATCGCTCCGGCTGGCGCAGCCTGCTGTTTCCGGATCCGAACCGGTAGGCTCCATCTGCAACCACACACTTCGCCGTCATCCCCACCGAAACGCAATTGCGTTTCGGCTGGAAGAGCGCTCTCTTGCCCGCTTCGAAGGATGGGCCGCCTGCGTCTGTAGCCGCATCCTTCGAGGCTCGCGCAAGTGGGCGTGCGCCTCAGGATGACGGCTCCCAGCGCTGCGCACTTTTTGGATCTCTACTCCGCGGCCTTGGTCACGATGCGAATTTCCGACTTCAGCGTGCGATGCACCGGGCACTTGTCGGCGACGTCCATCAGCCGCTTGCGCTGTTCGTCATCGAGCGCGCCTTCGATCGATATCACGCGGTCGAGCTGGTCGAGCATCCCCTCTTTGGTCTCACACTCCGCGCAATCCTTCGCGTAGATCTTGCTGTGGTTCAGGGTCACGGTGACGCGGTCCATGGGCAGTGCCTTGCGATCGGCATAAAGCCGCATGGTCATGCTGGTGCAGGCGCCGAGCGCGGCGAGCAGCAGGTCGTAGGGACCGGGCCCGGTGTCGGCGCCGCCGGCGGCGAGCGGTTCGTCGGCGATCAGGCGATGCGGGCCGACCATGATCTGCTGCTGCAGTTTGCTGGCGCGGGTCTCGCGCACCACCACCCTGCGCGGCTCCGGCGAGTCGGCGGCAGGCGCAGTCGCCGCCGCATCGAGATAGCGGCCGGCCCAGGCGGTGATGACGTCGGCCACATAGACCGCATCGGATCTCTTCGTCAGCAGGTGGTCCATGCCGTCGAGCGAAACGAAGCTCTTCGGGTGCTTTGCCGCCAGAAAGATCCGCGTGGCGTTGTCGATGCCGACGGTGTCGTCGGTGGGCGATTGCATGATCAGCAGCGGCTTGTGCAGCCTGGCGACGTGCGCCATCAAATTGTGTTCGGCGATGTCGTCGAGGAATGCGCGCTTGATGGTGAAGGGGCGGCCGGCGAGCTTCACCTCGACCTCGCCGTGGGCGCGGATGCAGTCGAGGCGGTCGGCGAACAGATGGGTGACGTGGGCGGGATCCGAGGGGGCCGCGATGGTCACCACCGCCCGGGCCTCAGAAATGTCGGCGGCAGCAGCGAGGATCGCGGCGCCGCCAAAACTGTGACCGATCAGGATCGCCGGTGCCTTGCGGATATTGCGCAGGTGGTTGGCGGCGAGCACGAGGTCGGCGACGTTGGACGAGAAGGTCGCGTTGGCGAAGTCACCTTCGCTGGAGCCGAGGCCTGTGAAGTCGAAGCGCAGCACGGCGATGCCGCGTGCGGTCAGCGCCGCGGCGATGCGCGCGGCAGCCAGCGAATCCTTGCTGCAGGTGAAGCAATGCGCGAACAGCGCATAGGCCGCGGGCTCGCCATCGGGCAGGTCGAGCGCCGCGGCGAGCTGATGGCCGCCGGTGCCGGGGAATTGAAAGCGTTCGGTGGGCATGACGAGGCTCCTTTAAGCGAGGTAGATCTTCCCTCTCCCCGCCCGGCGAAGCGAAGCTTCGCTAGGCGGGGAGAGGGTGGCTCGAATGCGCGGAGCGCGTTCGAGTCGGGTGAGGGGAGCTAGCGAGTGAAACACTGGCTCCCCCTCACCCGGAGCCTCGCTGACGCGAGGCCCCGACCTCTCCCCGCAAGCGGGGAGAGGTAAAGCCTCTCAATCCTCCGAATAGCGCTGCTCGAGCCACGGGTCGCCGCGGTTATGATAGCCGCGGACTTCCCAGTAGCCGGGCTTGTCCTCAGTGACGAATTCGATGCGCTGCAGCCACTTGGCGCTCTTCCAGAAGTACAGATGCGGCACGATCAGCCGGACCGGGCCGCCATGCTCGCCGTCGATCGGCTGGCCCTGCCACGCGTGCGCGAGCAGCGCATCCTCGGCGGCGAAATCTTCCAGCGCGAGATTGGTGGTGTAGCCGTCGTGGGAATGCAGCACGACGAAATGCGCGTCGTCCTTCGGCTTGCACGCTGCCAGCAGCTCCCGGGTCGACAGGCCCTCCCACGCATTGTCGTAGCGCGACCAGGTGGTGACGCAGTGGATGTCGGAGACGAATGTCTGCTGCGGCTGGGCAGTGAAATCAGCAAAATTCCAGAACAACGGCGTCTCCACCGCACCGTAGACGTCGAGCCGCCAGCTGTCGCGGGTGACCTTCGGCGTGACGCCGAGGTCGAGCACCGGCCAGTCCATGGTCAGGTGCTGGCCGGGCGGCAGCCGTTGCTCTTCGGGGCGCGCGATCCTGCCGGTGAGGAACTTGCCCTCGCGCGCCCAGCGTTGCTTGCTCCGTGTCAGCTTGGAATCCGGCGGGAGATCGTCGTCGGTCATGGCTGCCGCTCCGTCAGGCGAGGGCCGTCACTCGTGACGGTGCATCGCCGAATTGTGCTTGGTGTCGCGCATCGTAAGATAGATCAGCAGCGACAGGAAGATCATGCCGCTGAGGTAATAATAGAACCATTCCTCATGGCCAAGGCTCTTGAAGTACAGCGCGATCGCCGGGGCGGTGCCGCCGAAGATCGACACCGTCAGCGCATAGGGCACGCCGACGCCGAGCGCGCGGATATTGGTCGGGAACAGCTCGGCCTTCACCACGGCGTTGATGGACGTGTAGCCGGCGACGAACACCCAGGCGGCGCAGATCAGCAGGAATGCGGTGAAGGGCGACTTGGTGTCCTTCAACAGCGTCAGGATTGGAACCGTCGACAGGGTGCCGGCGACGCCGAAGAAGATCAGCAGCGGCTTGCGGCCGATGCGGTCCGACAGCGCGCCATAGACCGGCTGCAGGAAGGTGGCGAAGATCAGCGTGCCGAAGATCACCGTGGTGGTCTGGTCGGTGGTGAGCCCGACCGAGAGCTTGACGAAGGTCTGCATGTAGGTGGTGAAGGTGTAGAACGCCGCGGTGCCGCCGGCGGTCAGCCCGACCACCAGCAACAGTTCGCGCGGATACTTCAGAAGGCTGCGCATGGAGCCCATCGGCTTCTTCAGCTTCTTGGCTTCCAGGAACTGTTCGGTCTCGTGCATGTCACGTCGCATCACCGCGGTGAACACCGCCAGCAGGGCGCCGATCACGAACGGAATCCGCCAGCCCCAGTCCTTCAGCTCCTGTTCGGTGAGAAACACCTTCTGCAGCAGCATCAGCACGATGATGGCGGTGAGCTGGCCGCCGATCAAAGTGACGTACTGGAAGCTGGAATAGAAACCGCGATGCTTGGGGTCGGCGACCTCGCTGAGGTAGGTGGCGCTGGCGCCATATTCGCCGCCGAGGCTGAGGCCCTCGATGATGCGCGCAAAGGCAAGGATCGCCGGCGCCGCGAAACCGATCGACGCATAGGTCGGCGTGCAGGCGATGATCAGCGAGCCGAAGCACATGCACAGCACCGACGCCGTCAGCGAAAAGCGCCGGCCGTAGGTGTCGGCGAGATAGCCAAACAGCCAGCCGCCGAGCGGGCGCATCAGGAAGGTCGCGGCGAACAGCACGGCGGCGTTGAGCTGCTGCACCACCGGGTCGCTATTGGGGAAGAAGGCCGGGGCGAAATACAGCGCAAACGCCGTATAGGCGTAGAAATCGTACCATTCGACGAGATTGCCCATGGAGCCGATGAAGATGGCCTTCACCCGCTTTTCGACGTCGATCAGGTGAAGTTTGCCATCCGCGTTGGGGGCTGCGATTTGTTCCGCCACTGTAAACCCTCGGAATTCCGTGAAATGAAATGCTCCGTTGCCACGGACCGGCGGAAAAGCCAATGGCATGAAATGCATTGCAGCTGACAGCAGACCCGCTGGTTCATGCTGCAATGCGGCATTCGATTTCAGCGAGCGCCGGAAAACCGCAACGGCAGTTGCCTCGGGCCGCGCACGGTGCCCTCCGACCAGGTGACCGTGCCGGTGGGATCGAGACTAAAGTCGGGTATGCGCTTCAGCCACTCTTCAATGGCGATGGCCATGTTCATGCGGGCGAGATTGGAACCGATGCAGCGGTGGATGCCGAGGCCGAACGCGACGTGGCGATTCTCCTGGCGGTCGATGATCACCTTGTCGGCGTCCGGGAACACGGCGGGGTCGCGGTTGGCCGCCGGGAACGACAGCAGCACCATGTTGCCGGGCTTCATCGGGCAGCCGCTGACGGTGGTCTCCTGCATCACCTCGCGGGCCATGGTGACCGGCGAATAAGCCCGCAGGAATTCCTCGATGGCCACCGGGATCAGCGCGGGATCGGCGACCAGCCGGGCGCGGTCGGCCGGCGTCTTCGCCAGATGCCACAGGGATGAGCCGATCGCACTCCAGGTGGTGTCGATGCCGGCGATCAGCAGCAGACGCAGCGCGCCGAGGACATAGGCGTCGGACAACGGCTGGCCGTCAGGACCGCGGGCATTCATCAGCGTGCTGATCAGGTCATCGGTCGGCTGAGTCTTGCGCTTCTCGATCTGCACGGCGAAGTAGGCGCTCATCGCCTTGACGCCCTTCATCAGCTCGGCGTCGTCGGAGATGCCGAGTTCGAGGATCTGGTGGATCCAGCCGATGAATAGGTCGCCGTCCTCGCGGGGAATGCCGAGCATGTGGGCGATGGTGCGCACCGGGATATATTTGGCGAATTGCGCGGCGGCGTCGCAGTGGCCGTCGGTGATGAAGTTGTCGATCAGCGTATTGCAAATGGTGCGCACATCCGGCTCGAGCTTGCGCACCGCGTCGGGGGTAAAGGGCGGCAGCAGCAACTGCTTGAACGGCTTGTGCACCGGCGGATCGGCGGTGATCGGCGGCGACGGGATCGGCGGTTCCGGCCGTACGCTGCGCACCACGACGCGGCGCGACGAGAAGCTGTCGGTGTCGTAGGACACCTGCTTCACCGCCTCATAGGTCGTCGGCAGATAGACGCCGAGAAAGCGCTCGGTATGCGCCACCGGACATTTCGATCGGAGTTCGTCGAGGATCGGATAGGGATCTTCAGTCCAGCGCGGGTCGGTGTGATCGAAGTCGGTGAGCCAGTCGGTGACGGGGACAGGTTTGTTCATCGGGACGGTTCCTCGGGATGATCTGGTCCGGCCCGTTGATCGGGCTCTGGCATTTGAGTTGGATGCGATAGGTTCTGGTTCAGTCCTCGCTGATGTCGATGGCCAGTTCGGGGCAATTGGATTTCGCTAGCCAGGCCTGGTCTTCAAGGCCATCGGGAACGCTGCCGTCGCCCACTTCGTGGGCGTAGCCGTATTCGTCCAGTGTGAACAATTCGGGGGCCAGCGACTTGCAGCGGCTGTGGCCCTGGCACTTGTCCGGATCGACGCGGATTTTGAGTCTGGCTGGCAACGTGATCCCCCGGAAGTTCGGTGGCGCCTTGCTGCGCTCTTGTTCTGCCGGGGGATTATAGGCGCGGCCAAGCCGCACGCCAGCGGCTTCGCGTTTGCTGCTTTGCAAAACCGATCGGGTTTACGGCGTCGTCGCCGACTTCACCCCGCGTGGATCGATCGGTGTGCTGCCGCTGATGCCCAGGATGTCCTCGAGCAAACGCGCACCGGCCAGCAACGGCGCTTCGCCGCGCGGCGGGCCGACTATCTGCAGGCCGACCGGCAGGCCGCTTGCGGTGAAACCGCAGGGCAGCGACAGCGCCGGGCAGCAGGTGAGCGTGATCGCGTAGACGATGGCCAGCCACTGCACATAGTTGTCGAATTTGGTGCCGTTGCATTCGGCAAGGTAGCGCTGCTCGATGGGGAACGGCGGCACGATGGTGGCGGGGCACAGCAGCAGGTCGTAGGTCTGGAAGAATTCGTAGGCGCGCGCGGCCAGGGCGACGCGCTGGCCCTCGGCGCGTTCGAGGTCCGTCACCTTGAGCTTGAGGCCTTCCTCGATGTTCCAGATCACTTCCGGCTTCAACAGGTCGCGCTTGTCGCGGAGCAGCGCCGCCTTGGACAGCGCGAAGTCGTAGGCGCGCAGCACGTGGAAGCACTCATGGGCTTCCCTGAGGTCCGGGCAGGCTTCCTCAACGATGACGCCGGCTTCTTCAAACCGCTTGGCGGCGGCGCGGGTGATTGCGACGACTTCGGGATCGACCGGGGTGACCCCAAGGTCTGGTGAATAGGCGACGCGCTTCGGCTTCCTGCCAGAACGGACGGCGGCACGGAACGACTCCGGCAACAGCGGTAATGAGAGCGGATCGGCGGGATGCTCGCCGCTCATGGCGTCGAGCATCAAAGCCAGATCCTCGACGGTTCGGGCCATGGGGCCCTGCACACTGACCATCCGCGCGAGCGCCACCGACGGCGTGGCGGCGACCCGGCCAATGCTCGGCCGCAGGCCGACGATGCCGCAGAAGCTGGCCGGATTGCGCAGCGAGCCGCCCATGTCGGAGCCGTGGGCCAGCCATGCGGTGCCGCTGGCCAGTGCCGCCGCGGCGCCGCCGGAGGAGCCCGCCGCGGAGCGCGACAGGTCCCAGGGATTGAGCGTGGCACCGAACACATCGTTGAAAGTGTTGGCTCCGGCGCCGAATTCCGGCGTGTTGGACTTGGCGTAGACCAGCGCGCCGTTGTCTTCGAGCCGCTCGACCAGGATGTTGGATTTGGCCGGGATGACATCCTGGAAAATCCGCGAGCCCTGGGTGGTGCGCACGCCAGCCACCGAGGTGAGGTCCTTGATCGGCACCGGCATGCCGGCGAGGATGCCGCGGCTGCCGAGCGGCTTCTTCATCAATTCGCGGGCGGCGCTGCGGGCGCGATCGAAACACAGCGTCGGCAGGGCGTTGACCTGGCCGTCCACGGCGGCGATGTGCGCCTCCAGCACGTCGAGCAATTCCAGCGGCGTCACCGTGCCGGCATTGAGTTGATCGACAATGGCACAGGCCGTTGCCTTGATGAGATCCTGATTCACAGCCACACACGTCTCCAGTTCGCTTGCATAGGGGTGTCGATCCTGACGACGTAGCGGTGTAGACGATTTTCTGGAAAAGTGGAGTCGCGAGCGCAGTGTCGCGTCGCATAACGCAAGGATGCAACCATGAGTAAGCCCTTCGGCGAAACGGACTGGCGAGCGATGAGCCGGCCGCAGCTCGACGCCGGCCTCAACAACGGCGTCGCCGTCGCCGGCAGCGCCGATATCGGCGCGGGCTGGGTCAAGCGCTCCGAGGACATCAAGGCGAAGCATCCCGATCACCTGGATCTCAGCTATGGACCGCGCGAGCGCAACAGGTTCGACTTTCTGAAGGCCGCCGACGGCGGTCCGACGCTGGTGCTGATCCATGGCGGCTACTGGCAGATGCGCTCCAAGGATTTCTTCACCTGCTTCGCCGCCGGGCCCATGGCGCATGGTATCAACGTCGCCGTCGTCGGCTATACGCTGGCGCCGGAAGCGACGCTGGACGAGATCGTCGCGGAGCTTCACGCCAGCGTCGATGCGGTGGTCGCGCAATCGCCCGCACTGGGCGCGGACCCCGCGCGCATCGTGGTGTCCGGCTGGTCGGCCGGCGGTCATCTGACTGCGACGACGCTGACGCATCCCGCGGTCAAGGGGGCGTGGCGATCTCGGGCATCTACGATCTCGAGCCGATCCGGCATTCCTATCTCAACGAGAAGCTGAAGCTCGACGAAGCGATGGCACTGCGCAACTCGCCGTTGATGCAGGACGGCGGCCCGGCCGTGCCGCTGTCGCTGGTGGTGGGCGGCGGCGAACTGCCGCTGCTGCGCCAGCAGACCGCCGACCTCGCGGCGTTCCGCGCCGCGCACGGATTGCCGGTGAGCTACGAGGAGATCCCCGGCGCCAATCACTTCAGCATTATGCAGCAGCTGGAATCGCCGACCGGGCGGATCACCACGCTGATCAGGCAGATGTTGGATCGGATTTAGGCTGCGTCCTGCATGGGCCGCTGCAAACTTTGTTGTCGTCACCCGCGAATGCGGGTGACCCAGTAAACGGAGCTGCTGCGGACCTATCACTATCGGCACGGATTACTGGGTCGCCCGGTCCTGGCGCGCTATTGCGCGCAGGCCGGGCGATGACAGTTGAGTGGGAGGATGCGCCGTGTCGCACTCAGTTTCTGAGCTGAACTAACCCCAGCCCGCGCTCAACCCGCCATCCACCGTATAGATCACGCCGGTCGTATAGCTTGCGCGGTCCGACGCCAGGAATGTCATCAGATCGGCGATCTCGCGGGTATGGGCCGGGCGTCCGAGCGGAAGGCCGGCCTGCAATTCGCGAAACCGGTTCTCATCGCCGAACTGGGCCTTTGCCCTGGTCTTCATCAGCGTGATGTGGCGCTCGGTCTCCACCGGGCCGGGATTGATGCCGACGACGCGAATGTTGTCCTTCAGGCTCTTGCCGCCCAGCGCCCGCGTAAACGCCATCAGCGCGGCGTTGCCGGCGCTGCCGCAGATATAGTTGGCGTCGAACTTCTCACCGGCGGCGCCGATGTCATTGATGATGACGCCGTGCCCCTGCGCCTTCATCCGGGCGTAGATCAGCCGCGTCAGGTTGATGAAGCCGAATACTTTCAGGTCCCAGGCATGGCGCCAGGTCGGTTCGTCGATCTTGTCGAGGGAGCCGCCGGGAATGTCGCCGGCATTGTTGACCAGGATGTCGATGTGGCCCGCGGTGGCCGCCAGCACTGCGAGTTCGGTAGGCTTGCGCAGGTCCACCGTGTGCACGGCGACCTCGACGCCGTGGTCGGCGCGCAATCGAGTGGCGAGCTCTTCCATGGCGATGCCGCTCCGGGCGGCCAGTGCAATGGAACAGCCTTCAGCGGCGAAGGCTTCGGCTGCGGCGGCGCCGATGCCCTTTGAGGCGCCGGTGATGAGAACGCGGTTGCCGCGCAGGTGAAGATCCATGAAGCTTGCTTTCGGTTATTGTCGGATGTGCTGCGTCGAATCCAGGCGCGGGGGACGCGCCGGGCACTCCGTTGCACAGGAAGGCCACAACTACAAGTAGCCTTCGCCGGCCTCGGCCGCAAACCGGCCGGGATCGCCTTCCCAGACGATGCGGGCGTGTTCCAGCACATAGACCCGGTCGGCGTGGGGCAGCGCGAAAGTGACGTTCTGCTCGCCCAGCAGCACTGTGATGTCGGTGGTCTGGCGCAGCTTTTCCAGCGCCTTGGAGAGCAATTCCAAGATCACTGGCGCGAGACCCAAGGTCGGCTCGTCAAGGATCAGGATTTTCGGCTGCATCATCAGCGCGCGGCCGATCGCCAGCATCTGCTGCTCGCCGCCGGACAATGTCTGCGCCATCTGGCCCTGCCGCTCCCGGAGGATCGGGAACAGGTCGAACAGCCATTCCAGCTGCGTGGCCCGAGCATCGTCGGACAAATGCTGACCGCCGAGGTCGAGATTTTCTCGCACACTCATCTCGCCGAACAGTTCGCGGGATTCCGGACATTGGACAACGCCGGATCGCGCGATCTTCGCCGGGGTGGTGCCGCGCAGTTTGTCGCCGTCGCGGACGATCTCGCCGGTGTAGGGCAGGAAGCCGGAGATCGTATTGAACAGCGTGGTCTTGCCGGCGCCATTGAGACCGACCACCGAGACGAACTCGCCCTTGTGGACGTGGATCGAGACGTTCTCCAGCGCCTGCGCCTTGCCGTAGAAGACGCTGACATTCTCGACCTGCAGCAGCGGCACCTTGTCCTTGAAGCTGATCTCCGGGCGCGCCGAGGTCTCAATGGCGCCGCCGAGATAGACCCGGCGCACGGTTTCGTTGCGCATCACTTCGCTGGCCGCGCCGGTGCAGATCTCCTCGCCGAGATACATCGCCAGCACGCGGTCGACCAGCGCCGCCACGCTCTTGACGTTGTGGTCGACCAGCAGCACCGCGCGGCCCTCGTCGCGAAAGCTGCGGATCAGTTCGGAGAAGGTGCCGACTTCGGCCAGCGTCAGCCCGGCGAAGGGCTCGTCGACCAGCACCACTTTGGGATCGCGGGCGATCGCCTTGGCCAGTTCCAGCCGGCGCAGGTCGGCGAACGGCAGGGTCGGCGGCCGGCGATGCATGACATTGCCGAGGCCGACGCGGTTGGCGATCCATTTGGCGCGCTCGGTCAGCGCCTTGTCGGCGAACAGCATGAACAGGCTGTCCGGCAGCAGCGCGACCATGATGTTTTCCAGCACGGTCTGCCGGTTCAGCGGCCGCGAATGCTGGAACACCATGCCAAAGCCCTTGCGCGCGATCTTGTGCGCGGGCAGGCCGGCGACGTTCTCGCCCAGGAACAGGACTTCGCCTGCGGTGGGGCGCTCGATGCCCATGATCGACTTCATGGCGGTGGACTTGCCGGAGCCATTCGGGCCGATCAGCCCGAAAATCTCGCCGGCGTTGAGGTCGAACGACAGCTTCTTCACCGCGGTGAGGCCGCCGAAGCGTTTGGTCAGGCCGCGGACTTCGAGCACGGGCGGGTGGTTGGTAATGGCGTCCATCAGGCTTTGGCCTCGCGCGACAGGGCTTTTCCGAGGAAGCCACCGGGGAAGAACAGGATCGCCAGCAACGCGATGGCCGAGACGATGAAGGTGGCGAGTTCGCCGGTCGGGCGCAGGAACTCGCCGGCGACGATCAGGAAAATGGCGCCGAGGGCCGCGCCCAGCACGGTGCGGCGCCCACCGAGAACGGCGGCGACGATCACCTGCACGCCGACGGCGACATCGACCACGGTGCCCACCGATGCGGTGCCGAAGTAGAACACCAGCATGGCGCCCGACAGGCCGGAGAAGAACGCGCTGACCACGAAGGCGAACAGCTTGTGCTTGACGATGTTGAAGCCGAGCGCACCGGCCTGCACCGGGTCCTGCCCGGAGGCCTGCAGCACCAGCCCGATCGGCGATTGCGACAGGCCGTAGAGGATGATCGCCGAGAAGGTCATGAAGCCCAAGGCGATCCAGTAGTTAGTGCCGGCGTCGATGGAGATGACGTCGGGAATGGTGAGGCCGATCTCGCCGCCGGTGAGGTCGGCAAACACCACGATGAAATTCTGCAGCATCAGCACGGCCACCAGGGTGGTCAGGCCGAAATACGGACCGCGCACCCGCAGCGCCGGCAGCGCCAGCACGAAGCCGGCGATCACCGAGGCCATCGCGCCGAGGAAGATGCACAGATAGACCGACCAGCCATACTGGTTGTTGAGAATGCCGGCGGTATAGGCGCCGACGCCGATCAGGAAGGTCGGGCCGAAATTGACCTCGCCGGCAAAGCCGAACAACAGATCCCAGGCCATGGCGAACACGCCGAAATAATAGGCCACCGTGAGCAGGCCGAGGATATAGCCGGACACATACCAGGGCAGCGTTGCTGCGGCGACAACGACGACGAGCGCGATCCAGAACAGCTGTGACTTGAAAAAGGACATGCTCATCGCCTCCCGAGCAGGCCCTGAGGCCGGATGTACATCACGATCACCAGCAGCAGCAGCGCCGGGATGGTGCGGTAGGCCGGCGAGACCAGATAGGCGGTGAGGGTTTCGAGATAGCCGACCACGAAGGCGGCGATCAGCGAGCCGGAGACGCTGCCGAGCCCGCCCAGCACGACGATGGAAAAGGCGCTCGCGGTGAGCGGGCCGACGCTGTAGGACGACACGCCGAGGAACATGCCGAGCAGCACGCCGGCGATCCCCGCCAGCACGCCATAGATCGCCCACACCACGACATAGATGCTGGTCAGTTCCAGCCCGAGCAGCGTGACGCCGCGCGGATTCATCGAGGCCGCCAGCACCGCCTTGCCCATCTTGGTGCGGTTGACCAGGAGCCACAGCAGGCCGATCACCAGGCAGCACACCAGCGCGGTAAACCATTCGTTTTTCGGGGTGCGCACGCCAAACACGGTCACCACGCCCTCGATGATCGGCAGCACGGTCTTGGCGTTGTTGGTGAAGAAATAGGCGATCACTTCCTGGATCATGATGCCCCATAGCAGGGTGCCGGTGAGCACGAAGATTTCCTTTTCCTCATTGGGGATGCGGCGCGAGCGCTGGATCGGCTGCACCACGAAGAAATAGGTGATCAGCGAGGCCACCAGCGCGGCGGCGATGCCGACCAGCGCGCCGGCGTAGTTGTTGAGATGCAGCACGCTGGACGCGGCCCAGGCGGCCACCGCCGCCAGCACCATGATGGCGCCGTGGGACAGGTTGAGCACGCCGGAGACGCCGAAGATCAGGGTGAAGCCGGTGGCCCCCAGCGCGTACAGCGCGCTGATGGCGAAACCGTCGATCAGGATTTGCAGGAAGAGCATTTAGATTTCTGATCCGGTGAGATGAGATGTGGCGCGTCATGCGCGGTCTTCTTTCCCTCGCCCTCGGGCGCAGCGAAGCTGCGGCTGGGAGAGGGGGCTCGAACGCGCGACGCGCGTTGGAGACGGAAGAGGGAGCTGTCGCAGAAAGAGCCCTCTCCCGCCTTCGCTGCGCTCAGGCACCCTCTCCCGCGGCGCGCAGCTTTGCTGCGCTGGGGGAGAGGGGACGACAGCGGCTCAGTTCGCGGTCACCTTGATGAAGGCCGGGAACTTGATCTTGGCCTTGGCCACTTCCGGCGGCCAGACGCTGGTCTGCACGCCATCCTGCCATTGCAGCATCAGGCCGGTGATCAGGCCCTTGCCGTATTTCAGGCCATGGGTGAACGGATCGTTCTTGCCATAGAACTGGATGCGGCCGACGGTGCCTTCCCAGTCGGTGGCTTCCAGCGCGGTGACCATCTTGTCGGCATCGGTGGAGCCGGCGCGCTTGATGGCGTCGGCGATGTAGTAGACCTCGTCATAGGAGGTGTAGCCGGCATAGGACGGGAAATTGCCGAACTTCTTCTTGAAGTTGTCGGCGAACGGCACCGACTTCGGGGTCACCGCCACGCCGGGGCCGGAGACGCCCTGATACAGCACGCCGTCGGAGGCGTTGTTGGTGTCCTTGCCGAAGGTCGAGTTGGTGGCCTGCGACGAGATGCCGAGCATCGGGATCGGCACCTGCTGGTTCTTCCACTGCACCGTCGGCTGCACGCCCACATGCGAGATGCCGGTAATGATCACGTCCGGCTTGACGCCCTCGATCTTGTTGAAGATCGGCGTGAAGTCGGTGGTGTCGGGCGAGAAGCGGATGTGGTCGAGGACCTTCAGGCCGATCTTCGGCAGGCATTCCTCATAGCCGACGTCGAGCGGCTTGGTCCAGGCGGCGTCCTCGCTCATGATCACCGCGGTCTTCATCTTCTTGTCGTTGACCAGCAGGTCCTTGGCGGCATCGCAGACCGACAGCGCCAGCGACGCGGACGTCAGATAGCCGTGGAAGGTGTATTTGTTCTTCTCATAGTCCTTGTTGACGGCCTTCGGGATTTCGTTGGATGCGGCGCCGGGCGTGATGAACGGCGTCTTCAACCGCGACGCCCAAGGCATCAGCGCCAGCACGACTTCGCTGATATAGGAGCCGATCACCGCATGGACCTTGTCCTCGTTGACCGCGCGCTGGAACGCGCGCACCGAATCGGCCGAGGATGAGTGGTTGTCGTAGGTGACGATTTCGATCATGCGGCCATCGACGCCGCCCTTGGCATTGATTTCCTCGGCAGCCATCTGGGCGGCCTGGGGGATCGAGGCACCGGCGATGGCCTGGGCTTCGGCGATGACGCCAATCTTGATGGGGTCGGCAGCCAGCGCGGTGGTGGCGGTGAATCCGAGCGCCGTTGCGGCAATGAATGCGCGCAACGACCATGAACGAGAATACGGGATTCTGGACGTCATGATGTGGTTTCCTTGACCCTTGATCGGCTCTGCGGCCCGGCTGGTTGTCAGCTCGGGTCGAATAGTAGCGCGCAATTCGAACTCGGCAAGTTAAACCGCGACATGTGGACGCATGATTGTGCTGTGCAGTGCAGCGTTGATCGTCGCGCTTGTTTGGTTCAATGGTGTCTAATCATTTTATATGCAGCGGGCGCGCAGCGCATTGTCGTGCCCGTTATCGAACCGAAGGGACGTTCTCCGTGAGCAGCAAGTCTAAAGAATACCGGATCGCAGTTATTCCGGGCGACGGCATTGGCAAGGAAGTGATGCCTGAGGGCCTGCGCGCGCTGGAGGCGGCGGCGAAGCAGCACCGGGTCAAGCTGCATTTCGATCACTTCGATTTCTCGTCGTATGATTATTACGAGAAGCACGGTCAGATGATGCCGGGCGACTGGAAGGACCAGATCGGCAAGCACGATGCGATCTATTTTGGCGCGGTCGGCCTGCCCGCGAAGATTCCCGATCACATTTCCCTGTGGGGCTCGCTCATAAAATTCCGCCGGGAGTTCGATCAATACGTCAACCTGCGTCCGGTGCGGCTGATGCCGGGCGTCCCCAGCCCGCTGGTCGGCCGCAAGCCCGGCGACATCGATTTCTGGGTGGTGCGCGAGAACACCGAAGGCGAATATTCGTCGGTGGGCGGCCGCATGTTTCCGGGTACCGACCGCGAATTCGTCACCCAGCAGACGGTGATGACCCGGATCGGCGTCGACCGCATCCTGAAATTCGCCTTCGATCTCGCCCAGTCGCGCCCGAAGAAGCACCTGACTTCGGCGACCAAGTCGAACGGCATCTCCATCACCATGCCGTACTGGGACGAGCGCGTCGAAGAGATGGCGAAGGCCTATCCCGACGTGAAGTGGGACAAGTACCACATCGACATTCTCACCGCGAATTTCGTGCTGCATCCCGACTGGTTCGATGTGGTGGTCGGCTCCAACCTGTTCGGCGACATTCTCTCCGATCTCGGTCCGGCCTGCACCGGCACCATCGGTATTGCGCCATCCGGCAACATCAATCCGGCCGGCGATTTTCCGTCGGTGTTCGAGCCGGTGCACGGTTCGGCGCCGGATATCGCGGGGCAGGGCATCGCCAATCCGATCGGCATGATCTGGTCCGGCGCCATGATGCTGGAGCATCTCGGCGAGAAGCAGGCCGCGGATTCCATCGTCAAGGCGATCGAGCGCACGCTGGGCGAACGCACCCTGCGCACGCGCGATCTGGGTGGCCAGGCGGATACGGGCGCCTGCGGCAAGGCGGTGGCCGAGATGATCGAGTAGGATGCGCTTCTTGGTTCCCCTCTCCCGCCAAGCGCAGCTTCGCTGCGCCCGGGGAGAGGGAAGAAGCCGCATCTCCAGCTACGAGCCCGCAATCCTGCGGCAATGCTCGAGCGCAGCGTGAATGAGATTCTCGCTGGCTTCCGGCGTGCGGAATGCCGAATGCGCCGAGAGTGTCACGTTGGGGATCTTCGTCAGCGGGTGATCTGCCGGCAGAGGCTCGATGTCGAACACGTCGAGGCCGGCATGACGCAGGTGGCCTGATGTCAGCGCATCGATCATCGCGGCTTCATCGACCACCGCGCCGCGTGCGGTGTTGATCAGGATTGCGCCCGGCTTGATCTGCGCGATGCGGGCGCGCGAGAGGAAGCCGCGGGTTTCGTCGTTGAGCAGCAGGTGCAGCGAGACGACGTCGCTCGATGCCAGCAATTCGTCGAGGCCGACGAAGCTGACGCCGGCACAGCTCTTCGGCGTCCGGTTCCAGGCGATCACCTTCATGCCGCTGCCGACGGCGATGCGCGCCACCTCCGCGGCGATGCCGCCGAAGCCGATCAGGCCCAGGGTCTTGCCGGTCAACTGCATGCCGTCGATGCGCAGCCAGTTGCCGACGCGCATCTCGCGGTCCATCTGCGCGATGTCGCGCGCTGCCGCCCACATCAGTGCGATGGCGCATTCGGCGACGGCCGTGTCGCCATAGCCGCGGATCAGGTGCACCTCGATGCCGAGTTCGGCGAGCTCGTCGGGATTCATGTAGCTGCGGGCGCCGGTGCCGAGAAACACCACATGCTTCAGCCCCTTGCACTGTCGTGCGATTTCGGTCGGCAGATAGGTGTGATCGATCATGGCAATGGCGGCGTCGCCGAGCACGGCGGGCAGTTGCTCCGGTGTCACATCGGGGTCGCGATGGATGACGACGTCGGGATCGCCGGCCTTGCGTTGTTGTTCGACCAGGACAGCCAGCGATTCGCTGGCATCGACAAAGACGGCGCGCATGTCGTTCTCTTTCGTTACTTGGACGCGACGCCGGCGAGCGCCAGCACGGTGTGCATGAGCACGTTGGCGCCGGCGGTGCAGTCGGCCTGGGTGGCGTCTTCCAGCTCGTTGTGGCTGATGCCGTCCTTGCAGGGCACGAACACCATCGCGGTCGGCATGATGGTATTGAGGTTGCAGGCATCGTGCCCGGCGCCGGAGGTGATGCGGCGGTGGCTATAACCGAGCGCCTGCGCCGCGGTCTCGACGGCATCGACCAACGTCTTGTCGAAATGCGTCGGCGGCTTGTGCCAGACCTTTTCGATCTTGACCGCGACCTTGCGGTGCGCGGCGATCTCAGCGGCGGCGTCCATCAGCGCCTTGTCCAGGTGCTCCATGATATCGGCGTCGGCGCTGCGCATATCCACTGTGAAGGCAATCTCGCCGGGAATGACGTTGCGCGACGGATTGGCGATCACCGCCTCGCCGATGGTGCCGACCGCCTTCGGGCCGAAGCCGCCGGCGATGCGTTCCACCGCCAGCACGATCTCCGACAACGTCGCCAGCGCGTCGCGCCGCAAAGTCATCGGCGTCGATCCGGCGTGGCTTTCGAAACCGGTGATCTGGCCGTTGTACCACAGCACGCCCTGGCCTGAGTCCACCACGCCGATGGTCTTGCCTTCGGCTTCAAGGATCGGGCCCTGCTCGATATGCAGTTCGACGAAGCTGGTGAATTTCTGGGTGCCCACGGGGACATCGCCGCGATAGCCGATGCTATCGAGTGCCTCGCCGACGCTGACGCTGTCGATGTCCTTGCGCGACAGGATGTCGTCGGTGGTGAAGTCGCCGACATAGGCTGCCGAGGCCATCATCGCCGGTACGAAGCGAGAGCCTTCCTCGTTGGTCCAGTTGGCGATGCAGATCGGCAGATCGGTCTCGATGCCGGCGTCGTTCAGCGTACGCACCACTTCGAGCGCCGCCAGCGTTCCGAGGATGCCGTCGAATTTGCCGCCGGTGGGCTGGGTATCGAGATGCGAGCCGAGACCGATCGGCGGCTTGGACATGTCGCGGCCAGGGCGCAGCGCGAACATCGAGCCCAGCGCATCGATATGCACCTCGCAGCCGGCGGACTCACAGGCGGCGCGAAACCAGTCGCGCACCTGTTTGTCTTCGGCAGTCAGCGTGAGCCGTCGGACGCCACCTTTCGGCGTGCCGCCGAATTTGGCGGTCTCGTGAATGGTGTCCCACAAGCGCGCGGAATCGATTTGCAGATTTGATGTGAGCTGGCTCATGCAGTTTTCCGATACTCGGGCAACAGGAATGGATCGCTTTTTAATGACGCGGCTGGGTTGGCACGTCAACCAAACTGCTTTCGCGCGCAATCTCGCCGGCGAGATCGGCAACCAGCTCCATCGCAACCGTATCCGGTGAGGCCAACCAGCTGGCGCAGAAGGTCAGCGGTGACACCTGCAGATCGGTGGAGAGCAGTTGCAATCGCCCGTCCGCCAGTTCGTTCTGTACGATGGCGGTGGGAATGACCGCGATGCCCAGGCCCTCGATGGCCATGTGGATCACCGTGGCCAGCGAGGCGCTGGCGTGAAGCCGGATCGGCGGCAGCTCCGGCCGGTTGAACAATGAGCGCACGATCTCGTAGGGCTGCGTCTTGCGCGGGAAGGTGATGATCGGGAATTTTGCGAGATCCTGCACGGTCAAGGGGCCGTTGCCGAGTCCGAGCGCCGGGCTGGCGAGAAAGCCGACCGGATAGTCGCACAGCTCGCGGCTGCGCACGGTGGCGGCACCGGGGGACCCGATCAGGAAGGCAAGCTCGATCTCCTGCGCCATGAGCCGGGCACGCAGGTTCGGTGTGATGTCGACCTCGATCTCCAGCGACAGGTTGGGATAGGCCTCGTTGACGCTCTTGATCAGCTTTGACAGCCATGTGTGGACGATGGTCTCGGCGACGCCGAGTCGCAGTACGCCGCGCATCGCCGAACGGTCGCCGACCGCCGCCATCATTTCCGAGCGCAGCCCGATCAGCTTCTCGGCGTAGACCATCATCTGCCGTCCAGAGGAGTCGGTGACGCGACCCGGCCATCACGCTGCAGCAGCCGCACTCCCATCTCTTGTTCAAGCTGCGCGATCCGCTGCGAAATCGCCGGCTGGGTGGTGTTCAGCTTGTGCGCGGCGCCGCGGAAGCTGCCGAGATTGACGACCCAAAGGAAGGTCTCGAGCGCCTTGAAGTCCGCCATTGATTGAACGATCCGGGTCTTGATAAGATAGATTTATCGCTATCGATTAGAAACAACGATTAGACATTATACTAGTCCTAGGTTTCAGTCCGTGTCGAGGCAGAATTAGGCAGGATGTCGAGATGGCCAGTTTTTCGGCAGTGCAATATGGCGAAGGAGCGGAACCGTTGCCAAGTGCCGTTGCCCGCCGGGAATATCGCGCAGGAAAGTACGGCAGCACCGCCGGTGTGGCGCCGGGCTATGTCCAGGGCAACCTGGTCATTCTGCCGGAAGCCCAGGCTGCCGCGTTCCACCGCTTCTGCCAGCTCAACCCGAAGCCGTGCCCGATCATAGGCATGTCCGAGGTCGGCGACCCCCGCATTCCGGCCCTCGGCCTCGATCTCGATATCCGCACCGACATCCCGCGATATGTGGTGTGGCGCGATGGCGAGGCGATCGATCGCCCGGCTGAGGTGACAAAATACTGGCGCGACGATCTGGTGTCGTTCGTGATCGGCTGCTCGTACTCGTTTGAGGAAGCGATGATGGCCGACGATCTGCCGATCCGTCACATTGAGCAGGATGTTCTTGTGCCAATGTATCGCACCAATATCCCATGCAAGTCGGCCGGCCCGTTCGCCGGTCCGATGGTGGTGTCGATGCGGCCGCTGAAGCCGGCCGATGCAATCCGCGCGGTGCAGATCACCTCGCGCTTTCCGTCGGTGCACGGCGCGCCGGTGCATCTCGGCCTGCCGCAGTCGATCGGCATCAGCGACATCAACAAGCCGGATTATGGCGACGCCGTCGAAATCCGCGACGACGAAATCCCGGTATTCTGGGCGTGCGGTGTCACGCCCCAGGCGGTGATCGCTGCGGCGCGGGTGCCGTTCGCGATCACGCATGCGCCGGGCGTCATGCTCGTCACCGACCTCAAGAACAAGCATCTGGCTGTTTTATAAGAAGCAGCTTGCCGATCTTTCAGGCTTTACCGTAACCTTGATTAGTTTCATCGATAGCCGCCTGTAACAAAGGACCAACAGATGACGATTTCTCGCCGAAACGTGTTGCTCGGAGGCGCTGCCTCCGCCGCGCTGCTGCCGCTCGCGACCACTGCCGTGCGTGCGCAGGCCGTCAAGGAAGTCGTGATTGGCGTGATCTATCCGCTGTCCGGGGCCAGCGCGCAGATCGGCGTCGATGCACAGAAGGCCTTCGAGACCGCGGCCGACCTCATCAACAAGAACTATGATTTCGCCTTGCCGATGGCCAAGGGCGAAGGCTTCAGCGGTCTTGGCGGCGCCAAGGTACGCCTGGTGTTCGCCGACCATCAGGCCGATCCGCAGAAGGGCCGCGCCGAGGCTGAGCGCCTGATCACCCAGGAAAAGGTCTGCGCCATCGTCGGCACCTACCAGAGCGCCGTGGCGGTCACCGTCAGCCAGATCTGCGAACGCTACCAGATCCCGTTCATCTCGGCCGACAACTCCTCGCCGAGCCTGCATCGCCGCGGCCTGAAATACTACTTCCGCGCCGCGCCGCACGACGAGATGTTCTCCACCGCGATGTTCGACTTCTTCGACGCACAGAAGAAGAAGGGCCAGAAGATCGAGACGCTGGCGCTGTTCCATGAAGACACCATTTTCGGCACCGACTCCGCAAATGCGCAGCTGAAGCTCGCCGCCGATCGCGGCTACAAGATCGTCGCCGACATCAAGTATCGCGCCAACTCGCCGTCGCTCACCGCCGAAGTGCAGCAGCTCAAGGCGGCCGATGCCGACGTGCTGATGCCCTCGAGCTACACCACCGACGGCATCCTGCTGATCAAGACCATGGGCGAACTCGGCTACAAGGCCAAGAATATCGTGGCCCAGGACGCCGGCTTCTCCGAGAAGGCGCTGTACGACGCCGTCGGCGACAAGATCCCGGGCGTGATCTCGCGCGGTTCGTTCTCGCTCGACCTCGCCGTCAAGCGGCCGATGGTCGGCAAGATCAACGACATGTACAAGGAGCGTTCGGGCAAGGACTTCAACGACTACTCGTCGCGCCAGTTCATGGGCCTGATCGTGATGGCCGATGCCATCAACCGCGCCAAGTCCACCGACGGCGAGAAGATCCGCGAAGCGCTGGTCGCCACCGACATGCCGGGCGACGTCACCATCATGCCGTGGGAAAAGGTCAAGTTCGACGAGATGGGCCAGAACAACTTCGCCAACCCTGTGCTGCTTCAGTACAACGGCGGCAAGTTCGAAACCATCTTCCCGCCGCAGGGCGCGGTCGCCGAAGCCATCTGGCCGATGAAGTAAGCGGTCGCTCTATTGAGCGATCACGACTAACCGGGCGGCGGCTTTTCCCTCCCCGCACTTGCGGTGGAGAGGGTGGCCGGCCGAAGGCCGGTCGGGTGGGGGCGCCACAGACGCTGTCGCCCGCGGCGCCCCCACCCCGGCCTCCACTCCCGACGATGCTGTCGCATCGTCGTCCGTTCGGCCGACCCTCCCCACTGCGCGCTGCTGTGCAGCGCTTGGGGGAGGGATACTACTGCCGCCTTCACTCTACGACACCGAGAGGATCGCAACTTGACCGCCGCGACAATCATCCAGAGCCTCGCCAGCGGATTGCTGATGGGGCTGCTCTACGGCCTGATCGCGGTCGGCCTTGCGCTGATCTTCGGCCTGATGGACGTCACCAACTTCGCGCATGGCGAATTCCTCATGCTGGCGATGTATGGCGCGTTCTTCCTGTTTGCATTCTTCGCCGTCGATCCTCTGCTGGCTGCTCCCCTGGTGGCAGCGGGGATGTTCGTATTCGGTGCGGTGATCTATTTGCTGATTGTGCGCTTCGCCATGCGGGCCAAGGCGAATATCGGCATGGTGCAGATCTTCACCACCTTCGGCCTCGCCATCCTGATGCGCGGCCTGGCGCAGTTCTTCTTCACCCCGGACTATCGCAGCATCCCGACCTCTTGGCTCGGCGGCAAGACCGTGTCGTTCGGCGGCATCTTCCTGCCGCTGCCGCAGCTGGCCGGTGCCGCAATCTCGGTGGTCGCCTTCGGCGCGCTGTTCTTCTTCATCAAGAAGACCGATTTCGGCCGTGCCCTTGAAGCCACCCGCGAGGACGCCGGCGCGGTGGCGCTGGTCGGCATCGACAAGAACAAGGTTTTTGCACTCGGCTGGGGCCTCGGCTCCGCGCTGGTCGGCCTCGCCGGCGCGGTGATGGCCTCGTTCTTCTATATCTACCCCGACGTCGGCGCGTCGTTCGCGCTGATCGCCTACGTCACCGTGGCGCTCGGCGGCTTCGGCTCCGTGTTCGGCGCCTTTGCCGGCGGCATCATCGTCGGCCTGGTGGAAGCCTCCACGGCACTGATCCTGCCGCCTTCGCTGAAGTCCGTGGGCATTTACGCTGTCTACCTGCTGGTGGTGTTCATCCGGCCGCGCGGCCTGTTCGGATCGATCTGATGGATACGACCTTCGCCCAAAGCCGCCGCCGCGATTTGACCCTGGCCATTTTCCTGGCGGCACTCGCCGCCGTGGTGCCGGTCTTCGTCAAGGACGTGAACATCCAGAACATCATGGTGCTGACCCTGATGTGGGCCGCGCTGTCGCAGAGCTGGAACATCCTGAGCGGCTATTGCGGCCAGATCTCGCTCGGCCATGCGCTGTATTTCGGCCTTGGCGCCTACACCACGACCCTGCTGTTCACCAAGTTCGGTGTGCTGCCGTGGTTCGGCATGGTGGCGGGCGGCATGATCTCGGCGCTGATCGCGTTGGGATTGGGCTATCCGACTTTCCGCCTGCGCGGCCATTACTTCGTCATCGCCACCATCGTCATCGCCGAAATCGGCCTGCTGCTGTTCCACAACTGGGACTATGCCGGCGCTGCGCTGGGCATCGACGTGCCGGTGCGCGGTGACAGCTGGGCCAAGTTCCAGTTCACCCGCAGCAAGCTGCCCTACTATTACTTCGCCCTGGTGTTCTGCTGCGTCGCCTGGCTCGTGACGTGGAAGCTGGAAAACTCCAAATGGGGGTTCTGGTGGCGCGCGGTGAAAGACAATCCCGACGCTGCCGAAAGCCTCGGCGTCGTGGTCTTCAATTCCAAGATGGGCGCCGCCGCGATCTCCGCCTTCATGACCGCGATCGGCGGGGCCTTCTACGCGCAGTACGTTTCCTACATCGATCCGGACAGCGTCATGACCTTCCAGTTCTCGCTGCTGATGGCGCTGCCGGCGGTGCTCGGCGGCATTGGCACGCTGTGGGGGCCGGTGCTTGGCGCGGTTATCCTGATCCCGCTCACCGAACTGACGCGCAATTATCTCGGCGGTTCCGGCCGCGGCATCGACCTGATCCTCTACGGCTCCGTCATCGTGCTGATCTCCCTTGCCCGACCGGAAGGCCTGATCGGGCTGTTCTCGCGCAAACCTGCCTCGAAAGGAGTGCCGCAATGACGACACCCCTGCTTGAAACCCGCGGGGTCTGGCAGCGCTTCGGCGGCCTGATCGCAAACAGCGACGTCTCCATCAAGGTCGGCGCCGGCGAGATCGTCGGCCTCATCGGGCCGAACGGCGCCGGAAAGTCGACCTTGTTCAACCTGATCGCCGGCGTGCTGCCGCCGACGCAGGGCTCGATCTGGTTCAACGGTGAAGACGTGACCCGCATGCCGGCGGCGCAGCGCTGTCAGCGCGGCATCGCCCGCACCTTCCAGGTGGTGAAGAGCTTCGAGACCATGACGGTGATCGACAATGTGATCGTCGGCGCGCTGATCCGCACCACGGTGATGCGCGACGCGCGGCGCAAGGCGCATGAGGTGCTGGAATTCTGTGGCCTCGGGGCGCGCGCCAATGTCATGGCCAGCCAGTTGATCCCGTCGGAGAAGCGGCGGCTCGAAGTCGCCCGCGCGCTCGCCACCGAACCGAAGCTGCTGCTGCTCGACGAGTGCCTCACCGGCCTCACGCCGCTGGAGGCGCAGTCCGGCGTCGCGCTGGTGCGCAAGGTGCGCGAGACCGGCGTCACCGTGCTGATGGTCGAGCACGTCATGGAAATCGTCATGCCTTTGGTCGATCGCGCCATCGTGCTCAATCTCGGAAAAGTCCTCGTCGAGGGCAAGCCCACCGACGTCGTGCGGCATCCGGAAGTCATCAGCGCTTATCTTGGGGATCGTCATGCTATCAGTGCATGAAGTCACCACCGCCTATCAGGGGCTGGTCGCGATTTCTTCCGTCACCATCGATGTCGCCAAGGGCGAGATCGTTGCGGTCTGCGGTGCCAACGGTGCCGGCAAGTCGACGCTGATCAAGACCATCGCCGGCGCCGAGCGCCCGCGTTCGGGCACCGTGACCTTCGACGGCGAACAGATCAACGGCATCCCGCAACATCTCATTACTGCGCGCGGCATTGCCTATGTGCCGGAAAACCGCCGGCTGTTTCCGCGACTGTCGGTCGGCGACAACCTGCGGCTTGGCAGTTACATGTACCGCGGCAAGCCGGATCGCGATGCGCCGCTGAAATTGGTGTTCGAGCTGTTTCCGCGTTTGGCAGAGCGCCTTGAACAGCGCGCCGAAACCCTATCCGGCGGCGAGCAGCAGATGCTGGCCATCGGCCGCGCGCTGATGACGAGGCCGCGGCTGCTGATGCTGGACGAACCCTCGCAGGGCATCATGCCGAAACTGGTCGACGAGATCTTCCAGGCGGTGGTGAAGATCCGGGATACCGGCATGACCGTGCTGATCGTGGAGCAGCGCATGTCCGAAGTACTGGAGATCGCCGACCGCGCCTACATCCTGCAGACCGGTCGCGTCCAGATGCATGGCAAGGCCGCGGAGATCATGGGCAACCCGGACGTTCGCAAGGCGTATCTCGGGCTGTAAATCGCGGTCATCCTCTTATCTGGGCGGCGTCAGGTTTACGCCGCTCTGACGTCGCGCAAAAATGCGTCGACCTGGGTCTTCAGATCCTCGCCGTTTTGCGACAGTTCTGCTGCCGAGTCGACCACGCGGCGGGCGGCGAGACCTGTTTCGCGCGCGGCGTCGTTGACCCCCGCAATATTCTCCGAGACCTCGCCGGTGCCGCGCGCGGCGTCGGCGACGTTGCGGGCGATCTCCAGGGTCGCGGCCCCCTGTTCCTCGACTGCTGCGGCGATGGCGCTGGCGATTTCACTGACGCGCCCAATGGTCGACGTGATGCCCTGAATCGAGTCCACCGACGATCTGGTGGCGTTTTGAATAGCGCTGACCTGGGCCGAGATCTCGTCAGTCGCCTTGGATGTCTGGGTGGCCAGCGCCTTGACCTCGGATGCCACCACGGCGAAGCCGCGGCCGGCTTCGCCGGCACGCGCCGCCTCGATGGTAGCATTGAGCGCAAGCAGGTTGGTCTGCGCCGCGATCTCGCTTATCAAACTGACCACATCGCCGATCTTCTGCGCCGCGGTGGCGAGGGTCTGTACTTCCGAGTAGGTCGTGTTGGCCTGATCGACAGCGTTGCCGGCGACCTTGGCGGATTCGTTGACCTGCTGGGCAATTTCGCTGATCGAGGCATTGAGTTCTTCGATCGCGGCCGCAACGGCCTGCGCGCTCTGGGTGGCTTCCTCGGATGCCGACGCAACTGCTGCGGTCTGCCGGGTTGCTTCGCCGGCGGTGGCAGCCATCGACTGCGCGGTGCTGCGCAACTCGCCCGCCGCCGTGCCGACGGCATTGACCACGCCGCCGACGCCTGACTCGAAACGCGCCGCCAGCATATTCATGGTTTCGCGACGGTCGGACAGGGACTGCTGGCGCTGCTTTTCCTGCGCTGCGCGCAGCGCGTCGGTCTCGATGAGTCCATCCTTGAAGATGACCACCGCGCCGGCCATCGAGCCGATCTCGTCCTTGCGGCCGGCGCCCGGCACCGCAATCGTGTGATTGCCCGCAGCGATGGTGCGCATCGCCGACTCCAGCGCACGGATCGGTCGTGCCATGCCGCGTCCCATCAGCGTCGCGATGACGCCAGCCAGCAGCAATACGCAGATCGACGCGATGATAAGCCAGTTCAGCGAGCTTTGCGTCAGCGCCGCATAGGCGCTCACGTCACGCACGATTTCGAACACGGCGACTGGATTGCCGGAGAAATTCTTGATGACACCGAAAGTGGTAGCCGAGGGGCGGCCGTTGATCTCGCCAAACTGGACTACCGTTTCGCCGGCCATGGCGCGGCGGATGGCGGCAGCGTCGGCAGTCGCGCCGGACATTGTGGAAGCGAGTGTCTTGGTGGCCTGACCGTCCAATTGATGAATCGCCACGTCGAGCTTGAAGCGGCTCTTCATGTTGTCGACGAAGGTCTTGCCGAATGGCGCCCCAATATCGACCGTTCCGATCAAGGTGTCGCCATCGAGCATCGGGCTGGTGCCGAAGATATTGAGGACGTCGCGGCCGGCTTCAATGCCTCCCACGGCCTTGCGGGTGTTGATGACCTGCACAGACATCTTGCGCCTTGCCGTCAGGTCGTCGCCGAAGGCCGTCACGTTGTGAGCGCGCGCGAAGGCGACCGCCGGCGGAATCTGGATGGTGATCAGTTCCAGACCGCTTGGCGCGATTCTCTGCATCGCTTCCTTGAGCAGCGCCAGCGTACCGGGCCGATCTTTGGCGCGCACAACATCCTTGAGCTGCTGCATCGACGCCAGTGCATCGGCAACTGCCAAGGCTGCGCGCGTGTCGGCGTTCAACGCGGCAGTCAGGTTAGCGTAGTCGTTTTGCGATTCACGTTTCGAGGCAATGTCGACGATGGACTGCTGCTGCCACATACTGAACGCCGCGAGCACGCCGCACGAACCTGCTGCAACCAACGTAATGGCCAGAATCATGCGTGCTGAAATTGACTTGAATGCCTGCATCGTGCCCCCCGCGAGCCACAGTAAGCAATTTGCCACGGCGTACCCCTTTTTGATTAGTAGGGTTTTCCCGTGAATGGGCTCTTAACGGTATTTTACCGCAGTGCACTACGTTAGCACCGTCGAGTAGGGGGGCCGGTTCCGTCTTGTCGTCCGCTATGGATCGCGTCAGGCGCGCGACACCGCGGCAGCGATCGGGGCGAAACTTGAAACGGACGGCGCTTGCCCGAGGCACCGGGCGATGTTCTCCAGCAAGACCGCCGACTTGAAAGGCTTCTGCAGGCTGCACGTGGCGCCAAGCTTGGTAGCCATGGTCAGGAAGTCTGGCGAAGGTGTGCACCTCGCGGAGAAGGCGTGGCCGGATATCACGATGATGGGAATGCCCGGTCGGTACTCGTGCACCTGTTTCATGGTTTCGAGACCATCCATGCCTGGCATGAAGATATCGACGATGAGGAGATCGAAGTCACGTTCGCGAAAGGTCTGCAATGCCTTGCGGCCGTCGCTGGCGCCGACGACATCATGACCGCTACGCTGAAGCAGAATCTTGACGATCTGCTGAACGGCTTCGTCGTCGTCGGCGATCAGGATGTTGGCCATCTATCGCAGCTCCCATCGGTTCCGTATCCACGGAAGTCCGATTCCCACTGGAAGTTGCGCCTAACTGATTTGATTCGCTGTACAATTTTGCTCGACGCTGGGTTGTGTGGATCGAGCAGCTTGCACGGCGTCAGACGTCGCGCTCGATTTGGGGCCTGTCGTTCAGGACGGCATTGAGCAGCGAGTTGTGGACCTCGATCTTGCCATTGTAGCTGATGAAGCCAAGCTTGCGGAACTTGTTCATGAAGAAGCTGACGCGCGAGCGTGTGGTACCGATCATCTCCGCCAGTGTCTCCTGACTGAGTTCGATCGCGATGGGCTGCGACGTGCCTTCCTTGCCGAAGTTGGCAAGGATGAGCAGCAATCGCGCAAGTCGCTTCTCACTCGAATTGAACAGCTGGTCGATCAGGTCCTCCTCCACGCGGCTGTTGCGCGTCAGCAGGTAGGTCATGAACAATTCGGAAAAGGCCGGCTCGGCATGGAGCGTGGCTATCATGGCAGCTTTGGTGATCGAGGTGATCAGGCAGGGCTCCAGCGCAGTGGTGGTCGCGATGCGCAGCGGATGGCCGTTCAGGCATCCTTCGCCAAAGAACTGTCCCTGCTCGAGGATGCCGACCACAGCCTCCTTGCCCTGTTCGGAAAGCACGGTGAGTTTGACCCGTCCTTTCTGAATGTAGAAGACCGAGTCGGCGAGTTCGCCCTGGCAGAAGATGGTCTGGTTACGCTGGTACTCGGCAATAGCCTTGCCTGCCCCGACGCGAGCGAGAAAGACCTTGGGATCGAACTCTTCCTTGAAAATCCTACTCACGGTCACCGCCTGTGCCGAATTCGAAACGCTACCAGCCGTATGTCCGGTATAGCACAAAGCCCGTATGGGTTGTAAGTTCCATTTTTTCTTCCATTGCGGGGTGGGAGCATTAACAATTCCCCGCCGGAGCCAGCGGGGCGCGCACAGTTCAGCGGTCCCTGGGCAAGGCTGATGCGGGATCCGAACCGGCGCAACGTGAGCAGGGATCCGCTGCGGCGACGCCGGCAGCGAGACGCGTCGCGGGAGCACCTTTGCCGGTAGTACAACATGCAGAATCGGACAGTGATGTTCATGGCGTAGCAATGAATTGCCGGCATGTTGCCTTGCAGTACCAAGCATGGATGCCGCCCCATGAGCCAGCAGCCGTTGCCATTCGCCCTCGAAGTCCGCGGGCTGACCAAGGTGTTCGACCGGCCTGCGGTCGATGCCCTCGATCTCACCGTCCGCGCCGGCGAGTTCTACGCCCTGCTGGGCCCCAATGGCGCCGGCAAGACCACGACTCTGCGCATGGTCGCCGGGTTGTTGCGGCCGGACGCCGGCTCGGTCCGGGTACTTGGCATCGATGCGCTGGCCGATCCGGTGGCCGCCAAACAGATCACGGCGTGGGTGTCGGACGAGCCGATGATCTACGACAAGCTCACCCCTCTGGAATATCTCGAATTCGTCGCCGGCCTGTGGGGTTGCGATCCCGTCATTGCCGAAGGCGCGGCGCGCGACCTGCTGGCGTCTCTCGGTCTTGGCGCGCATCTCCAGCAGCGTTGCGAAGGCTTCTCCAAGGGCATGCGTCAAAAAGTAGCGCTGGCCGGCGCGCTGGTGCATGAGCCCCGGCTGATCATTCTCGACGAGCCGCTGACCGGCCTTGACGCGGTCTCGGCACGTCACGTCAAGGGATTGCTGCAGGCGCGGGTGCAGGCCGGCTGCACGGTGATCATGACCACGCATATTCTCGAAGTCGCCGAGCGAATGGCCGATCGCATCGGTGTGATCGCGTCCGGGCGGTTGATCGCCGAAGGCACGCTGGCCGAACTGCGCCAGCAGAACGGGCAGGGCGACACCAGCCTCGAGGACATGTTCGTCGCGCTGGTCGAGAGCGAGCCGGTCGCGGCATGAGACCTGTCGCCGTCGTATCGTGGTTTGCCGGCCATGAGATCCGTCTTGCCTGGCGTGAACTGATCGGGATGCTCACCGCCGGCACGCGCTGGCGCAAGCCGGGTGTTGTGCTTGTCGTGGCGGCGCTGCTGCTATTCCTGCATCTGCCGGCCTGGGCCGTGGTCGGACGTTTTGCCGACATCCAGGCACCGCTGACTGGGCCGGCCCTGATCGTCATCACGGCCAGCGTCGTTCTCGCATGGGCCCTGATGCTGTCGCAGGCGATCGAGTCCGTGACGCGGGTGTTCTATGCGCGAGCCGATCTCGATCTGATCATGTCGTCGCCGGTGCCGCTCGCCAACATTTTTTCGGTGCGCATCGCGGCCATCGCGATGAGCGTGACGCTGATGGCGCTGCTGTTCTCCACACCGTTCGTCGATGTGCTGGTGCTCGGCGGCGGCGCCCGATGGTTCGCCGCCTATGGCGTTGTCGTTGCCATCGGGCTCTCGGCCTCGGCGGTGGCCATCGCGCTGACGATCGCGCTGTTCCGGCTGTTCGGGCCGGCACGGACACGGCTGATGGCACAGATCGTTTCGGCGGTGACCGGCGCCGGCTTCGTCATCGCGCTGCAGATCGCCGCGATCCTGTCCTACGGCACGCTGTCGCGCTTCGCCGTGCTGACCTCCGATACCGCCGCTCGCTTCGCGCCGGAAGCGGACAGCATGCTGTGGTGGCCGGCTCATGCCATGCTCGGCGACGGTGTGGCGTTGCTGCCGCTGCTGGCGGCCAGCCTGATCCTGCTTGGCGTCACCATGGCGCTATTCGCGCCGCGCTTTGGCGACTATGTCGCCGGCGTTTCGCCGAAGGTGGTGCGGACCGGTGGGCGGTCGCGGCCGTTCCATGCCGTCTCTCGCCAGGGCGCGCTGCGCCGCAAGGAATTGCGATTGCTCTGGCGCGATCCCTGGCTGGTGTCGCAGACGCTGATGCAACTCCTCTATCTGCTGCCCCCGGCGGTGATGCTATGGCGTAGCATCGGCGAGGGCGCTGGCGGTTTCATCGTGCTGGCGCCGGTGCTGGTCATGGCGGCGGGCCAGCTGGCCGGCGGTCTCGCCTGGCTCACCATTTCCGGCGAAGACGCCGCCGACCTTGTTGCCACCGCGCCGCTACCGGCGTCATCCATCACCCGCGCCAAGATCGAGGTGGTCCTGCTGATCATCGCGGCCGTATTTACGCCGTTGATCCTGGCGCTCCTGTTGGTGTGGCCCGAGCTGGCTGTCATCACCGCGTTGGCAAGCGTCTTCGCGGCCTGCTCGGCGACCGCGATCCAGTTGTGGTTTCGCGTGCAGGGCCGCCGCAGCCAGTTTCGCCGCCGCCAGACGTCGTCGCGCATCGCGACCTTTGCCGAAGCGTTTTCGTCGATCGGTTGGGCCGCCACCGCGGCGCTTGCGCTCGTGCTGCCAGCTGTTGCCGGGGTGACGGCCCTGCTGACCGTGGCGGTGATGGCCGGGACCTGGCGCATCAGTCCGGCCAGGGCGCGGTAGCGCATACCCGCTTCGACAGGTGCGGTCTCCCGTCAGTCCAGCAACTTGTCGATAGTGATCGGCAGGCTGCGGATGCGCTTGCCGGTGGCATGGTAGATGGCGTTGGCGACTGCCGCGGCGGTGCCCACGATGCCGATTTCGCCGAGGCCCTTGACGCCCAGCGGCGTCACTTCCGGGTCCGGCTCGTCGACGAAAATCACCTCGATATCGTCGATGTCGGCATTCACCGGGATGTGGTACTCGGCAAAGCTGGGTTCATGAAGCGGCCGAGGGTGTGATCCATCATGGTCTCTTCATGCAAGGCCATACCGATGCCCATCACCACGCCGCCGAGGATCTGGCTGCGTGCGGTCTTCGGGTTGATGATGCGCCCAGCGGCCACCGCATTGACGATGCGGGTAACGCGAATGACGCCCAACTCTTCATCGATCTTGACCTCGGCGAAGATCGCGCTGTGGGTGTTGCGCGACTTCTGCAGCTGGCTGATCATGCCGCTGAGGCCGCCCGAGGCGGTTTCCTCGACCTCGATGCTGTCGAGGCCAGCCGCGTGCATCGCATCGGCGAACGATACGCTGACCGATTGATCGGACTTCAACACCAAGCGACTTTGCTTAGTGTCGATGTCGTCCATGGTCGCGCCGCCGAGCGGATTGCCCTCGATCTTGGCCGCCGCCTTCAGCACCTTTGCTGCCACGGCCTCGCAGGCCATCTGCACTGCGGCGCCGACCGACGCTGCAACCCACGAACCGCCCTGCAGCGGCGAGGTCGCCAGGCTGGAATCGCCGAGCCGCGCGGTGATCTGCTCGACCGGCAGGCCGAGCGTGTCAGCGGCAACCTGGGTCATGACCGTGTAGGTGCCGGTGCCGATGTCGGAGGAGGCCGAGGCCACTTCGAGATGGCCGTTGGCGGACAGCTTTGCGCTGCAGGTGGTCTTCATGAACATGGCATCCCACATGCCGGTGGCGACGCCCCACCCGACCAGCTCCTTGCCGTCCTTCATGGAGCGCGGCTCGGACGATCTTTTGTCCCAGCCAAATTTCGCAGCGCCCTCGGCGAACGCCTCCTTGAGCGCCTTGCTGGTGAACGGCGTCCCGTTCATCTGGTCGATGTCGGAATAATTCAGCAGCCGAAACTGTATCGGATCCAGCTTCGCGGCATAGGCCATCTCGTCGATGGCCATTTCAAAGATGGTCATGCCTGTTGCCGCACCGGGGGCGCGCATGTCGCCGGATGTGTAGGTATCCACCGGCGCAATGGTATAGTCGCCGGAAGCATTCTTGCAGGCATAGTTCATCATGCCCCAGATCACCACGTCTTCCATGTTGTTCTCGAAGCGCGAGGTGGAGGTCGTGGCCTTGTTGATGATGGACGCTAGCTTACCGTCCGCGGATGCACCAAGCTGCACGCTCTGCACCGCCTCGGGACGATGCACGTGGCTGAACATCTGCTGCCGCGTCATCACCACCCGCACGGAGCGCTCCAGCAGTTTCGCTGCCATCACCGCAAGGTAGACCGCATATTGCGGCCGCAGTCCGGAGCCGAAGCCGCCGCCCACATAGGGGTTCATCACCCGCACATCGCTCTTGGAGAAGCCGAACACCGAAGCGAGATAGCCCTGTACGTTCTGCGGGCCCTGGGTCTTGTCGTGTACGGTGATCTTGCCGTCGCCTTCCCAGACCACGGTCGTGGCGTGCATCTCCATGGGATTGTGATGCTCAGTGGCGAGGTGATAGTCCGCCGACAGCTTCAGCGCCGCATCCTTGAATGCGCTCTCCGCATCGCCACGGTCTTTGGGCGGATGGAATGTCGAGCGCTTCTTCCTGGGCAGGAACTTCTCCGCCAGCGCCTTGTCGAAATCGGTGTTGTGCGGCTCCACGTCGTAGGACACCTCGACAAGCGCCGCCGCGTCGCGTGCGGCTTCAAGAGTCTCCGCCAGCACCAGCGCGACAGGCTGGGCGCTGAACAGGATCGTCTCATCATAGAGCGCACGAAACGGTTCGCCGGGCGGGCCGGCTTCTTCGGGGTAGGAACGGTCGAGCCAGGCAACATGCGGCCGATTGGCGTGGGTGACGATCTCGACTACGCCGGGCACCGCGCGTGCCGCGGTCTCGTCGATGGCGACGATCCTGCCCTTGGCAATGGCGCTGGACACGATCCAGCCGTACAGAAGCCCCGGCACAGGATATTCGGCAGCATAGCGCGCGCGACCGGTGACTTTTGCCAGGCCGTCGACGCGGTTGATCGCGCTGCCGATGCCCACGGAATCGATGCGGATATTCATAGGTCTCTCCTCAGGCGACGCGCTTGTCCGTTTGCGATTGCGGGGTGCCGTCTGACGCTTGTTGCAACGCGCGGACGATGGCCTTGCGGGCCAACGGGATCTTGAAATCGTTCTTGCCTTGGCCGACCGCGCCGTCCAGCAGGGCATCGGCGACGGCGCCGAACAGCGCTGGCGATGCGGCCTTGCCCTTGAGCAGGCTTTCGGCGGCGGGCGAGCGCCAAGGCTTGTGGGCAACGCCGCCCAGCGCAATCCGCGCTTCGCCGATCGATCCGCCGTCCATCTTCAACGCCACGGCAACCGATACCAGGGCGAAAGCATAGGACAGCCGGTCGCGCAGCTTGAGGTACGTGTAGTTGGCGCTGAAATCTTCGGCCGGAAGATCGATGGCCGTGACCAGTTCGCCGGGCTGCAGAGTGTTGTCGCGTTGCGGCTTGTTGCCGGGCAGGCGGTGATAGTCGCCGATCCGGATGGTGCGTTCGCCGCCGGCACCCGTGACGCGGACGCTGGCATCGAGTGCGGCAAGCGCCACGCACATGTCGGATGGATGGGTGGCGATGCAGGCGTCGCTGGCGCCGAGGATGGCATGGATGCGGTTGAGGCCGCCGATCGCCGAACAGCCCGAGCCGGGATCACGCTTGTTGCACGGCGCTGCCGTGTCGTAGAAATAATAGCACCGCGTGCGTTGATTAAGATTTCCGCCATTGGTCGCGGCATTGCGCAGCTGCGGACTGGCGCCCGCGAGGATGGCCGATGCGAGCAGCGGATAGCGCGCGGAGACGCGCTCGTCATAGGCGGTGTCGGCATTGGTCACGAGCGCGCCGAGCCGCAATCCACCCTCCGGCAGATCTTCGATGCGGTTCAGGGCAGCCGGTTGACGTCCACCAGCCGCGCGGGGCGCTCCACATTCTCCTTCATCAGGTCGACGAGGTTGGTGCCGCCGGCCAGAAACCGGGCGTCGGCGCCGCCGTTGTTGACGGCCGCGGCTACATCGGCCGCGCGGGTATAGCTGAAGCGGTTCACTTGGCGGCCTCCTGTGAGAGCACGTCGACGACGGCGTCGGCGATGTTGGTGTAGGCGCCGCAGCGGCACAGGTTGCCGCTCATCAGCTCCCGTACTTCGTCGCGGTTGTCGGCATGGCTTTCATTGATCAGGCCCTGGGCCGAGCAGATCTGGCCGGGGGTGCAATACCCGCACTGGAATGCGTCGTGATCCATGAAGGCCTGCTGCAGCGGGTGCGGCGAAGTCTCGCTCCCGAGCCCCTCGATGGTGACGATGTCGGCACCATCGCGCACGACAGCCAGCGTGAGGCATGAATTGATCCGCTTGCCGTCGATCAGCACCGTGCAGGCGCCGCACTGGCCGTGGTCACAGCCCTTTTTGGTGCCGGTAAGATCTTCGCGCTCGCGCAGCAGGTCGAGCAGCGTCACCCAGGGCTCGACAGCCATCTCCCGTCGCTTGCCGTTGATGGTCAGAGCGATCTCGACAAGATCCGATCGATCGCTCATTTCGGTTCGCTGTTCGCTAGAGGTGGCCAAGTCCATGACAAATTCTCCGATTCTGAACCGCTGCTGCGCCGTAGCTGCAACGATTGCGTGGCAAGATGCGGCGACGTGCCGGCTGAGGCACGTCGCTGTCTGCTGCGTCAGGCAGGGACGCTGTCGATCGCGCGCCGCGGAAAGCGATGCTGCATCATGGCTTCGACAAATGGAGCCACATCATCGCCCGTGATGATGCCATTGCCCTCGTCGGCATCGGGCAGGTTTGCCGCTTCCATGAGCTCGACGCCTTCCCCCATGAATGCGATCGGCTTGCCGTGACGGAACGCCTCGTTGACGAAGAGGATGGCAAGACCGGACTGCGCCAGCGCCGCGGCAGAATCGCCGCCGAGCACGATGACCCCGTCATAGATCACCGACGGTGCGTTGGGCGCAGCGCGGTTGACCTTCTGAGGCTTGCCCTTGGAATCCGCCACTGTACCGGCATGGGCGGCGATCAGCTCGACCACGGCTTGCTCGGCCTGCAATGACGTCAGCACAGCCTTGAACTGCGCGGTATCCATGCCGTCGCCACCGAGAACGGCGATGCGACGACCTTTGATACTGTCGCAAGGCTTGTCCATGCTGAGCGCCGGGGACGACAGGTCCTTGGCGTTCTTGCGCAGCGGACCGGACGGCGTCGGCGCCGACGGCGTCGGATTCTTCGCGTCGCCGACCGGCGCGATGGCAATGCCGGTCTGCGCCGACACGGCCTGGGCGAGGGGATCGGCGATGTTGACAAGGATCTCGTTCATGACGTGATGGCGGATGTCCTCGTTCTCGACCTGGTTGAGTTCGAAGGCGAAGGCCTCGGCGATATGTTGCTGCTCCCAGTCACTCATGCTGTTCCAGAACATGGTGGCCTGGCTGAAGTGGTCGGAGAAGCTGTCGCTGCGCTGCCGGATCTTGGTGGCGTCAATTTTCTCGCCATAGCTGACGAAAGCCTGTGCCCCTTCGGGAGAGTGCATCGGGCAACCGCCGCCGAGCCGGTTGGGGAAGTAGGCGACGCGGCCCTTGTTGATGGTAGTGCGGGCCATCGCATCGCGCTGGTTGTTGTGGACAGGGCAGAGCGGTCGGTTAATCGGCAGCTCGGCGAAGTTGGGGCCGACGCGGCGCAGCTGGGTGTCGGTATAAGAGAACAGCCGGCCCTGCAGCAGCGGATCGTTGCTGAAGTCGATGCCGGGAACGATGTGGCCGGTGTGGTAGGCGACCTGTTCGGTCTCGGCGAAGTAGTTGTCGGTGTTTCGGTTCAGCGTCATCTTGCCGACGCGGCGCACCGGTACGAGTTCTTCGGGAATGATCTTGGTGGGATCGAGCAGGTCGAAATCGAACTTGAACTCGTCCGTCTCCTCGACGATCTGCAGCCCCAGCTCCCATTCCGGATAATCGCCGCGTTCGATGGCTTCGAACAGGTCGCGGCGATGGAAGTCGGCGTCCTTGCCGGAGATTTTCTGCGACTCGTCCCACACCAGCGAGTGGACGCCCTTGATCGGCTTCCAGTGGAACTTGACGAAGACGGACTTGCCCTTGGCATTGACCAGCCGGAAGGTATGGACGCCGAAGCCTTCCATCATGGCGAGGCTGCGCGGCAGCGCGCGGTCGCTCATGACCCACATCAGCATGTGGGCGCTCTCCGGCGTCAGCGAGACGAAGTCCCAGAAGGTGTCATGGGCGGAAGCGGCTTGCGGAATCTCGTTGTTGGGCTCGGGCTTCACTGCATGGATGAGGTCGGGAAACTTGATGGCATCCTGAATGAAGAACACCGGCATGTTGTTGCCGACGAGGTCCCAGACGCCTTCCTTGGTGTACAGCTTGACGGCGAAGCCGCGCACGTCCCGCGGCGTGTCGGCGGAACCGCGCGATCCGGCGACCGTGGAGAAGCGCACGAATACCGGCGTCTTGCGCGAGGTATCGGTCAGTACGCCCGCCGAGGTGAACTCGGAAAGGTCCTCATAGAGTTCGAACACGCCATGCGCCGCCGCGCCGCGCGCATGCACTACGCGCTCCGGAATGCGCTCGTGATCGAAATGGGTGATCTTCTCGCGAAGGTGAAAGTCTTCCAGCAGCGTTGGGCCGCGCGGACCCGCCTTCAGCGAGTTCTGGTCGTCGGAGATCATCACACCCTGATTTCCGGTCATGGCTTCGCCGGGTTCCAGGGTGTCGCGGGCGAGGTCGGCATTCTTGCCGGTGTCGAGATCCAAGGACTGATTGTCCGCCGCCGTCGACGACTGACCGGACGAGCGGGCTTTCGGTGGGCGCGCGACGCCCTTCTTGGACGCGGCAGCCTTCTTTGTAGCCATGAAACACAACTCCGGTTGGGACATCTTTTGAGGAATTCCAAACCGCGTCGCAGGCTTTGCGTTCCCCACTATCGCGCCAACTACAATTTTTAATAATGGCGAGGAAACAGCGCGAGACGCTTGTTTTAAGTCGGTTTCCGCTCATAGCAATGATGCAAACCCGTCGGAACCAATGTTCCTAATGCACATTGAATGCGCAGCTGAAACAGGACAGGCCCATCGGGCAGGAGCGAATATGATCGATACAGTGGTTATCCAACCGACCGACGTGGCGGAAACGTCGGGCACAGGCGTGTCGTGGCCAGCTATCTTTGCCGGCGCCGTCGTCTCCTGTGCGCTGACGCTGGTCTTGCTGACGCTCGGAGTTGCACTCGGCGCCACGTCCGTATCGCCATGGTCGGGTTCCGGCGTTTCTGCCACCACATTCAAACTCGCGACCGGCATTTACCTGATCGTGATCGCCATGATCTCCTCGTCGATCGGCGGATACATTACCGGCCGTCTGCGCACCAGGTGGACCGGCGTGCACAGCGATGAAGTCTACTTCCGCGATACCGCCCACGGCTTCATCACATGGGCCTTTGCCTCGGTGCTTGGCGCCGTCCTGCTCGCCACGCCTGCCGCGAGCGTGATGGGCGGAGCCGCTTCGGGGGCAACCCAGGGTGCTATAACGGCAGCCTCTGGTCCGATGGACGGTTACGTCGACTCCCTGCTGCGTTCCGACACCCCGCAGGCCAATGCCAACCCGGCTGATTCTCGCGGCGAGCTGACGCGTCTGCTCGGCACCAGCTTCAAGGCCGGCACCGACATGAAGCCGGCCGACAAGACCTATGTCGCCAAGGTCGTCTCTGCGCGGACTGGACTGAGCCAGGCGGACGCAGAAGCCCGCGTCAATCAGGTCATCACCGACGCCAAGGCCAATCTGGATGCGGCCCGCAAGGCCACCGCCTCGCTGGCCTTCTGGCTTACCGCCTCGCTGCTGCTCGGTGCCTTCTGTGCGAGCCTTGCGGCGACCGAAGGGGGCGGCCTGCGTGACGGCACCTGGGGCAACAAGCGTCGCCTGAACACGTAAAATCCAAGTCAACTGATCCAGTCAACTCACACTGAAAGGACATCACATGCCCATTCTTCTCTGGCTCCTCGGCATTCCGATCCCCCTGATCATCCTGTTTCTGCTGATCCGCTAATCAGCAGGTCACCGAAAGAAGCCCGCCGAGCAATCGGCGGGCTTTTCGTTGGTCTGGACAAACGTGGCGCGTGTGGCCGAGCCTGTCTCGCCATCGCTCTCCTTGTCTCCCCTCGATACGCGAATGCCCGGCACGAGGCCGGGCTTGATGAAGATCGGGTTGGTTTGGACCTAGCGATCGTGGAGCGATCGTTCGGCGAGACGACTACGCCACCATGCAGATCGGCGCCTGGGCCGGCGCGGCGGCGACTTCCTCGGTGATGACAACGAACTTCGCCAGCGGCGCCGGGCCGAAGGCTGTGGAGATTGCCACGTCGGCGGCATCGCGGCCGCGGGCCATGACGATGCGGCCGATGCGCGGATGGTTGTGCCGGGCGTCGAAGGTGTACCAGCGGCCGTCGAGATAGACCTCGAACCACGCGCTGAAATCCATCGGCGCGGGATCGATGGGCACGCCGATGTCGCCGAGATAGCCGGTGCAGTAGCGCGCCGGAATATTCATGCAGCGGCACAGCGTGACGGCGAGATGCGCAAAGTCGCGGCAGACGCCCACGCGCTCATCATGGCCCTCGGAGGCGGTGCGGTCATTGCGGGCGTGGTGATAGCCGAACGAGATACGGTCGTGGGCGTAGTCGCAGATCGCCTGCACGCGCTGCCAGCCGCCAATAATGCCGCCGAACATCGACCATGCCAGATCGGAGAGTTTCTGGGTATCGCAATAGCGGCTGCCGAGCAGATAGATCAGCGCGTCGTCAGGCAACTCGCCGATCGGGGTCTGGCGAGCATCCGGGTTGACCGCGTCGGGCAAGCCGCTGTCGTTGATCAGGAAGTCGTTGCGGATCTCGGTGAGGCCGGGCGGCGCGATGATGCGCGTACAGGTGTTGCCGAACATGTCGAGGTAGTTGCGGGCCTGAACATCGTGGGAAAACTGGATGCGATCAGGCGTCATCAGATCGCACTGCCGATCGGGATGAACGCTCAGCATCAGGACCATCGGGGTTTCCTGATAGCACTGGAACGCAATGTCGTAGCCCGCACGAATCTGCACTGGAATCTCCATGGTCTGGCGAGGCGAACAAATAATGATTGTCAAATAAGTGTATCAATCCGCGTTCGTTCCGGGCGCGGCGGCCCGATCTGTGCAGAAAATGTGGGCATTCTTGGGCAGTTCCTGTGCGCTAGCATGGTTCCAAACGAAACGACCCGCGCCGGCCGGTGATCGGCACACGCGGGTCATGATGGGTCGGTGCGTTGCGAGAGAAGGTTCGCCTATTTTTTGAGGGCGAGCAGCAGCAGCGAGCGCCCGGTCACCTGATAGACATCGCCGAACGGGAAGTCGGTCCCGCCGTCGGTGTCGGGAATGTTGGTATCGATCAGCAGGGTCCACTGGCTGCCGCCGAACGCCTTGGGCATGGTGAAATCCACCACGTCTTCATAGCCGTTCATCACCATCAGCACCGTCTGGTCCTCGCCCAGCCGCCGGATGCCGGTCTTCTGGGCGCGGCCGTCCAGCAACATGCCGAAGCACTTGATGTTGGTGTCCTGCCAGTTGCTGTCCTGCATCTCGCTGCCGTTGGCATTGATCCAGGTGACGTCGCGGACATCGAGATGCGGATCGTGCTGTCCGGTCAGGAACCGGCTCCGGCGCAGGATCGCGCAGGTCCGTTGCAGGTCGATCAGGCGCTTGGTGAACTTCAGCAGATCCTTGCCGTCGTCGGTCAGTTCCCAGTTGAACCAGGAGATCTCGCTGTCCTGGCAATAGGCGTTGTTGTTGCCATGCTGTGTCCGGCCGAACTCGTCGCCGCCGAGCAGCATCGGGGTGCCCTGGGAGAACAGCAGGGTCGCCAGCATGTTGCGCTTCTGCCGCTCGCGCAGGGCGGTGATCGCCTTGTCGTCGGTCGGGCCCTCGACACCGCAATTCCACGAGGCGTTGTTGGAAGAGCCGTCCTTGTTGTCCTCGCCGTTGGCCTCATTGTGCTTCTCGTTGTAGCTTGCCCAGTCATTCAGCGTGAAGCCGTCATGGGCGGTGACGAAGTTGACGCACGACCACGCCCGGCGACCTTGGTGGTTGAACAGATCGGCCGAGGCCGATAGCCGCGGGGCGATCGCCGCGACGGGCGCCTCGCCGCGCCAGAAATCCCGCATGGTATCGCGGAACTTGTCGTTCCATTCCGCCCAGCCGGGCGGAAAGCCGCCGACCTGGTAGCCGCCGGGCCCGATGTCCCAGGGTTCGGCGATCAGCTTCACGGTGGTCAGCAACGGATCCTGATCGACGGCCTTGAGGAAGCCGCTCTGCTCGTCGAAGCCATAGACCTCGCGCGCCAGGATGGTGCCGAGATCGAAGCGGAAGCCGTCGATGTGCATTTCCCGCACCCAGTAGCGCAGGGAGTCGGCGACCATCTGGATGACGCGGGCATGGGACAGGTTGACGGTGTTGCCGGTGCCGGTGTCGTTGATGTAATGGCGCTTCTTGTCCGGCAGCAGCCGGTAGTAGCTGGCGTTGTCGATGCCCTTGAAGGACAGAGTCGGACCGAGCTCATTGCCCTCGGCGGTGTGGTTGTAGACCACGTCGAGGATCACCTCGAGACCGCCAGCGTGCAGCGCCGACACCATCTCCTTGAATTCGCGCAGGCTGTTCGGCACGTCGGAGGCGTAGCGCGGATCCGGTGCGAAGAACCCGATGGTGTTGTAGCCCCAATAGTTGACCAGCTTCTTGTCGAGCAGGTAGTCGTCATTGATGAAGGTGTGGATCGGCAGCAGTTCGACCGAGGTGATGCCGAGGTCCTTGAGATAGTCGACAGCCGGTTTGCTGCCGAAACCGGCATAGGTGCCGCGGATGGTCTCGGGCACGTCCGGATGCTGCTTGGTGAATCCCTTGACGTGGACCTCATAGATGATGGTCTGGTCCCATGGAACGGGGAGCCGGCCGGCTTCACCGGTCCAGTCGAAGTTCTTATCCACTACCACGCATTTCGGCATGAACGGCGCCGAGTCGCGCTCATCGAAGGTGGTGTCGTCGCCGGTCTCCATCTTGTAGCCGAACACGGCCGGATTCCATTCCAGTGTCCCGGCATGGGCGCGGGCGTAGGGGTCGAGCAGCAGCTTGTTGGGATTGAAGCGGTGGCCGTTCTCCGGCTCGTAGGGACCGTGGACGCGGTAACCGTAGAAGGTGCCGGGCGCGACATCGGGAATGTAGCCGTGGAAGACCTCGTCAGTGTATTCCGGCAGTTCGATACGGGTCTCAGTGTCGCCGTCGAACAGGCAGACCTCCACCTTGGTGGCATTGGCCGAAAACAAAGCGAAATTGGTGCCGTTTCCGTCCCAATGTGCGCCTAGCGGATACGGCAAGCCTTCTTCGACCGTTCTATTCGTCACGATTGCCCCATATGTTTGCTGATCAAATGCGCAAGACAACCGCTCCACGGCCAATACGTTGCAGTGCGAAGAAAATTTCGCCGCTTAATTTCCACATTTCAACCCGGGATTCTGCGAATGAATGACCGCAAGCGCATTGCGCTGCTCGGCGCGCCTGTTGAAGTCGGGGCCTCGCAACGGGGCACGCTGATGGGGCCTGCGGCGCTGCGAACCGCAGGACTGGCGACGCTGCTGCAGGAGCTGGGCTTCGAGGTTGAAGACCACGGCGATCTCACTGCGCTGGACGGGCATCCCGCCCATGACACGCCGCCGGAGAACGCCAAGCACTATCGCGACATCCAGCGCTGGATCGAGGCGCTCAGCAGTCGTGCCTATGAACTGGCGCGCTCCGGCGCGTTGCCGATCTTTCTCGGTGGCGACCACAGCCTTTCCATGGGCTCGGTCAATGGCGTTGCGCGGCACTGGCACGGCCAGAGCCGCGAGCTGTTCGTGCTGTGGCTCGACGCGCATGCCGACTACAACACCCCGGCCACCACCATCACCGGCAACATGCACGGCATGTCGGCGGCATTCCTGTGCGGCGAGCCCGGGCTCGACCGGCTGCTCGGCGCGCAGCCGCGGGCCTCGATCCGGCCCGACCATCTCGATCTGTTCGGCATCCGCTCCATCGACAGGCTCGAGAAGGAACTGGTGCAGGCGCGCAATATCACGGTCGCCGACATGCGGCAGATCGACGAATTCGGCGTCGGCGTGCTGATCCGCCGGGTGATCGACAAGGTCAAGGCACGCAAGGGCGTGCTGCATGTCAGTTTCGACGTGGACTTCCTCGATCCGGCCAACGCACCGGGCGTCGGCACCATGGTCCCGGGCGGCGCCACCTATCGCGAGGCGCACCTGATCATGGAGCTGCTGCATGACTCAGGTCTGCTGTGCTCGCTCGACATCGTCGAGCTTAACCCCTTCCTCGACGAGCGCGGCCGCACCGCCCGGGTCATGGTCGAATTGATCGGCAGCCTGTTCGGCCAGCAGATCACCGACCGGCCGATGCCCAGCAATGCGATCCTGCCACCGACGTAATCGAACCGCGGGCATCCCCCCGGTACACGTGGCCAATGCCACCTGGAACGGCACCAGGCGCCTAAAGGTATTTTACGCGCTCGGTCACGCGCTGAGCCTGCACAAGTATTACAGTGCGGTCATATTAATGGAACCTTCGCTACAGCTTCGCATTGCTACCTCATCGTTTCACAATTTGAGGAGCACGCAATGATTCAGCATTTGGCTATCATCGCCGTTGCCGCGGCGGCAATCGGCAGCGTCGTCCCAGCAAGCGCCCAGCAAATCGGCGTGGGTGTGGGTCCGGGCGGCGTGACCGTGGGTGCCGTCCCGGATCGCCACCGTGACCGCGAATACGTTCGCGAACGTGGCTACCGCGATCGCGACGAGACCGTCGTGATCAAGCGAAGCCGTGAGCGCGATCGTGATTATGATCGCGGGCGTCGTTCGGTTGTCATCGAACGCGACTAATTTCGACTTTTGTAGAGGCGGCCTTCCCCATGGGAAGGCCGCTTTTTCGCGCCCATTTTGCCTGACTTAATGGTTTAGTATCCGAATATGAATATTGCAGCGACCGTCTGGTGGCAGGCCGGCACCATCTATCAGATCTATCCGCGCTCGTTCCAGGACGCCAATGGCGACGGCATCGGCGATCTCACCGGTATTATCGGCCGGCTGCCGTATCTGACCCGTCTCGGGGTTGATGCGATCTGGCTGTCGCCGATCTTTCCATCGCCCATGGCCGATTTCGGCTACGACATTTCCGACTATATCGGCATCGATCCGATCTTCGGTACATCTGCGGATTTCGACGCGCTGGTAGCGGCGGCCCATGGCCAGCGCCTCAAACTGATCCTTGACCTCGTGCCGAACCACACCTCGGATCAGCATCCGTGGTTTCTTGAGAGTCGAGGCTCGCGCGACAACCCGAAGCGCGACTGGTACATCTGGCGCGATCCGAAGCCGGACGGATCGGCACCGAACAACTGGATGTCGGAATTCGGTGGCAGCGCCTGGCAGTTCGACGACGCCACCGGGCAATATTACTATCACGCCTTCCTCGACAAGCAGCCAGATCTGAACTGGCGCAATCCGGAGGTGCGTCATGCTATCTACGAGGTGATGCGATTCTGGCTGCGCCGCGGCGTCGATGGCTTTCGCGTCGACGTGATATGGCACCTGATCAAGGATGGCGAGTTCCGCGACAATCCGGTGAATCCGAACTTCAACGCCGGGCGGCCGCCGCATGAGGCGGTGCTGACGCTGCATTCGGCCGACCAGCCGGAGGTCCAGGAGGTGGTGGCCGAGATGCGCCGCGTCGTCGACGAATTCGACGACCGCGTACTGATCGGCGAGGTGTATCTTCCGGTCGAGCGGCTGGTGGCCTACTACGGCAAGGACCTCAGCGGCGCCAACCTGCCTTTCAATTTTGCGCTGTTGTCGGCGCCGTGGAATGCCCGCGAGATCGCGGCGCTGATCGATCGCTACGAGCAGGCACTGCCGCTCGGCGCGTGGCCCAACTGGGTGCTCGGCAATCACGACCGTCCGCGCGTCGCAAGTCGCGTGGGCGCCGCGCAAGCCCGCGTCGCCGCCATGCTGCTGCTGACGTTGAGGGGCACGCCGACGCTCTACTATGGTGACGAGATCGGCATGCGCCAGGTGGCGATCCCGGCCGAGCGGGTGCAGGATCCGTTCGAGAAGAATGTGCCCGGTATCGGCGTCGGCCGCGACGGCTGTCGTACCCCGATGCAATGGGGCGCGACCGACAACGCCGGCTTTACCTCGGGCGAGCCATGGTTGCCGCTCGCGGACGATTTCGCCACCGACAACGCGGCTGCATTCGCCAGCGATCCGCACTCCATCCTCAGTCTCTACGTCAAGCTGATCGACCTGCGCAAGCATACGCTCGAGCTTGTTTTTGGCGACTATGTCCCCCTTCAAACCGCCGGCGACGTCCTGGCCTATCTTCGTGTCTATGACGGCAGGGCCCTGCTGGTGGCGCTCAATTTCAGCAGCGAGGCGGCATCGATGCATGTGGAAGGCGAGGGCGGCGAAATCGCGCTGACGACGGAGTTGGATCGCAGGGGTGAGAACGTCTCCGGCGTGCTGGAGCTGCGCGGCAATGAAGGCGTGATTGTCCGGTTGCGTTAGTCTTCCGTCTCGTGCCCCGGACGCGACGCAATACGAAGTATTGCTTCGCAGATCCCGGGGCCCATCTTGTTGAGCAAGCGGTGGGTCCCGCATCTGCGGGGCGGCATAAGAATGCCGCACCGCGTGCGGGACACGAGTTTTAGGCTACTCCGGATGCGGATCGGCGTCGCCGTCGATATCGCTTCGTTTGAGCAGATAGTCGAGGCCGCCGACGCGGAACCAGCGATAGGCATAGGCTTCGAGCATCAGCCTGTGCCTGCCCTTGTCGTCGGCGTGGCTGTGGTCTTCCGTGAGCAGGTTGATCAGGCTGTTGTCCTGGTCGGTGCCAAGCCCGACCGCGAAGCTCACCTCGTGCGGCTTGTCGTCGAGGTTGTGCACGAACAGCACCGAATTATTGCGCCAGTCGTAGCGGATCGCCAGCACCGCGGGATTGCGCGTGGCGATGATCTGGAAGTCGCCCCAACCGACCTCGGGCACCTCCTTGCGCATGCGGATCATGCGTTCGGTCCAGTTCAGCATCGAGTTGGGGTCGCGGCGCTGCATGGCGACGTTGACGTGCGGGTAGCCGTAGGGCCCGCTGTCGATCACCGGGTTCTTCGGCTTGGCATTCTTGGTGAAGCCGGCATGCGGTTCGGTCGACCATTGCATCGGTGTGCGTGCGCAATTGCGCTCCGGCAGCGAGAGGTCGTCGCCCATGCCGATCTCGTCGCCATAGCGCAGCACCGGCGTACCCGGCAGAGTGTACATCAGGCTGTAGGCAAGCTCGAGCCGCCGGCGGTCGCCGCCGAGCATCGGCGCGAGGCGGCGGCGGATGCCGCGGTCGTAGAGCTGCATCGACTTGTCCGGGCCGAATTTGGCGAACACGGTCTGGCGTTGCGCGTCGGTCAGCCGTCCGAGATCGAGTTCGTCGTGGTTGCGCAGGAACAAGCCCCATTGCGCCGTCGCCGGCCGCGGCTTGGTGACTTTCAGCGCGCCGGCCAGCGGACGCGAATCGGCAGACGCCAGCGCGTAAAACAGGTTCTGGTTGACGTGGAAATTGAACATCATCTGCATGCGATCGCCGTCATCGCCGAAATATTCCATGTCGGTCTCGGGCTCGACATTGGCTTCGGCGAGGATGATGGCGTCGCCCTTGCGCCACTGCAGGAATTCGCGGAAGGCGCGCAGCATGTCGTATTGCTCAGTCGGCTTGTTGACCTTCGGCCCCTTGGTCGCGATCACGAACGGGACTGCGTCCATGCGGAAGCCGGACACGCCGAGCTGTAGCCAAAATCCCATGATCTTGAGGATCTCGGCCTGCACATGGGGGTTCGAGGTGTTGAGGTCTGGCTGGAAGTCATAGAAGCGATGGAAGAACCACGCTTTGGCTTCTTTGTCGTGGGTCCAGGTTGATTTTTGCACGCCGGGAAACACCATGCCTTTGTTGGCATTGGCGGGCTTCTTGTCGGACCAGACGTACCAGTCGCGATACTTCGAGTCCGGCGAGCTTTTGGCTTCCTTGAACCAGCTGTGCTGGTCCGAGGTATGATTGACCACCAGGTCGATGATGACGCGGATGCCGCGCTGGTGACAGCCATGGGTAAATTCGACGAAGTCGCCGAGCGTGCCGTAGCGCGGATCGACACCGTAGTAGTCGGAGATGTCGTAGCCGTCGTCCTTGCCCGGCGAGGGCTGGAACGGCATCAGCCAGATCGCGGTGACGCCGAGCCCGTGCAGATAATCCAGCCTTCGCGTCAGGCCCTTGAAGTCGCCGACCCCGTCGCCGTCGGCATCCATGAAGCTGCCCACCGACAGGCAATAGAAGACGGCGTTCTTGTACCAGAGATCGTCGATCATGCGGGCACCGGGCTGCGAGGACGGTGCGGATCAAGTCGCGGAGCGGGCAGGGGTTCCGCTGAGCTGCTGCGCGCAGTGAAGCTGCGCCTTTCCCCTCTCCCCAGCGCAGCGAAGCTGCGCGCCGTGGGAGAGGGTGCATAGGCGGCCTTCGGCCGCCGTTCTAAAATTCACGCCGATGCAAAGCATCGGCTTTGGCGAAGCGAAGGCGGGAGAGGGAAGGCCGCGAGCGCCGGCGTTTGCGGCATCACCCCTCTCCCGGCCGCGCTGGCGCGCGTCCACCCTCTCCCACCAACCGCCGCTGCGCGGCGGCCGGGGAGAGGGGAAACAAAAGGCGCCGCCGATGGCTCGGCGGCGCCTGATGTTATTGTAGGGTGGGCAAAGCGAAGCGTGCCCACCATCCGCGTGGTGGGCACGGCGCCGAGGCGCCTTTTGCCCACCCTACGCTTCTAGCTCAGTCCATGCTGATCGTGGTCAGGTCCTGGAACCAGTGCTGCGCCTGCACGAACTTCTTCACCTTCGGCGACAGCGCATGCGGGTTGGTGTCGTGCACGACCCAGACCAGTACGGCGTCATCGACGATCAGCGCATGTGCCTGCGCCAGCAGCTCATCCTGCTTCGCCGGATCGAAGTTGTTCTTGGCCTCGTCGATCAGCGCATCGACCTTCGGGTTCTTGTAGCCGCCCCAGTTGACGCCGACCGGCGCGATCTGGCGGGAGTCGAAGAAGCGCACGATGGCGTAGAGCGGATCGGAGGTCACGTAAGCGATGTTGTTCGCGGTGATGCCCTTCATGCTCTCGTCGGCCGCGCCCTTGCGCCAGGCAGTGTACAGCACTTCGAGTTCGACCACCTTGAACTCGACGTCGACGCCGATTTCCTTAAAACTCTGCTGCAGGAATTCGTTCATCGGCAGCGACAGCATCTGGCCGGTGCCGCCATTGGCGATGATGAACGTCGCCTTCAGCGGCTTGTCCGGTCCGTAGCCGGCTTCCTTCACCAGCTTCTTGGCTTCGGCGAGGTCATACTTGATCTTGAAGGTCGGTTTGCCGAACCACGGGGAGGACGGATCGACCTGGCCGATGGCCGGCTTGGCGAGACCGTTCATCAGGCCGACCACGGCGTCGCGGTCGATGGCGAGATTGAGCGCCTTGCGCAGGCGGACATCGGTCCACGGTGAGCCCGGCAGCACGCTGAGATGATAATTCCAGACATGCGGCGTGACGTTGTCGACGATCTTCATGCCGGCCGACTTCAGCTGCGGCACGGCGTCCGGCGCCGGGGTCTCGATCAGGTCGACCTGGCCGGCGAGCAGCGCGTTGGTGCGCGTGAGAGCTTCGGGCATCGGCACCAGAACCAGCTTGTCGACCTTGGCGAGGCGCTTCTTGTCCCAGTAGTCCGGATTCTTCGAGAGTTCGGCGAGTTCGCGCGGCACCAGTTTTGTCAGTTTGAACGGCCCGGTGCCGGAGGGAGACGCTGCGAACTTGTCCCAGTCCTTGCCGACCTTTTCGTATTGCGCCGGGCTCGAGACCAGGAACCAGAGCATCTGGTACGGGAAGAATGAATCGACGGTCTTGGTGGTGATCTCGACGGTATTGTCGTCGATCTTGGCGTAGCTGGCGACCGAGGGCAGGCGGGTCTTGACCTGCGCGCTCTGGCGCTTGTCGAACTGCGGTGCCTTCTCGTTCAGCACCTTGTCCAGATTCCACACCACGGCGTCGGCGTTGAAATCGCTGCCGTCGTGAAATTTGACGCCCTGGCGCAGGGTGAAGCGCCACTTGGTCTTGTCGGCGGGATCGACCTTCCACTCGGTGGCCAGCCCGGGGATCAGCTTGCCCGGACGATCGGAGACGTCCATCTCCCAAGCCACCAGCGGGTCGTAGATGGTGTAGCCGGTGAATTGATAGGCACCTGCGCCGCGATCGGGCTGACCTGTGGTCAGCGGGATGTCCGCCATCGAGATGCCATAGCGCACCACCGACTCGGCTTGCGCCGGTGCGGCAGCACCCAGCACGGCGGCGATGGCCGCGACAAATATTGAATTCCGAACGCGCATGTAAACAGGCTCCAATGAGGATAAGCGAGAGTCGGAGAATTCTTGCAAGCTTGATGCCACATTAGGCAGATGCTGATGCACTGTGTGCCAACGGGGCGCTATGCCGCACGCCGAGTCACCCAACGCAGTGACTCGCCGCCGCTGGCACAGCCGTTGCATAAGAATTAGCCAGTGCTTAGGCTGTGACGCCGAGCCATCCAATCCACGGGGAATGACACCGATGCGTATCGAGAAGCCGACCAAGAGCCGCCTTGCCATGGCGATCGCCATGCTGAGCGTTGCGACCGCGCTGACGCTGCCGCAGGCCGCGCGCGCCGAGACCGTGCTGCGCATCGGCATGACCGCCGCCGACATTCCGCGCACGTTGGGCCAGCCCGATCAGGGCTTTGAAGGCAATCGCTTTACCGGCAACACCATGTATGACGGCCTCACGATGTGGGATCTGTCGTCGGCAACCAAGGCGAGCGTGGTTATCCCCGGCCTGGCGACCGAATGGAAAGTCGATGACGCCGACAAGAAGAAGTGGACCTTCAAGCTGCGCCCCGGCGTCGTCTTTCACGATGGTTCGCCATTCAACGCCGATGCCGTGGTGTGGAACGTCGAGAAGGTGCTGAAGCAGGATGCCGTGCAGTTCGATGCCAGCCAGGTCGGCGTCACCGCCTCGCGTATGCCGACGCTGGTCTCCGCGAAGAAGATCGACGACATGACCGTCGAACTGACGACCAAGGAGCCAGACTCGTTCCTGCCGATCAATCTGACAAACCTTTATATGGTCAGCCCCAGCAAGTGGCAGGGCTTCTTCGACAAGGCCGAGGGCGCCGACGCCAAGGCGAAGTCGCAGGCGGCATGGACCGCCTTCGCGCGCGAACCGGCCGGCACCGGCCCGTGGAAGATGTCGAAGTTCACGCCGCGCGAGCGGCTCGAACTGGCGAAGAACGACGCCTACTGGAACAAGGATCGCATCCCCAAGGTCGACAAGATGCTGTTGCTGCCGATGCCGGAGGCCAATGCCCGCACCGCGGCGCTGCTGTCCGGCCAGGTCGACTGGATCGAGGCGCCGGCACCTGACGCGGTCAAGGAAATCACCGCCCGCGGCTTCAAGATCGAGAAGAACGAGCAGCCCCATGTCTGGCCGTGGCAGTTCTCGCGCGTCGAAGGCTCGCCGTGGAACGACATCCGCGTCCGCAAGGCCGCCAATCTCTGCATCGATCGCGAAGGCCTGCGCGATGGTTTGCTGGCCGGCTTGATGGTGCCCGCCACCGGCACCTTCGAACCCGGCCATCCCTGGCGCGGCAAGCCAACCTTCCAGATCAAGTACGACCTGAAGGCCGCGCAGGCGCTGATGAAGGAAGCCGGTTACGGTCCGACCAAGAAGCTTGAAGTCAAGACCCAGACTTCGGCGTCGGGCTCCGGCCAGATGCTGCCGCTGCCGATGAACGAATATCTGCAGCAGGCGCTGGCGGAGTGCTATTTCGACGTCAAGCTCGACGTCATCGAGTGGAATACGCTGTTCACCAACTGGCGCCGCGGCGTCAAGGATCCCAGCGCGAACGGCTCCAACGCCACCAACGTCACTTATGCGGCGATGGACCCGTTCTTCGCATTGGTGCGCTTCCTGCAGTCATCCATGGCGCCGCCGGTCTCCAACAACTGGGGCTATATCAATAACCCGAAGTTCGACGAGCTGGTGACCAAGGCCCGCACCACCTTCGATCCTGCTGCGCGTGACGAGGCTCTGGCCGAGTTGAACGCCGCCTCGATCGACGATGCAGCGTTCCTCTATGTCGCCCATGACGTTGGTCCGCGCGCGCTGAGCCCGAAGATCAAGGGCTTTGTGCAGCCAAAGAGCTGGTTCGTCGACTTCTCGCCGGTGTCGATGACGCCGTAGTAGCTAACGCAAGCGTGCTTCTTTCCCTCCCCCGGCGAAGCGAAGCTTCGCGGGGTGGGGAGGGTGGCGCGTTTGAGACCGAAGCGAACAAACGTGACGGGTGGGGGCGCAACATTCGCTGTCGTGATGTGGCCGCCACCCCCACCCGACCGGCCTGACGGCCGGCCACCCTCCCCACGCGAAGACGCGGGGAGGGATAAGAAGCGCTTCTCTACCACTGAATCGAAGGTGACCTTTGTTCGTCTATATCGCGCGCCGCATCGTTTATGTGATTCCGGTCGTCATCAGCGTGGCGCTGGTGTGCTTCCTGCTGGTGCACATCACGCCGGGTGATCCGCTTGTCGCCATCCTTCCCGCTGACGCCTCGCAGGAACTCGCGGCGCAATTGCGTATCGCCTATGGCTTCGACCGGCCGCTGCCGGTGCAGTTCGGCCTGTGGCTGTGGCGCGCTCTGCATGGCGACCTCGGCGCCTCCATCGCCACCGGCCGCCCGGTGCTCGCCGAAGTGCTGCGTGCGGTCGGCAACACCGTGACGCTGGCGATCGCCGCCGCATTGATCGGCTTCACGCTCGGCCTGCTCTTTGGGCTGATCTCCGGCTATTTCCGCGACACCTGGATCGACAAAGTCTCGACCTCGATCGCCATCGCCGGCGTCTCGGTGCCGCATTACTGGCTCGGCATGGTGCTGGTCATCATATTCTCGGTGCAGCTGAACTGGCTGCCGGCGGTGGGCGCGGGGCCGGGCGGCTCCGGCTCCTGGGCCTGGGATTGGGACCACATCAAATATCTGGTGCTGCCGGCAATCACCACCTCGGTGATTCCGATGGGTATCATCACCCGCACCGTGCGCGCCCTGACCGGCGACATTCTCTCGCAGGATTTCGTCGAGGCGCTGCGCGCCAAAGGCCTGCGTGAGAAAAGCGTGTTTCGCCACGTCATCAAGAATGCCGCACCGACCGCGCTTGCGGTGATGGGCCTGCAACTCGGCTATATGCTCGGCGGCTCGATCTTGATCGAGACGGTGTTCTCGTGGCCGGGCTCCGGCCTGCTGCTGAACTCGGCGATCTTCCAGCGCGACCTGCCGCTGCTGCAGGGCACCATCCTGGTGCTGGCGCTGTTCTTCGTCTTCCTCAATCTCCTGGTCGATATCGCGCAGGCCGCGATCGATCCGCGCATCAAGCGGAACTGACCATGCAGGATTTTCTCTCATGACCGCGATGACCGACACCGCGCTGCAGGCAGCGCCTACGCACGCCGCCCGCGGCTACTGGGCCACGGTGGGCCGCCGTATTGTCAAAGACAAGGTCAGCATGACGTGCGCGGCGATCCTGCTGCTGATTCTGCTCGGCGCGTTGTTCGCGCCGTGGCTCGGCCTCGCCGATCCCTATCAGGGCTCGATGATCCGCCGGTTGCGCCACATCGGCACACCGAATTATCCACTCGGCACCGACGAGCTCGGCCGCGACATGTTTGCGCGATTGGTCTATGGCGGCCGGCTGTCACTGCTGATCGGCATCCTGCCGGTGATCCTGGCTTTCGTGATAGGCACCTCGCTCGGCCTCGTGGCCGGTTATGTCGGCGGCAAGCTCAACACCGCCATCATGCGCACGGTCGACGTGTTCTACGCCTTCCCCTCGGTGCTACTGGCCATCGCGATTTCCGGCGCGCTTGGCGCCGGTATCGTCAATTCCATCGTCTCTCTGACCATCGTGTTCGTGCCGCAGATCACCCGCGTCGCCGAGAGCGTCACCACCGGCGTTCGCAACGCCGACTTCGTCGAGGCCGCGCGAGCATCCGGCGCCGACGCCTTCACCATCATGCGGGTGCACATGCTCGGCAACGTGCTCGGCACCATCTTCGTGTATGCGACGGGGCTGATCTCGGTGTCGATGATTCTGGCCGCCGGCCTGTCGTTCCTCGGTCTCGGCACCAAGCCGCCGGAGCCGGAATGGGGCCTGATGCTCAACACGCTGCGCACCGCGATCTACGTCAATCCCTGGGTCGCGGCATTGCCCGGCGCGATGATTTTTGCAGTATCGATCTGTTTTAACCTGTTGAGTGATGGCATGCGCAGCGCCATGGACATCCGGAACTGATGTCATGACCGAAATCATCGAACCCATCGACAAGCTCGAACCGTTGCCGGACATCGGCGGCGTCGCGCAGCCGCTGCTTCGCGTGGATGGCCTCACAAAACACTTTCCGGTGCGCGGCGGGCTGTTTGCCAAGAGCAAGACCGTGCGTGCCGTCGATAACGTATCGTTCGACATCGCCAAGGGCGAGACCGTCGGCATCGTCGGTGAATCCGGCTGCGGCAAATCGACCACCGCGCGACTGCTGATGCACCTGATGGAGCGCAATTCCGGCGACATCATCTATGACGGCCGCGCCGTCGGCCGCGAGCTGACGTTGCGCGAACTGCGCCGCGGCATGCAGATGGTGTTCCAGGACAGCTACGCCTCGCTTAATCCGCGCCTCACTATCGAGGAATCGATTGCGTTCGGGCCGAAGGTCCACGGCATGGCAGAAGGCGCGTCGCGGGCACTGGCGCGCGAGCTGCTGGGGAAGGTCGGCTTGCGGCCGGAGAATTTCGCCAACCGCTATCCGCACGAGATTTCCGGCGGCCAGCGCCAGCGCGTCAATATCGCGCGTGCGCTCGCGTTGTCGCCGCGCCTCGTCATTCTCGATGAGGCCGTGTCGGCGCTCGACAAGTCGGTCGAAGCCCAGGTGCTCAACCTCCTGGTCGACCTGAAGCGCGAATTCGGCCTGACCTATCTGTTCATCAGCCACGATCTCAATGTGGTCCGCTACATCTCCGACCGTGTGCTGGTGATGTATCTCGGCGAGGTCGTCGAACTCGGCCCGGTCGACAATGTCTGGGACAGGCCCGCGCATCCCTATACGCGCGCACTGCTGGCGGCGATGCCGTCGTCGGACCCTGACAACCGCACCCAGACCCCGCCGATCACCGGCGATCCGCCGAACCCGATCGATCCACCGTCCGGCTGCCGTTTTCACACGCGCTGTCCGTTCGCCGAGGCGGTATGCTCCGGTGAAAGCCCGAAGCTGACCGATATCGACGCGACCGGACATCAGGTCGCTTGCTACATGTTCATTCCGGGCGCCAGCCACAGCAAGGCGCCAGCCGCAGGAGCCATGCCGTCATGACCGCGCCAACACCCAACCAGATCAAGGCGATCGCCGAGTTCGGCGGTTTAACTGTTGCCGACGATGTCGCGGCGCGCATCGCCCATGCCATCGGCCCCGCTTATGAGGGCTTCAAGGCCATCGCCGGCACGCTGCCGATGGATCTCGAGCCCGCCACCTTTCTCGTCGTGCAGAATACGAAAGCCGTCAAATGAGCGTCACCGAACCCGCATTGCTGTCGCTGACCGAAATAGCCGACGCCATTGCCAACAAGAAGATCTCGTCGCGCGAAGCGACAAAGTCATGTCTCGACCGGACCGCCAAATGGCAGTCGAGCCTCAATGCGTTCATGTCGATCGAGGCCGATGCTGCGCTGGCCGCTGCCGATGCCGCCGACGCAGCGCTCGCCAAGGGGCAGAGCAAGGGCGTGCTGCACGGCGTGCCGCTGGCGCACAAGGACATGTATTACGACGAAGGCCATGTGGTCACTTGCGGCTCGCACATCCGCCGCGACTGGGTCGCGACCACGACGTCGACGGCGCTGCAGCGGCTGAAGGACGCCGGCACCGTGCGCCTCGGCTCTCTGCAGATGGTGGAATTCGCCTATGGCCCCACCGGCCACAACGCGCATTACGGCGCGGTGCATAATCCGTGGCATGTGGATCACGTCACCGGCGGCTCGTCGTCGGGTTCGGGCTCCGCCGTCGCTGCCCGTTTGACATTTGCGGCATTGGGCTCCGACACTGGCGGTTCGATCCGGTTGCCGGCGCATTTCTGCGGCGTCACCGGATTGAAGACCACCGTGGGCCTGATCAGCCGCGCCGGCGCCATGCCGCTGTCGCAGTCGCTCGACACCGTCGGCCCGCTGGCCCGCACCGTCGAGGATTGCGCGCTGCTCACCGGCCTGATGGCCGGCGCCGATCCGCTCGATCCGACCACCAGCACGCGCGCGGTGCCGAACTACATGGCGGCCACGCACGCGTCGGCCAAGGGCATGACCGTCGGCATTCCCAAGGCGTTCTACGTCGAGGATCTCGATGACGGCACGGCGCAGGCCCTGCAGGACACCATTGCAACGCTGAAGCGCGAGGGCGTTCATGTGGTCGAGGTCGACCTGCCGGACCAGCGACAGCTTTCGGCGGCTTGCCAGTTGCTGATCGTCACCGAGGCTGCCGCGATTCACAAACGCTGGATGGTCGAGCGGCCGCAGGACTATGGCCCGCAGATCCTGGCACGGCTGCAGAACGGCTTCGGCATTTCCGGCGTGACCTATCTGGAAACCATGCGCTGGCGCGGTCCGGCGCTGGCGGCTCATCTCGCCGCGGTCGCCGGCGTGGATGCAGTTCTGGCGCCGGTTTCGCCGGCCGCGGCACCAACCATTCTGGAAACGGATGTCGGCAACAGTCTGGACGCCGAGGCGATGATCCAGCGGGTGACACGCTTCACCCGCCCGATCAACTACCTCGGCCTGCCGGCGCTCTCGATTCCGACCGGCTTCACTTCCAGCAAGTTGCCGATAGGCATGCAGCTGATCGGTCGACCGTTCGATGAAGCCACCGTGCTGACCATCGGCGCCGCGTTCCAGCGGGCGACTGATTTCCACACCCAATGCCCGGAGCTTGCATGAGCAATCTCGTCGAGGTCCGCAATCTCAACGTTCGCTTCGGCGGCGAGCGTACCGTATATGCGGTCAACGATCTCAGTTTTTCGCTGGGCGAGGGCGAGGTGCTCGGCCTGCTCGGCGAGTCCGGCTCCGGCAAGAGCGTGACCCTGCGGGCCTTGATGCGGCTGTTGCCGAAGAAGCGCACGCAGATCACCGGCACCGTCAACGTGATGGGCAAGGACGTGCTGGCGCTCAACGACGAGGAGCTGTCGGCGTTTCGCGGTCAGACCGTATCGATGATCTTCCAGGAGCCGGCGCTGGCGCTGGATCCGGTCTACACCATCGGCCAGCAGATCGCCGAGAGCGTGATGCGCCACGAAGGCAAGAGCCAGGCGGACGCGAACAAGCGAGCGCTGGAGATGCTGGAAGTGGTACGCATCCCCTCGGCGAAGCGCCGGCTCGATGCCTATCCGCATGAAATGTCGGGCGGCATGCGGCAGCGCGCGATGATCGCGCTGGCGCTGGCCTGCAAGCCGAAGATCCTGCTGGCGGACGAGCCGACCACCGCGCTGGATGCTACCGTGCAGATCCAGATCCTGCTGCTGCTGCGCGAATTGCAGCGCGAATTCGGCATGTCCATCATCTTCGTCACCCACGACATCGGCGTGGCCATCGAGATCTGCGACCGTGTCGCGGTGATGTATGCCGGCCAGATCGTCGAGCAGGGCACGCTGAGCCAGATCGTGCGTAGCGCGGTGCATCCCTATCCGCGCGGCCTGCTGGCCTCCACCGTGCACGGTGCCAAGCGCGGCGCGCGGCTGGAGACCATCCCCGGGACGCCGCCCTCGCTCGACAAGGCACCGGTGAACTGCTCGTTTGCGCCGCGCTGCAGCTTCGCGCAGCCGCGCTGCGTCGAGGCGCCGCCGCCCAACGTGCATCTCGACGGCAACCGCGTGGTGCGCTGCATTCTGGCGGAGCAGATGGCGGTGGTTGAGACGGTTTAAGTTACCAACTCTCGTGTCCCGGACGCGATGCGGCATTCTCATGCCGCTCCGCAGATCCGAGACCCACACCTGCAGTGCTCTTGCAATGGGCCCCGGATCTGCAGCGCACGACGCCGCCTGGCGGCGGCGCACTGCACTGCGTCCGGGGCAAGAGCTTCTGCTACCCCGCCAAATTCTTCAGCAAGAATGTCAGCGCAGTCTGCGCGAAGACGTGCATGTTGCCGAGCCGGTCGCTGCTGCCGGTCTCCAGCGTCATGACCTCGTTTCGCGGCCCGGACACGGCCATGCAGCTGTGGCCGGCGGCGTCGCCGTAGCTGTTGCCGGACGGACCGGTGGCGCCGGTTTCCGACAGGCCCCAGTCGCAGCCAAAGCGTTCGCGGATGCGCTTTGCCAGCAGTTGTGCATAGGGCTCCGACGCCGAGCGGATGCCGGTCATGGCGTCGTTGTCGATATCCCCCAGGATGCGGCGGGCGTCGCGGGTATATATCACCGCGCCGCCGAGAAAATACGCCGATGCGCCGGGCACCGCCAGCAATGCCGCCGATATCAGGCCGCCCGTGGACGATTCCGACACCACGATCTTCTGCTTGCGCGCGATCAGTTCGATCGCGATCTTTTCCGCCAGCGGGACCAGGTCCTTCATGATGGTTCGCCCATTCTGCAATCTGTCAGGGTTGTCGGGTCAGGCCTTTGCCGTGCAGCCATGTCTGGATGAGTGCAGCGACCTCGGCGTTGTTCTTGTCCATCATCAGCATGTGCGAATTGCCCTTGATGCCGACCTTTGGCAGATCGACAACGTCGGCGATGCCGCCCGCCGCCTTGATCCCGTCTGCGAAGGCCACTCCGGTTGCGCGAATTTTCGGCCAGCGCGAATCCTGTTCGATGAAGTCACCGTAGACCAGCAATGACGGAATGCCCTTCAGCATGTCCACCTTGGCCGGATCGCCGACGCCCGCCGGTTCGATGGCGATGAGCGCCTTGACCTTGTCGGGCCGCGCCTGCGCCGCCTTGAAGCCGAACGCGCCGGCCTGACTGTGAAACAGGATGACGCAGGGGCAGACCCGGTCAATCTCGGCGATATAGGCGGCAAGGATCGCATCGTCCGTGGTAGTCCACCGCGGCACGTTCTGCTTGACGAAGTTTTCGTAACCATCGTTGGGAAACTGGCTGCCGGGCAGCAGCTTGCGTTTGGCCGGATCCGGATCGTACGAGCCTGGGCCTGCGCCGATGCGAAACCGTTCGAATGGGTTGCCGGTGGTCAGGAACACCGGCTCGCCTTTGAAGATGTCAGGATACTGCGCCCAGCCGGAACGGCCACGTTCAACCGCATCGGAATTGTAGACAGCCCAGCCCTTGCGCAGGAAATAGTTCAGCCAGCCTTCGCGGCCATCCGGTGTGGTCTCATAGGTGACGCCGGTGAGGCCGCCGCCATGCCACATCAGCAACGGGACGGTGCCGGTCTCGTTCGCAGGCAGGAAGTACTGCACGTACATCTGCTCGACCTGGTAGGTGCCGTTGGGGTCGACCTTGGCCGGCACGCCGCCCTGGGTGAACGTGACCTCCTTGACCGGCTTGCCGCTGATCTCGACCAGCCGCCCGCCCACATGGAAGGAGCCCATGTCGTGCAGCGCGATAGGCTCGGCAGCCCGCGCAGGGATGGCTGCGGCCATGAGCAGGGCTGCCGCGGCGATGAAGCAGGAACGTGACATGAATCCTCCCACGATAGCGTTTTATTGTTTGTTCGTCATGGTGCCTGCCGGTGCGTCAGGCGTTTGATCGCATGATCGCACCGGCGAAGCCCATCTGGCGATGGGCGGGTATGCTTAGCCGTTCATCGACGCGTCGCTTCCGCAAATCAGGCGATCATCATGATCGCTTGCCGCCCGCCGCTCAAGCCTGTGCCGGCGCGGTCTCGCGGGTCGCGATGGATTTGCCGCCGCGATAGATAGCCAGCGTTGCCATCAGGCCGGAGGCGGCGGCGAACATCAGCCAGAAACCGGGCGAGGCGTTGTCGCCGGTTTCCTTGATCAGCCAGGTCGAGGCCAGCGGCGTGAAGGTGCCGAACAGCGCGGCGGCCAGTGCGAAGGCGAGCGAGAAGCAGGTCGTTCGTACATGGGTCGGCACGATCTCCACCAGCGCGCCCAGCATGGCACCGCTGTACATGCCGAAATAGAACGAGAACAGCATTTCCACGGCCAGCATCTTGCCGAAGGTTGGCGCCGCCGTCAGCCACAGCAATGCGGGATAGGCGGTGAGCAGCGCGAGAACGGAGATCGTGATCAGCACCGGTTTGCGTCCGATCCTGTCCGACAACGCGCCGCCGACCGGATTCCAGATGAAGTTGGTCACGGCTACGGCCAGCGTCACCAACAGGCTATCGGCCGTCGACAGCTTCAGCACGTTCTTGCCGAAGGTCGGCGTATAGACGGTGACGAAATAGAACGTCACGGTGGTCATTGCCGTCATGAACATGCCGAGCATGATGATCTTCCAGTTCAGCGCCGCCGAGGCGAAGATTTCCTTCGGACTGGGATGGTGCTTCATGGCGAGAAATGCCGGGGTCTCTTCCAGCGTCCGACGCAGGACGAAGATGAATGGCACAATGATGCAGCCGACGAAGAACGGAATGCGCCAGCCCCAGGCTGTGACCTGATCCGCCGGCATGATTTCGCTCAGGAAGTAACCGAGCAGTGCTGCGACGAAGATCGCGACCTGCTGGCTGGCCGACTGGAACGAAGTGTAGAAGCCCCGGTTGCCCGGCGTCGAGATCTCGAACAGGTAGACCGACACGCCGCCAAGTTCGACGCCGGCGGAGAAACCCTGCAGCAGCCGGCCGATCAGCACGATGATCGGCGCCGCAATGCCGATCGAGGCATAGGTCGGGCATATCGTGATGACTACGGTGCCAATTGCCATAATCCCGAGCGTCACGATCAGCCCCTTGCGGCGGCCGATACGATCGATGTAGGCGCCGAGGAAGATCGCACCGACCGGCCGCATCAGGGCGCCCAGCCAGAAGGTCGTGAAGGTCAGCAGCAGCGCATTGGTGTCGTTGCCCGGTGGGAAGAACGCCTTCGAAATCGCAGTGGCATAGAAGCCGAACAGGAAGAAATCGAACTGTTCAAGGAAGTTGCCGCTGGTCGAACGCAGAATGGCTCCCAACCGTGATTTGATCTGCGGCTGCGCTACGGTGGCTTGCGATGTCACGACGTTTCTCTCCTGGCTCGGGCCGACTCATGGTGGTGCTAGCTGGACAACTGTCCTATTCTTCTGCGGCAATCTGCCACAGTGCGGCGCGACCACCAACCAGAAACCACTGCGAGACACGAGATCTCTCAGTAATATCCAACAAATTCAGGCTTTTGCCGATCCGGAGGCCAGCAGCCACTTCCGGAACGCGGCGAGCTTCGGCGTCTCGGCTGCCGCCTCCGGCGCAACGAGATAGAAGCCTGCATCGGCCGGCAGGCGGATCTGGAACGGCACCATCAGCCGGCCCTTGGCCAGATCGCCTTCCACATAGGTCGTCCGGCTGATGGCCACGCCGAGGCCATCGATCGCGGCCTGCAACGTCATGAAAATCATGTCGAAGGACAGGCTGGGCTGTTTTGCGATGTCGGCCGAAAGACCCGCGGCGGTCAGCCATAGCCGCCAGTCGTCGTCATAGCCGCTCGAATGCAGCAGCGTGTGATGCGCGAGGTCCGCAGGCGAGCGCAGCGGCCGCTCGCCGGCCAGCAGCGCCGGGCTGCACACCGGAAACACCTGATCGGCCGTGAGCCAGTCGGCGCGCAGGCCGGGCCACTGGCCGCGGCCGTAGCGGATGGCGGCATCGACGTCGCCGGCATTGAAGTCGACCAGGCTGGTCGAGGTGGTGATGCGCACGTCGATGTCGGGATGAGCCGCCTGGAAAGTCGACAGCTTCGGCAGCAGCCATTTGGACGCCAGTGAGGCCAGCGTGCTGATGGTCAGCACGCGGTCGTTGCCCTTTCGCTGCAGGCGGTCAGTGGCCAGCCGGAGATCGTTGAACGCCGCGCGCACGCCCGGCAGATAGTCGCGCGCCTGTGGGGTCAGCGTCAGGGCGCGATTTTGCCGAAGGAACAGCTTGATGCCGAGTTCCTCCTCCAGCCGCCGGATCTGATGGCTGATCGCGGTCTGGGTCACGTTCAATTCAGCGGCGGCATTGGTGAAGCTGAGGTGGCGCGCCGCGGCCTCGAAGGCGCGCAGGCCGTTGAGCGACGGAAGGCGGGCGGTCATTGTCTGTCCTGACGCGTAATGCATGAGTCCGTATCATGCGAAGGGGACAACATGTCGTTTGTCGAAATTCACCGAGGGGCAGATATTTCCTGAGAAATTAACTTCAGGAGAGCAAAATGTCCACGTGCACCCATGAACCGTTGGCCACTCGCGAACCGATGACAAATCATCATGTTGCGGGCTTGCTTAGCCAGGTCCTTGAAGTGGTCCGTACCTGGCACGAGCGGCAGCACGGCAGGCGCGAACTCCAGCATTGGACCGAGCGCGATATGCGCGATGCCGGCGTGTCGCCGGGCGACGTACGGTTCGAAGCCGGAAAGCCGTTCTGGCAGGCGTGAGCCGAAGTGGAGTGCGGGCCATGCTGGCGCTGGATCTCAACCATCTCGATCAATATTCCGACCATCTCCGATCCCTCAGCGGGGTCCCCGTGACGGTGCGCTTCGTCGCGCCCGAGGACGCGTCTGCACTGCAGGCGTACTTCCGCAGCCTGTCGGTGCAGTCGCGCTACAATCGGCTGATGGGCGCAGCCAGCGAACTGCCGCCGGCGCAGCTCGACGCCTTTACGCATTTGCATGACGACGGCCGGTTCTCGGTGGTGGCGACGGTTGCGAGCGACGCCATGGAGACCATCGTCGGCGAAGCCCGCTATGCGTTCGACGAGGATACTGCGAGTGTCGAACTTGGCCTGTCGGTGGCGAACGCCTTTCAGGGCCAGGGGATCGGTACGGCGCTGATGGCCAACCTGGAATGTCGCGCGGCTGCGCTCTGCGCCAAACGCCTGTTCGGCGATACGTTGCGCACCAACGACGCGATGGTGGCGCTGGCGCGAAAATCGGGCTTTGCCTTTGCTGCGATACCGAATGACTGGAGGCAGGTGCGGTTCACCAAGCCAATCGAGGTCGCGCCGCGTGAGGTTCCGTGTGCGACGTGGCATCTGCTGGCGGAAGCGGCATGACTCGTCGCTCGCACCACGCCAATTGGCCTGGTGCGAGCGACAGCTTTAAAACTTCTCCACCCACGGCCGGATCTCCAGTTCCGAACTCCAGGCGCTGCGGGGTTGCTGCAGGACGTTCCAGTAGTTGAGTGCGATCGCATCGGGGTCCAGCATGGAGTCCGGACGGTCGGCAGGCTCGGCGCGCACCGAACTGCGGATGCCGCCGTCGATGACGAAGTGTGCGATGTGAATTCCCTGCGGCGCGAATTCACGCGCCAGCGATTGTGCCAGACCGCGCAAGGCAAACTTGCCCATGGCGAACGGCGCTGATTGCGCAAAGCCCTTGATGCTGGCCGACGCCCCGGTGAACAGGATGGCGCCGTGCCGGTCCGGCAGCATTCGCTGCAGTGCCTGTTGCGCCACCAGAAAGCCGCCGAAGGCGCTGACGGCGATCGACTGCGCGACATCGGCGGGAGCCAGTTCAATGAACGGGCCGCGGGCGCGCTGACTGGCGTTGTAGACCACCACGTCGGGCTTGCCGAGCTTGTTCTCCACGTCGGCGAACAGCTTTTCCACGTCGTCGGCATCGGTGGCATCGCAGGTGAATGCCGTTGCGCCGGTGTCCCTGCACAGCGCATCGAGCTTGGCGATGTTGCGGGCGGCGAGCGCGACGCGAAGGCCCTGTTTCGACAGCAGCCGTGCCAGCGAAGCGCTGATGCCTTCGCCGGCGCCGACGATCAGGGCAGTTTCATAGTGCGGAATGTCCATGGGATGCATTTCTCCAGCAGGCCACTTTATTCGATCGCGCGCGAGGCGCATGATGCAGATGGAAACGCCACCCACATAAACAAGAGGGTCGTCATGAACGCCCAGACCAAAATCAGTGCATCGATCGCTGCCAACCTGATCGCCCCCGATACGTCCGGCATGAACTTTTATCGCGCCGATCCGGCGCTGCGTGATCTGTTGAGCATCCATCTGCCCGAAGCGCTCTTCGTGCATATCGAGCCGCATCTCGACCGGCTCGGCGGGCTTGCCGGCGGCGTGCTCGATGACTGCGCGCGGATGGCTGACCAGCACGTGCCCGTGCTGCACCAGCGTGATCGCTTCGGTCGCGATGTGCAGTGGATCGAATATCATCCGGCCTATCGTGAGCTCGAAAAGGCCGCCTATGGCGAATTCGGCATCCATGCCATGTCGCATCGCGCGGGCATCCTCGGTTGGCCGTCGATCTATCCGGTGGTCGCCAAGCATGCCTTCACCTTTCTGTTCAACCAGGCTGAGTTCGGCATGGGTTGTCCGATCAATGTCACCGACGGCGCCGCAAAACTGCTGTCGAAATTCGGCGACGCCGCACTGAAGGAAAAATATCTCGACGGGCTGACGCAGACCGACATGCGCAAGCTCACCCAAGGCGGCCAGTTCATGACCGAGAAGGAGGGCGGTTCCGATGTCGGCACGCTGACGACGACGGCCTTGCAGGAGGGTGATCACTGGCGCCTCACCGGCGAAAAATGGTTCTGCTCCAATGCGGATGCCGAGGTGGTGATGCTGCTGGCAAGGCCGGAGGGCGCGGTGGGCGGCACCCGCGGCGTCGGCCTGTTCCTGATGCCGCGGCGGCTGGAGGACGGCTCGCCCAATCACTATCGAATTGTGCGTTTGAAGGACAAGCTCGGCACTCGCTCGATGGCGTCGGGCGAGATCAAGCTGGAAGGCGCCATCGCTTATGCGGTGGGAAATCTAGACCGCGGCTTCGTGCAGATGGCCGAGATGGTCAACTCGTCGCGGCTGTCGAATGGCGTAAAGTCGACCGCGCTGATGCGCCGCGCGTATCACGACGCGATGGCGGTGGCGCGCGGCCGCGTGGTGTTTGGCAGCCGCATCGTCGACCTGCCGCTGGCACGGCGCCAATTGATGAAGATCATGCTTGCCACCGAGCAGGCGCTGTCCATGAGCTTCCTCACGGCCGATGCGCTGGATCGCGCCGAGGCGGGCAGCCAGGACGCCGCGGCGTTGCTGCGCATTCTCACGCCGACGCTCAAGTTTCGCGCGACGCGCGATGCGCGCAAGGTCTGCGGCGATGCGCTGGAGATGCGCGGCGGCATCGGTTACATTGAGGAATTCGCCAGCGCCCGGCTGCTGCGCGACGCCCATCTCGGCTCGATCTGGGAAGGCACCGGCAACATCGTGGCGCTCGATGCCTTGAAGCGCGCGGTGGGGCGTCACGGCGCCGAGGGTGCATTGGCTGCCGACCTGCATGCGCGGCTCGACGATAGTTCGAGCGTTCCGCAGGCGTGGCGCGACCGGCTGCATGGCCTGGTCGATCGCGCCATCGGTTTTGCCCGTGAGGTCGCGGCGCATTCCGATCACGAGGCCGATGCGCGGCGCGCCACCAGTTCGCTCTATCACGTCGCCAGCGCGGTGGCCTTGGCGTGGGAAGCCGAAAAGATCCATGCGCGGCGTGGCGACGCCAGGCGTCTCCTGTTGTCGCGTCTGGTGATCGACCATCGCCTGATGGCGCCGGATCCGTTCGCTGTGATCGAAGGTCCGACACAGCGCGCTATCACAGAGTGTCTGCTCGACGAGCGCGATTTGGGGATGGCGGAGGCGGGCGCGTTGGTGATGGCTTAGCTTCGCGCGCAACTGTCATCGCCCGGCCAGGTGCGCAATTGAGCGCTAAGTCCGGGCGATCCAGTAGACACTGCCGCCGGTGATCAGACCTCAACGTCGCAGTTTACTGGATCCCCGCTTACGCGGGGGATGACAGTGGAGTGCCCGGAGAGACTAAGACTTCAAAATCCCTTCGGCGCCTTGAAGCCGCCGAACTCACGTTCGATCAACTCGGCCAGTTTCAGCGGCGTGCGGTCTTCCAGCCATGGCCCCATGATCTGCAATCCGATCGGCAGCCCATCCTTCGACATCGCGACGGGAATGGCGGTTGCTGGCAGGCCGGGCAAGGTGGCAACGCCGGGCCAGATCAGCTGATCGACATAGGGATGGTTCACGCCGTCGATCTCGATATTGCGCTTGTCTTGGTCGGGGTCGTGATTGTGCGGATAGGCGGGCGTCGGCATCACCGGGCAGATCACCGCGTCGAAGCGCTCAAACAGCGCGCGCCACTGGGCGCGCAGTCGGTTGCGGCCGTTGTCTGCGATCAGCCAGTCGCGATGATTCAGCACTGCGCCGCGGCCGCGTTCGGCCGCGAGGCTGAGATCGTTCGGATCGAGTTTCGAAACCAGGGTGACGTTTGCCGCGTATTCCTCGGCCGGGGCGCCGGCGGCCATCAGGGCCACCAGCATCCGCATGTAGAGCCGCGCGCCGTCTGCGAGATCGGGCAGCAGCGGGCTCGTCCGGCTCACGCTGGCGCCGGCCTTTGCCAGGTTTGTGGCGAGCGTTTCCACCGCTTCGCGCACGCTTGCCGAGATCGGCAGAAGCGGATGAGCGTTGAGCACCAGAACCCGGAAATCCTTGAGTTCTGTATGCCGCGCCGGTGGCAGCGCTAGCTGGTAACCGACGCCTTCGTGCCAGGGGTCCGGCCCGGCGATGACGTCGAGCAGCAGGGTGAGGTCGGCAGCGCAACGGGCCATCGGGCCGATCACCGAGAGGTCGCGGGTCGAGGGCAGCGGCGGAAATGGCGGCGGGACGTGGCCACGGGGCGGAGCTAGCGCGAAAGTCGGCTTGTGGGCGTAGATGCCGCAATAGTGGCCGGGCACGCGCAGCGATCCGCCGATGTCGGAGCCGAGCGACAGCGCGCCATAACCGGCCGCCAATGCGGCCGACGATCCGCCGGAGGAGCCGCCCGGCGTGCGGCCGAGGTCATAGGGATTACTGGTGGTGCCATAGATGTCGTTGTAGCTCTGCCAGTCGCCGAGACCGATGGGCACGTTGGTCTTGCCGAGGATCACGCCGCCCGCATCCTTTACACGGGTGATGGCGAGGGCGTCGTCTGCGGCAATAAAATCCTTCTGCGCCGGAAAACCCCAGGTCGTGGGTAGACCGGCGACATTGAAGGATTCCTTCACCGTCAAGGGAATGCCGAGCAGCGGTGCGGTGTCGCCGCGCCCGAGCGCGGCGTCGGCGGCGCGGGCGGCGTCGAGGCCACGATCGAAATCGCGCACGCAGACGGCGTTGACGCGGCTGTCATGGGTTTCGATCTGGTCGATGACGCCCTGCGCCAGTTCGACGGCAGAGACTTTTTGCGTTCAGCAGGGAGGTCAGTTCGGTGGCGGTCGCAAAATTCAATTCCGGCGTGGTCAAGGCGCATCTCCTGCGATGATCGACGGGATCGATGATGCGCATATCGCGGTACCGGAGCAAGCGCTATCAGCGAAATGCACGCACCGCGGAAGTGTCGGGGATCAATGGTCCGGAGGCCGAGTGCGTGCGGCCTACGGGCTGCCTATCCCGGCAGCATCCGCTGCATGATGCGGTCGCGATAGACAAAGATGTGGACCAGCACGGCCGCAACGTGCAACGCGATGACAATCATCAGGCCCCATTCCGTGGCCTGATGCCAGCCGTCGATCAGTTTGCCGGCCTCCGCATTTTTCGACGACAGCATGGGCAGCGGCACCAGGTAGAACAGCGACACCGACCAGCCGCGGAACGAGGCGAACAGCCAGCCCGTGATGGTTGTGGCCAACACCAGAACATAGAGCAGCCAGTGCATCGCCTCCGAACTGACGCGCTGCCATGGCTGCAACAAGCTATCCGGCGCCACCGGATGGGTGCTTCGCCACACCAGGCGCAAGGCGATAACTGCGAGGATGAGCATACCGAACGAGAGGTGAAACGTCATCGGGGCACCGGGCGGGCCGGCATGGATGTCGGGCATCAGCCAGCCGATCGGATACTGGATCAGAAGCAGCGCCACGATCAGCCAATGCAAGATCTTGGCTGGAGTGCCGTAGTGCAGACGATCAGTCATGACGTTCTTTCAGTGAGCAGGGGTCAATAGACGGCTCTGCGAGTTGCGGAGCGCGCCGTCGGATTCACGGGTCCGTGGGGACACGTTCGCCGGCGTCCGCTGAGATTCACATCGAAGATGCCGAGCTTAAAACCGGTGACGGCAAACAGCGTATGCTGCTGTTCGGCCGACGGACTAAGGCGCTCGATCTGATCTTGCGCGCCAGGCGCACCGCCGGTGCGGCGTCACCAACTGGTGGGAAGGTCTGGATTTCGTCGACGGCCCAAGCGGGGGCCGCGAAGGCAAGACCGGTGGCGAAGGCGAGATTCCCGAAGCAGCGTCGTAGAGTCTTCATGGCGCTGATCCAGCTCGTCGATCCGGCACATGGCAGCGGCGGCCGACATCAAGATTAGAATTATTCTAAATTTTCTAGAAGGTCACTCGCGCACGGTCAAGCTGCCGGTTCCCTTTTCGATCCAGCGTCGAGCAGCGGCCATATGGCGGATCCGGATTCTGACAACCGCAGCGTCACACCGACATCGAGTGTTTCGCGCCGCCGGCGACGGGATTGAGATAGGCGTCGAAACGGGCGCAGATGTTGCGGACGAACGGGCGACCGCGCAGCGTCAGCTCAAACCCGTCATCGGTTGACTTCAGAAAACCGTCGGGATCGTTGACCACCAGCGCATCGGCCTCGCGCAGCAGGGCATGCGCTTCTGCCTCGCCGAAATTCGCAGCGATGGCTGCGAAGGAGAACGTGAAATCGCACATCAGGCGTTCGATGACGAAGGCGCGCAACCGGTCGTCGGGCGTCAGCGTCCAGCCGCGCGTGGTGGCGAGACCGTTCTGCCCCACGCGGTTGGCATAGTCGCCCACAGCCACGGCGTTCTGCACGTAGCCCTGCGGCAATTTTCCGATCGCCGAAGCGCCAAGCCCGATCAGCGTCTCGGCGCCGTCGGTGGTGTAACCTTGGAAATTGCGGTTGAGCGGCTTCGTCGCCAGGCTGTCCTCGCGCCGTGCAAAATGATCGAGCCCGAGTTGCACGTAGCCAGCCTTGGTGAGCTGGGTGGTGAGCCGACGCGCCATGGCGAAGCGCTCCATCGGCCCGGGCAGCGCGGCCTCGTCGATCAGCTTCTGATTGTGCGCGCGCTGCGGCAGGTGAGCGTAGCCGAAGATGGCGATGCGGTCGGGCGACAGCTCGATCACCCGGGCGATGGTGCGGGTCAGGCTCTGCTCGGTCTGGTGCGGCAGGCCGTAGACCAGATCCATATTGACCGAGGTCACGCCACGGTCGCGGAACAGGTCCAGCGACGCCTTGGATACCTCGTAGCTCTGCATACGGCCGATCGCGGCCTGCACCGCGGGATCGAAGTCCTGCACGCCGATCGAGATTCGGTTGACGCCGATTCCAACGAAGGCATCGGCCTTGTCGGCGGTCATCAGCCGCGGATCGATTTCGACGGCGAATTCGGTGTCTGCGTCGAGGTGGAAACTCGCCTTCAGCGCGCCGCCCAGACGCGTGATGTCCGCGACCGACAGAATATCCGGCGAGCCGCCGCCCCAGTGCAGGTGGGGCAGCCGATGCCCGCGCGGGACCAGACCGGAGACCGTGGCAATCTCGGCCTCCAGCGTATCGAGGTAGCGCGCGACAGGATCGTAGCGGCGTGTCGCCTTGGTGCTGCAGGCGCAATACCAGCACATCTCGTTGCAGAACGGAATGTGCACATACAGCGATAGCGCCGCGTCATCGGCCAGCCCGGCCAGCCAGTTGCGGTAGTCGCCCGGACCCACCGTCGGTTTGAAGTGGTTCGCAGTGGGATAGCTGGTGTAGCGCGGCAACGCGGCGGCTCGCCGCATCACCAGCGCCTTGTCGATCTCATTCAAGCTCATGGCCTGCTCCCGAGCGGAACCGCGCCGGTCCGGCGGCTCGCGCATTCCGGGGACCATGCCCGCTCTACCGTCGGTGGGGGATGATCTGGATCAAGCTTCCTGCACATCGTGGCTCCCTGCCATGGCGGGGCGCGGGCGGGGCGATCAGAAGCCGGCCGTATAGCGACGGCATAAAAAGCTCATGAGGCCGAACCGGTCGCCTCAGAAATGCAGCGGCTTTCGCATCCAGATCGCGATCCAGATTCTGCTCTTTTCCGTCGTCGAAGCCATCGATCGGATGGCAAGTTCCCGTAGTAGTACCGGCCGACATATTAAGCCGGTGGAGTTACCGACCCTGTATCTGCAATGGCGGTAATGGCGATCCGGACCGATTTGATCCCCCATCCAATTTGAACGAAAGCAGAAAGAACTGATCCATATGCGCAAATTCTCGTTCGCAAAAATCCGTTCGCTTCAACTCAAAATCGGCCTCGTTGCGGGCCTTTGCCTGACGATGACGAGCGTTGTCCTGATCAGCTACACTCTGGTCTCGAGCGGGAATACGCATTCTTACGTCACCGCGGAAGTGATGCGCCTGGTGGATAGCCAAACCAAGGAGAGCCTGCTCAACCGCGCCGCGACTGAGGGCAATGCGATCAAGGCCGAACTTGAAGTCGGGCTCGATGCAGCGCGAACCATTGCGCATGCATTCGCCGTGCTGGCGGACGACAAGAACAGCGGGACACCGAGCGATACCCGCCGCAAGCAGCTGAATGCGGTGCTGCGGAATGTCCTGGAGAACAATCCGGCATTCAATGGCACTTATTCGGCGTGGGAACCCAATGCGCTCGACGGCAACGATGCAGCCTTTAAAGGCCGGAAGGACAGCGGCTCCGACGATACCGGCCGCTTCCTGCCTTACTGGACGCGCGGCGCGGGCGGTACGGTCGCGGTGCAGCCGCTTGTCGAGTACGACAGCAAGGACCAGCATCCGAACGGTCTGGTGAAAGGCGCCTGGTACATCAACCCGATGACCACGGGCAAGGAGAACATCCTCGGCCCGCTTCCCTATATCGTGCAGGGCAAGCAGGTATTCCTGGCGACCATGTCGGTCCCGGTGGTTATTGACGGAAAGTTCCGTGGCGTGGCAGGCGCAGACTACAATCTTGATTTTGTGCAGCAACTCGCGGTCAAGATCAATGCGTCGCTGTTCGACGGCAAGGGCAAGGTCGCCATTGTCAACGATACCGGACTGGTCGTGGCCAACAGTGCCAGTTCGAACGTCATTGGCAAGAAAGTCGCAGAGGCGGATCCTCGTTGGGCCGATAGTGCAGGCATCGTCCGCACCGGCAAGGCCACGGTGAAGGACGATCCGGCATCGGCCAACGTTGACATTTACTCCCCGATCCAATTCGGTCTCACGACTTCGCCGTGGGCCGTCATCGTCTCGATTCCCCGCAGTGTGGTGCTCGCGTCAGCCAATGCCCTCGACACCTCGCTACGGGAACGATCGACATCGAGCAGTCTTATGCAGCTTGGTGTCGGCTTGGTCGTGGTGCTGATTGCCATCGGACTGATTGCCATAGCCGCACGCGGCATCGCGCAGCCGATCCGCGCCTGTGCCGCGTTTGCCAACGGAATCGCCAAAGGCACCTTTGATCAGAAACTCGATATCGAGCAGGCGGACGAGGTGGGTGTTCTGGCAGGCGCATTGCGAACGATGCAAGGCGATTTGACGAAGAATGTCGCGCAGCGCGCGGAGGATCAGGCCAAGGGGAGATTGATCGACGTCGAGGCATGCATGAACTCGCGGACAAATTCGAGGGCGCTGTCGGCGAGATCATCCAGACTGTGTCATCGGCCTCAACCGAACTCGAAGCGTCCGCCAATACGCTGTCGGCCAACGCCGAACGCGCGGAGCAACTGACCGCGGTGGTTGCCGCGGCTTCGGAAGAAGCCTCCACCAATGTGCAGTCGGTGGCCTCGGCCACCGAGGAGATGGCCTCTTCGGTTAACGAAATCAGCCGTCAGGTGCAGGAATCCTCGCGCATCGCCCATGAGGCGGTGGATCAGGCGCGCAAGACTAACGACCGCGTCGGTGAGTTGGCGAAAGCGGCGAGCCGTATTGGCGACGTCGTCGAACTGATCAACACCATTGCCGGGCAGACCAACCTGCTGGCGCTCAATGCAACCATCGAGGCGGCCCGTGCCGGCGAGGCCGGACGCGGTTTTGCGGTGGTGGCGTCTGAGGTCAAGGCACTGGCGGAGCAGACCGCCAAGGCCACCGGCGAGATCAGCATGCAGATCACCGGCATCCAGAACGCCACGCAGGATTCGGTGGGGGCAATCAAGGAAATCGGCGACACCATCGGGCGCATGTCGGAGATCGCCTCGACCATCGCGGCTGCAGTGGAAGAGCAGGGCGCGGCGACCCAGGAAATCTCCCGCAACGTCCAGCAGGCCTCGCAGGGCACCACCCAGGTCAGCACCAACATCGGCGATGTGCAGCGCGGTGCTTCCGAGACCGGCTCGGCGTCGGCGCAGGTGCTGTCGGCGGCGCAGCTGCTGTCGCGCGACAGCGAGCGACTTAAACAGGAAGTCGGCAAATTCCTCGACACGGTGCGCGCGGCGTAAAAGCCGCGCAGGCTGCCGCGGATTATCGCCCGGCAGCCTGCGTGAAGAACTCCAGGAGCAGCCGGCTGACCTCGTCCGGCTGCTCCTGCTGCACCCAGTGGCCGGCGTGGTCGATCAGATGCACGCCCCGCATGTCGCTGCAGGCCGTGGTCTGCATCGCCTCGATGGTGCCGGACCGCTGATAGATGCCCCAATCCTGTCGTCCTGAAATGAAGCAGCTTGGGACGTCAATGCTGCGGCCGGAGTAGGTCTCGTGCTCGGCGGTGAATGCGCCCGACGTGCCGCAGCGATACCATTGCAAGCCGCCCTGGAATCCGGTGCGGTCATATTCGCCGGCATAGAACGCCAGCTCCAGGTCCGGCAGCCACCGGTTCGCCGCGATCTGGGCCGGCGACGGCATTTCCTCGGCGACGGTTTCGGCCATGGTTTGGCCGAGTCTCATCACGTAATAGGTCGGCAGCTTGGCCAGCTCGCTCGCGGTCCAGCTATTCAGCGGGAATGGCCTGTTGCCGGTCCAGTCCGCGCTCTTGTGATGATAATAGCCGCGCAGGAAATCATGCACGCCCTGTGGCGCACGCTGCATGTCGCCGTTGGCCTCGCGCGTCGAATAGTACCATTGATAATGCTTGCGTGGCCGCGGCAGGGCGGCGAGATCGCGGTGCACGGGATCTTCCGGCTTCGGCGCCGCCGGCACGTCGGCGGTGCCGAACGGCAGCGGCGGCGGGCCGGCGAACGGCGCACTCATCAAGGCCACCGCGCGAAACACGTCGGGCCGCACCAGCGCGCACCATGCCGCCACCGACGAGCCGAAATCGTGACCGACCACCGCCTCGACGTGGCGATAGCCGAAGGCGGCCACCAGCCCAAGCGCATCGCGCACTAGATTGAGCAGGCGGAACGGCGCGAGGTCGCCGTCATAGTCCGCATCCCAGCCGGTGGTGCGGCCATAGCCGCGCTGGTCCAGCGCCAGCACGTGATAGCCGGCTGCCGCCAGCTGCGGCATCACCTTGCGCCAGCTATAGGCCAGTTCGGGGAAACCGTGCAGCAGCAGGATGCACGGCCGGTCCCTGGTCTCGAAGCCGGCCTCCAGCACGTGCATGCGCAGGCCGTTGATGTCGTCGACGAAGCGCGAGCGGATACCCGGCGGCAGTAGGGCGGCATCGATGGCAGAGAGGGGCTCGGTCATGCGTCGCTCCGTGCGATGGCGTGGAAGAACGTACCAGTGACATGGCCGCGGCGACCGCCCTGCTCGGCGACGGGCTGACCGTAGGCATCGGTGAGCTCGGCAAACGGCGCGTCGGCACCGGGGATCAGCGTGGCATAGTGGAATTCATGGCCGCGCACCCGCGCGCCGGCCGGTCCGATCGGACTGTCGGCGAGGAGCCGCGCCTCGCGATAGCCGAGATGCAGCCGACGCTTGTGGAAGCTGGTGGCGTGGCCGAGCAGGCCGGTCATGGGGTGGTTGACGCCGTCGGCGTCCTCCAGCCGCTCGCCCAACACCATGAACCCACCGCACTCGCCATGCACCGGCCGGGTTTCTGCGAAACGCATGAGCCCATCGCGAAAGGTCTGCGCGGTAGCCAGTGCACCGGCGTGCAGCTCGGGATAGCCGCCCGGCAGCCAGCAGACATCGCAGGACGAGTCCGGCGTTTCGTCGGCGAGGGAGAGAAGCGTACGATCTCCGCACCGGCGCGGTGCCAGCCATCCAGCAGATGCGGATAGATGAAGCTGAATGCGGCATCGGACGCCAGCGCGATGCGCTGCCCGGGCGGCGGGATTGCGAAGGCCGTCTTGCCTGTGCTGCGCGCGAGCGGCGCGGCCAGTGCGATGACGGCGTCGAGGTCGAGATGTTGTTCGGCCATGTCGGCGAGGGCAGTCAGGCGCGCGGCGAGGTCACCGTGCTCGCCGGCCTGCACGAGGCCGAGATGGCGCTCCGGCAGCGTCAGCGTGGCGTCGCGCGGAATGCCGCCGAGCACTGGTATGCCCAGGGCACCGATCGCGGTGGCGATGGGCGCGCGATGCCGCTCGCTGCCGACGCGGTTCAGGATGGCGCCGGCAATGTGGACCGCGGGATCGTGGCCGGCAAAGCCGCGCAGCACGGCGGCGGCGGATTGCGACTGGCCGGAGACGTCGAGCACCAGCAGCACCGGCAGGTGCCAGCGCGCCGCCAGGTCCGCCGCCGCACCGCTGCGGCCGGGTTCCCTGGCAACGCCGTCGAACAGGCCCATGGCGCCTTCGATCACCAGCATGTCGGCATCGGCTGCGGCATCGCTCGCCAGCGCGTCGAGCAGCGAGGGCGGCATCGACCAGGAGTCCAGGTTGAGACTGCTGCGACCGGTCGCGGCGGCATGAAACGCCGGGTCGATGTAATCGGGCCCGGCCTTGGCCGATCGCACTTTTATCCCGCGCCGCGCCAGCGCGGCGAGGATGCCCAAAGTCACCGTGGTCTTGCCGGCGCCGGAGCGCGGCGCGGAGATGAGAAGGGCAGGGGTCATTTCGGTCATGGAGCTTGTCATCAGCGAAGCGCGGACTCACCCTCCCTGGAGGGGAGGGTCGACAATGTCGCGCGAAGCGCGATGTTGTCGGGGTGGGGTGAAACCGCAAGCGCAGCGCGGGCGAATCACCCCACCCCGCGCACTGCGTGCGCGACCCTCCCCTCCAGGGGAGGGTAAGCAAGAGCCTAAGCGCTTGCCTTCTGTGGCCAGTAGCGATCCCGCAGATGCCGCTTCACCAGCTTGCCGGTTGGGGTGCGCGGCAGTTCGGCTTCGAAGTCGATGCTCTTCGGGCATTTGATCGGCGACAGGTGCTTGCGGCAGAACAGCATCAGCTCGGCCTCCAGCTGCTTGCCGGCGCGGCTCATGTCGTGCGGCTGCACCACCGCCTTGACCTCTTCGCCCATCTCTTCGTTGGGCACGCCGAACACCGCGACGTCGGCGATCTCAGGATGGGTGATCAGCACGTCCTCGGTTTCCTGCGGATAGATGTTCACGCCGCCAGAGATGATCATGTAGGACTTGCGGTCAGTGAGGTAGAGGAAGCCTTCGTCGTCGAGATACCCGACGTCGCCCAGCGTCGACCAGCCGCGGGCGTTATAGGCGCGCTTCGTCTTCTCGGCGTCGTTGTGATAGGAGAACACCGGCGCGTCTGCAAAATACACCGTGCCGATCTGGCCGACCGGCAATTCCTCGTCGTTCTCATCGAGGATTTTCAGCACCCCGGTGACCGCGCGGCCGACGGTGCCGCGATGAGACAGCCATTGCTGCGAATTCGACACGGTGACGCCATTGCCTTCGGAGCCGGCATAGTACTCGATCAGGATCGGCCCCCACCAGTCGATCATCTGCGCTTTTACGTCCACCGGGCAGGGCGCCGCGGCATGGATCGCGCCTTTCAGCGAAGAGATGTCGTAACGCAGACGAACCTCGTCCGGCAGCTTCAGCATGCGCACGAACATGGTCGGCACCAGCTGCGACTGGGTTGCCTTGTATTGTTCGACCAGCTTCAGGAATTGCTCGGCGTCGAAAGACTCCATGATCACCGAGGTGCCACCCAGCGTGACCGCCATCATGTTGAAGCGCAAGGGAGCGGCGTGATACAGCGGCGCCGGCGACAGATAGATGCTGTCGGCATTCATGCCGCACATGTCGGCGCACAACAGCTTGAGGAACGGGCTCGGCACATCGATGGGGCCGTTGTTCAGGTCGCGTTTGATGCCCTTCGGCCGCCCGGTGGTGCCGGACGAATACAGCATGTCAGTGCCGGCGGTTTCGTCGGCGATCGGCGTGGCGGACTGGGCCGCAACCGCGGCATCCCAGTCGCGGAAGTTCTCGTGCGGGCCGTCGACGCAATAGAACAACGTATCCGCCGCGCCGGAGATCAGCGGCGCAATCACTTCTGTTCCTTTCGGCGAGGTGATGACCACCTTCGCGCCGCAGTCCTTGACGATGTAGGCGATCTCCTCCGGCGTGAGGTAGCGGCTGATCGCAGTGTAGTACAGCCCGCTGCGCTGCGCCGCCCAGCAGATCTCCATGAATTCCAGCCGGTTCTCCATCAGTAACGCGATGTGATCGCCGGCCTCGAGGCCAAGCGATCGGAACAGGTGCGCGCCCTGATTGGAGCGTTGGTCGAGCTGGCGATAGGTCATGGACTTGCCCGAGCCCGCCATCAGGTAGGCGATCTTGTCGGGATTCGTCCGCGCGTGGATCGACGGATGCGTCATGGGGCGTTTCCTCAAGGGTCGGCGGATTGATCCGCTCTGGTATTCAGGCAACTTGCTTTCTTTCCCCTCTCCCCAAGCACAGCGAAGCTGCGCGTAGGCGGGAGAGGGTGGATCGAACCCGTGAAGCGGGTTCGAGACGGGAGAGGGGCGCTTCTGAGCCTGCGGCTTTCCCTCTCCCGCCTTCGCTGCGCTCAGGCACCTCTCCCGCGGCGCGCAGCTGCGCTGGGGGAGAGGGAAAAGAAAGATCAGAGCCGTTCCACGATCGTCACATTGGCCATGCCGCCGCCTTCGCACATGGTCTGCAACCCGTAACGTTTGCCGTTCTGCTTCAGGGCGTGAAGCAGCGTTGTCATCAGCTTGGTGCCGGAGCCGCCGAGCGGATGGCCGAGCGCAATGGCGCCGCCGTTGACGTTGAGTTTTGCGGGATCGGCACCGACGGTCTTGAGCCAGGCCGTGGGCACCGAGGCGAAGGCTTCGTTGACTTCATAAAGGTCGATGTCGTCGATCGACATCCCGGCCTTCTGCAGTGCGCGCTGGGTTGCGGGAAGCGGCGCCTCCAGCATGATCACCGGATCGCCGCCCATCATGGTCATGTGATGGATACGGGCCATCGGCTTGACGCCCAGCCGCTTCAGGCCGGCCTCGTTGACCACCATGACGCCCGAGGCGCCGTCGCAGATCTGGCTGGCCGAAGCGGCAGTCAGCTTGCCGCCTTCCTGGATCAGCTTGACCCCACGGATGCCGTCCAGCGTGGCGTCGAAGCGGATGCCCTCGTCGATGTGGTGGGTGTCGGCGGTGCCATCAGCGCGGGTGATCGAGAGCGGAATGATCTCGTCCTTGAAACGTCCGGCCTGTGTCGCCGCAATGGCGCGCTGGTGGCTATCATAGGCGAATTGGTCGAGTTCATCCCTGGAGAGACCGTACTTCTCCGCCATCATCTCCGCGCCGGTGAACTGGCTGAACTGGAGGTTGGGGTAGCGCCGTTCCATGCCCGGGCTCTTGTAGTGGCCGAGGCCGGCCTTTGCGGCCAGCGTGCTCGGCGAGCCCATCGGCACGCGCGTCATGCTCTCGACGCCGGCGGCGATCACCATATCCATGGTGCCGGACATCACCGCCTGGGCGGCGAAATGCAGCGCCTGCTGCGACGACCCGCACTGGCGGTCGACCGAGGTGCCCGGCACACTCTCCGGCAGCTTCGAGGCCAGAACCGCGTTGCGCGCGATGTTGACAGATTGCTCGCCACCCTGGCCGACGCAGCCCATGATGACGTCGTCAATCTCTGCGGGATCGGCGCCGCTGCGCTCAACCAGAGCGTTGAGCACCGAGGCGGCCAGATCGGCCGGATGCCAGCCGGAGAGGCGGCCGCCCTTGCGGCCGCCGGCGGTGCGGGCAGCTGCAACGATATAGGCCTCGGCCATGGCGAATTCTCCTTGGTTTGCGTCGTTCGACGGCAGTTTTCTGACCCCAATTTAAGGGGGTAATTTCGCTTAGTCAATCGCTCAATTAACTCTTGAGTGCAGCGCGCCAATCGGCTTATGTGCACGTCACATGATCGCATCTCCGCACATCAGTTCCGCCGGGCGTACACCTCCGGGCAAGAACTCCACCGCCGACAAGCTGTTGGTGGCGGCCAGCGAACTGATGATTCTCAGCAATTCCATCGAAGTGTCGCTGAGCGAGATTGCGCAGAGGTCCGGGGTCAACGCGGCGCTGGTGAAATATCATTTCGGCAACAAGGACGGGCTGCTGCTGGCGCTGCTGGCGCGTGACGCCGCCACCGAGATGACCAACCTCGATTACCTAATGGCGCAGCCGATCTCGTCCACTGCCAAGCTGAAGCTGCACGTGGCCGGGATCATCAAGGCCTATCACCAGTTCCCCTACATGAACCGGCTGATCCATTATCTGCTGCACGAGAGCAGCTCCGAGGCCGCCGACGAAGTATCAAAGTTCTTCATCGGGCCGCTGCTGGATTTCCATCGCCGGCTGCTGGCCGAGGGCTTCGCCGCCGGTGAATTCCGCAAGATCGATCCGGTGCTGTTCTACACCAGCCTCATCGGCGCCTGCGATAACCTGTTCTTCAGCCGCCATGCCATGTCGCGCGCCATTGGCGTCGGCCCGGTGACGGATGAAGTCTGCCGCGACTACGTCGCCCATATGGAGGCGATGCTGCTCGGCGGCATGCTGATCAATAACACGGCCGGATCAACGGTCGGATGACGAGGCGACAAAGCTAAGAAGAAACGGCCCCAAGGAAGACGACAGGCGACCAAGAAAAAACGTCGGGAAACGCCCAAGGAAATATCTGAGGTCCAAGTCGAGAGAAGAAAAGTCCAAGGAAAATACCAGGCAACTACGAAGCCCAATAAGAACAAAAGACCGCGACGCCCAAAAGTAAGTCGAAGAACAAGTCAAAGAACAAGTTCAAGAAGAAAATCAGGAAACGCCCAAGGAAAGGCAAACTCGATGCAGTTGAAGGACGTGGCCGTATTCATCACCGGTGGCGGTTCTGGGCTGGGTGCTGCGACCGCACGCGCCATGGCGGCCAAGGGCGCCAAGGTCGCGGTGTTCGATCGCAGCCAGGAAAATGCCGAGAAGGTTGCAGCTGAAATCAAAGGCATATCCGTGGTCGGCGACGTCACCAGCGAGGCCGACGTGCAGGCTGGTCTGGCCAAGGCGGAAGCTGCGCACGGCATCGCGCGAGTGCTGGTCAACTGCGCCGGCATCGGCGGCTCGCAGCGCATCGTCGGCAAGCAGGGCGTCTATCCGTTGGAGAAATTCACCAACGTCATCATGGTCAACCTGATCGGCACCTTCAACGTGCTGCGGCTGTTCGCCGAACAGGCCGTGAAGCTGGATGCCGTCGGCGAAGAGCGCGGCGTCATCATCAACACCGCCTCTGTGGCTGCCTATGAAGGCCAGATCGGGCAGATCGCCTATTCGGCGTCGAAGGGTGGCGTCGTCGGCCTGACCCTGCCGGCCGCGCGCGACCTCGCCTCGCAGAAAATTCGCGTCAACACCATCGCGCCCGGCCTGTTTCTCACGCCGCTGCTGATGGGCCTCAACGAGGAAGCCCGCGCCAGCCTCGGCGCGCAGGTGCCGCACCCGGCGCGTCTTGGCGACGCCTCGGAATACGGCAACCTCGCGGTCCATATCGTCGAGAACCCGATGCTCAACGGCGAGACCATTCGTCTCGACGGCGCCATCCGCATGGCGCCGAGGTAGGACTCTTCCTTCCCCTCTCCCCCGGCGCAGCGAAGCTGCGCGCCGTGGGAGAGGGTGCCCGAACGAAGTGAGGGTGGGAGAGGGTCCAGCAATGACTGCCGGTGCTGGCGGAAACAAAAAACGCGGGAGTCCTTGGTGTCCAAACCGCTGCTGATCGATCATCGCGACGGCGTGGATCATGTCACGCTGAATCGGCCGGAGAGTCTGAACGCGCTCGATCCCTCGCTGATCGATGACCTCAGCGTTCACTTCCAGGGCCTGCAGCGCAACCGCGATACCCGCGTCGTGGTGCTGAAAGGCGCCGGTGCATCGTTCTGCGCCGGGCTTGATCTCAAGCATGCCATGACAAAGCGGGCCGGACGGCAGGAGATGCCCGGCGTGACGGAGTCGCTGGATTCGCAGCGCCGCATCGCCGACATCGTGATGCTGATGCGGCGCTGCCCGCAACCGATCATCGCCTTGGTGCAGGGCGCCGCTGCCGGCGGTGGCTTCGCGCTGGCGCTGGCGGCAGACATCCGCATCGCCACCACCTCGGCGCGGATGAACTGCGCCTTCATCAAGCTCGGCCTCGGCGGCTGCGACATCGGCACCAGCTATTTTTTGCCGCGTCTCGTCGGCGTCTCCGTCGCTTCGGAACTGATCCTCACCGGCCGCTTCATTCACGCGGAGCGTGCGCTGGCCGTCGGGCTGGTCTCCGAAGTCGTCGAGGAGGGCAGTCTTGAGTCTGCCGCTGCGCCCTATGTCGAGGCCATGATGATGGCCTCGCCGGTGGGGCTGCGGCTGTCGAAGGAATGCCTCAACATGGCGGTGGATGCCGGCTCGATGGAGGCGGTGATTGCCATGGAAGACCGTAACCAGGTGCTGTGCAGCCGTTCGGAAGATTTTGAGGAAGGCATCCGCGCCTTCATGGAAAAGCGCAAGCCGGTTTACGTGCGGCGCTAGAGTGTGATCGACTGCTGAAACACAGGTCCGTCAAGAGACCGTGGAAAAGAATGCGAACGGGAGAAGATCAGATGAACGCACAGGCCGCCACGGTTTTCACAAAGCCGGCGTTCCGAAAAATCAACTGGCTGCCGCGCGACATCGACGTCGTCAGGCGGGCGGACGGCGTCATCGTCATCAAGTCGAACTTTCCGCTCAAGGACTACGAGCCGCATCTCCCGGTTTCGCTGGCGAAGTGGGCGGTGCAGAAGCCCGATGGCGTCTGGCTGGCGCAGCGCGCTGGCGCCGACCGTGCCTGGCGCAAGATCACCTATGCGCAGGCCAAGCGCGAAGTCGACGGTCTGACCCAGGCGCTGCTCGACATGAAGCTGCCGGAAGGCGCGCCGGTGGCGATCCTGTCCGGCAATTCCATCGAGCATGCGCTGATGACCCAGGCGGCGATGCAGGCGCGGCTGCCCGCGGCGCCGGTGTCGCCGGCCTATTCGCTGATGAGTCAGGATCACGTCAAGCTGAAGTATCTGTTCGATCTGATCAAGCCGGCCGTGGTGATGATGCAGGACGGCCCGACCTTCGAGAAGGCGTTGAAGGCGCTCGACCTCGATGGCATCAGGGTCATTCACGTGACCCGTCCGTGCGACGGCATCGCCAGCACGGCTTTCGCCGATCTCGCCGCGACCCCGGTGACATCGGCCGTGTCCGACTCGATCGCGGCGATCACGCCGGATACGGTTGGAAAGCTGCTGTTCACCTCGGGCTCCACCGGGATGCCCAAGGCGGTGATCAACACCCAGCGCATGATGACGGCCAACGCTGCGCAGATGATGCAGTGTCGGCCGCGCGATCCCAACGGGCCGCCCACCGTCTACATCGACTGGATGCCATGGAACCACACCATGGGCGGCAACGCATTGTTCAACCCGGTGCTGACCGAAGGCGGCACGCTGTACATTGACGACGGCAAGCCGGTGCCGGGGATGATCGAGGAGACGCTGAACAATCTGCGCGAGATCTCGCCGACCTATTACGCCAACGTGCCGGCCGGCTATGCCGTGCTGGCCGCGGCGATGGAGAAGGACGATGCGCTATGCCGCAACTTCTTCAAGAATCTCACGCTGATGGGCTATGGCGGCGCGCGGCTGCCCGACGATCTCTATGACCGCATGCAGGCACTGGCGGTGCGCGCCACAGGCGAGCGCATCGTGTTCTATACCGGCTGGGGGCCACCGAAACGGCGCCGACCTCGACCGGGACCTATTGGGAGACCGAGCGCGTCGGCCTGATAGGCCTGCCGTTTCCCGGCGTCGAGCTGAAGATGGTGCCGGTCGGCGCCAAGTACGAATTGCGGCTGCGCGGCGTTAACGTCACGCCGGGCTACTATCGCCAGCCGGAACTGACGGCGGCGGCTTTCGACGAGGAAGGCTTCTACAAGATCGGCGATGCCGGCGTGTTCGTCGATCCCGAAGATCCTGTCCAAGGGTTGATCTTCTCCGGTCGCGTGGTCGAGGATTTCAAGCTGACCACCGGCACGTTCGTCCATGTAGGCTCGCTGCGCACCGATGTCATCGCGGCGGCGACGCCGGTGATGCAGGACGCGCTGATCACCGGACAGGACCTGCCCTATATCGGCGTGTTGGCGTGGCCGAATCTGGCCGCCTGCCGCCTGCTGGTCGGCAATCCCGACGCGACATTTGCCGATGTGGTGAAGCATCCGGCCGTCCTGCAGTGTCTGAAGGACGGCCTGCAGGCGCACAACGCGTCTAGCGAAGGCGCCAGCAGCCGGCGCATCGCGCGCGCCATGCTGATGGAGGAGCCGGCCAGCATCGATGGCAACGAACTCACCGACAAGGGCTACATCAACCAGCGCGCCGGCTTGGAACGCCGCGCGGCGCTGGTGAAGCAGCTCTATGCGGAGCATCCGGCTGCGGATGTGATGGTGCTGAATTGAAGCCGCCCCGGAATGACAACTCCATATTCTTGAACAACCAGCAGAGTATCCAGCCATGAACTTCGATTTCTCCGACGACCAGAAACAGCTCCGCGACCAAGCCCGCCGCTTCCTCGCCGAAAAATGCCCGCCGAAGGCCGTGCGCGAGGTGCTCGACGGCAAGGCAACCTATGACAAGGCGCTTTGGAAGGGCCTCGCGGAGATGGGTTTTCTCGGCGTCGCCATTCCCGAGGAATTCGGCGGCACCGGCGCCGGACATCTGGAACTGTGCGTGATCGCCGAGGAGATGGGTCGTGCGCTGGCGCCGGTGCCGTTCTCCTCCACGGTCTATCTCGCTGCCGAGGCGCTGCTGCTGGCCGGGTCAGATGCGCAGAAGAAAAAGTGGCTGCCGCTGATCGCGTCGGGCGAGGCGATCGGCACGCTGGCGCTGTTCGAAGGCTCCGGCAACCCGTCGCCGGACAAGATCCAGCTGGTCGCCGCCAACGGCATGCTGAGCGGCACCAAGAAGCCGGTGCCCGACGGCGCCATCGCCGATTTCGCCATCGTCGCCGCGCGCACGGCCTCGACCGGCCGCGAGACCGACATCGCGCTGTTCATCGTCGACCTCAAGGGCGACGGCGTGGAAGCCAAGGCGCTGGCCAATGTCGATCCGTCGCGCCAGCAGGCCGTGATCACCTTCAAGAACGCAAAAGCCGAACTGCTCGGCGCCGCCAATGAAGGCTGGAGCATCCTGTCGCGCGTGCTCGACCGTGCTGCGGTACTGGTCGCCTTCGAACAGGTCGGCGGCTCCGACCGCGCGCTGGAAATGGGCCGCGACTACGCGCTCGACCGTATCGCGTTCGGTCGGCAGATCGGCTCGTTCCAGGCGGTCAAGCACATGCTCGCCGACATGTATGTGTCGGCCACGCTGGCGCGCTCGAACTGCTACTATGGCGCCTGGGCGCTCTCGACGAATGCTTCTGAATTGCCGGAAGCCGCCGCCGCCGCGCGCATCAGTGCGACGCAAGCATTCCAGCATTGCTCCAAGAATAATATCCAGGTCCATGGCGGCATGGGATTCACCTGGGAGTTCGATTGCCACATGTACTACCGCCGCTCCAATGCGCTGGCGCTCGGGCTGGGCAGCCTATCGTACTGGGAAGACCAGTTGATCGATCGCATGCGCCAGCGCAACGCGGCTTGAGGATCAGAGAAATGAATTTCGATGACACCCCGCAGGAGGCCGCGTTCCGCGCCGAAGCAAAAGCCTGGATCGCGGCCAACGCGCCGAAGCAGTACGAGGATGAACTGAAGAAGGCTTCGCTCGGCCGCATCCAGCTCAAGAGCAACAATATTCTCGACGTCGCAAAGGCCTGGCAAAAGAAAAAGGCCGATGCCGGCTGGGCGGTGCCGCATTGGCCGAAAGATTATGGCGGCCGCGGCGCGACGCCCATCGAGCGGGTGATCTGGCAGCAGGAGGAGGGCGTGTTTGGCAAGCTCGGCGCGCTGTTCATCATCGGTCACGGTATGTGCGGGCCGACCATGATGGCCTATGCCTCCGAAGACCAGAAGCGGCACTACCTGCCGCCGCTGGCGTCGGGCGAAAACATCTGGTGCCAGTTGTTCTCGGAGCCCGCCGGCGGCTCCGACGTCGCCGGCCTGCGCACCCGCGCCGAGAAGGACGGCGATGACTGGGTCATCAACGGCCAGAAGATCTGGACCTCGGGCGCACATTATTCGGACTACGGCATTCTCATCACCCGGACCGACCCGAACGTGGCCAAGCACAAGGGTCTCACTATGTTCTTCCTCGACATGAAGAGCCCGGGCGTCGAGATCAAGCCGATCAAGCAGGCCAACGGCCAGTCGGAATTCAACGAGGTGTATTTCACCGACGTGCGGATTTCCGACGCGCAGCGGCTCGGCGCCGTCGGCGATGGCTGGAACGTATCGCTGACCACGCTGATGAACGAGCGCATGGCGATCGGCGCGGGCATGGCCACCGGCTTTCCGGAACTGTTCGAGTTCTGCAGCAACCTGATGCTCGAGGATGGCCCGGCCATCGACGATCGCGCAGTGCGCTCGAAGCTGGCGAGTTGGGCGGTGAAGGCCCGCGGCCTGAAATACACCAGCTTCCGCGCCATCTCGGCGCTGTCGCGCGGCGAGCGGCCGGGGCCGGAAAACTCCATCGGCAAGCTGGTGGCGGGCTCCATGCTGCAGGACGTGGCGACCTATGCCCTCGACCTGCAGGGCGCCGCCGGCGTGCTGACCGGGCCGGACGAGGCCGACGCCGCGGGAAAATTCCAGGCCATGCTGCTCCGCTCGCCGGCCACCCGCGTCGAGGGCGGCACCGACGAAATCCTGCGCAACATCATCGCCGAGCGCGTGTTGGGCCTGCCCGGCGATATCCGGGTCGACAAGGACGTGCCGTTCAACAAGATCCCCACACGGGAACGATAGAGTTCGTGTCCCGGACGCGGTGCAGCGCCCTTCGCGCTGCTCCGCAGATCCGGGACCCATATACCAGAAGCAAAATGGGCCCCGGATCAGCAGCGCACCGCTTCGCGCTGCGCGGCATCCGGGGCGCGATTCCTGAAATGAGGATGAGCAGATGAATTTCGATGATACCCCGCAGGAAGCCGCCTTTCGTGCCGAGGCGAAAGCCTGGATCGCCGCCAACGCGCCGAAGGCGTACGAGGCTGAGCTGTCGAAGACCTCGGTCGGCCGCATCAAGCTGCAGCATGAGGATATCGTGTCGGTCGCCAAGGACTGGCAGAAGACAAAGTCCGATGGCGGCTGGGTCTGCCTGCACTGGCCGAAGGAATATGGCGGCCGCGGCGCCACGCCGGTCGAGCGCGTGATCTGGCAGCAGGAGGAGGGCGTCTACGGCAAACTTACCCATCCGTTCCAGATCGGCGAAGGCATGTGCGGCCCGACGGTGATGGCCTATGGCAGCGAGGACGACAAGCGTCGTTACCTGCCGAAGATCGCCTCCGGCGAGGAGATCTGGTGCCAGCTGTTTTCCGAACCCGCCGGCGGCTCCGACGTTGCCGGCCTGCGCACCCGTGCGGAGAGGGACGGCGATGGCTGGATCGTCAACGGCCAGAAGATCTGGACCTCGGGCGCGCATTATTCCGATTACGGCCTGCTGATCACCCGGACCGATCCCAACGTGCCCAAGCACAAGGGTCTCACCATGTTCTATCTGGACATGAAGAGCCCGGGCGTCGAGGTCAAGCCGATTAAGCAGGCCAACGGCATGCAGGAATTCAACGAGGTGTTCTTCACCAACGTCCGCATTCCCGACTCGCAGCGGCTGGGCGCCGTCGGCGACGGCTGGAACGTGTCGCTGACCACCCTGATGAATGAGCGCATGTCGATCGGGGCGCGGCTGGCCAACGGTTTCCCGGAGCTGTTCGAGTTCTGCAGCAACCTGATGCTGGAGGACGGTCCGGCCATCGACGACCGCGCGGTGCGCTCCAAGCTGGCCGACTGGGCGGTGAAGTCGAGCGGGCTGAAATACACCAGCTACCGTGCGGTGTCGGCGCTGTCGAAGGGGAGCGGCCGGGGCCGGAGAATTCCATCGGCAAGCTGGTCGCCGGCGCCATGGCCCAGGACATCGCGACCTTCGCCATGGACCTGCAGGGCGCTTCGGGCATGCTGACCGATCCGGCGATGGCGGAGGTCGGCGGCCAGTTCCAGGCCATGCTGCTGCAGTCGCCCTCGATCCGGATCGCCGGCGGCACCGACGAGATCCTGCGCAATATCATCGCCGAGCGCGTGCTCGGCCTGCCCGGCGACATCCGCGTCGACAAGGACGTGCCGTTCAACAAGATCCCGACCAAGGGACGGTAGCTCTCGTGTCCCGGACGCGATGCGGCATTCTTTATGCCGCTTCGCAGATCCGGGATCGTCGCGAACGCCGGTATGTGCGACGGCCCCGGCTCTGCGAAGCGATAGTCCGTATCGCATCGCGTCCGCGGGACGTGTCTCACTTTATGAGGACTTCATGACCGACCCCGCCATCGACACTCTCGAAACCCTGCTCGCCGCGCGCTATTCCTGCCGCGCCTTCAAGCCGGAACCGGTGCCGCGCCAGACGATCGATCGCTTGCTCAGCGCCGCGCAAAAACCGCGTCGTGGTGCAACAGCCAGCCGTGGCAGGTCACCATCACTTCCGGCGAGGCGACGAAAAGATTTCGCGACCTGCTGTATCCGCTGGCGGCGTCGGGCGCGCCGAATGTCGGTGACTTTCCGTTTCCGCGGGAATATCGCGGGGTCTATCTGGAGCGCCGGCGCGAAAGCGGATTCCAGCTCTACAACACGCTAGGCATCGCGCGCGGCGACAAGGCGGCGTACACGAAACAGGCGCTGGAAAATTTCAATTTCTTCGGCGCGCCGCATGTGGCGATCATCACCACAGACGAAGCGCTCGGGGTCTACGGCGCGGTGGATTGCGGTGGCTATGTCAGCAACTTCATGCTGGCGGCGCAGGCGCTCGGCCTCGCGACCGTGCCGCAGGCGGCGCTGGCGTTTCATGCCAAAGTGGTGCGCGAGCATTTCGGCATGGGCGACGACCGCCGCATGGTATGCGGCATCTCGTTCGGATTCCCGGACAGCGGCAACAAGGTCAACAGCTACCGGACGACGCGGGCGGCGTTGCCGGATGTCGCGACGTTTGTGGAATAGAGTTTTTCTTTCTTCCCCTCTCCCCCGCGCGGCGAAGCCGCGCAAGGTGGGAGAGGGTGCCTTCGCGAAGCGAAGGCGGGAGAGGGGCGCCACGCGCTCCTCAGAAGAGCCCCTCTCCCGTCTCGAACACGCTGCGCGTGTTCGATCCACCCTCTCCCGCCCAACGCAGCTGCGCTGCGTTCGGGGGAGAGGGGACAGACTTCAAAACCGCGGCGCGCGTTTCTCCGCGAATGCCAGGATGCCTTCCTTGATCTCGGCGCCGCGCATGCTGTCGCGGGCGCGCTGGTTGGCGGCGTCCGCGTCGAGTTCGCCGCGGGCGAATTCATTGATGGCTTGCTTCATGCCGCGCATGGCGGATGGCGCGTTGCCGGCGAGGATGGTGGCGAGCCCGTCGACTTCCTCGTCCAGCGTTTCCGCCGGCGCAGTGGCGGTGAGGTAGCCAATCCGCAGCATCTCCGGCGCGTCGATCTTCTGCGCGGTTAGGAACAGCTTCTTGGCGTTGTCGACGCCGAGCCGGGTCACGTAACGCTGGATGCCGCTCTTGTAATAATGCAGGCCGAGCCTTGCTGCCGGCATGAACATCTCGCAGCTGTCGACGCCGATGCGGAAATCGCAGGCCAGCGCCAGGTCGGTGGAGCCGCCATAGACCCCGCCATTGAGCCGGCAGATGGTCGGCAGCGCCAGATCCTCGAGCCGGTTGGCGACGTTCTCGAAGGACGAGCCGGCGCTTGGCTGCTCGGCTTCGCTGCCGGCGCGTTCCGCAATGGCGCCAAGATCGAAGCCGGCGCTGAAGGCGCGGCCGGTCCCGGTCAGCACCAGCACCCGGATGGCGGGATCGGCTTCGACCTGGTCGAACTGGGCCAGCAGCGCGTCGAGATCGGCCGGCTGCAGCCGGTTCAGGTGCTTCGGACGGTTCAGCCGAATGGTGGCGCGGGGGCCGTCGACGGTCAGAATCGGGGGCCGGCGGTGTCCGTCGTTGCCGACATGTTGTTCTCCTTGGGCAGGGCCGTCGCAAATTGCCTGCGCTGTCACAGCAGGTCAACGCGGCCAACCTATATAAGTGTGATCGATCTCACGGAAGCGGGGCGGCATTTTCGCTGGGATCGGTTATATATTCCACCAAGGATGGTGCTCCCGATCACTGGCATGGCGGGAGCGCATCGAGTTCCGGAACGATCGGCACTTCCCATGGATATGGACTATCTTCACCACGCCGGCAGCGCGTTCGCATCGATCTTTGTGGTGGCGACCTGCACCATGAGAACGATGATCCCGCTGCGGGTGTTCGGCATTCTGACCAATGTGATCTTGATCGGAATCTCGATTCCGACCCACAATTATCCGACCATGGTGCTGCACGCGGTGCTGCTGCCGCTCAATGCCTATCGCCTGCACCAGATGCTGCAACTGGTGCGGGACGTGAAGAAGTCGGTCAACAGCGACCTGTCGATGGAATGGCTGAAGCCGTTCATGACCGAACGCAGGTGCGAGGCCGGGGAAGCACTCTTCTACAAGGACGAGAAAGCCGAGGACATGTTCTACATCGTCAGCGGCCGCTATCGCCTGGTGGAATCCGGCATTGAACTGCCGGTCGGCGCCATCGTCGGCGAACTCGGCATGCTGTCGCCGTCCAACGAGCGGACCCAGACGCTGGAATGCATCGAGGCGGGCACCGTGCTGAGCGTGAGCTATAGCCAGGTCGAAGAGCTCTACGTGCAGAATCCGGAGTTCGGCTTTTTCTTCCTGCGCTTGGCGAGCGCCCGGTTGTTCGAGAATATCGATACTCTGGAGCGCCGTCTGGCGAAGAACAGCGGCGCGGCGGTGGTCGCCGTGCAGCCGGCCTAGGGGCAGGAAACCTTACGTGGCAGGCTTCATCTCCGCAATTCGCGCCACGCTGACCGAGCTGATGGGTCAGGACGATACGGCGGCGCCTTGCCTGCCGCCCGGCCTGCCCGATGAGGTCAGGACGGTGGCGCTGCAGGGCGTGGCGATCCTGATCGACTACCAGGGGCCCGGTTATGCGCAGCTCTATTGCGACCGGATGCGCCGCTTCGTCGGTCGTCGCGGCGTCGATGACGCCCTGTTCTGCGAGATCGCGCGCCTGCTGGCGGTGCGCATGAGCTACCATGATCCGATCCGGATCGCGCAGCTCAAGCTCGCCGAGCCGCTCGCCGCCGGCCGCGCGCCGGTGGTCGATATCAGGCGATTCCGGGCCGACGAACTGATCTCGGCGCTGCCGGAGATCGTCGGCGATCCCGTGCTGTGGGCCCTGGAATCCGTCAGTTGCTCGCACCGGACGATCGCCATGCGCTTCAGCAACGTCGGCTGGTGGAGCAGGCGACGGCTCAGGCTGGAAGCTTCGTTGCGGCGCTGGCGGTTGCTGTCGGTTCGCTATGAGGCGGAGCGGCGCTGGGTCGAGCGCTGGCTGCACATGATCGACCGCGCGCTGACGAATCGTCCGGAGGCGGTCGCAGCGATCGTGCAGACCGCCACGATGATCGAGGGGTATGGCACCGGCTACCGACACGGCCTTGCCGCTTGGCATCAGATCATCGACGGTTTGGCGAAGCCTGTTTTCGACGGTGCGCTGCACCTGCCCGATCTGGCCGACGCCATCCGACGCGCCCGCGCGGTACCTCTCGATCCCAAGGGTGACCAATTGCGCAGGGCGATCGCGGAGATTCGGGCGCGGGCCCGAACGCCATGAGCCAGTCCGTTACCGGGCATCGTTGCCGGGAAACCACGCCCGCCTGGAAGCAGTGGGTTTCCCGGTTCCGTGGCGTGCATTCTGCGATTTGTGCTGTCATAAATGCACATCGTTGCTGATCCCAGAGGGGCATGGGCTTGTCACTTCCCGCAATGTCGTCGTCGGTTGTCTTGGCGCCTTTGGTCGGATGGATGCTGGTCCTGACGGTCAAGCATGTGGTCGCGGATTTCTTGCTGCAAAACGCCTGGATGGCGAAGGGCAAGGACCAGAAGACCGGTTGGGCACTGCCGCTGCTGGCGCATTGCTCCGTGCATCTGGTGCTCACCACTTTGATCATGCTGATCATCGCGCCGCGGTTCTGGTTCATCGGACCGGTCGATTTTGCGATCCACATCACCATCGACCGGCTCAAGGGAATTTGCGTGTCCAGGTTGGGCGTGACGCTGCAGCACCCTTGGTTCTGGTCGCTGATCGGGATCGACCAGGCGCTTCATCACCTGACCGGGTTTGCCCTTGCGATCTTCATCGCCGCGAACAGCGGATCCGCCGTCTAGCCGGGGCGGGAATGTGGCGCGGCTGCCTTATTCATCGAGATCGTTCAAGAGTCCCCCGATAACGTACTGGGGTTGTGGTTAACCTTCCATTAGTAATTTACGTTGCATCGTCGCAGCTGAGGAGAAACCCCATGTGGTCCAGCCGCGAAGCCTTCGAGAACGATTTCTGTCCGGTCCAAGATGATCTGCTCGGTGCGATGTACCGGGCGAATGAGAATGGTCTGCCGCAGCTCGTCGAGAGCGTCTCGTCCGATGTCCGTGCGATGTTGGCGCTGTTCTGCTACCGCCGCAGTCATCTGCACTCGCTGGCGCTTTCCATCGCCGCCAGCTGCGATGAGCGCGAACTGATCCAGCTGGGCGGTCGCGTTGGCTCGACGCTTTATGCGTTAGCGCATGAAACGACCGCGGCGCGACCCGCCGCCACCTCGTCCTACGGCAACCGCAAGGCGATCACGCTGTCGACCAAGCCGCTCACCACGTTCTCGCCGGTGACGGATGACGAGCTTGACGAGGACATCGAAACAGCCGGCAATCGCGTTCACGTCACGGCTTGATTAAAGGCCGCTCTCGTCGGGAGCGCACTCCAGCACTGGCAGCCCATGTCGGCGCCGCGCCATGGCGCATTCCGGGTCGCCGGGCATGCAGGTCCGACACACGTCCGGCCTGATCTCATAAATGCCGCACGCCGTGCTCTCGCCGACCTTGCCGGTCAGGGCCGAACAGCGATCGCCGTCGCAGCGCATGCCGGACAGCCGCTCGTTTACATATTTTTCCGGAATGAGATCGAGCGCCTCGTCGTCCTCGATGGTGAACCGCGGCCAGTTGCTGGAATATGAACAGCATGCCCCGCAGGCCTGGCATGGGCTCGTCTCGGCAGGCATTGTTGTGATGGCAGTCATCGCTGTGTCTTAGCGCGGACACGTCAGCGCCGATACACCTCTCGTCATTCCGGGTTCGCTCGGGCTGCACCCTCACGCCCCCGGAACGACGAGCTCTATCCCTTCAGTTGCGCCAGTTCCGCTTCCAGCTCGGCGATCCGCGCATCGCGCGATGCCAATGCGGCGGCCACGTCCGCGGCGTCGAATTTTTGTGGAATGTGCTGCGGGCAGTTCGTGTCCCACGCCGAGATATTGAAGACGATCACCTGTTCCGGCCGCGCCCTGTATCCCTGCGGCATCAGGCTGGCGAGCAGCGCCGGATCGTCCTCCACCACGCGCGCCTCGCCCCAGATCTTCACGCGGCGGCGATGCGCATAATCCATCAGGAAAATCTGCGCCTTCGGGTTTTCTGTGAGATTGCCCTGGCTGATGAACTGCTGATTGCCCTTGTAGTCGGCAAAGGCCAGCGTCTGCTTGTCCAGAACCTTCACGAAACCCTTGGGGCCCCCGCGATGCTGGATGTAAGGCTGACCATCGGCGCTTGCGGTTGCCAGGAACAGGCTGTCGGCCTCGGCCAGGACCGCCGCAAGGTGGTCATCGACCTCGCTGCGCCAGCCGCCATTCTGTTCGACCCGCGCATAGGCCTCGCGCGAGCCTTTGCGCGCCTGAATCGCCTTGACCGCCGGCGTGAAGGCGACGTCGCTGGAATAATGCTGGGTCCTGGTCATTCGAATCTCCCAAGAATGTCTCAGGCGAGCGATATTTCTCGTCACGCCCCAAGATGGCTCCGTCCACGAAATTTGAGAATAATCGCAATTGACACTTCATTGTTGCGGAATATGAAATAACGCCATGGATCGCATCGACGCCATGACCGCCTTTGTCGCGGTTGCCGACCTCCGGGGCTTTGCGCCCGCCGCGCGAAAAATGGGGCTGTCGGCCTCCAACGTCACCCGGCTGATCGCCGCGCTCGAAGAGCGCGTCGGCGCTCGGCTGCTGCAGCGAACCACGCGCTCGGTGACCCTCACCGACGTCGGCGCGCGTTATCTGGAACGCGCTCGCCGCATCCTGGCCGATATCGAGGAGGCCGAAGGCTCCGCTCGGGCCGAGCGCACCCTGCCGAGCGGCCGGCTGGTCGTGTCGGCGCCGGTCGGTTTCGGACGGATCCATGTCACGCCGCTGATGTCGAGCTATCTGCAACGCTATCCCTCCGTCAGCGGCGAGTTGCGCCTGACAGACCGGGTGATCAACATGGTCGAGGACGGCGTCGATGCCGCGATCAGGATCGGTCATCTTCCGGATTCCAGCCTGGTGACGCGCAGTCTCGGCAGCATGCGGCGCATCGTGGTGGCGTCGCCGGATTATCTCGCGCGGCGCGGCCAACTGAAGGCGCCCGCCGAGCTTGCCGGCCACGACACCATCCAGTTCGGCGCCACGGCGGCTGTGCCGGAATGGCGCTTCCTCGTCGACGGCAAGGAGATCCGCGTCAGCCATGCGCCGCGCTTCACCTGCAACGTGGCGGATGCCGCGACCTGGCACGCGGAGCACGGCGGTGGACTCGCCAGCGTGCTGGCCTATCAGGCAGCTGACGCCATCGCGGCGGGACGGCTGGACGTCGTGCTGGCGGATTTCGAGTTGCCGGCGATGCCGATCCACGTGGTCTATCCGACGTCGCGTTTGCTTTCCGCCAAGGTGCGGACGTTCATCGATCTCGCGCTGGAGACCGCCGACTGGCATTTCGACGCGCGGTCGGCAGGCCGGCACAAGAAGCCGCGCGCTGAATGAATGCGGTTATTCTTTTTCTGCACCACGCTGAAGCTGGCACTGGCGCGTGCGCAGGGCACGCCGTCGACGATCACCAGGCACTGCGCGAAGCATAGCGTGCGGCCGGTCTTGATCACCTCGGTCTCGACCTGCAGCCATTGCCCGACTTTGGCCGGGCCGATGAAGTCGACCGACAGGCTGGCGGTTACCAGTCGCGTCGCGCCGCCGAGCTGATGCCCGCAACTCAATCCCATGGCGTTGTCGGCCAGCGACGTGATCAAGCCGCCATGGGCCATGCCGCGCGAATTGGTGTGCGGCAGCGCCAGCCTCAGGCCGATGATGACAGCCTTGTCGGTGCGCTTGGAATAGATCGGCTCCCACGGATCGGTCAGCGGGCTCTGACGGAAGTGGCGCTCGAAGCCAGCGGGGATGTCGGTGGTGGTCATGCAGTGGCGCTCGCGATGGAGGAGGTTGTCTCCATATGAGCCGGATCGTGCTGCCGAGGACAGAGCAACAAAGTTTAAAACGAGATTTCAAACGGGTTGCGATCGGTCGTCATTCCAAGGTCGCGCGCAGCTCGCGCTGCGCACGCCCCGGAATGACAGCTGTGTTCAATACGGCAGCCCCACGTAATTCTCCGCCAGCGACGCCGTCGCCGCCTGCGAATGCACGACGTAGTCGAGTTCGGCCTGCTGGATCTTGCCGCCAAATCCGTCGGCGTCGGGGAAGCGGTGCATCATCGAGGTCATCCACCATGAGAACCGCACCGCCTTCCACACCCGCTTCAGCGCGCGCGCCGAATAGAAGTCGATGCCGACCGAGGATTTCTCGTCGTAGAACTCGCGCAGCGCCTGCGACAGGTAATGGACGTCGGAAGCGGCGAGGTTGAGCCCCTTGGCGCCGGTCGGCGGTACGATGTGGGCAGCGTCGCCGGCCAGGAACATCCGGCCGAAGCGCATCGGCTCGGCGACGAAACTGCGCAGCGGCGCAATGCTCTTTTCGATCGACGGTCCGGTGACCAGCGCCTCGGCGGCTTCGGGGTCGAGCCGCGCGCGCAACTCGTCCCAGAACCGGTCGTCGGACCATTCCTCGACATGCTCGTCGAGAGAGCACTGCACGTAATAGCGGCTGCGGGTTGTCGAGCGCATCGAGCACAGCGCGAAACCGCGCTCGTGATTGGTGTAGATCAGTTCCGGCGAGACCGGCGGGGTGTCGGAGAGCAGGCCGAGCCAGCCGAACGGATAGACCCGCTCGTAGGTTTGCACTGCGGTAGAAGGCACGCTCTGCCGGCTGACGCCGTGAAAGCCATCGCAGCCGGCAATGAAATCGCAGGCGAGTTCGTGGCCGACGCCATCCTTGACGTAACGCACGCGCGGATGGTCGGTGTCGAAGTCGTGCAGGCTGACCTGGTCGGCGTCGTAGACCGTGGTGAGGCCGGCCTTGGCGCGGGCATCCATCAGGTCGCGGGTGACCTCGGTCTGGCCGTACACGGTGACCGATTTGCCGCCGGAGGCCCGTTTCAGGTCGATGCGATGCCGGATGCCGCCGAACAGCAGTTCTATGCCGTCATGGATCAACCCTTCATGGTGCAGCCGCTCGGTAATCCCCAGCTGTTCCATCAGGCCGACCGCGCCCTGTTCGAGCACGCCGGCGCGAGATCCGGCCGAGCACGTAGGCTGGGTCCTTGCGTTCCAGGATGACGTTGTCGATTCCGTAGGAATGGAGCAGCTGCCCAAGCAGGAGACCCGCCGGGCCGGCGCCGATGATTGCTACTTTTGTCCGCAACACTTGCTCCTGCATTTCTTATAGGTTTGTCGGGCCCGCAGCGCCGCGAGTGAAGAGGTCGCGGATCGTTGCAGGCTCGGCTTGCAATGATAATTATATCATATAACAATATTCGCAAAGGGGTCGTTCAAGACCCCACGTCCAAAGGCCAAGGGGAGAAGATGTCAATGAGGAAAGCCATTCTGGCGTTGCTGGTTGCGGCCAGCGTGACGCCCGCGCTCGCGCAGGACAAGACCGTCAACATGAAGGTGTCGCTGTGGGTGCCGCCGGCGCATCCGCTGGTGCCGGCCACGCAGGCATGGGCTGCCGACATCGAAAAGGTCTCCGGCGGCACCATCAAGATGTCGGTGTTTCCCTCCGAACAGCTCGGCAAGGCGTTCGACCATTACGACATGGCGCGCGACGGCATCGCCGACATCACCTACGTCAATCCCGGCTACCAGCCCGGCCGCTTCCCGATCGTGGCTGCCGGCCAGCTGCCGTTCGTGTTCTCCGACGCCAAGAAGGGGACGCTGGCGCTCAACGAATGGTATCACAAATACGCCCCGACCGAGATGAAGGACACCAAGCTGTGCTTCGCCTTCATCCATGATCCCGGCACCCTGCACGGCAAGAAGAAGATCGTTGTGCCGTCCGATCTCAATGGCGTGAAGGTCCGCCCGGCGCAGAGCACCATCGGCGAGATGGTCAAGCTGTTCGGCGGCACCAACGTGCAGGCCTCGGCGCCGGAATCCCGCGACGCCATCGAGCGCGGCGTCGCCGACGAAATCGCGTTCCCGTGGGGGTCGATCTTCCTGTTCGGCATCGACAAGGTGGTTAAGTATCACATCGATACGCCGCTCTACACCACGGTGTTCACCTACAACATCAATCTGGCCAAATACAATTCCATGTCGGACGGCCAGAAGAAGATCATCGATGATCACTGCACGCCGGAATGGGCATCCAAGGTCACCGATCCCTGGACCGACTTCGAGGCTAACGGCCGCACCAAGATGAAGGCGCTGGAAGGTCATGAGGTCTACAAGCTGACGCCGGAACAGCTGGCCGAATGGAAGAAGGGCGTCGAGCCGCTGCACGCCAGCTGGGCCGCGCAGGTCAAGAAGGCCGGCGGCGACGCCGACAAGGTCGACGCGGATCTCAAGGCTGCGCTGAAGAAATACGACGCGGGATTGTAAGTTCTTAACCTCTCCCCGCTCTTGCGGGGAGAGGTCGGCTTTCACGCGCTTGCGCGTGGGTGCCGGTTGAGGGGCGAAGCCACACACTGCCCCATCATGAGCACCATGCCGCGCGATTGCCCCTCACCCCGACCCTCTCCCCGTAAGAACGGGGAGAGGGAGCCGTTAGTCTGCGAGTTTTCATGACCACCATCCCCGAAGTCTCTCCCGACGGCGCGCTGTCGCTGCCACCTCCACCGAAAAAGACGTGATGGATCGCTTCATCGATTCCATCGAATGGATCGCCGCGTTCTTCGTCGGTATCGTCGCGCTCAACACCTTCGTCGCCGTCTTCATGCGAAAATTCTTCGCGGTGACGATTCCCGACTATTACAATGTCGGACAGTTCATGCTCGGCATCCTGATCTTCTGGGGCATTGCCGCCACCAGCTATCGCGGCTCGCACATCACCGTCGATTTGGTGTGGGCCAACGCCACGCCGAAATACCAGCGCTGGATCGACATCTTCGCCACGCTGGTGCTGCTGTTCGTGGTGACGGTGCAGACCTACACTTTGTTCGACAAGGTGGCGGATACCTGGCGCAGCAACCTTGTCACCATGGACCTGCAGCTGCCGGTGTGGCCGTTCTTCCTGGTGTCGTGGGTCGGCGACGTCTCCGCCGTGCTGCTGATCGCCATCCGCACCTACAGGCTCATCATGCATCCCGAGCAGATGCATGAACCCAAAATCAAGACCGCAGAGTAGCCGCCATGGAATTGAGCAATGAAGCGGTCGCCCTGATCGGGTTCGTCAGCCTGTTCGTCCTGATGCTGCTGCGGGTGCCGGTCGGCATGGCCATGGGCCTAGTCGGCATCACCGGATTCGGCTATCTCACCGGCTTCGCGCCGGCGCTGAAACTGGTCGGCCAGACCACCATGCGGACGGTGACGGACTATTCGTTCGGCGTCATCCCGATGTTTCTGCTGATGGGCGCCTTCGTCTCGGTGTCCGGCATCAGCCGCGAGTTGTTTCGCGCCGCCAACACTTTTGTCGGCCACTGGAAGGGCGGGCTGGGCATCGCCACCATCGCCGCCTGCGGCGGCTTCGCCGCGATCTCGGGATCTTCGGTGGCGACCGCCGCAACGTTCTCCGCCGTCGCCTATCCGGAGATGCGGCGCTTCAAATATCCACAGAGCTTTGCCACCGGCGTCATCGCGGTCGGCGGCACGCTCGGCGCCATGCTGCCGCCATCCACGGTGCTCGCCGTCTACGGCATCATCACCCAGCAGGACATCGGCAAGCTGTTCATTGCCGGCATCGTGCCCGGCCTGCTGGCAATCGTCATGCACATGATCACCATCTTCATCATCGGCGTGGTCAAGCCGGACTTCCTGCCAGCCGGACCGAAGGCCTCGTGGCGCGACCGGGCGCTGGCGATCCGCGACGTGTGGTCGCCGTTGTTGCTGTTCATCTTCGTGATCGGCGGCCTGTATGGCGGCTTCTTCATTCCGACGGAAGCCGGCGCGGTCGGTGCGGTCGGCGCGTTCCTGATCGGCGTGCTCCGCGGCAAGCTGAACCGCGAGGGCATTCTGCAATCGCTGCTGCAGGCGACTCGGACGGCGGCTGCCGTCTTCACTGTGCTGATCGGCGCGCTGTGCTTCGGCTATTTCCTCACAATCACCCAGACCCCGCAGCACGTCACCGAGTTTCTCACCGGGCTGGGCATCGGTCCCTACGGCGTGCTGGCGCTGATCCTGCTGATGTATCTGGTGCTCGGCTGCCTGATGGATGCCATGGCCATGGTGATCCTCACCGTGCCGATCGTGTTCCCAGTGGTGATGGCGCTGGGCTTCGACCCGATCTGGTTCGGCATCGTCATCGTCATGACTGTCGAACTCGGCCTGATTCATCCGCCGGTCGGCATGAATGTGTTCGTCATCAAGAGCGTGATCAAGGACGTCACCATGTCCACCATCTTCAAGGGCGTACTGCCCTTCGTGGTCACCGACCTGATCCGGTTGGTGCTGCTGATCCTGTTCCCGCTGATCGCCACCTGGCTGCCGACGCGGATGATCGGATGACCATGACACCCGCGCTTGCGACAAAGTACGTCTTCACCCTGACGATCAAGATCGGCGCGCCGATCGTCGCCGGCGATCTCGGCCATGGCATCCGCCGTATCATTCCGATCCTCGGCGGTTCGGTGAGCGGCGAGGGGATGTCCGGCACCATCTATCCGGTCGGCGCGGATTATCAGACCATCCGGCCGGACGGTTTTACCGAGGTCGTGGCAAATTACGCGTTCGAGATGGACGATGGCGCGGTGATCTACATCGAGAACGTCGGCGTCCGCTTCGGGCCGAAGGAAGCGCTGGACCGCATCGCCCGCGGCGAGGCCGTCGATCCCGCGCTGATCTATTTCCGTTCGGTGCCGAAGTTCGAGACCGGCAGCGCGCAATACCGCTGGCTGATGCAGCACCTGTTTATCGGTGTCGGCACAAGGCATCCCGATCGCGTGGTGATCGACGTTCATCAGGTGTTGTAGAAGCGGTCTTTCTTCCCTCTCCCATGCGCGAAACATCGCATACCGCAGTGCAAGATTGACTCACGCGCCAATCGTTATAAAATATAACTATTCTCACTAGGACATATTGTGCCATGGTCGACGCCACTCCCATCGCAGCCTCTTTGCTAACCATCCAGACCGTCGGTCGGGTGCTGACTGTGGGCCTGAACCGACCGGCTAAGCGCAACGCGCTGAACGATTCCATCATCCTCGAAATCGAGAAGTGTTTTACCGATTTGCCGGATGATATCGGGGCCGTGGTGGTGCACGGCATCGGTGAGCATTTCTGCGCTGGCCTCGATCTGTCCGAACTCTCCGAGCGCGATGCCAGCGAAGGCATGTTGCATTCGCGGAGCTGGCACCGGGCGTTCGACCGCGTGCAATATTGCCGCGTGCCGGTGATCGCCGCGATGCGGGGCGCGGTGATCGGCGGCGGGCTCGAGCTGGCCTGCGCGGCGCATATCCGCGTCGCCGAGCCTTCGGCCTATTTCGCGCTGCCGGAGGGCAGCCGCGGCATCTTTGTGGGCGGCGGTGGGTCAGTCCGCCTGCCGCGTCTGATCGGTGTGGCGCGGATGGCCGACATGATGCTGACCGGGCGGATTTACCCGGCCGCCGAAGGCGTCCAGCACGGCTTCGCGCAATATCTCACCGCTGAGGGCGGCGCCTTCGACAAGGCGATGGAGCTTGCCGAGCGCGTGGCGCAGAATGCGCCGATGACCAATTTCGCGGTGCTGCAGGCGCTGCCGCTGATCGCCGACGCCAGTCCGCAGACCGGGCTGTTGCTGGAATCGCTGATGGCCGGGGTGGCGCAGAGCGACAAGGAGGCCAAGCGGCGGATCCAGGATTTTCTCGATCGAAAGGCGGCAAAGGTACAGCCCACCTGACGACGGACTACGAAAAAATATAACCAGGGTCGAAACAAACAATGTCTGCAACAGCCGAAATGCGCGATCAGACGACACGAGCCGGCTCGGCGCATCCGCTGCGCCAGATTTCGTTCGGCGACACCACGGTTACCGTCGAACGTCGGGACGACGGCACCATCTATCTGCGGCCGACCAATCCGATCGGCGACTACCCGACGCGCCTCACGGACTATCTGCATCATTGGGCCAAGGAGGCGCCCGACCGTGTTTTCATGGCCGAACGCAACGCGTCCGGGGGCTGGCGCGAGGTACGCTATGCGGAGATGCTGCAGACCACGCGCCACATCGCTTCGGCGCTGCTGACGCGCGGCCTGTCCGCCGACCGGCCGATCGTGATCCTGTCCGGCAATTCGGTGGATCACGCTTTGCTGGCCTTCGGCGCGCTCTACGCCGGCATTCCCTATGTCCCGGTGTCGCCAGCTTATTCGCTGGTCTCCAAGGACTACGGCAAGCTGTCCTACCTGATGAAGCTGCTGACGCCCGGCATGGTGTTCGTCGACGACGCCGATGCTTTTGCCGGTGCGATCCACGCCAACGTGCCTGCTGATGTCGAGGTGGTGATGTCATTCGGCACGCTGCCGGACCGCCGCGTCACCTTGCTGGCCGACCTGCTGGCGACGCCGGTGACCGCTGATCTCGATGCAGTCCATGAGGCCATCGGCCCCGACAGCATCGCCAAATTCCTGCTGACCTCGGGTTCGACCGGCAACCCGAAAGCGGTGATCAACACCCAGCGCATGCTGTGCGCCAACCAGATCATGCTGCGCGACACGCTGGCCTTTCTGAAGGACGAGCCGCCTGTCATCATCGACTGGCTGCCGTGGAATCACACCTTTGGCGGCAACCACAACGTCGGGCTGACGCTGTTCAACGGCGGCTCGATGTATCTCGACGACGGCAAGCCGACGCCGGCAGGCATCGCGGCCACCATCCGGAATCTCCGCGAGATCTCGCCGACGGTCTATTTCAACGTGCCGAAGGGCTACGAATCGCTGTTGCCCTATCTGCGCGACGACGCCGAACTGCGGGAGAAGTTCTTCCACCGGCTGCATGCGATGTTCTTCAGCGGCGCCGGCCTGTCGCCGTTCGTGTGGAATAGCCTCGACGAACTGTCGGTGCAGCAGACCGGCGTTCGCGTGCCGATGCTGACGGGGCTCGGCGCCACCGAGACCGCGCCGTTCTTCATGTGCGTGACGCCGCTGACCAGCCGCTCCGGCCATGTCGGCCTTCCGGTGCCCGGCAACGAAGCCAAACTGGTGCCCAACAACGGCAAGCTGGAAGTCCGCGCCAAGGGCCCGAACGTCACGCCGGGCTACTGGCGCGAACCGGAATTGACCGCGAAGGCGTTCGACGAGGAAGGCTACTATATCTTCGGCGACGCGCTGAAGCCGGTCGATCCCGACGACCTGTCCGCCGGGTTCGATTTCGACGGCCGCATCTCCGAGGATTTCAAGCTCGGCAGCGGCACCTGGGTCAGCGTCGGCCCGCTGCGCGCGCGCTTCATCGCCACCTGCGCGCCTCTGGTGCGTGACGTGGTGATCGCCGGCATCAATCGCGACGAACTGTCGGCGCTGGTGGTGCTCGATCTCGATGGGTGCCGACTGATCAATCCCACGTTGCCGCTCGACGACCTCAAGGCGACCGCGGCCGATCCCTTGGTCCGCGCCGCATTCCGCGAGCGGCTGCAGGCATTTCTGGCCGGCTCGACGGGTTCCTCGACGCGCATCACCCGCGCGGTACTGCTCGACACGCCGCTGTCCATCGATGTCGGCGAGATCACAGACAAGGGCTCGGTCAACCAGCGCAAGGTGCTGGAGCATCGCGCCGCCTTGATCGAGGCCATCTATGCGGGCGCGGAGGACGCGCACGTCATTACGCCCTAGCAGAAGCCATCGTCACGTTGCGACACCACGGGAGAATTCCATGCAGTTGAAAGACCACGCCGCGCTTGTGACCGGCGGTGCATCCGGCCTCGGCGCAGCGACCGCGCGAAAACTCGCCGGGCAGGGGGCCAAGGTCGCTGTGCTCGACCTCAACATGGCGCTGGCTGAAAAAGTCGCCAAGGAGATCGGCGGCGTCGCCGTGCATTGCGACGTGTCGGATGCCGCGTCCGGCGAAGCCGCGGTCGCGGCCGCCGCCAAGGCCCATGGCGCCGCGCGGGTGCTGGTCAACTGCGCCGGCATCGGCGTCGCCAAGCGGGTGATCGGCCGCGAAGGCCCGATGGCGCTGGGCGATTTCGACAAGGTCATCCGGGTCAACCTGATCGGCTCGTTCAACATGATCCGGCTGGCCACTGATCCGATGTCGAAGCTGGAGCCGCTGGAGGGTGGCGAGCGCGGCGTGGTGATCTCGACCGCTTCGGTTGCCGCCTATGATGGCCAGATCGGGCAGGCTGCCTATTCGGCCTCCAAAGGCGGTATTGTCGGCATGACGCTGCCGATCGCCCGCGAACTGGCCCAGTTCGGCATCCGCGTCCTGACCATCGCGCCCGGCCTGTTCATGACGCCGCTGCTGGGCGCTCTGCCGCAGGAGGCCCAGGACAGCCTGGCTGCGGCGATTCCGTTCCCGCGCCGGCTCGGCCACGCCGACGAGTTCGCCTCGCTGGCGCTGCACATGATCGACAATCCCTACCTCAACGGCGAGGTGGTCAGGCTGGATGCGTCCTTGCGCATGGCACCGCGCTAGGCTGCGGCGAAGGGTCGACTGGCCGGGGCCTTTCCCCCGCCAGTGCCCTGACCTAAAGAAGGGGCTGATTAAAGCTGCGAAGTTTGATCTAGAAGACCCAGAAAAAACGAACCCCAGGGAGATACCAATGACCAAGCTCAGTTTGGCGATAGCGGCTGTGGCTGCCTCGCTGGCCATCGCCGGCCCGGTGCAGGCGCAGACCCCCGAGATCACCATCGGCATCACCACCACCACCACGGGCCCCGCCGCAGCCCTCGGCATTCCCGAGCGCAATGCGCTGGAATTCGTGCCGAAGGAAATCGGCGGCGTGCCGCTCAAGGTCGTCGTGCTCGACGACGGCGGCGATCCGACCATCGCCACCACCAACGCCCGCCGCTTCGTCACCGAATCCAAGGCCGATATCATCATGGGCTCGGCGACCACGCCGCCCACGGTGGCGGTTTCCACCGTCGCCAACGAAGCCGGCATCCCGCATTTCGGCCTGGCACCGTTCCCGATTTCGCCGGAGCGCGCGAAGTGGTCGGTCGCCATGCCGCAGCCGATCCCGATCGTCGGCAAGGTGATGTACGACCACATGAAGGCGCACAACATCAAGACCGTCGGCTATATCGGCTATTCGGACAGCTACGGCGATCTCTGGTTCAACGATCTCAAGGCCCAGGGGCCGGCGATGGGCATCAGCATTGCTGCCGAAGAGCGCTTTGCCCGCCCTGATACGTCGGTGACCGGACAGGTCCTGAAGCTGGTCGCGGCAAATCCCGATGCCGTGCTGGTCGGCGCCTCCGGCACCGCCGCAGCGCTGCCGCAGACCGAACTGCGCGCGCGCGGCTACAAGGGCCTGATCTATCAGACCCACGGCGCGGCCTCGATGGACTTCATCCGCATCGCAGGTCCGGCCGCTGAAGGCGTGCTGATGGCCTCGGGTCCGGTGATGTATCCGGAAGGCCAGGACGACAGCGCGCTGACCAAGAAGCCCGGCCTCGCGCTCAACACCGCCTATGAAGCCAAGTATGGCCCGAACAGCCGCAGCCAGTTCGCCGGCCATTCCTATGACGCGTTCGAGATCCTCAAGCGGGTCATCCCGGTGGCGCTGAAGACCGCCAAGCCCGGCACGCCGGAATTCCGCGAAGCGATCCGCCAGGCGCTGATGACCGAGAAGGACTTGGCCGCCAGCCAGGGCGTCTACAACTTCACCGAAAAGGATCGCTACGGCCTCGACGAGCGCTCGCGCATCCTGCTCACGGTGAAGGACGGCAAATACGTCATGGTCAAGTAAGACCGGACGCGTTCGATGTCAGCCGGCCCCCGCAAGGGGCCGGCTTTTTGTGGCTGGGCCATGCGGTGCGGTCTGGCTGCCCGGCAGCGGTCGCGGTTGAGATCGGGGCGGTATCGCTTTAAGTCTGCACCCCTCCCACGGTCCGGGCGACGCATCACCCTGCCAGGACCGTCCAGCCCTGCCCGACAGGAGATCGCCCGGTCATCGTTCGGGCGGACGGCAGTCACTTGAAAGAACAACGAATGACCAGACTTCATGTGGCCATGGTGGCTGTCGCCGCCACATTGGCCGTCGCCTCGCCGTCTTGGGCGCAGACCTCCGACATCACCATCGGCATTAGCCTGTCGACCACCGGTCCCGCCGCGGCGCTGGGGTGCCCGAGCGCAATGCGCTGGAATTCGTACCGAAGGAGATCGGCGGTGTGCCGCTGAAACTGATCGTGCTCGATGATGGAGGCGATCCCGCCACGGCGACCACCAATGCGCGGCGCTTCGTGACCGAGTCGAAGGCCGATCTGATGATCGGCTCGTCGATCGTGCCGTCGTCGGTTGCGATGTCCACCGTCGCCAACGAGGCCGGCATTCCGCATTTCAGCCTGTCGCCGATGCCGTTCACGCCTGCCCGCGAAAAGTGGTCGGTGGACATGCCGCAGCCGGTCGCGATCGTCGGCCGGGTGATGTACGACCACATGAAGGCGCATGGCATCAAGACCGTGGGCTATATCGGCTATTCGGATTCCTATGGCGACCTGTGGTTCTCCGACCTCAAGGCGCAGACCGCGTCGCTGGGCATGGCCATCGTCGACGACGAGCGTTTCGCGCGGCCGGATACGTCGATCACCGGCCAGGTGCTGAAGCTGGTCGCCGCCAATCCCGATGCGATCCTGGTCGGCGCCGCCGGTGCCGGCGCCGGCATGCCGCAAACGGAATTGCGTGCCCGCGGCTACAAGGGCCTGATCTACCAGACCCACGGCGCCGCCGTGATGGACTTCATCCGCATCGCCGGCGCTTCCGCCGAAGGCGTGCTGATGGCTTCCGGCCCGGTGATGAATCCCGAGGGCCAGCCCGACAGCGCGCTGACCAAGAAGCCCGGCCTCGCGCTCAACGCCGCCTACGAGGCCAAATATGGCCCGGACAGCCGCAACCAGTTTGCCGGCCATTCCTATGATGCGTTCGAAGTCTTGAAGCGCGTCATTCCGGTGGCGCTGAAGACCGCCAAGCCCGGCACGCCGGAATTCCGCGAGGCGATCCGCCAGGCGTTGATGTCGGAAAAGGAAATCGCCGCAACGCAGGGCGTCTACAACTTCACCGACAAGGACCGCAACGGCGTCGACGATCGCTCGCGCATCCTGCTGACGGTGAAGAACGGCAAGTACGTTCCGGCGCAGTAGTTACTCGTCTGTGGTCCCGGCCAAGCGAGCAACGCGAGCGCTGAGCCGGGACCCATACGCCGTGCAGAATTGATGGAGCGTTGTGGCTGCCGCCATGATGCGACACGACTGACGGAGGTTATGGGTCCCGGCGTTCGCCGGGACGACAAGTGGAGGGGTGCGCCGGAAACAGAACGAGCGCGCCAGCTATACCGCGCTGGCGCCTTCGTGTTGAAATCCCAGATAGCTCGCCACCACGCGCTGGTTGCTGGCGATATCGCTCGCCGCACCGTCGAGGATGAACTCGCCGAGCTCCATGACATAAGCGCGGTCGGCGATTTTCAGGGCCGCCTGCGCGTTCTGCTCCACCAGCAGCACCGAGACGCCAGCGGCCTTCAGCTCGGCGACGATGCGGAAAATGTCGGCGACGATGATCGGCGCAAGGCCAAGGCTCGGCTCGTCGAGCATCAGCAGCTTCGGCGCACCCATCAGTGCGCGGCCCATGGCCAGCATCTGCTGCTCGCCGCCGGACAATGTGCCGGCGAGCTGCTTGCGGCGCTCTTTGAGCCGCGGAAACAGCGTGTAGACCCGCTCGAAGGAGCGTGCGGCCGTGGCCTTGGCGATGCGGAAGGCACCAAGCTGCAGGTTGTCCTCGACATTCATGGTGGCGAACAGCTCGCGATGCTCGGGCACCAGGCATAGGCCGGCGGCGACGCGGTCCTCGATGTCCATCTTCGAGACGTCTTCGCCGGCAAAGCTGACGCCGCCCTTGAGCGGCAGGATGCCCATGATGGCGTTGAGCAGCGTGGTCTTGCCGGCGCCGTTGGCGCCGATGATGGTGACGATCTCGTCGGCGCGGACGTCGAGCGACACCGCCCGCACCGCCTCCACCTTGCCGTAGGAAATGTGCGCGTCGGAGACTGCAAGCAAGGGCGTGCTCATGCGACCGCTCCCAGATAGGCCTTGATGACGTCGGGGTTGCGCTTGATGGCCTCGGGCGTGCCCTCGGCGATCCGCGTGCCGAAGTCGAGCACCACGATACGGTCGGCCAGGTCCATCACAAATCCCATGTCGTGTTCCACCAGCAGCACCGACATGCCGCCGTCGCGCAGCTGCCGCAGCAATGCGGCCAGCTGCTGCTTTTCCATGTGTCGCAGGCCGGCGGCGGGCTCGTCGAGCAGCAGCAACTGCGGGTCGACGCACAGCGCGCGGGCGATCTCGACGATGCGCTGCTGGCCCAGCGACAGCGAGCCCGCGAGCTGGTCGATCTGATCGCCGAGGCCGACGCGGTCGATCTGCCGTGCGGCTTCCGCCAGCAGTTTCGCTTCGTCGGCGCGGTCGAGCCGCAGCATGCTGCTGATGGCGCCGGCCGTGCCGCGCAGATGCGCGCCGAGGGCGACGTTCTCCAGCACGGTCATGTCCGGCACCAGCTTGACGTGCTGGAAGGTGCGGGCGATGCCGAGCTTGACGACGTCCTGCGGCGGCGCGTTGTCGATGCTTTTGCCGCGCATGGAGATCTTGCCGGCGGTGGTCTTCAGCACGCCGGTGATCAGGTTGAAGGTGGTGCTCTTGCCGGCGCCGTTGGGGCCGATCAGCGCCACGATCTCGCGCGCTCCCACGTCGAACGAGACGTTGTTGACGGCGATCACGCCGCCGAACTGCTTGCGCGCATTGTTGACTTCAAGCAGCGGGCCCGATCCCGTGGCGGTCTGCGGCCGCGCCGGCAGGGTTGCGGACGGATCCGGCCGCTTGCGCTTGATCTCGAACGGCAGCAGCGAGGTCAGCCACGGCCACATACCGGTTGGTGCGAACTGCAGCAGCGCCACCAGCAGGATGCCGAACACGATGGTCTCGAGTTGGCCACCGCCGCCGAAGATCAGCGGCAGGTAGCTCTGCAGCACCTCCTTGAGGATCACCACCACGGCGGCGCCGAGCACGCCGCCCCAGACATAGCCGGCGCCGCCGACCACGGCGATGAACAGATATTCGATGCCGGCCTGCGGGCCGAACGGCGTCGGCGTCGCGGCGCGCTGGAAGTGCGCGTAGAGCCAGCCGGACAGGCCGGCCAGCATTGCGGCATAGATGAAAACCATCAGCTTGGCGCGGGCGGTCTGCACGCCGAAGGCTTCGGCGGCGATGTGGCCGCGACGCAATGCGCGGATTGCGCGGCCGGTGCGGGAGTCCAGCAGGTTCATCGACAGCACGGCGCAGAGGATGACCGCGATCCAGATAGGAAAGTAGATGGTGTGGGGATCGAGCATCTTCAGCGTGCCGATGGACAGAGGCGGAATCCCGGAGATGCCGTCATTGCGGCCGAGAAAGCTGAGCTTGCTGAAGAGATAGTACAGGCTGATGCCCCAGGCGATGGTGCCGAGTGGCAGGTAGTGGCCGGATAGCCGCACGGTGACGAGGCCAAGCAGCACGGCGGCGAGGCCACTGACGATCAGCGCCGCCGGCAGGGTCAGCCACGGCGACACGCCCCAGGTGGTGGTCAGCACCGCGGTGGTGTAGGCGCCGAAGCCGCAGAACGCCGCCTGGCCGAACGACGTGAGGCCGCCGACGCCGGTGAGCAGCACGAGGCCCATCGCCACCAGGGCGGCGAGGCCGATATTGTCGAGCAGCACGATCCAGAACGGCGGCATGCCGGGGATGAACGGCAGCGCTGCCATGACAAGCGCGAAAATGACGATGGGAAAACGCCGGTTCATCGCTCAATCCTTCTCTTCATCGACCGCGGGTGCCGCAAGCGAGCGCAGCACGAGGACCGGCAGGATCAGCGTGAAGACGATGACCTCCTTGAAATTGCTCGCGTAGAACGATGAGAACGCCTCGACGCAGCCGACCACGATGGCGGCGACGGCGGTGAGCGGATAGCTCACCAGGCCGCCGATAATTGCGGCGACGAAGCCCTTGAGGCCGATCAGGAAGCCGGTGTCGTAATAGAGCGTGGTGATCGGCACGATCAGGATGCCGGAGATGGCGCCGATCACCGATGCCAGCAGGAAGGCGATCTGGCCGGACAGCGAAGTGCGGATGCCGACGAGGCGGGCGCCAAGCCGGTTCACCGCGGTGGCGCGCAGCGCCTTGCCGTATAGCGTGAAACCGAAGAACAGCCAGAGGCCGATGATCAGCGCGAGGGTGATGGCGTAGACTGCGATGCTCTGGCCGGTGAAGCGCAGCGGCCCGATCATCACGGCGGCATCGGAGATGGTGGGGCCGCGCTGGCCCTCGGCGCCGAAGAACACCAGGCCGAAGCCCTGCAGGGCCAGGTGGCAACCCACCGAGGCGATCAGCAGCACCAGCACAGAGGTGTGGGCGATCGGCTGGAACGCGATGCGATAGAGGAACAGTCCGATCGCCGCGACGATCAGCAGGGACAAAGCGATATTCACCGCGATGTGGCTCTGCCGTCCGGCCAGCGCCAGGGTCAGGCCCCACACGGCCAGCGGAAACACGATATTGACCGCGAATGCGCGCAGAACACGCCGCAGATGCAGCGACTTTCTGAAGGTGAAGATGTCGAAGGCAAAAGCGACCACGCCCATGGCGACGGCCAGGCGAACCGTGCCCGGGACCTGCCCGGTCGACAGGCTGGCATAAGTCAGCGCACCATAGGTGATGAATTCGCCCTGCGGAATCAGGATCACCCTGGTGACCGCAAAGACCAGCACCAGCGCCAGGCCAAGCAGCGCGTAGATCGCGCCGTTGGTGATGCCGTCCTGCAAGAGGAACAGCAGAATCGTTGTGTTCAAGACCGCACGCTCCCACCCCGGATGAATGTGCCGCGGATACCACAGCCCCACGACAATCAACAACGGCAGTTGAAATCTGCCGCTCATTTGATACAGTAATGGTATATCCTATAACGATTATCCATCATAACCTCAAGAGCCGCCGCATTTCGACCGGGTATTGCGCTCATTGACCGGTAGCCGGGGATTGCACGATGCCTGTTTCCAGAGATGCCGATATGGACCTTCAGCTGCAGGTGCTGCCTGAGGACACCGCCGTCGACGACACCACACTGCAGATCGGCGAACTGGCCGGCCTGCTCGGCTACTCGCTCAAGCGGGCTCAGTTGCGGGTGTTCGACGACTTCATGCGCTGCATGGCGCCGCTGCAACTGACGCCGGCGCAGTTTTCCGTGCTGCTGCTGCTGGACAACAATCCCGGCCGCAACCAGACCGAGATCGCCAACACCCTCGGCATTCTCCGCCCCAATTTCGTGGCCATGCTGGATGCGCTGGAAAGCCGCGGCCTGTGCACCCGGATGCGTTCGCCCAACGATCGCCGCTCCCATGTCCTGATGCTCACCGACAAGGGCCGCGCCACGCTGGTCCGCGCCAAGAAACTGGTCACCGCCAAGCACGAGGCCCGTTTGATCGAGGTGCTCGGCCCGGCCAACCACACCGCGCTGCTCGGCATGCTGGCGACGATTGCCCGGGATTTTTAGGACTTCCTCTTCGTCATTCCGGGGCGCAAGCGACCCCGGAATCCCGAAATGTTCATCAAAGCACATCGAGGTTCCGGGTTCGCGTTCGGCTGACGCCGCCCGCGCCCCGGAACGACAGTGCGCTATTCCCGCTCCACCAGGATCACCCTGACATCATTGACGTTGGTCAGCGTCGGACCGCTATGCAGCAGGTCGCCGGTAGCTGTGAAGAATGCGGTGGCGTCGTTATTCTTCAGATAGGCGGCGGCCTCGAGGTTCTGCGCGCGCATCGCAGCAAACGTCTTCGCATCGACCATCGCACCTGCCGGATCGTCGGCGCTGCCGGCGCCGCCGTCGGCGCCGTCGGTGTCGCCGGCCAGCGCTGACATGCCGGTGCTGTCTTTCAGCAAGTCCGCCAGCGCCAGCGCATATTCCTGATTGGGGCCGCCGCGGCCGTTGCCGGTGACGGTCACGGTGAGTTCGCCGCCCGACAGGATCGCGAGCTTCCGGTTGTCCGCGCGTGCCTTCAGGGCGAGCTGCGCATGCCCTGCAGCCACCTCGCGGGCCTCGCCCTCGAGGTCGGCGCCGAGGTCGACGATCTCGTAGCCGGCATCTGCCGCCACCTTGATGGCGGCGTCGAGGGATTCGCGCGGTCGCGCGATCATCTGGTAGCGCGCGCGTGCGAACGCCGCATCGCCCGGCTTGACGCTCTCGTTGGCGTCATCGTCGAGGGCGGCGCGAACCGCGTCGTCGATGGCAAGATCGTATTTGGCGACGATGGCGCGGGCTTCGGCCAGCGTGCTGGCGTCAGGCACTGTCGGGCCTGACGCGATCACCGCCGGGTCGTCATGGGGCACGTCGGAAATCGCCAGCGTCAGGATCTCGGCGCGCTGGCCGGCGCGGGCGAGGCGGCCGCCCTTGATGCGCGACAGATGCTTGCGCACGGTGTTGATCTCGCCGATGGCGGCGCCGGAGCGCAGCAGCGCGCGCGTCACCTGCTGTTTCTGCAGGAAGCTGATGCCCGCCACCGGTGCGATCCAGTTGGCGGAGCCGCCGCCGGAAATCAGCACCAGCAGCAGGTCGTCGGCAGCGGCGGTGGCGGCGAGCCTCAGGCTGTCGTCGGCGCCCTTCAGTCCGGCCTCGTCGGGCACGGGATGGCCGGCCTCGATCACCGTGATGCGGCGTGTCGGCACGCCATGGCCGTGGCGCGTGGTGGCGATGCCGATGAGGCGTGACGGCTCGATCTTGAGGTCATCGAGATAGTGCGCCTCGGCGGCGGCGGCCATGGCGCCGGCAGCCTTGCCGGCGGCGAGGATGATGATGCGGCCCTTCGGCGGCGCGGGCAAATGCGCGCCCAGGATCTTGTCCGGATGGGCGGCGGCCACGGCGGCGTCGAAGATGGCGCGCAAAAGCGGGCGTTTGTCGGTCATGGACGATGTCATGGGGCGATCTTATGCCGATCAGCGCTGGCCACGGCAAGATGCACCGGCGGCCTATTCCGCATCCGACAGCAATGCTGCGTTGCCACCGGCCGCGGCGGTGTTGATGGTCACGGTCTGCTCGGTGGCGAAGCGTGGCAGGTAGTGCGGACCGCCGGCCTTGGGACCGGTGCCCGACAGGCCGAAGCCGCCGAACGGCTGCACGCCGACCACCGCGCCTATCATGTTGCGGTTGACATAGATGTTGCCGAACTGCAGCCGGTCGATAACGCCTTCAACCATGTCGTCGATCCGCGAATGGACGCCGAGCGTCAGCCCGAAGCCGCTGCGGGTGATCGCCTGCACCACCTCGTCAAGCGCGTCGGCGCGGTAGCGCACCACGTGCAGCACCGGACCGAACACTTCTTCGGTGAGCTGCCCCGCGTCGGACAATTCAAAAATGTGCGGTGCCACGAAATTGCCTGATGGCGCGACGCCGGCGAAATGCAGGCGAGCTTCTTGCCGCATCCGCGCGATATGGCCATCGAGCTTGTGCTTCGCCTCGGCGTCGATCACCGGGCCGACATGGGTGGCGGGATCGCTGACATCGCCGAGCTGCAGCTCGCGTGCGCTGCCGACGATCATCTCGATCATGCGATCGGCGACGTCCTCCTGCACGAACAGCAGCCGCAGCGCCGAGCAGCGCTGGCCGGCAGAGCGGAACGCCGAGGTCACTACGTCGTCGGCGACCTGTTCCGGCAGCGCGGTTGCGTCAACGATCATGGCATTGATGCCGCCGGTCTCGGCGATCAGCGGCACGATCGGGCCGTCCTTCGCCGCCAGAGCGCGGTTGATGTTGCGGGCGACCTCGGTGGAGCCGGTGAACGCTACGCCGGCGATGCCGGCATGTGCCACCAGCACCGCGCCGATCGCGCCATCGCCCGGCACCAGATGCAGCGCTGTCGCCGGCACGCCGGCCTCATGGAGCAGCTGCACTGCGGCAGCAGCCACGCGCGGCGTCTGTTCGGCGGGTTTTGCCACCACCGCATTACCGGCCGTCAGCGCCGCCGTGACCTGGCCCAGGAAAATCGCCAGCGGAAAATTCCATGGCGAGATCGCCACGAAGACGCCGCGTCCGCGCAGTCGCAGCAGGTTGCTCTCACCGGTCGGCCCGGGCATCGCTACGCCGTCGCCGAACAGGACGCGGCCGTGCGCGGCATAGTAGCGACAGAAGTCGATGGCCTCGCGGACCTCCGACAGCGCATCGTCCAGCGTCTTGCCGCCCTCGCGCTGCAGCAGCGCGATGAAGCCGGCGCGGCGTTGCTCGAGCAGGTCGGCGGCGCGCTCCAGAGCGGCGGCGCGCGCATCGGCCGGGGTGCGGCTCCAGTGCTGGAAGCCCGCTTGTGCGGCGACGATGGCGGCATTCGCCTCTTCTGGCGTGGCATCGGCGACCGATGCGCCGCCTGTCGCGCCGGCGACCTCGTTGACCAGTTCCCGCAATGCCGCGCGCTCACCGAACTCGACGCCGCGCGAGTTGATCCGCTGCGGCCGGTAGAGATCGCGCGGCAGCGGAATATGGGGATGCCGCGCCTGGTCCGCGGTGCCGATGATATCAGCCGGCCGCTTCAGCAACACTTCCACCGGCACGCTATTGTCACCGGCGACCGCGACGAAGGACGAGTTGGCGCCGTTCTCCAGCAGCCGGCGCACCAGATAGGCCAGCAGGTCGCGGTGGCCGCCCACCGGCGCATAGGTGCGGCAGGAAAGTTGCATCCGATCGGCGATCAGTTGCGCATAGAGCGCCTCGCCCATGCCGTGCAGACGCTGAAATTCGTAAGTAGCGTTGTCGCCGGCGAGTTCGACAATCGTCGCCACCGTCAGCGCGTTGTGGGTGGCGAATTGCGGAAAGATCCGCGGTCGCAGCGCCAGCAGGCGTTGCGCGCAGGCGATGTAGTTGAGGTCGGTCATCGCCTTGCGGGTGAACACCGGGTAGTCGCCGAGGCCGCGCTCCTGGGTGCGCTTGATCTCGTTGTCCCAATAGGCGCCCTTCACCAGCCGGACCATCATGCGGCGGTCAAGGCTGTCGGCGAGCGCAGCCGCCCAGTCGATCACTGCGCCGGCGCGCTTCTGATAGGCCTGGATCGCCAGGCCAAAACTATCCCAGCCGGCCAGCGACGGATCTGCAAAGGCCGCCGCGATCACGTCGAGCGACAGTTCGAGCCGATCGGCCTCCTCGGCATCGACAGTGAAGTTGAGGTTGTAGGTCTTTGCCTGGCGCGCCAGCGCGATCAGATCCGGCACCAGTTGGGTCATCACCCGGGCGCGGCTCATCGCCTCGAAGCGCGGATGCAACGCCGACAGTTTCACCGAAATGCCCGGCCGGTCGGGCAGGGCATGGTGGCCGGCGCTGTGGCCGATGGCGTCGATGGCGGTTCGATAGGCGCGGCAATAGCGCTGCGCATCGGCGCGGGTGCGCGCGCCTTCGCCGAGCATGTCGAAGGAATAGCGTGGCGCGCGATCGTCTCGCGTTCTGGCGCGCTGCAGCGCGGCCTCGATGGTCTCGCCAAGGACAAAGTGGCTGCCCATCAGCCGCATCGCCTGCCTTGTCGCGGCCCGCACCGCGGGCGCGCCGAGCCGCTTTGTGAGTTGTCCGATGGTGCCCCGGGGCGTCTCTCCGGACTGGATCACCCGCGCCGACACGCCAAGCGCCCAGGCCGAGGCATTGACCAGGAACGCAGTCGACCTGATTTCGTGATGCACGAAGTCGCCGTGGCCGAGTCGGTCCTCGATGAAGCGGTCGGCGGTGGCCGCGTCCGGCACCCGCAATAGCGCCTCGGCCAGCACCATCAGCGCCAGGCCTTCTTTGGTCGACAGCGCGTATTCCCGCAGCATGTCCTCGACGCCGCCGAAACGGTCGTCACGTCCGCGAATCGCACGGATCAGCCGCGTCGCGGTTGCGTCGATCCGCGTCTCCTGCGCCGGCGTCAGCCGCGCGCCAGCGAGCAGCGTTGCAGCCATGGTTGCGTCGTCGGCAGCATAGGGCGCATGGAATGCGGGACCCGATGTCATCTGCTTCAAACCTGCGATTGGCGTGGCGCCGGAACAGCCTTCCTCAACGCTTGGCATGATAAAACGGCTGCGCTAGTTTCCGCAAAATTGTGGCGACCGGACGGGCACATCATGCGGATAGAGCATTTCAGACGGCGCGTTGCGCAGGCCCTTGCGGTCATTGCGCTGCTGGGCGTGCCGGCCGCGCATGCGATCGAACTGACGCCTGGAATCAGCGAGCTCTATACCTCGGTGTCGATCTACCCGCCGACGACCTCATCGATGACGATCTGCTACGGCTTCGTCTGCAAGCGGCGTTATGAGCTGGGCTTTACCTCGGGCGATCGCGCCGCGCTGACGAAAATCATGGCAGCCGGCCGTGCCAATGCGGCGGCCGAGCGCGCTGCGGTGCAGAAGGCGGTGGTGTGGTTCGATCGCCGCGTCGGACCGGTGATCGGCACCGACAAGCGCATCGCCAATGCGGATTTCCGCTATTTCGACGACAAGCACAATTTCGATTGCTGGGACACCACCCGCAACGTCACCAGCCTGCTGCTTGTGATGCAGGAGTGGGGTCTGTTCAAGCATCACACGGTGGGAGAGCCGAAGTATCGCGGCAATGCCCTGGTGCTGCAGACGCCGCACAACACACCCGTGCTGGTCGAGCGCGCAACCGGCGAGCGCTGGGTCGTGGACATGTGGACGCGCGGCTACGCGCAGGCGCCCGATGTCATGACCGTCGATAAATGGGTTGATTTGAAGTGAGCGCCGACGCGCGGCCGAAGCCAACGCGTGGATCTTTCAAGCGGACCTGAATTGTTTATAGAGCGCACACCGCGGATCGAATTAGCGCAATCTGCGTGAACCTGATTGCGTCGCAACAGTGGAAAGCCCTTTGGAGGTAACCGCTGCTGCCGAATGCGCTCTATGTTGTTGAAACGTGATCGTTCGGAAACTGGCCTGGATTGTGTCGAGGAGAGCGGTCCGGATCACGCCGTCGCATCAAACCTTGAGGTTTTCAGCCGAAGTCTTGCCGCGGTTGGCGACTTCTTCGTATTCAACGGTCTGGCCTTCGTTCAGCGAAGAAAGACCAGCCTTCTCAACTGCCGAAATATGAACAAACACGTCCTTGCCGCCGTTGCTGGGCTGGATGAAACCGAAGCCCTTGGTGGCGTTGAACCACTTCACAGTACCTTTAGCCATAACGTCGTCTCCGCGGGATCAAAAATCGATAACGAACTGCCGGTCCCCGCAAACCGGCATATCCGACATGCGCACGATACGCGCTATATGTCCGGCTTGATAGCTTAAACGACGGGCAAAATTCGTGCAATATCGACGGTATCGGGACATTTAGAGCGTTTTTGACCGCTTTTGAACCGTTTTGCCGCGGCCGAACGCCGCGAGGCACGGTCAAGGTCTATTTCCCGCAAAGTCGACCGCTTCGCAGGTCAGCGCGATTCCCGGCCGGTCCGGCCCGATCCTAATAGGTCGCGGCGAGATAATCGACGATCTTGCCGACATCCGCCTCGTCGATCGGCGCGCCGTAGACCTTGATCATCTTGGTGACCTCGGCCTGCCAGAAATCCTTCTTGAACTTCGGGCCGCGCGGCTGGGTCTGGATGTAGTCGGCGGAATGGCACGCCGTGCAGTTGTTCTGTGCGGCCTCGACACCCGGTCCCGGCTTGAACGCCGCGGTCTCGTCGGGCAGTTGATAGTTGATAGGCCTGGCGCTCGCAGCGAGCGTAGCGCCGCAGGTCATCGCCACGAGGGCGACCAGTGCACGGATGGACTGTTTCATGATCGATCGCCTCATGCGGCCGTGACGCGGGTGGTCTCGATGCCGTTGCGCAGATAGCCCGCCGGGTTCCACAGCGATTCGGCAGGTTGAACCTGGCCGCCATTGCTGCTGGCGCGCACCTTGAGTGCGTGGGGGCCGGCCGCCAGCTTTACCGGTAGCTTCCATTCGCGGAACGAGTACTTGCCGAGGTCCTTGCCGAGCTTCGCCGGCGTCCAGCTGTTGCCGCCGTCGGTCGACACTGCGACTTCCTTGATGCCCTTGCCGCCGTCGAAGGCAATGCCTTTCAAGGTCACGCGGCCGGCCTTGAGCTTCGCCCCATCGGTCACGTTGGTGATGAAGGAGCGGACCGTGAAGCGGTTGATCGGGATTGTCGCCTTCGGCGCGGTCCCCGGCTCGAGGCAGTTGCAGTCGTTGTCGGGAATGCGATAGGCCGACTTCATCCAGAACCCGTCGAAGACATCGTCGATCACCGTGATCTCGTTGAGGTGCTTGACCCAGTAGGTGCCGTAATAGCCGGGCACGATCAGCCGCATCGGAAAGCCGTTGAGCAATGGCAGGTCTTCGCCGTTCATGCCGTAGGCCAGCATCACCTCGCCGTCGCGGGCATGATCGATGTCCAGCGCCTTGACGAAGTCCGGCGTCTTGTCGCTGACGGGTCCGTCCATGCCGTTGAAGGTCACCTGCTTCGCGCCGGCCTTGACGCCGGCCCGGTCGAGCAGCGTCTTCAGCGCCACGCCGCGCCAGCGTGCATTGCCCATGGCGCCGTTGCCGAGCTGGCCGCCGGCGACGCGCGGGGTGAAGAAACCGCGGCTGTTGCCCGAGCACTGGTTGACGGCGACGAGTTCGACCGCGGGAAGCTTCCTGATCTCCTTCAGCGACAGCTTGAGCGGACGCTCGACGCTGCCCTTGATCTCCAGCGTAAACGTGTCCGGATCGATGTCGTAGGGAATGTCGGCGAGGTGATAGCGGACGAAGAACGCATTGTTGGGGGTGATGGCGCCATCGTTGAAGATCGCAAACGGCGTCTCCAGTTGCGGCGGCCTGCTGGTCAGGCCGATCATCGGGCGCTTCTGCGGATATTTCACCAGCGGTCGCTCGCCGTTGTCGAATGGCAGCGTCACCGTATCCAGTGCAAAGGCGGTGACCGGATCGAGCCCTGCCGTGCCGAGCGCTGCCAGGCCTGCGCCGACGCGCTTCATCATCTCTCGTCTGTCGAGCATGGGCTTCCTCCGAAGCGATCTTGCGCAGGCCGGTCATCACCGCGCCCGTTTGCGCCATAGTCGCATGGTTGCCGGTCCTGTCAATTTGTCGCAGGCGATCGACCAGCGCTCGACCCGGCACATTCAACAAGAATTCGTTATCCGCACCGCGGCTTTCCATGGAAATCCGTGCGCTTCGCGACCGGCTTTCCCCGGACGGATATCCCCGGCTTAGTCGCCCTGCGTCGCCAGCCCTGCCAGACCGCGCGCATCGGCAATCGCGCGCACCATCATCGGCGCGACGCGACCGCGGATCGTCACGCCATGAGCCGGCAGCGCATCCGCCGCCACGCCGGCGGTCTCGAACACGGTGGCGGAGACGATCGCTTCGCAAGCCATGCTCTTGGTCATGTCCTGCAATCGCGCCGCGACATTGACGGCGTCGCCGAGCGCCGTGAACACCATGTGGTCGTGATAGCCTATGTCGCCGACGATCACCTCTCCGGCATGGATGCCGATGCCGAAGCCGATCGGCTCAGGCAGATCATCTTTGAGGAACTGGCTGAGTTCCCCGATATTGGTGGCGATCATCGCCGCCGCCTGCAACGCCTGGCGGCAGGCCGTCGCAGGATCGGCACCGAGGCCGAACAGCGCCAGCATGCCGTCGCCGACGAACTGGTTGGGCTGACCGCCCGACGCGATCACGGCCTGCGACACGGCGCCGAGGAAGCGGTTGACGATGAATACCGTATCGAACGGCAGGCGTTTTTCCGCCATCCTGGTCGAGCCGCGCATGTCGATGAACATGCTGACCAGATAGCGTTCCTGGCCGATGCGCGCCGGATTCGCCGCGTGGGCATTGGCGCTTGCGGCGTGCGGCAGGAACAGCTGGAAGAAGGCGAGGTCCGCGGTCGGCCGCAACTGGCAGGCGAGCCGGATCGACGGGTCGGCGGAAGCGCCCACACGATCGAGCACGAAGCTCTCGCGCGGCGACGGCGCGGGCAGGGCGCTGTTGTCGCCGATCACCCGGATGCGGCAGGTGGAGCAGCGGGCGCGGCCGCCGCAGACGCTGGCGTGGGGCATCTGGTGGCGCAGGCTGGCCTCGAGCACGCTGAGGCCCTTCGGCACCCGGATGGTCCGGCCATTGCCATAGGACAGGCTGACCATGCCGCCGCGGCGGTCGAGCAGCGCCCGCCCGCCACGCGCCGTCACTGCCAGGCCGAGCAAGACCCCGTAGCCGAGCATCAGGCCATTCGCGATATCGTCGAGCACGTCCTGTTGCTCCGGCGTGCCCACTTCCCCGATCGACAGGTTCTGCTTCTGCCATTCCGGCGCTGCGCTGTCGCGCATGACCGTGCGACCGCCCTGGTAGAGTCCCAGCAAGGCCAGTGTCGGAATCAGCACCGCGACGGCCAGAAGAGCCGGTGCCGCGGACCTGAAGAACGGCTTCAGCCGCAGCCAGAAATACAGCCCGATGCATCCATGGGTCCAGGCGATCAGGACGGTGAGGTGGGTCAGCCATATCTTCAGCGGGCCGGCGCCCCAGTAGCCGTACAGCACCTGCTGGTAGCCGCGCTCCTGCTCGAACAGCACGCCGCTGAGGCGCATGTTAACGGCATGGGCAATGATCAGTGCGGGGATGCTGAGGCCGAGGATCAGCTGCAGCGGCTCGATCGCCTTCCGGTGGAACTGCCGTCGCTCATACAGCGCCCAGATGCCGAGCCCGGCATGGATGGCGGCGGCTGCATAGAACGTCATGGCCACCGGCGGGTACTGCCAGAATCGGGTGTGGATCATCATCCCGGACGCCATCGCCGTCAGCGAGATGTTGCCTAGTGCGTGATTGAGGAAGTGGCTGACCAGGTAGCTGAACAGCACCACGCCGCAGGCCAGCCGCAACTGCCGGACGCTGAAGCCGCGGAGTGCGGCGCCGCGGGCCGTTGGCGTTGCTTCGATCATCGAGCCGCTCGCCTCGCTGCTGTCTGGTGGGTCATGCGCATCGTCCGACCCTAGAGGGAGACCGCCGGCGTTGCTACCGTCCGGCGCCGTTTTGCTGCGCTTTGCGCCAGCGATGTCAACAAGTTGACACCATGCCGCGGGCCGCCCAAAAGCTCCGCCATGAGCATGGTCCAGCCGATAGATCCAAACGTTTCGCGCCGCAGCTTGCTGGCCGTCGTGGCGCTGGTGGTTGCCTTGACCGCGATGCGCGGGATCTATGCCGGGGTGTTCGACCTGCGCACCGACGAGGCCTATTACTGGACCTGGTCGAAGGAGAACGTGCTGTCGTTCCTCGATCATCCGCCGATGATCGCCTGGTTCATCCGGCTGGGCACCGCGATCTTCGGTGACACGAATTTCGGGGTGCGCTTCGCCGGCCTGCTGGCGATGGCGGTGACACAACTGCTGCTCGGCGACATCGTGCGCCGCGTCACCCACGATTTTCGCGCGGTGGCGTTCGCGGTGCTGATGCCGGAGGCCGCGCTGTACTACGGGCTGCTGATGGCCAAGGTCGCGCCGGACGTGGCGATGATCCCGTTCGCGGTGGCGATGATCTGGTCGCTGGTGCGGCTGGCGCAAAGCAATGACGGACGATGGTGGCTGGCCGCCGGCCTGTTCGCCGGGCTGGCGCTGCTGTCGAAACTTACCGTGGTGATGCTGGTCCCGGCGGTGCTGACCTTCCTGCTGGTGCCGGCGTGGCGGACGCGCTGGCTGCGCAGCCCGTATCCGTGGGCCGCCGTGCTGATCGCCTTCGTGGTGTCGTCCCCGGTGCTGATCTGGAATGCCGGGCACGACTGGGCGTCGTTCAAGTTCCAGTTCGTCCGCGCCACCACCGACAACGCGGTGTCGCTGCGCACGCTGGGCGATTTTCTCGGCCTGCAGTTCGGTCAGGTTGGTCCGATCCTGTTTCCCGTGGTGCTGTCGGCGGTGCTGATCACCGCATGGCGCGGCTATCGCCGGCGCGAGCCGGTGGCGATCCTGCTGTCGACCTGCGTGCTGGTGCCGTTCGTCTACTTCGTCTGGAAGTCGCTGACGCTGCGGATCGGCGATACCTGGGCGATGTTCCTGTGGCCCGCCGGCTTCGCCGCCGCTGCGATCAACATCACGCTGTTGCCGCGCGAGCGCTGGCCGGCCTGGATGATCCAGTCGGCCGCGCCGTGGATGAAGGCCGCGATCGGCTCGGGCATTGCGCTGGTGCTGCTGGTCTTCCTGTATTGCGTCGCCAGCCCGTGGAATTTGATCGGCCGGGCCGATCCGATCGGTGGCGAGGCCGGCTATGGACCGCTGGCGGCACGCGCGCTGGTGGAGATGGACCGCGCCGGCGCGACCTGGATCGCCACGACCGACTATCGCACTTACGCCATGCTGCGCTGGCACCTGAAGGACAAGGTGCCGGTCGTGCAGGTCAATCAGCGCGCGCGCTTCCTCGGCTTCCGCGATCCCGGCCTGACGCTGATCAGGGATCATGCCGGCCTCTACGTCGCACAGACCAACGACGACAATCGCGCCCTGCTGGCCGCGACGCCGGCGGTGCTCACGCGCGTCGCCGTGGTCGATACGGTGTGGCGCGGGGTGGCGATGAAGACCTATGCCATGGACAAGCTCACCGGCTGGACCCCCGACCTCAACCCGCCGCTCGGCACGCCGTTCTATCGCTGGCCAAATCTGGCGATGGCATTGCCGAACGATCAAATAGCCGCGCTACATCTGCACGCAACGCGTTAGTTGAAATGGCGCTCGACCTCCTCCCCTTGCGGGGAGGGGCCGAGGGTGGGGGTCCACAAGCGCCGGCGTTCGTGGCCCCCCACCCCGACCCTCCCCGCAAGGGGAGGGAGCATGACCGCCGTCAATTTTGACTCAAACAGCCTCTTCGCCGTCGCGCTTGCGCAACAGATCCTTCGCGAGATCGCTCAGCACCGGGCGCGGCAGTGCGGTGAACGGCAATGGCCTTGTGACGTCGATGGCGGCGAGGCCGAGCCGCGCGGTGAGCAGGCCGTTCAGGATGCCTTCGCCGAGCCGCTGCGACAGCTTCGCCGCAATGCCGTGGCCGAGCATCTGCTGGATCATGCTGTCGCTGGCGGCCATGCCGCCGGTGATGGCGAGGTGGCCGATGGCGTGGCGCATCAGCCGGATCATGCCGAGCGCGCCGGGCCGGCCGCCATAGAGCAGCGCCAGTTGCCGCACCAGCCGCACCGCTGCAGCTGCCACGAACAGCACGTCGACCAGTGCGCGCGGGCTGATCGCGGTGACCACCGACACACGCTGTGCCGCGACTGAGACGAGGCGGCGCGCCTCGATATCCAGCGGCCCCATCAGCTCGCGCTCGGCCAGCTTGATCATGTCGGCGCCGTCGATGATGTCGTCGGTATGGCTTTGCAGCGCGCTGCGCGCGCGGGCCAGTTGCGGGTTGCGATGCGCTAGCTTCAGCAGGTCGTGGACGACGGCCCGGCTTCCGGCGCGGTCGTCACTGGCGAGAACGTCAAGTGCGCGCAGGTGCAGGCTCTCGATGGTGGCCAGCCTGACCAGAGCGAGCGCTTCGCGGGCGATGATCACCACCAGCGCGATCGCCGCCAGCGCCGCCAGTGTCAATCCGGAATAGCCAAGCCCTTCGTTGCGCGCGTAGAGGTCCTCGACCAGATGGGTGACGCTGAGGCCGAGGCCCATCAGCACCAGACCGCCGAGCGCGCACCAGAACAGCGTGCCCCAGCGAAAGCCTTTGCGTGCGGCGATCTGCGGCGCGTCGATCACCACCGGCATCGCCATGGCGTCGGCCTCCGGCGTGATGCGCACGGTGCCACGCGTCAGCCGGCCGGCCTCATCGTCGGCATCCATCACGACGACGTGGGGATCGTCGAGCCGGAACGTGGCCGGGCGCCGCGGGGTGGTTGTCATTGCAGCCTGTCTCCGATCAGGAACTGGAGCGCGCGGTCGAGGCGGATGTGAGGCAGCGCCGGCTCCTCGGCGCCCTGGCGCTCAAGCAGCGGGGGCGAAATCTGAGGAAGCGGAAATCGGCCTTGTCCGCGGCGGTGCTCGACAGCCCGCTGAAGCCACCGCCGAAGAAGCCATCGAGATCCGTCGGCAGGTCGCCGGGGAAGGTCGCCACTTCCGTCGCGCCGTCGAAGCTTTCGCCATTGGCGACCTCGCCGGCGACGGGGGTGCCGAGAATGGAGGGCAATTTGTCGCGGCCGCGCTGCACCAGCGCCTCCCTGGTGGCACGGACCGCGGCCATCGCCACCACGTCCACCGCGGCGCCGGCCAGTTCGGAGCGTGCCACGGCCTTGTCCACGGTTCGCCGCAACACCGTCTCAAGCCGATCGTGGCTGAGATGATGCAGGTGATCGGCCTTGGTGGCCGCGAACAGGATGCGATCGACCCGCGGCCGGAACAGCTGGCTCAGAATGGTGGTGCGGCCGATGCGGAAGCAGTCGAGAATCCCGGCCAATGCGGCTTCGAGATCGTGCAACGCCTCCGGTCCGGCATTGAAGGCCGCGAGCGCATCGACCAGCACGATCTGGCGGTCCAGCCGTGAGAAGTGGTCGCGGAAGAATGGCCGCACCACCACGTCCTTGTAGGCCTCATAGCGCCGCCGCATCATCGCCCACAGCGAGCCATCAGGCGCCGTAGTGTCGGCCGGGAGGTCGAGCGGCGCGAAGGTCAGCGCCGGCGAGCCCGCCAGATTGCCCGGCATCAGGAAGCGGCCGGGCGGCAGCAGGCTCATGGCGAAACGCTCGTCGCGGCAGGCGCGCAGATAGTCGGTGAACAGTCTTGCCGCGATCAATGTCGCCTGTTCGTTCTCGCGGCCAACGGGGTCGAGCGTGGCGAGGTGCGCCAGCCATTGCCCGGCGATCGCTGCGCGCGGACCCTGCCGGGCGAGGCCAAGACTCTCGGCCGACCATTCCTCATAGGACTTGTTGAGCAGCGGCAGGTCGAGCAGCCATTCGCCGGGATAGTCGACGATGTCGAGGGTCAGCGTGCGGTCGGCGCCGTTGTGGCGCTGGTAGTCGATGACTAGGCGCAGCTCGCTGATATCCACGGTGGAGTTCGGCCAACGCCGCTCGTCGATCAGCGTGCGGACGTGGTCTTCATAGGCGAAACGCGGCACGGCATCGTCGGGTTGCGGCGCCAGCCGGGCCTTGGCAATGCGCCCGGTGGCCAGCGATTCGAATACCGGGAAGCGTCCGCCGCGCGTGAGCCCATGCACCAGCGCGGTAATGAACACCGTCTTGCCGGCGCGTGACAGGCCGGTGACACCCAGTCGCACGGTCGGATTGAACAGGCCTTCGCCATAGTCCAGCAATGCGCGTGCGGACAGGCGAGCCTCTTCGACGAGTTCGGAAAGACTGGAAGCCATGTCAGAGTGCAACGCCTGCCAAGTGACGAATTCGTCATCAAATTGATCAATAGTGATCAAGGACAGGTGGCGATCTGCGCATGGAAATCAAGCCTTACGATTGACGCCTTTGCAGTGCACTCGTTCGCCATCGGTTTACTGGCTTGGCCTATGATGTCGTGGCGTCCCAAGTGGTGATATCGTCTCTTTGGTCCATCGTTGCTGTCGTGCGGATCCGCCATGAACAAGATTTTCAAGCTCAAGGAATTCGCGGCCCATTCCGCGACCACTGTCACCGGAACGGTACGCTGGAATTACGATCGCGCCGAGCTGATCGCCGACGGCATCGTCCACGGCCTCGGCGTGTTCTCCGGCCTGATTGCCGCCACGGCGCTGATCGTGCTGGCCGCGGTGTTCGCGCCGGCCGCCTCGGTGCTGACCGTGTCGGTCTATGCCGTTGGCCTGCTGGCCATGCTCGGCTTCTCGGCGGCGTATAATCTGTGGCCGGTGTCGCCGCGCAAATGGCTGCTGCGGCGGTTCGATCACTCGGCGATCTACGTCCTGATCGCGGCGACCTACACGCCGATCTTCGCCCAGCTCAGCGACAGCGGCTTCGCGCTGGCGCTGCTGGCCGGAGTGTGGTGCGTGGCGATTGTCGGCATCGCCATCAAGCTGTTCCTGCCGGGCCGCTACGATAAGGTGGCGGTGGTGCTGTATCTGGCCATGGGCTGGAGCGGCGTGATGGCCTATGATGCCGGTCTTGCCACGTTGCCGTCGACGACGCTGTGGTTCATCGGCGCCGGCGGCCTGCTGTACTCCTTCGGCGTGATCTTTCATGCCTGGCAGCGGCTGCGCTTCCAGAATGCCATCTGGCATGGATTTGTGCTGCTCGGCGCCGCCTGCCATTATACCGCTGTGCTCGACCTCGTTCTCGCCTGAGCACTCAACAGCGGAGTGTATCCATGCAGGTGGCTGGTAAGGTCGTGGTCGTGACCGGAGGCGGTAACGGCATCGGCCAGGCGCTGTGCGAAGCCTTCCGCCGCGCCGGTGCCGCCAAGGTCGTCGTCGCCGATCTCGACCTCGCGCGCGCCGAAGTCGTGGCTGCCTCCGTCGACGGCGCCGCGTTCAAATGCGACGTCGGCGTCGAAGCCGATATCAAGCATCTGATCAGCGAGACCGAGCGCCGCTTCGGCCCGATCGCCTTGTTCTGCTCCAATGCCGGCATCGGCGGCGGCTTCGATCCGCTCACGGTCAATGCCGGCGGCACGTCCGACGAACCATGGGCCAAGAGCTGGGCGATTCACGTGATGGCTCATGTCTACGCCGCTCGCCATCTGATCCCATTGATGAAGGCGCGCGGCGGCGGCTATTTCCTCAATACCATCTCCGCGGCAGGGCTTTTGTCGCAGGTCGGCAGCCCGGCCTATTCCACCACCAAACATGCCGCGGTGGGCTTTGCCGAAAATCTCGCGATCTCGCATCGTGCCGATGGCATCAAGGTGTCGATCCTGTGCCCGCAGGGCGTCGATACCAATATGCTGCGCTCGATCCCCAAGGGGCCGCAATCCAGCGACGGCGACCTGACGCCGGAGCAGGTGGCGAAGGACGCGCTTGATGGAATCGAAGCCGAGACGTTCCTGATCCTGCCGCATCCGCAGGTGATCGATTACATGCGCAAGAAGACCGAGAACTACGATCGCTGGATCGGCGGCATGGCGAAGATCCAGGCCAAGATGCGGGAAGAGTTCGGGAAGTCCTGAAGGCGCGCTTTTTACCTCTCCCCGCCCTTTGCGGGGAGAGGTCGCGCGCACTTGCGCGCGGGTGAGGGGCAGGGCACGCGGCCTAACGCAGGCGTGTTGTCACGGATAACGCGAATGAGAATAACATCAACAGCGGTTGCAGCCCGAGAGAGATGCGTTGTGGCAATCTCGTGTCTTGCCCCTCACCCGACCGGCTTCGCTACGCTTCGCCGGTCGACCTCTCCCCGCAAAGAGCGGGGAGAGGTTAGGAACTACTCCGCCGCTTCCAGCCCCGCCTTAACCGCCACCGGCGGGTCATAGGCCTGGATCGGCGGCAGGTTGCCGATGAATTTCTCCACCTGCACCGTGGTGAGCTGGCCGGTGCAACCCTGGGCGAGGCTGGAGGTGCCGACGTCGCGGGTCAGCACGTTCGGGTTGCCGTGCACGCACAGCGGTTTGTCGTCATTGATGTCTTCCGGATCGTACCAGGCGCCGGTCGGCAGCTGTACCACGCCCGGCATTATGCCGTCGGTCACGACGACGGCCGCCAGGCAGGCGCCGCGGTCGTTGAACAGCTTGATGATGTCGCCGTCGGCAATGTCGCGCGCGCGGGCATCGGCGGGGTTCATGCGCGCCACTTCGCGTCCGCGGCGCTTCTCCGCTGAACTGTGGCCGCCGAAGTCGAACTGGCTGTGCAGACGGCTGGCGGGCTGGTTGGCAACCAGTTGCAGGGGCGTCGTCTCGCTAATCACATCGACGGGCGCAATCCAGCTGGGATGGCCGGGGCAATCGGCATAGTTGAAGCTGGCGATCTTGTCCGAGAAGATCTCGATCTTGCCGCTGGCCGTGGCCAACGGTTTGCCGGCCGGATCGTTGCGGAAGGCGCGGATGCTGCCGCCGTCATGCGGCAGCTGCGGTAGCGTGAGTTCGCCGCGGACCCAGAACGTATCGAAGTCGGGCGCCTCGAGGCCGCGCGCGGCGAGACCATCCCGGGTGAAGCTGTAGAGATGACGCAGCCATTGTCCGGAGGTGCGGCCCTCGGTGAAGGCGTCCTTGCAACCGAGGCGCCCGGCAAGTCCGGTGAAGATGTCATAGTCGTCACGGGCCTCGCCGAACGGTTCGGCCAGGCGATGCATCGCCACCATCAGCGGATCGGTGGGCGCGCCGCCGATGTCCTCGCGTTCCAGGGTCATGGTGCAGGGCAGAACAATGTCGGCGTGCCTTGCCGTCGCGGTCCAGGCGATCTCGTGCACCACCAGCGTATCGACCGCAGCGAAAGCGCGGCGCAGGCGGTTGAGATCCTGATGATGATGGAACGGGTTGCCGCCGGCCCAATAGACCAGCTTGATATCGGGATAAGCGAGGCGCTGGCCATTGTAGTCGAACGGCGCGCCCGGATTGAGCAGCATGTCGCTGATGCGGGCGACCGGAATGAAATCGCCGACGTTGTTCTTGCCCTGCGGCAGGGCGGCGATCGGCACGGCGTTGTGGCGGCGACCGTAATTGGCGATGGCGCCGAGCGCGTAATTGTAACCGCCGCCGGGCAGCCCGTGCTGGCCAAGCATGGCCGCCAGCACCGAAGCCATCCACACCGGCTGCTCGCCGTGTTCGGCGCGCTGCAGCGAATGCGCGACGGTAACCAGCACGCGCTTGCCGGGCAGGCGGCGCGCCAAAGCGCGAATGTCGTCGGCGTTGACGCCGGTGATCCCAGCCGCCCAGGCGGCATCCTTGGGCTGGCCGTCGCTGCGGCCCATCAGATAGTCTTCGAACACAGGCCAGCCGGTGCAGTGGCTGTCGAGCAAGCCGCGGTCGTGGCTGTTATCGCTCACCAGAGTATGTGCCAGCGCCAGCATCAAGGCCGTGTCGGTGCCCGGTTTCAACGGCACCCATTCGTTGTTGACCTCGTCGGGCAGGTCGCTCTTCAGCGGGCTGATCAGCACCAGCCGGCAGCCGCGCCTGGAGGCCGCGACCATGTCCTGATGTTCGGTGTGGCGGCTGATGCCGCCGGAGGCAACGCGCGAGTTCTTCGTCGCCATGCCGCCGAAAGCGAGAATCACATCGGTGTGGGCAACGATCTCGTCCCAAGCGACGTTCTTGCGCGAGACGTCGTCGTAGTTGCCGAGAACATGCGGCAGGATCACCATCGAGGCGCCGGCCGAGTAGCTGTTCACCGAGCGCACATAACCGCCGAGCGCAACGTTGAGGAAGCGGTGCAGCTGGCTCTGGGCATGATGGAAGCGGCCCGCACTCGACCAGCCATAGGAGCCGCCGAACACCGCCTTGGCGCCATGCTCGTCGTTGACGCGCTTCAGCTCGGCGGCGAGCAGGTCGAGCACCGCGTCCCATTCCATCTCGACGAACTCGTCACGGCCGCGGCGGTCATCCTTGCCGGGACCGTTCTCCAGCCAGCCGCGGCGCACCATCGGCTTGGCGATCCGCGCCTTGTGACGAAGCGCCTCGGGGAAATTCTGGATAATCGGATTGGGATCGGGATCGATCGGGTGCGGAACGATGACCAGCTTGCCGTCTTTCCAGGCGCCGGAGAAAGCGCCCCAGTGCGAACTGTGCGGCTTGGCCGGGGTGTCCTTCATCCGGTCGGTCATGCGGGTCGTCCTATCGCGTTGTCACATCAGTGCTTTTGTCCATAAAGCACGGGCACGGCGCTGTCGACGACGACTTCGACAAGGCTGACGCCATCATACTGCAGGCCGCGCGCGAGCGCTGCCGCGAGTTCCGTGGCCTTGCTGACACGCACGGCGTTGCAGCCCATTCCTTCGGCAAGCTTGACGAAATCGAGGCCGGGCAGGTCGAGGCCGGGCACATTCCGCACCTGCATGACCTGGCTGAACGAGCGCATCGCGCCGTAACCGGAATTATTGATGATCACCACGGTCAGCGGCAACTTGCGCTGGACGGCGGTCCATAGCGCCTGGATCGAATACATCGCCGAACCGTCGCCGATCAGGCACACGCTGCGGCGGCCGGGATAGCCCAGCGCCATGCCGACGGAGGCCGGCAGGCTGTGGCCGAGGCCGCCGGAACTCATGGTGTAAAAACTGTCCTGGCCGCGCATCGGCATGAACTTCTGCATCGCCGGACGATGCGAGGGCGCTTCCTCCACCAGCATGGCATCCTTGGGCATCGCCTGCGCCAGCGAGTGCAGGAGGTAGTCGACCGGGATCGGGTCGCCGGTCGCGGGCGGGGGCGGCAGGATACGGCCGGGCGCGGCCGTGCGTTTGGTAGCGGGCAGCAGGTCCAGCAGCAGCGTCAGTGCTGGCTTCATCGTCGCTATGATGCTGGTGCCGACCGGCATCACCGCGGCCGAGGTGGTGTCATCGGTGATCTGGAACAGCGTGGTGCCGCCATCAAAGATCGACGCGTGGCCCTCCACATGGAAAGTAAACACCGGCGCGCCGATCACCACGACGAGGTCGTAGTCGCGTAGCGCGTCGGAGAGTTGCGCCGGCGAGGCATGCAGGAAGCCGGCGAACTGTGGATGCCGTTCCGGAAAGCTGCAGCGTGCCGAGAACGGGCTGACCCAGACGGCCGCCTTGGTCTTTTCCGCGACCTGGACCATCAGGTCGACGGCCTCGGCGCGGTCGATGCCGGGGCCGACGATCAGTGCCGGCTTCTTGCTGCCAGCCAAGGCGGCGACCAGTTCGTGCATCGCCTGGGGATCGGGACCGAGCTCGCGGCTCACGCGCCGTGCGGCGATGGGTTGCGCGGGATGGGTCCAGTCGTCGATCGGTACCGAGACGAAGGTCGGCCCGCACGGCGGCTGCATCGCCACGTAATACGCCCGCGCGATGGCCGCGGGCACGTCCTCGGCGCGCGCCGGCTCGACGCTGTATTTCACATAAGGCCGCGGAAATTCCGAGGCGCGTTCGGCATAGAGAAAGGCCTGCAGCGGCAGGATGCTGCGCGCCTGCTGGCCGGCGGTGATGACCATCGGGGTCTGGTTGCGATGTGCGGTGTAGATGTTGCCAAGCGCATGGCCGACGCCGGCGGCGGAATGCAGGTTGACGAAGGCGGCATTGCGCGTTGCCTGCGCATAGCCATCGGCCATGCCGATCACCGAGGCTTCCTGCAGACCGAGCACGTAGTCGATGTCGTCGGGCCAGTCCGACAGAAACGGCAGTTCGGTCGAGCCGGGATTGCCGAACACCTTCTTGATGCCGAAGGCGCGGATCAGGTCGAGGGTGGCGTCCTTGACGGTGACGGATTTACGGGCGGGTTTTGCTTTGTCGCGGGCCAATGTGTTTCCCCATTTGCGGCGTTGGTTCGCAGCGATTGGCCCCGATCAATCAGGGGAAGTGCGGAAGAGTCAACATGCTCTGGCTGTCATCGTCCGCAATCTCAGCCTCGTCATCACCCGCGAAAGCGGGTGATCCAGTAGACGCTGGCGCCGCGGCTTCTTCACCGCCGCCTGCGTATACTGGGTCGCTCGGTCCTGGCGCGCAATTGCGCGCAGGCCGGGCGACGACAGTCGGTGGCTACCAGCTCGCCGTCGCCTTCATGGTCGGCGCGCCCTTGTCGTTGGCGGTCCAGACCTCCAGCCCCTCGGCCGTCTCGTTGGCATTGACCGAAAATTCCGCGCCGTCGAACAGCGGCTGCACGCCGCGGTAGCTGAACTTGGCGGGCGCTTTGCCACCGTGCAGTTTCGCTGACAATTCCACCAGCAAGGTCGCCTGCATCGGCCCGTGAAACACCAGGCCGGGATAGAACTCGACTTTTGTCACGTAGTCGCGGTCGTAATGGATGCGGTGGCCATTGAAGGTCAAAGCGGAGTAGCGGAACAGCAGCACCGGATCGGCAAAGTGCCTTTCGCTGTGTTTTGCCGTGGGCACCTCCTTCGGTGCCGGCGCCGGTGGCGCCATGCTGGTCGGCGCGTCGCGATAGACGATGTCCTGGCGCTCGCGAATGGCGAGGCCGCGCGGCGTGGTGATGAGGTGCTCGACGCTGACAAAACACAGCGCGCCGGTGGAGCCGGTCTTCAGCGTGACGTCGAGGATTTTTGACGCGCGCGTGACGTCGTCGCCGACGCAGAGCGTGTCGAGAAATTCGAGCTGGCCGCCGGCCCACATGCGGCGCGGCAGCGGCACCGGCGGCAGGAAGCCGCCGCGGGCCGGATGGCCATCGCTGCCGAGCTGGTCCATCGGCGCCACCGGCTGCGCGAGGCACCAATGCGTGGTGAAGGGCGCGGCGTCGCCGGGCTGCGGCTTGCCGATGTCGAGGAACAGCGTGGCGCGCAGCCCCTTCACGAGCTGTGCGGTGACAATATCCGAGGCCTCGTCGGTGCGCCCGATCCAGCTGCGGAGGTGATCGAGATCGAGTGTGTCGGCCATGGTTTGCTCCGTTACTTCTGCACTTCGCCGATGGCCGGGACTGCGCGGTATCCACGCGGCGCGTCGACGAAGATCGCGGCCGGCGCGGGATAGCTGACGTCACCGTTCGGCGTCGCCACCGTGATGCGGCGCAGATGCGGGTGGGTGGAGAGATCGGCCATGGTGTTGACCTCGGCAAAGGCGATGTCGGCCTCGGTCAGCCGCTGCAGCAGCGCGTCGCGGCTCAGGGAGCCGAACGCGTCGCTCACGGTCTGGTCGGTGAAGGCGCGGTTGCGCACGCGCTCGACGCCGTTGACCAGGCGCGGGTCGCTGGCCAAGCGGCGTCGCCGAGCACCTTGGCGCACAGCACTTTCCACTCACGTTCGCTCTGGATCGAGATCAGGATGTCCTTGCCGTCCATGGAGCGGAACACGCCATAGGGCGCGATGGAGGGATGTGCGAGGCCCATGCGCTGCGGCGGGTTGCCGGCCTCGGCATTGAGCAGCGGCACGGTGAGCCAGTCGGCCATCACGTCGAACATCGAGATGCGGATGTCGGCGCCCTGGCCGGACATCGCCCGGCCAATCAGCGCTTCGAGGATCGCGGCATGCGCAGCAGCGCCGGTGGCGACGTCGACGATGGAGACGCCGACCCGCGACGGGCCTTCGGGGCCGCCGGTGATCGAGGCCAGCCCGCTTTCGGCCTGGATCAAGAGGTCATAGGCCTTGCGGTGGGCATAGGGGCCGTCGTCGCCATAGCCGGAAATCGTGCAGCAGATCAGTCGCGGATAGTCCTTGCGCAGGCGCTCGAGAGTAAAACCGAGCTTGTCCATCGAGCCGGGCTTGAGATTCTGCAGCAGCACGTCGGCGGCGGCGATCAGCTCCTCCAGCGAGCGACGGCCCTCGGGCGTGGCGAGGTCGATGACCACGGAATCCTTGCCGCGGTTCAGCCAGACGAAGTAGCTGCTCTGGCCTTTTGCCGCATGGTCGTAGCCCCTGGCAAAATCGCCTTCCGGGCGCTCGATCTTGATCACATGGGCGCCGGCATCGGCGAGCCGCGAGCTGCAGAACGGCGCGGCCACCGCCTGTTCGACGGCGATGACGGTCAGTCCTTCAAGCGGCAGCATCGTTCACTCCGGGATTTCGAAAGAGGAGCCTCGGCCGTTGTGTCAGTACGAGCGCGGCATGCCGAGCACGTGCTCGGCGACGTAGGACAGGATCAGGTTGGTGGAGATCGGCGCCACCTGATACAATCGCGTCTCGCGGAATTTGCGCTCGACGTCGTATTCCTCGGCAAAGCCGAAGCCGCCGAAGGTCTGCACGCAGGCGTTGGCCGCTTCCCAGGAGGCATCGGCGGCGAGCATCTTGGCCATGTTGGCCTCGGCGCCGCAGTCCTGACCCGCTTCGTATTTGCGGGTGGCTTCCTTGACCATGAGTTCGGCGGCGCGCATGGCGGCGTAGCTCTTGGCGATCGGGAACTGGATGCCCTGATTCTGGCCGATCGGGCGGCCGAACACCACGCGTTCCTTGGCATAGGCGGTCGCCTTGGCGATGAACCACTTGGCGTCGCCGATGCACTCGGCGGCGATCAGGATGCGCTCGGCATTCATGCCGGACAGGATATAGCGGAAGCCCTTACCTTCCTCGCCGATCAGATTGGCCGCGGGCACCTTGAGGTCGGTGAAGAACACCTCGGTGGTGGCGTGGTTCATCATGGTGCGGATCGGGCGGATCTCCAGCCCGTTGCCCTTGGCTTCCTTCATGTCGACCAGGAACACGGACAGACCGTCGGTGCGCTTGGCCGACTGGTCCTTCGGCGTGGTACGCGCCAAGAGCAGCATCAGGTCGGAGTGTTCGGCGCGGCTGGTCCAGATCTTCTGGCCGTTGACGACGTAGTTGCCGTCCGCGTCCTTCTTCGCGAAGGTTTTTAGCGATGTGGTATCGGTACCGCTCGTGGGCTCGGTGACGCCAAACGCCTGCAGCCGGACTTCGCCGGTCGCTATCTTCGGCAGCCACTGCGCCTTCTGCGCATCGGAGCCGTGCCGCAGCACCGTACCCATGGTGTACATCTGCGCGTGGCAGCCGCCGCCGTTGCAGCCGGCGCGCTGGATCTCTTCGAGGATTGCAGCCGCTGCGGAAATTTTCAGCCCGGAGCCGCCATATTCCTCGGGGATCAGCACCGACAAGTAGCCGGCCTCGGTCAGGGCATCGACGAAGGCCTTGGGGTAGGCCATGTCGCGGTCGAGCTTGCGCCAGTATTCGCCGGGAAACTGTGCACACAGCTTGGCGACGGCATCGCGGATATCGTGATAGTTTTCCTGGAACTCGTCCTGCTCCGCGGCTTGGTTTTTCATCGAGGAATTTACATTCTCTTATTTGGGAAAAATCAGGAAATGCGAACCGGCAAAGACTCGTAGCCTTTGACGAAGCTCGAATATACCCGCTTAGGTTCCCCGACAACCTCGATATTGGCAAACCTCTCCAGCATTTCCTCCCACACGATCTTCAGCTGCAACTCGGCCAGCCGCATGCCGACGCAGCGGTGGACGCCGAAACCGAACGACAGATGGGTGCGCGGACGGGCGCGGTCGATGATGAAGTCGTTGGGGTTCTCGATCATCTCGTCGTCGCGATTGCCGGAGACGTACCACATCACCACACGGTCGCCCTTTCTGATGGTCTTGCCGCCCAGTTCGGTATCGACCAGTGCGGTACGGCGCATATGCGCGAGCGGAGTCTGCCAGCGAATGACCTCCGGCACCATGGTGTCGATCAGCGCCGGATTGTCGCGCAGCTTCTGATACTGGTCGGGGTTCTCGTTCAGCGCCAGCACCGAGCCGGTCATGGTGTTGCGCGTGGTGTCGTTGCCGCCGACGATCAGCAGGATGATGTTGCCCATCAGGGTGTCGGGGTCCATCTGCCGCGTTGCGTCGCTGTGCGCCATCATCGAGATCAGGTCATTCCGCGGCTCGGAATTTACCCGCTCATTCCACAGCTTCTCGAAAGTAGCGGCGCACTCGTCCATTTCGCGCCGGCGCTCCTGCTCCGAGGAGACGACGCCGCTCTTGGGCAGCGCCGTCGCCACGTCGGACCAGCGCGTCAGCTTGCGGCGTTCTTCCCACGGGAAGTCGAACAGCGTCGCCAGCATCTGCGTGGTCAATTCGATGGAGACGCGCTCGACGAAATCGAAGGTCTCGTTGCGGGGCAGGGCGTCGAGCACCTTGCAGACTCGCCCGCGAATGAGCACGGCCAGTTCGTCGAGATGAGCGGGCGTAAACATCGGCGACACGGTCTTGCGCTGTGCGCTGTGACGCGGCTCATCCATGGCAATGAAGCTCGGCCAGTCGTAGCCTTCCGGCACGTCCCGGATACCGATGCCGCCGTGCTTGACGTCGGAGGAGAAGATGGCGGCATTGGTATCGACATGCATGATGTCGTTGTATTTGGTCACCGACCAGTACGGCTCGATCGGCGCATTGGTGCAGTAATGCACGGGCTCTTCCTTGCGCAGCCGCTCGAACCATGGCCACAGCGTGTCGGTCTGGAACAGCTTGGGCGCGCCCGGATGGAAATCCTTCAGCGGTGTTGCGTAGGCCTGCTCGCGTGCGATGCGCTGGCGTGCGACCTTTTCGCTCTCGATGGTGCCGTGCATTTTCGATTCCTGTTTCGTTCGTCCCGACGCGTACCGTGGCTGATCCCGGCGGCGTTATTTTGGCCGAATTACACTCCGTTGTCGGTCACAGCGCAAGGCCGGGCAAAGGCGATTCCGGCCGAACGAAGGGATTGATTTGGCGAAGCATTTCCTGTCTTCAATAGGGAAACGCATGCGCGTTGCGCGCCAAAGGCGATTTTCGAGCGGAGGCAGCCCCCGATGATTCCCAATGCCCACAGGATGTTCAATTTTGATCTCGGTGAGACCGCCGACGCGATCCGCGAAACCGTGCGCGACTTCTCCGCCAACGAGATCGCGCCGCGCGCCGACGAGATCGACAAGAGCAATCAGTTTCCGCGCGACCTGTGGCCGAAGCTCGGCGCGCTCGGCCTGCACGGAATCACAGTCGAGGAGGAGTATGGCGGCTCCGGTCTCGGCTATCTCGAGCACTGCATCGCCATGGAAGAGATCTCGCGGGCCTCGGCCTCGGTCGGGCTTTCCTACGGCGCGCATTCCAACCTCTGCGTCAACCAGTTGCGCCGCAACGGCTCCGATGCGCAGAAGCGCAAGTACCTGCCGAAGCTGATCTCCGGCGAGCACGTCGGCGCACTGGCGATGTCGGAGCCGGGAGCGGGATCCGACGTGGTGTCGATGACAACGCGCGCCGAGAAGAAGGGCGATCGCTACATCATCAACGGCAACAAGATGTGGATCACCAACGGCCCGATCGCCGAGACGCTGGTGGTCTACGTCAAGACCGATCCTGCGGCCGGCTCACGCGGCATCACCGCCTTCATCGTCGAGAAGGGCATGAAGGGGTTCTCCACCGCGCAGAAACTCGACAAGCTCGGCATGCGCGGCTCCGATACCGGCGAGCTGGTGTTCGAGGACTGCGAAGTGCCCGAAGAGAACGTGCTCGGCGAGGTCGGCCGCGGCGTCAACGTGCTGATGTCGGGCCTCGACTACGAGCGTTCGGTGCTGGCCGCGGGACCGCTGGGGATCATGCAGGCCTGCCTCGATCTGGTGATGCCCTATGTGCACGAGCGCAAGCAGTTCGGCCAGCCGATCGGCATGTTTCAGCTGGTGCAGGCCAAGGTCGCCGACATGTATGTGACGATGAACGCCTCGCGCGCCTATGTCTATGCAGTGGCGAAATCCTGCGACCGCGGCGAGACCACCCGCGAGGATTCCGCCGGCGCCATTCTCTACGCCGCCGAAAAGGCTACGCAATGCGCGCTCGATGCGATCCAGCTGCTCGGCGGCAACGGCTACATCAATGACTATCCGGCGGGCCGGCTGCTGCGCGACGCAAAGCTCTACGAGATCGGCGCCGGCACCAGCGAGATCAGGCGCATGCTGATCGGCCGCGAGCTGTTCGACAAGAGTGCTTAGCGGAAGACTGAATTCAATTGTCGCGGCCCCATCGTTTCCCTCCTCCCGCGTCTTCGCGGTGGGGAGGGTGGCCGGGCGTAGCGCAGCGAAGCCCGGTCGGGTGGGGGTGTTGCAACATGGATTGCAAAGTGTGGGGCACCCCCACCCCGGCCTCCGCTTTCGCTCGGCCGACCCTCCCCACCTCGCGCAGCTTCGCTGCGCTCCGGGGAGGGAGGCCATGAGCGCATTCGCGCCCGATGAAATCGGCAAATGAGATAAAGCGATGACTACTCTGACGTCAGCCCATTCACCTTGGTCACCCAGTTCCGCACGTCGGCCAGCACCTGCGGGATTACGGCATTGACCTCCTGCACGGTCATGCCGGCCCGGATGCGGGGGTCGTAGAGGATGTTGAGGATGTACTGGTCGTAGACGTCGAAATAGCCCATCTGGACGCTGTCGTTGAACATCGTCCATGGCACCGAGCTGGTGTCGTTGATCGGGCCCAGCGACTGCAGCAGTTCCTCATAGGCGCAGTCGAGGAAGATGAAATCGCCATTGTCGACGGTGAGGATGACGTCGGAATGCTCGATCTCGTAGGCCTCGTTCTTGCGGAAGCCGGACAGGCACTGCGGATCCAGCGAGGTGCGGATCTCCCTGGCGCGGTCGCTGCCGTAGAAGGTGGCGATGGTGCGGTTGAGGTCGCGGTCGCGCACCAGCTTGACCAGCACGTTGGCGTCGTCGCTGCTATCCGCCATGGCGATGTTGAGGTGCTGCACGCGCCGGGCGATGTCGGTCACCACCCGGGCGACCTGCGCCTTGCGGTCGGCGCGGCCGTCGGCGAACACCCGCACCGGGATCTCGTATTTGCGGATCCGGTCGACCCGGCCGGCGAGGTGATATTCGGCGCCGAACGCGGTCTTCAGAAAGCCGTCGACGATCTCGGCGTCGGTGAAGGCCTTCTTCTCGCTGCGCTGGCGCGCAGCGATTGCCGGAAGTTCACCGGCGACCGCTTGCGGCGCGGCCGGGGTCAGCAGGGTTGCGACGACGCCGAACGCCAGGATGGCCCGGTTTCGTCGCGATTTGTGCGGTGCGCTCATTGCGTGCACGCTGTCGCAATGCGTCGGCGTGCGCAAGTTACAATTACGCGTCTGGGTGGAACAGCGGCGCCCGCAGGCGCCACCTGCCGCGACCTCAGTTCTTGACGATCACCGTGGCGCCGACGGCGACGCGATTATAGAGGTCGGTGACGTCGTCATTGGTCATGCGGAAGCAACCCGAGGACACTGCCTGGCCAATGGTCTCCGGCTCGTTGGAGCCATGGATGCGGTACAGCGTGGAGCCGAGATACATGGCGCGGGCGCCGAGCGGATTGTCGACGCCGCCTTCCATGTGGCGCGGCAAATCGGGGCGCCGGGCGATCATCTGTGCCGGCGGGGTCCAGCTCGGCCATTCCTTCTTGGCGGTGATCTTGTGCACGCCGCCCCAGCGGAAGCCGTCGCGGCCGACGCCGATGCCGTAGCGCAGCGCCTGGCCATTGGCCTGCACCAGATACAGCCGCCGTTCGGCGGTGTTCACGATGATGGTGCCGGGCGCATAGCGGGTATCGATGCTGACCACGGTGCGGGGGATCGGTCCGGAGCCGCTCGAGGTGCCGAAATTGGAAAAGAAATTGGTGAACGACGGCGAATCGTCGACCTGGAAGTCAGGCTGCGCCTGCTGCTGAGGCTGCCGCCCGCGGGCATTGGCGGGTGCCGCGATGGCCAGCATCGCGACGGTGGCAAACAGAATGGAGAAAATGCGCTTCATCGTCTTCCTCGCCAGAACAGCCAAGCCCAAGACGGCCATGGCCAAGACAGGCCACAATTCGCCTCAATCTGCAAGCCACCGGTCGGTGATTCCCGCCGCGTCGGCCGGCATGGTGAAGCCCGCTGCCTGCGCAGGGCTGACCGGGATGCGTTGCATTTGCCCCTTTGACGAGAACTCCGAACAATGGTTGATCGTCCTCGTCATTCAAGACGCGAAAAACGGGAGCGAGACGATGAACGGTGCGGAAAGCCTGGTGCGGACGCTGGTGGCGGGCAAGGTCGATGTCTGCTTTGCCAATCCCGGCACCTCGGAAATGCATTTCGTCGCCGCGCTAGACCGCGTCGAGGGCATGCGCTGCGTGCTCGGCCTGTTCGAGGGCGTGGTGACCGGCGCCGCCGATGGCTATTATCGTATGAAGGGCACGCCGGCCTCGACGCTGCTGCATCTCGGCCCCGGCCTCGCCAATGGCCTCGCCAACCTGCACAACGCCAAGAAGGCCAATTCCGGCATCGTCAACATCGTCGGCCAGCATGCCGTCTATCACATCGAATACAACGCGCCGCTGACCTCGGATATCGAGGGCCTGGCGCGGCCGATGTCGCAATGGGTGCACACCTCGCCGGATGCGAAGTCGGTGGCCACGGACGGCGCCGCCGCTATTGCCGCCGCGCGGAATGCCCAGGTCGCGACCCTGATCCTGCCCGCCGACACCGCCTGGGGCGAGGCCTCCGGCATCGCCGAGGTCAAGGATGACAAGCAGCGCGCAGGCTATGCGCCCGACGCGGTGGATGCCGCAGCCCGGGTGCTGAAGTCCGGCGAACCGACGCTGCTGCTGCTGACCGGCGGCGCGCTGACCGAGCACGGCCTGGCGCTGGCCGCGCAGATCGCCGGCAAGACCGGCTGCAAGGTGATGGGCCAGACCTACAATCCGAAGATGGCGCGCGGCGCCGGCCGCTTCGCCATCGACCGGATTCCCTATGTAATCGAGCTGGCGCTGCCGATCCTGAAGCAGTTCCGCCACATCGTGCTGCTCGAGGCCAACGATCCCGTGGCGTTCTTCGCCTATCCGAACAAGCCGAGCATGCTCAAGCCGGAGGGCTGCGAGGTTCACCGCGTCACCGCGACCGGCGAGAACTCGGTGGCGGCGCTGGAAGCGCTGGCCGGCGCGCTCGGCGCCAAGCCGTCCGACGTGGCGCCGCAGAAGCTGATGGAGCTGGTCAAGCCGACCGGCGCGCTCAACCACGCGTCGATTGCGCAGGCGATCGCGCTGGCGATTCCCGACAATGCCATCATGGTGGACGAGTCGCTGACCACCGGACGCGGCTTCTTCCCGCCCACCGCGGCGGCGAAGCCGCATGACTGGCTGCAGAACATGGGCGGCTCGATCGGCTTCTCGACGCCGGTGGCGACCGGCGCCGCGGTGGCCTGTCCTGACCGCAAGGTGATCTGCATGGTCGGCGACGGCAGCGCCATGTACACGCTGCAGTCGCTGTGGACCCAGGCTCGCGAAGGGCTCGATATCACCACCATCGTGTTCGCCAACCGCAAGTACCAGATCCTGCTCGGCGAGTTCGACGGCGTCGGCGCCGGCCATCCCGGCCAGCGCGCCCTCGACATGCTCAACCTCGATCGCCCGGCGCTGGACTGGGTGGCGCTCGCCAAGGGCATGGGCGTGCCGGCGCGGTCGGTCACCACGGCCGACGACCTCAACAAGGCACTCGCCGACGCCATGGCCGAGAAGGGCCCGAAGCTGATCGAAGTGGTGATGTAAGGGACGGCTGCAACTCTCTCGTTCCCCGGACGCGTGCAGCGCTCTTCCTTCTCCCTCCCCGCGTCTTCGCGGTGGGGAGGGTGGCGCGTGTGAGCGGAGCGAACAACGCGTCGGGTGGGGGACGCGCGCCATGCGCGACAGAGCGTGAGGCGCCCCCACCCCGGCCTCCACTTCGCCGATGCTGCGCATCGCCTTCGTTCGGCCGACCCTCCCCGCCTCGCGCGGCTGCGCCGCGCTCCGGGGAGGGATTCTTCAGGCGCCTTGCCTGAACATCTGATTCAACTGTCAAACAGCCAAGCAACGACAATCCCGCGATGCTTTCGCGCCCGGGCTGTGCTGCATTCCCGCCCTCAATCGAGAGGGCGCGCGGAACGCCGGGTGCCCGATGCACCCATGGGCTTGTGCGCAAAATGTAGTAAGCGCACAAGGCTTGCCACGGTCACACCGGACTGATCCGGCGTTCCGCGCGCGATGGTGTTAACGGTCTATGTCGTGCTCTCCCCGGCGGCCGACACGGTTTCTCGTCGCCGTCGCTTCCGGTTGAGGGTGTTCCGCGGACGGATTGCCGCGGACTCTCCACCGGGCTTGGTGCTCACGCGGGGCACCAGGACCACACGCCTTCGCCGTCCGCGCAGCGCTGTCGTCTGCACTTCCTCCGGTTCTCACTGGCCATTCTGGCGAGCCCTGAACCGAATTCCGCGCCTGACGCTGCCGCGTCCACCGCACCCCGCCCAGCGAACCTGACGATCGCGATACGCCCCTCTCGGTGGGGCGGGATGCGATGGATTATAAACCTAACTGGATGTACGTCAAGAGGAATCGCGGATTATTTTCTCTGCGTGCCTGTCGCTGTTATCCCGTTCCCCGGACGCGGTGCACTGCGCCGCGCCTGCGCGGCGTGGTGCGCCGCAGATCCGGCCCAGCTTGTTGACATCAAAGCAAGCTGGGTCCCGGGTCTGCGCAGCAGCACTTTCGGCGATGCTGCGCATCGCCTGTGCTGCAGCGCGCCCGGGACACGAAGGACGCTGCTGCGTGCCCGGGAAACAGAATGTCGCACCGTGAAACGGGGGCTGCACAGCGCGCCCGGGAAACGGAGAGTTGCAGCGGCGCTGTCACCCCACCCCGCCGCACACGCGCTGCGCGCGCCGTGCGTCGACCCTGAGCGGGCGAGGCGCCCGCTCGCCCCCTCAAAGGGGAGGGTGACGGAAGATGCTGCCGCGCGAAACTTCGCCGAGCGCTTTGCTTCGCGCATCTGGACATGCCGCCGAAGATCACGGCAGATTGGCACGCCAGTGATCGGCGCTGGCGACTTCCCGCTACGACCGGCTTCCATAACGGTCGTCCCAGCACTGCAGGATCGAGTCATGAACGTCCCCGCCCGGGTCATCACCTACGTCAACGTCGGCCATTTCATCGATCACTACGCGATGCTGATCTTCGCCGCCGCGGTGATCGTGATGGGGCCGACCATGGGCATGACTTATTCGGAGCTGTTGCCCTATGCCACGCCGGGCTTCATCGCCTTCGGTGCGGGATCGCTGGTGACCGGCTGGCTCGGCGACCGCTGGAGCCGGCGCCATATGATGGTGATCTATTTCTTCGGCATCGGCCTGTCGATGATCTCCGTCGGGCTGGTGCAGTCGCCGCTGCAGCTCGGCGTCGCGCTGTTCTCGATCGGCCTGTTCGCCTCGATCTATCATCCGGTCGGCACCGCCATGATCGTATCCTATGCCGACAAGCTCGGCCGCGAGATGGGCATCAACGGCGTATGGGGCAATTTCGGCGTGGCATCGTCGGCGCTGATCACCGGCGTGGTCGGCGAATTCCTCGGCTGGCGCTGGGCTTTCATCATCCCGGGCGTGGTCACGCTGCTGGCCGGCTTTTTCTTTGCACGCGCCGTGGCCCATGAAGATCGTTCGGGCTTCAAGCAGGCCGCTGCGCAGGCTCGGGTGGCCAAATCCGATATGTGGCGGGTGATCCTGGCGCTGCTGGTCACCGTGATCGCGATCTCCACCACCTTCAATGCGATCACCGTGGCGCTGCCGAAGCTGTTTGCCGAGCGGCTGTCGGATATGACCCACAGCCCGGCGCTGCTCGGCATCATCGCCGCCGGCGTCTATGTGTTCGGCGCCGCGACGCAGTACAATATCGGCAAGCTGATCGATCGCCATTCGCTGAAGGCGGTGTGCGTGCCGCTGTCGCTGGTGCTGGCGCCGTTCCTGTATTTCGCCGCGACCCTGTCGAACGTGTCGCTGATCGTGGTGGCGATCGGCATCATTATCGGGCTGTTCGGCCAGATCACGGTCAACGAGGCCATTGTCGGCAAATACACCAGCGAGGAATGGCGCTCGCGGGCCTATGCGGTGCGCTATTTCGTCGGCTTCAGCGCCGCCGGCGCCTCGGTCGGGCTGGTGGCGTGGCTGTACGAGCAGGGCGGTTTCATCATGATGCTGCATTCCTTCGCAGCATTGTCGGTGCTGGTGATCGTGGCAGCGATGATCCTGCCGCCGGAATTGCCGGCCGCGAAGGCGAACTAGCGCGCCATGGCATGACAGCATATCGGTGGACCGTGCCATCTCCAGAACGAGGTGTGACCGCCCGGAATTTTTTGGTAACCACGGTGTAGATCAGTGTGAGAGCCGGAACTGCGGCCTGTGCCTGATATGAACCGAGAGATGCATTGTTCGATTCTGTAAACTTCGAAGCGCTGGTCGACGAGATCTACGAAGCGGGCGTGGTGCCGGACCGCTGGCCGCTGGTGTTCGACAAGCTCGCCGGGATCGCCGACGGTGAAGGCGCCATGATGTTCGCGATCGCCCCGGGGATTCCGCGATGGTGTTCGTCCGCCGCGATCCACGAGCGCATCGATCGATGGACCAAAAGCCCGTTCGCGCAGAACAATCCGCGCAACGAGCGCCTTCTCCCGAACATCGAGTCGCGTTTTCTGACCGACCTCGACAAGTTTACGCGCGAGGAGCTCGACAACGAGAAATTCTACACCGACATTCTTCGGCCGGGCGGGTTGGGCTGGTGCGTCGGCACATCGATTCGTGCACCATCCGGCGACATGCTGGTGTTGTCGGTGGAAAAGGCGTTCGCCAAGGGGCCGGTGCCGCGCGAGACCGCCGAACAGCTCGACCATTTGCGTCCGCATCTGGCGCGCGCGGCGGTTCTGGCGGGCCGCCTAGGCTTCGATCGCGCCCGCACCGCCATCGCCACGCTGGAGATGATCGGGCTGCCGGCTGCGGCCGTGACCCGCAACGGCCGTTTGGTCGCCGCCAATCCGGCCTTTCTCACGGTCAGTGCTACCGTCGGCGTCGGCGCGCGCGATCAGGTGCAGTTCACCGCGCCTGCGATCCAGTCGATGTTTGTGGAAGCTCTGGGCAAGCCGGTCTCGCTCGCCCGGACCGGCCGCTCGATTCCGGTCGCGGCGACGTCAGCCAGCCCGCCGCTGATCGTCCATGTGCTGCCGTTGCGGCTGGCTGGGCTCGACGTCTTCACCGGTGCGGTGTCGATCGTCTTCCTGACCGCCATTACCCAGCAGGGCAGTCCGGCGCCGGAGCTGCTGCAGGCGCTGTTCGACCTGACGCCGGCGGAAGCGCGAATCGCCAGCATGCTGATCGATGGCCATTCGCTCAGCGGAATCTCGAAGCTGCAGAACGTCAGCCTGAACACCGTCCGCACCCAGCTCAAATCGGTGTTCGCGAAAACCGGGGTCGATCGCCAGGTCGACCTGGTCCGGCTGCTGGGCCAGCGGCGGGTCCGGGTGGCGTGAGGCCGCGGCAACAAAAAGGCCGGCTCGAAGGCCGGCCTTGATGCACAATATGATGTCGTTGAAAGTGGTGCAGCCTGTCAATAAACGGTCCGCCGAAGCGGCAATTGGAACGATCGACATGCCGCTTGCGCGGCCTGCAAAACGAATCCCCCGGTACCGACGTAGGCGAATGGCTGGGATCGCGCCTCACCCGTTTGGGTGAAGGAATGAATTTAATTTTATTTTTACAGAACGTCCCACACTCACGAGTTGACGTGCACGAAGTCCCGCAACAAGGGGTAGATCTCGTTATTCCATCGCCGTCCGCTGAACACGCCGTAATGGCCGACGCCGGCCTGCATGTGGTGGACTTTGCGATAGGCGCGCACGCCGGTGCATAGATCCTGTGCGGCGAGTGTCTGGCCGATCGAGCAGATGTCGTCCTTTTCGCCCTCGACGGTCATCAGGCCCATGCGCTTGATCGAACCGGGATTCACCGGCCGGCCCTTGTACATCAGCTTGCCCTGCGGCAGCAGATGTTCTTGGAAGACGTCGCGGATGGTCTCGATGTAGAACTCGGCGGTCAGATCCATCACCGCGAAATACTCGTCGTAGAAGGTCTTGATGACCTCGGCCTTCTCGGTCTCGCCCTTGGCGAGGTGGTCGGCGAGATCGACATGGGACTTGATGTGGCGCTCCAGGTTCATGGAGACGAAGGCGGTGAGCTGGACGAAGCCGGGATAGACCTTGCGGAACGCGCCCTTGCACTGGATCGGCACGTAATTGATCAGGTTGTCCTCGAACCACTTCAGCGGCTTGCTCTTGGCGAAGTCGTTGACCTTGGTGGGCTGGATGCGGGTGTCGATGGGGCCGGCCATCAGGGTCAGGCTGGCGGGACGGGCGGGGTGGTCGTCTTCCGACATGATCGCCGCGGCGGCCAGCGCCGACACCGACGGCTGGCAGATCGCGATCATGTGCGAGCGCGGCCCCAGCACGTTCATGAACGTAATCAGGTGCTCGGTATATTCGTCGAGGCCGAACTTGCCGGCGCTGAGCGGGATGTCGCGGGGATTGTGCCAGTCGGTAATATAGACGTCGTGATCCTGCAGCAGTGTCTTGACGGTGCCGCGCAGCAGGGTGGCGAAATGTCCGGACATCGGCGCCACCAGCAGCACGCGCGGCTGCAGTGGTGAATTCTCTTTCTTGAAATGCAGCAGCGAGCCGAAGGAGTCGAGAACACCTCTTCCTCGGTGACATCCAGCTCGGCATTGCCGACCATGACCTTGCCGATGCTGAAGGCCGGACGGGTATAGGTCAAAGCGGTGCGCGAGATCAGTTCGAGGGCGGACGACAGCCGGCCGAACAGCTTCTCTGAGGTACCGGCAGGAACGAGATTGAGGTATCGCAAGGCCGCGGCGGCGCCGCTGCGCCAAGGTGCCGTCAGGTCCATGTGATTCTGGTAGGCTTGGTACATCATCGACATCATGCGGATCTTTCCCTGCTTTATTGCTATGCAATATCGAAGCCAGGGAAGAGTCAAATAGTCTGTAAAACTGGCACGTCGTTTGCTGCACGAATCGGGAAAAGCACACGCATGGGGCGATTCGCGGCGGTAAAGCCGCCGTCCGCTGCAGGTCGCGTTGGGTTTGATAGGTGAGGAGATCGCCGATGAGCAGGGCCACACTGACACTGAGCAGCAAGAATTACTCGTCGTGGTCGCTGCGCGGCTGGCTGCTGACCAAATTCTCCGGCCTGGAGTTCGACGAGATCATCACCGCGCCCGACGATGCCTCGGCCAAGGCTGAAATCCTGCTGCTGTCGTCCTCGATCCTGGTGCCGTGCCTGCGCCACGAGGGGGCCGTGGTGTGGGACACCCTGGCAATCGGCGAGTATCTCAACGAGATCATGCCGGAGGCCGGCCTGCTGCCGTCCGACCGCATCCTGCGCGCCCATTGCCGCTCGATCTCCGGCGAAATCCATTCCGGCTTCACCACCTTGCGGGCGTCGCTGCCGGTCAACCTCAAGGGCCATTTCCCGAACTTCAAGATATGGTCGCGCGCCCAGGCCGACATCGACCGCATCTGCACCATCTGGCGTGAATGCCTCGCCAAGTCCGGCGGCCCGTTCCTGTTCGGCGAGCGCAGCATGGCGGATGCCATGTACGCGCCCGTGGTGACGCGCTTCATGACCTATGACGTGAAGCTCGACGACCAGCTGGCGGCCTATGCCAGCATGGTGATGACGCTGCCGGAAATGCAGGAATGGATCGCTGCGGCGAAGCTCGAGCACGACGATATCGAAGAGCTTGAGGTCGAGTACTAGAGTTCGATTGAGTTCGAGGGCAGCGTTCCCCGGACGCGGTGCACTGCGCCGCTTCAAGCGGCATGGTGCTCCGCAGATCCGGGGTCCCGATGACCAAGAACACTTGGGTCCCGGATCTGCGGCGCGGCACTTCCGTGCGAAGCTTCGCTTCGCTAGGCCGCACCGCGTCCGGGACACAAGCGCATCTCGGCCTTTGAACAGGCCTGCAAATCGGGCATCGCATGCCCAAACTCTATCCAGCGCTTTGTCCTCTCTCGCGTCCGTTCCGGCGAATGCGCACCGAACCGGGCCGCTTTCCCGGCGTCAGCTAACAAAACTCCGCCACGACCCGCTGGCGCGAAATTCGCATGGTGCATCGCAGTAACACCGGGCCGAGCGCCCCGCCGGATTGGAGGATGCCATGAACGTGCATGCTGCGGTCGATCTCAAATGGCCGGGCCTGACGCGCCCCAACGGCGATCCGCTCCGCCTCAACCATCAGGATTTCGTGGCCATCGATCGCCACAAGGATACGACCTACGAGGCGACCTATCGCCCGCAGGCGCTGTACAGTCGCGCCAATGAAGGCTTCCACGCCAACAACGAGACCTTCTTGCTGCACGAGGTCGCGACTAACCTGCCGATCTACCGCGAGGATACCGGCCCCACCGATTTCCACCTTCACCTGCCGCCGGGCGGCTTTCAGCTGGTGCTGGTGACCTCGGGCATGTTCACCTTCGACTACGATGGCCGCGTCTATTATGTCGGGCCGGGCGCGGTGATGCTGCAAAGCGCGATCGTGCATCGCCAGCTGTTCTACACCTGGTCGGGTCTGTCGACTGAGGAGAACCTGAAGACGCCGCAGACGGTGGTGCCGGACGCCATGTCCATGGGCTATTCCGGCAAGTTTCTCGAAGCTTTCGTTACCGATCCCACGACCTTCCCGAACCCGACCATCGTCGGCCCGGACAAGATCGACGAGGCCGAAACCCCGCGGGTGGCCTGGACCCATGCGTTGCATGATCGACCGGCCGATGCCGGCTTCTGGCTGCAGGATCCGCTGGCGCTGGATGCGCTGTTCAGGCCGCTGGCCGAAGGCGTCATCGCATCGGCTGTGCCGGTCTATGTGCGCGATATCGGCATCGAGGTGCCGAGCGGGCATCTGGTCACCGGCCACATCATCGCCACCGATCCGCGCGGCCAGTCGCTGCTGCCGAAGAGCACTTCGTCCGCAGCGGACGCCGGCTGCTTTGCGAAAGGCGAGGTGGTCATCTACCGGGTCATTCGCGGCACCGCCGAGTTCAGGGACAGCGCGGGCAAGACGTTCGAACTGGGCGCTGGCGATGTGGTGACGGCGGGCAGGAATGCGACGAGCCTCGTCGGGGTCGGCGACAATACGCAGGTGCTCCGGCTCGGCCTTCTGAAGGGCCTGGAGCAGCTGCGCAGCTGGACGCCGACGCAGCGTGACGAGATCGACGGCCTCGCGGACAGGATCATCACCCGCAAGGACGTGCGTCCGCTGCGCACCGAGGAAAGCCGGTCGGCTATCTGTACGGGGCTTCCGCGGGTTGACCACGGGGACGACTGCGTGTTGACGTCGCCGCGCTGGCCTCGAGCAGGGCGGAGTCTAGAACCGCGGCAGCCGCCAGCCGATCACGGTTGCCTCGACGAGGCTGCCCGACTCCGCGTTGCGCCATTCGCCGTCGATGCGCTTGCAGGGAAACGGCAGCTGGTAGGTGCCGCTGTGATCCTCGCACAGCACGTGCACCGCCTGATCGGGCAGCGGGTCGCCTTGGCCGTTGAATTCGGCCAGCCGTCTCTCGCGCGTCGCCATATCGTTCAATTCTCCGGGGATGGAACGACTGCCATCCGTGCTTGTTTTAGGCCTGCAGTTGACAGAGGCGGCACAAAGCCGTCTGGCTGGCGCAACCTATCAGGACGCACGAGGCTTTTTCATGATCGGCCGGGCCATGTTGACGACCGCCGCTGCGATGCTGGCGCCGTGCGTCGTGCTCAACTCTACTGCCGCGCGGGCGCAGGACGTGCCGGGCATCGAGATCTGCACGGTCGAAAAGACCATGGAGCGCCGCACCAGCTGCCTGCAGAGCAATGTGATCTTCCTGCAGAAGACCATCGGCAAACTCGGTCTGGACAGCCAGGCCAGGCTCGACGCCGCCAACCGCCAGATCGAGGCGTTGAAGGCGACGGTGGCCGGATTGCAGAAGAGCGTCGAAGAGTTGCAGGCCGCGCAGAAGAAGACGCCGCCGGCAAAGGAAACGCCGGCTGCTGCCGCGCCGGCCAAGGACGGCGCAGCGAAGTAGGGTTACTTCTTCCCCTCCACCTTGCGGGGAGGGTGGCCGCGCGTAGCGCGGTCGGGTGGGGGTAACCGCAAACGCCGGAGCGAGCGGCACCCCACCCCGGCCTCCACTTCAGCGATGCTGCGCATCGCCTCGTTCGGCCGACCCTCCCCGCCTGGCGAAGCTTCGCTTCGCGCGGGGGAGGAAACCATATCGGCCGTGCTTTATTTTCCGCGCTCCCTACGACGCCTTCTCGCCGGACATCAGCGGTCCGAACAGCTGCCAGCTCTCACCCTTGAACTTCATCATCTGCAACTGTTCGAGCGGGCTGAAGTCGGTCGGGCTGGTCCTGATCTTGGTGCCGGGCAGGTAGATGCCGATCTCCATGTTGAGACTGGCGGCCTGCTTCATGATGTTGTCGCGGGTGAGATCGTCGCCGCACTGCTTCAGGACCTGCACGATGCCCTGCGCGACGCCGTAGCCGAACACGGTGCCGCCGTCTTCCTTGTCGCCCTCGGGGAAATATTTATCCATGAAGGCGCTCCACTCCATCATGGCGGGGTCGCTCTTCCAGGTCGGATCCTTCGGGTCCTTCATGTAGGCGGCGCTGAGCACATCCTGCGAATTCACGTAACCCGCCGGCTTCATCACAGCGCCGACCGAGGCGGAGACATTGGTGACGATATGGACCGGCTTCCAGCCCATCTCGCCGACCTTCTTGATCGCCTGTGCTGCAAATTTCGGCGTGGCGATGTTGATGAAGACGTCGGGATTGGCCGCCTTGATCTGCACGATCTGCGAGTCCACCGTCGGCGAACTTGTCTCGTAGGGCACTTCGCTGACGATATAGTCCTTGTCCTTGCTGCCGAAGCCCTCATGCAGCCCGACGAGATAATCCTTGCCGAAGTCGTCATTGGCATAGAGCACGCCAACCTTCTTGCCCGGATAATTCGCCATGATGTATTGCGCGTAGATCCGCGCTTCGGCCTGGTAGCTCGGCTGCCAGCCCATGGTCCACGGATAGTTCTTCGGGTCGGCCCATTTGGCGGCGCCGGTCGAGACGAACAGTTGCGGGATCTTCTTGGAGTTCATGTATTTCTGGATCGCGGTGTTACCCGGCGTTCCCAGCGGATTGAGGATGAACAGCACCTCGTCGCTTTCCACCAGCTTGCGCGCCTGCTCGACGGTCTTCGGCGGGCTGTAGCCGTCGTCATAGGAGATGAAGGTGAGCTTGCGACCGTTGATGCCGCCCTTGTCGTTGATCATCCTGAAATAGGCCGCCTCAGTCTTGCCGATGACGGCATAGGACGACGCCGGGCCGCTATAGGGCATGATATTGCCGATCTTGACCTCGGTATCGGTGGCGCCGATATCGTACTTCTTCTGCGCATGGGCGGAGATCGCCATGGCGCCGAGCAGCAGCGCAGCAAGCGTCGCAGTCATTCCAGTTCTGGCGTGGTGTCGCATTGTCGTCCTCCCTGAGGTTTAACCGCGGCTCCCTCCGTCTTCGCGGATGGTGAGCCGTCGGCGCAAATGCAGGGCGAGTATGCACGAATGCATGGGCGTTGCCAGCGACGCAGCGGCGCATCGCAGTGCGGAATTGCCATCGCGCGAAATTACCCGTTCGCTTGGCAAGGGATGGCGAGTTGCATACCATTGCCGCCAGGCAACTGCCGCATGTGCTGGATCGTTCTGGTATCCGCCTGCAAACAACAAGAACAAGGAGGATGCCCATGTCCACGCCCAACATCCGTGTGCTCGCCACCGGTCTCGCTTTTCCCGAAGGTCCCGTCGTGATGCCCGACGGCTCGGTGATCCTGGTGGAAATCCGCGCGCAGCAGCTGACGCGTGTCTGGCCCGACGGGCGCAAGGAAGTGGTGGCGAAGATTCCCGGCGGTCCCAACGGCGCGGCGCTCGGGCCGGACGGCAAGATGTATCTCTGTAACAATGGCGGCTTCGGCTGGCATCCGTCGCGCGGCACCATGATGCCCGGCGCGCCCGAGCCCCACGAATATATCGGCGGTTCGATCCAGCGCGTCGATCTCGCCAGCGGCAAGGTCGAGACGCTGTTCGACAAATGCGGCGAGCATCCCCTGAAGGGGCCGAACGATCTGGTGTTCGACCGCCAGGGCGGGCTGTGGTTCACCGACCTCGGCAAGCGCCGGCCGCGCGACATGGATGTCGGCGCGTTCTATTACATGAAACCCGGCGCGACCGAGGTGGTCGAGGGTCATTTCGGCATGTTGCCGGCCAACGGCATCGGCCTGTCGCCGGACGAGAAGACCGTCTATGTGGCGGAGACGCCGACGGCGCGGCTGTGGGCGTTCGATCTGTCGGCACCCGGCGAGGTCAAGCCCTCAGAGGTCATCTACCGCGGCGAGCGCGGCACGCCGATCGCCGGTCTCGGCGGCTATCAGATGTTCGATTCGCTCGCCGTGGAGGCGTCCGGCAATGTCTGCGTCGCAACCCTGGTCAGCGGCTGCATTTCGGTGATTGCGCCCGATGGAAAACTGGTGGAACAGGTACCCACCGGCGACCGCGTCACCACCAACATCGCATTCGGCGGGCCCGAGCTGAAGACGGCCTACATCACGCTGTCGGGCAAGGGCGAATTGATCGCGATGGACTGGCCGCGCGGCGGACTGCCGCTGAACTATCTCAATAAATGAAGGATACGCGATGCCGTGGCTTGAACCTGTAACGCTCTCTGGCCCTCATGCCCGGCTCGAACCTCTCGCACAGGCCCATCGCGATGGCCTGGTCGAGGCCATCGGCGACCTCTCATCGATCTGGTACACGGCGATTCCCACCGCGGAGAAAATGCCGGCGGAAATCGACCGCCGGCTGGCGCTGCAGGCGTCGGGCGCGATGCTGCCATTCACGGTGTTGGACGCCGACGGCGGCGTCGCCGGCATGACCACCTACATGAATGTCGATGCCGGCAATCGCCGGGTCGAGATCGGCTCGACCTGGTACGCCAAGCGCGTCCAGCGCACCGCGCTCAACACCCAGTGCAAGCTGCTGCTGCTCGGTCACGCCTTCGAAAAGCTGGACTGCATCGCGGTGGAATTCCGCACGCACTTCTTCAACCAGCAGTCGCGCAAGGCGATCGAACGGCTCGGCGCCAAGTTCGACGGCATCCTGCGCAACCATCAGATCGCGCCCAACGGCACGCTGCGCGACACCGTGGTCTACAGCATCATCGCGTCAGAATGGCCGACGGTGAAGGCGCATCTGACCTATCAGTTGAACGAGAGAGCGCGGTAGCTCCGCCCCCGTTCCCCGGATGCTGCGCAACGCGTCGCGAAGCGACGTGGTGCGCTGCTGATCCGGCCCCGTGGTGCGCGGAAGAAACCGGGGTCCCGGATCTGCGAAGCGGCACAAGAGCGCCGCATCGCGTCCGGGAAACGAAAGTGTCGTGTGCGGCGTGTCAGGCTGCCGGCAGCGAGCGCAGCCGCGCCAGCAGCGCGCGGCAGTAGTCCGGCGTCACGTCGCGGTCGCCATAGAGGATGTGATAGACGATCGGCGCGACCACGTGGTCGATCACCTCGTCGATGTCGAACGGCGTTTCCCCGCGTGCTCTGGCACGCTCCACGAGGGTGGTCAGATGGTCCGCGGTGAAGCCGCAGCACTGGCTGGGAAAGCTCTGGTCCGAAGAGAACACGTCGCGGATCAGCGCACGGCCAACCGGCGATGACATCTCTTCGGCGTACTGCTCGATGAAGGCCGTCAGATCCGACACCATGGCGCCGGTGTCGTCGGGGTCGGCAATGGGCCGCAACCGGGCGACGGCGACATCGGCCAGCAGCGTCTGCAGGTCGCCCCAGCGGCGATAGATCGTCGATGGCGTGACGCCCGCCGCGGCGGCAATCTGCGGAACGGTGATCTGGTTTCGGGTGGTCAGCGCCTCGAGCTTGTGGACAGCATCGTGCACCGCAGATTGAATCCGCGCGCTGCGCCCCCACCCGTATCCGTTCCTTCAGCGCCACGTGATCCCCTCTGACGTCGCCAGCCGCGCCGCTGAAATATTTAACGCAAAGAATTTGCTTTAGTGCGGCAGGTGGCGTATAGCTAACGCTTCATAATAGCTTTAAGGACCTGCGATGCAAGAGACCTCTGGCATGGGACATGGTTCTGGCACCGCTCCCGCAACGTCCGCGCCGCGCCGGCTCTCGCTGCGGGCCATGACGGTCTACGGTTTCTGCGGGGCGCTGCTGGTTTCGGCCGGCAGCAGCGCGCCGACGCCGCTGTATCGGCTGTACCAGGAATCCATGCAGCTGACGCCGTTCTGGATCACCGTGGTGTTCTCGGTTTACGTCATCAGCCTGCTCGCGGCGCTGCTGACATTGGGCGGACTGTCCGACTATGTCGGGCGCAAGCCGGTCATCCTCGCCGCATTGCTGGTCAATGCCGCGGCCATGGTGCTGTTCGCGCAGGCCAGCGGGCTCGGCGATTTGATCCTGGCACGCACCGTCCAGGGTTTCGGCGTCGGCATCGGCACCACCGTACTCGGCGCCGCGATCCTCGACTCCGACCGCGAACGCGGCCCGTTGCTCAACAGCCTGACCGCTTTCCTGGGAATTGCCTCGGGATCCCTGGGGGCCGTGCTGTTGCTGACCTTGGCCCCCGATCCGCTGCACATGGTCTACGAAGTGCTGCTGGCGCTGACGGCGGCGATGGCCGTGCTGTTGTGGATCATGCCCGAGAGCGGTGCGCGCAAGCCCGGTGCGCTGGCGTCGCTGCGGCCGCAATTCAGCGTGCCCGCGCAGTCGCGCCCGGTCCTGCTGCGACTGACCCCGGCCAATACCGCGGGCTGGGCGCTGGGCGGATTCTATCTGTCGCTGATGCCCACGCTGGTCGCGACCACCATGCATGCCGCCTCGCCATGGATCGGCGGCATCGTCGTATCGGCGCTGATGCTGAGCGGCGCGATGGCGGTGGCCTTGCTGCGCGGCTGGCGAGCGCGGCGGCTGGTGGTGTTCGGCACCAGCACGCTGGTGCTCGGCGTCGCGGTGACGCTTCTCGGCATCCAGCAGCATCTGGTCGCCGCGCTGTTCGGCGGCACCATGATCGCCGGCTTCGGCTTCGGCGCGACGTTTTCGGGGACGCTGCGCAGCCTCCTGCCCACGGCGCACCCGGATCAGCGCGCCGGGCTGCTGTCGACCTATTATGTGCAGTCGTATCTGGCGTTCAGCCTGCCGGCCGTGGCCGCCGGTCTGTCCGTCCCGTCGATCGGGCTGGCCAACGTCGCCTACAGCTACGGCGCGGTGGTGATGCTGCTCGCCGTCATCTCCTTGCTGGCCGCACTGCGCGCGGACAGCTGAGGGGGCGCTACGGGGCGTCGGGCCGATACAGCGTATCCACCGTCACCGTGCCGACCGCGCGCGACACGCAGGGGCATATTTTTGCATTGTCGTGCTTCTGGTGGTCGCTGAAGAACACGTCGCGGTGGTCGATCTGGCCGTCCACCGCGAGCACGTCGATGGCGCAGACGCCGCATTCGCCGCGCTCGCAATCCGACATCACTTCGAAGCCCGCCTCGTTCAGCGCCGCCAGCATCGAGCGGTTCTGCGGCACCACGATCTCGGAGCCGGTGCCCTTGAGGCGGACGCGGAATTCCGCGGTCGGTAGCAATCCGCTGGAGCCGAAGGTCTCGTAGCGCAGATCGGCGGGCGCGCGGCCAGCCTCGTTCCAGGCGTGGCGCGCCGCTTCCAGCATGCGCATCGGCCCGCAGATCACGGCGATGGCGTCGGCAGGCAGTCCGGCAAAAGTAGTGGCGAAATCCAGTCGCTTGCCCTCGCTACCGGCATGGACGTTCAGGCGATCGTCCAGCGTCGCGGCCAACTCGTCGAGATAGGCAGCATCGGGACGCGACTTCACCGCATAGTGCAGTTGCACGTCGATGTTCTTGCGCTCAAGCGCCGCGGCAATTCCGATGATCGGGGTGATGCCAATGCCGCCGGCGATCAGGCAATAGGTTTTGCGCGTCCAGTCGATGTCGAACAGCGACGACGGGCTGGAGATCTCCAGCCGCGCGCCGGGCTGCAAGGCCCACATCGCCTTGGAGCCGCCGCGGCTGTCCGGCGCCAGCCGCACCGCGATGCGCAGCGTGTCGGGCCGGCGTTCGCCGACCAGTGAGTAGGACCGCGTCTGCGGCTGGCCGTCGATCAGCAGGCTGACATTGATGTGGCTGCCGACCGGGCAGGGGGCGACCGGCGCATCCGGCCGCAGCACGATCTCGCGAATGCCCGGCGTGACGTCGCGGGTGCTGTCCACGGTGGCCCACATCCAGTGTTCGGCAAAGCGCATGGCAGTCTCCGGTCAGTCCGAGGTCGTTGACGTCAGCAAGGCGAGCGCCGGCAGCAGGTCGAGATGGGGACGGTTGCGCAGCGCCAGCCGCAGATTGCGCACCGCGAGGCGGGCGTGCTCGCGCATGATCGCTTCGGCGCGCGCGCCCTCGCGGTTCTCGATGGCATCCACCACGATGCGGTGATGCTCCTGGCTGATCAGCAGGATGGTGTGGGCCTCGGGCAGCGTCGATTGCGCCATCACGAAGGCGCTCGGCGAGGCGAACGGCATCGCCGCGACGCGGTCGATCTGCCGGATCACCGGCGCGCTGCCGGATAGCTCCGTCAGCAGCGCGTGGAAGCGCGCATTCATGGTCACATAGGCCGAGAACGCTTCCACCGAGACCGGCTCCTGCCGCACCAGCTGGTCGAGATCGCCGAGGCATTCCTTCAAGGGTTCGAGGCTGCGGGCGCTGGCGCCGCGTTCGGCGGCGAAGCGTGCGGCGAGGCCTTCCAGCGTGCCGCGCAGCTCGATCGAATCCAGAATGTCGCGCTCGGAAAACGCCTTCACCATGAAGCCGCCGGACGGGATCGCCTGCAGCAGGCCTTCATCCTCCAGCCGCACCAGTGCGAGGCGCACCGGGGTGCGCGACACGCCGGTGATGTCCACCGCCTGCAACTCGCTGATACGTTCGCCTGCGCGCAGGCTGCCGGACAGGATCATGTCGCGCAGCGCCAGCTGCGCGCGCACGGTCTGCGACACCGAGCGATCGGACTCGCGTTCGCTCATGATCCTACTCCGCCGCCTGCAGCCGCTGCGGCGTGGTTTCCTTGTCGACCATGCGTTCGATCACCTTGCGTGTCCACATGGCGCCGGCGTCGATGTTGAGGTTGTAGAATACCCGGTCCGGGTTTTCGTCCATGGCCTTTTGCTGCGCTTCGAGGATGATCTCGTCCTCGCGGAAGATCGCCGAGACGCCTTCGCGGATCTCGGTGGTCAGCTTCTGTTCGGTGATGCGGTGGTTGCGCACGAAGGCCCAGAAGTAGTGGCAGGTGGTGTCGGTCTCCGGCGTCATGGTGTTGAGCACATAGCCGTTCACGCCCTGCGAGCGGTCGCCTTCCGGCGCGCCGGTGCCGGCGGGGGCCACGCCGACATCGATGTTCACGGTGCCCGGCGCCTGGAAATGAATGATCTGCCAGCGGTCCACCGGGCCGGGCTTGCCGAGTTGCGCCGCCCAGAACGGCGGCGGCGTAATGTTCTTCATCCAGCGCGTCACGGTGACGGTCTTGTCGCCATGGCTGACATCGAACGGCGCTTCGGCGACGTCGTCCTGGCCGATGCTGGAGCCGTGCACGAAGGCCTCGTGGGTGAGGTCCATCAGGTTGTCGATCACCAGGCGCCAGTCGCATTTGACATGGATGGTCTTGCCGTCGCCGGCCCATTCCGGATCGTTGTTCCAGTGCATGTCGGGCACCAGAGCGGGATCGGCCAGCGCCGGGTCGCCCATCCACAGCCAGACGAAGCGGTGCCGCTCGGCCACCGGATAGGAACGCACGCAGGCGGACGGATTGATGGTCTCCTGCGATGGCATGAAGGTGCAGCGGCCCTGCGGATTGAACTTCAGCCCGTGATAGCCGCACACCACGATGTCGCCCTCGAGCCGGCCCTTGGACAGCGGCACCAGCCGGTGCCAGCAGGCGTCTTCCAGCGCGGCGATGCTGCCGTCAGCCTTGCGGTACATCACCACATGCTTGTTGCAGATCGTGCGCGGAAACAGCGCGTGCTTGATGTCCGCATCCCAAGCGGCGGCGTACCAGGCATTCATGGGGAAGGCTGCGGCCATGGCGGTATCCTCCGTAAGGTGGAATTCAGATTGTATACTGAAATTTGATTATGACCCTTTTAACCCGTTAGCGCCCCGTTGAAAAGGCTGTTTATGTATACAGGGAAAAATCAGAAGCCTCGAAGGAAGTGATCTGGCTTGAAATTGTTCCCGATTTGTTCATAATCCTTGACGGCTAGGAGAACGTCATGGGCGATCTTCAAGGACTCTCGGACACTGAGCTGGTTCAGGCCTGGATCGACAATGTGCGAGCGCATGCTGCAATCGAGCATGTTGGCGCCGCAAACCGTCATTTTGACAAGCGGATCCGGATCGCCGACCTTTTGAAGGCGCGGAGCGATGGCGGCTGTCGCAACTGATGCCGCTGCTTCAGCATCCGGACGTCGAACTGCGATATACGGCGGCGCTGCAATTTCGAGATATCGATCCCCAGGCTTTTCGCACGACCCTCACCGCACTGAGCAGCGTCGGCGGCGAAGTCGGAGCGAACGCCGCCCGGATGCTGGCAGCGCCGCCGCTGGCCATGCCCGTTCCGATTGCGCCACTTCCCGCGGACCATCCGATCTTCTGGCCGGCGCGCCATCCGCCTCCGGCGGGTATGGCGCGCGACGAAATCGAGCGGCGGATCTCTGCACTGATCCCCGACCAGCCGCGACGACTGCTGCAGTTGCTGAGACCGGCAATGGGACTTTGGCCGCAGGCGCCGCGGGACGATGCACCGCCGCACGGATCGCGCCTTGGTGGCATGCCTCATGCGCCGCCGGGCTGGACATGGCCGGTTGAGGCAACGGAGCCGATGCTGTTTATTGGACAGATCAATTGCGCCGATATCTGTCATCTGCCTGGTGCCGAGGTGTTGCCGTCCTCCGGCGTGCTCGCCTTTTTCGGCGATCATGACACCGTCAACGGCTGCATGTTCTCGTCAATGGGTGGCGCGGTGTACCACTGGCCCGATACGTCGCAGCTCGCGCCGGCCGTTCCGCCGATGCTGCCATTGACCGTGTTCCCCCGCGCCGAACTGCTGTTCCGCCCGCTTCTGCAACTGCCGGATCCGAAGAGCAGGCTGGTTGAATCCATCCTGAAGGACGACCGCGCGTTTGCGGCCTATGAAGAATTTTACAGTGCACTGGAGTCGCATGGCTTGCCCGAAGGCTACGACTATGCCGGCGATTTTGGCGCCATGCTGGGCTGGCCGCGTCTGGTGCAAAACGACGACTGGGATTTCCTCCTCGACAGGCCGTCCGACGATTACCGCCTTTTGCTCCAGCTTCCCTCCTACACAAATGGCGAAGAGTTTGCCGATTGGGGTCCGGGCGGGACGTTGTATTACTTCATTCCGGAAGAAGGGCTCGAACAGCAGGACTGGCAAAGCTGCGAACTTGCCGGGCAGTTTACGTAGCGCCGTCGTTCTGCGACGCGCGTATCCCGGACGCAGTGCACTGCGCCGCAGATCCGGGGGCGGGTTACTTTCAAGGCGGACACCGGGATCCCGGATCTGCGAAGCGGCACAAACGTGCCGCACCGCGTCCGGGAAACCAGGGCAGCCTCGACGAAATAGGCGGTAGGATGGGGTGAGCCAACGGGTCGCGCGAAGCGCGCCCGATGATGAACTCCGCGAAACCCATCACCGCTTCGGCATGCATGATGGGTTTCGCTCCGGCGCCGTGCGCCTGCGCTCTACCCACCTTACGCGTTGTCATCGCCCGGCCAGGCGCGCAATTGCGCGCCGGGACCGGGCGATCCAGTAAACTCAGGCGTTCGCGATCGAGTCGCGCGGCCGGTGTCTACTGGATCCCCGCATACGCGGGGATGAGAGCCGAATGTGTGAGCAAGCGTGCGCAGGCAACTCGCTTGTCCGCCTTACACTTCCCTTCTGTTCAAAAACGCCAGCCGCTCGAACAGGTGGACGTCCTGCTCGTTCTTCAGGAGCGCGCCGTGCAGCGGCGGGATCAGTTTTCGCGGGTCGCGCTCGCGCAACATTTCCGGCGTCATGTCCTCGTTGAGCAGCAGCTTGAGCCAGTCCAGCAGTTCGGAGGTCGAGGGCTTCTTCTTCAGGCCGGGCACCTCGCGGATCTCGAAGAAGATGCGCATGGCTTCGGCGACCAGACGCTGCTTGATGCCGGGGAAGTGCACCTCGACGATCTGGTTCATGGTCTCGATGTCGGGGAACTTGATGTAGTGGAAGAAGCAGCGGCGCAGGAAGGCGTCGGGCAGTTCCTTCTCGTTGTTGGAGGTGATCATCACGATCGGGCGCTTCGCCGCCTTGATGGTCTCGCCGGTCTCGTAGACGTGAAATTCCATGCGGTCGAGTTCGAGCAGGAGATCATTGGGGAATTCGATGTCGGCCTTGTCGATCTCGTCGATCAGCAGCACCGGGCGCTGTTCGTGGGTGAAGGCCTCCCACAGCTTGCCGCGCTTGATGTAGTTGGCAATGTTGGAGACGCGGCTATCGCCGAGCTGGCTGTCGCGCAGCCGCGACACCGCGTCGTATTCATACAGGCCCTGCTGCGCCTTGGTGGTCGACTTGATGTGCCAGGTCAGCAGCGGCGCGCCGAGCGCTTTCGCCACTTCCTCCGCCAGCACGGTCTTGCCGGTGCCCGGCTCGCCCTTCACCAGCAGCGGCCGCTCCAGCACGATGGCGGCATTGACCGCGATCTTCAGATCGTCGGTGGCGACGTAGTTCTTGGTGCCGGTGAATTTCATCGAGACTTTGCCTTGCTGTTATTGTCGCGCGCGGTGACGGCATCTGGACATGAAACGACCGCCGGAAGGCGGTCGCAGGGAGCATGTGAAACGGCGTCAGCGCCGGATCAGAGACAGGACGACGAGAACGATCACCGCGCCGATCGCCGAATTGATGATGGCGCGCAGGATCCCGCTGCCGAGGTTGACGCCGAGTTGCGGCAGCAGCCAGCCGGCGACCACCGCGCCGATGATGCCGATGACGATGTTGCCGATCAGGCCGAAGCCGCCGCCGGTGACGATCAGGCCCGCCAGCCAGCCGGCGACGGCGCCGACCAGAAGCCAGACGACAATAGATTCAATTCCCATAACTTGTTTACCCTTGAATGACCGCTGCCGGTGCCCGTTACGCATGATGCCCCGACCGCGGATATGGATGTCTGCCGCGCGGGTCCAACTCTAGATGAAAAAAGACCGAGGTCCAGAGCGCATGCCGGGCTGGCATCGTCGGCTCCTGCCGCATGGCGGAATGCGCGGCAGGCCGTCAATCGCAAATTGCGCCGGGGGGCGCGCCTCCGGATCGGGGCGCCTATTCGGCCTTGCCGTAGGACATGGTCTTCATTTGCAGGGCGACGCGCGCCATTTCCTCGTCGCTCAGGACCGGCGGCTCGCCCAGCGTGAGGGCTTGCACATACAGGCGCGACAGCGTTTCGACCTCGACGGCGAGCGCCAGGGCTGAGGCCAGGGACTTGCCAAGCGAGATCTGGCCATGCTGGCCGAGCAGGCAGGCGAGGCGGCCATCAAGCGCCACCAGCGCCGCATCCGAGAGCTCCTGCGTGCCGAACGTCGCATAGGGTGCGCAACGGATCGTCGTGCCGCCGGCAACGGCGATCATGTAGTGGAAGCTCGGAATGGTCCTGTGGTGGCATGCCAGCGTCGTCGCATAGACGGAATGGCAATGCAGCACGCAATCGATATCCGCGCGCGCCGTCAGGATATCACGGTGGAAGCGCCATTCCGACGACGGACGGCGCTTGCCCTCATGGGTGCCGTCGAAGAACATCTGGACCAGATCTTCCTCCTGCATGATGTCGTAGGGCAGCGACGTCGGCGTGATCAGGAAGCCCCGGTCGTTGCGGACCGAGATGTTTCCCGATGTGCCCTGATTGATGCCGGTCTCGTTCATCCGCCGGCAGGTCGCCAGGACTTGCGTGCGCAGGGTGCGGTCGTCTGTGGCGGTCAAGGTCTATGCTCCATCTCCGGATCCTGTGGTCTAGCTCCGGGGCTTGGCGGAAAAGGCGTGCTGTCTGGGGCGAACGCTGCCGTCGGTCTGGGTCATCGGCGTGACCGGATGGTCGACGCTGTCGGCATGTTCCGGAAACAGCGCGATCAGGCTTTCGTGCGAAGGGTTGACCACGCCGCGCTCGGTAATCAGGCCGGTGATCAGTCGCGCGGGTGTGACGTCGAAGGCCGGATTGGCAGCCGGGCTTCCCTCCGGCGAGATGCGCACTCGGGCGATGGATCCGTCGGCGCTGCGGCCCTGCACGAACGTCACCTCGTCGCTCGCCCGTTCCTCGATCGGAATCTCCTTGATCCCGTCGCGCAGGGTCCAGTCGATGGTCGGCGAGGGCAGCGCCACATAGAACGGCACGCCGTTGTCGGACGCCGCGAGTGCCTTCAGATAGGTGCCGATCTTGTTGCACACGTCGCCGTTCGCCGTGGTGCGGTCGGTGCCGACGATCACCATGTCGACCTTGCCGTGCTGCATCAGGTGCCCGCCTGCATTGTCGACGATCAAGGTATGCGGCACGCCGTGTCCGTTGAGCTCCCAGGCCGTCAGCTGAGCGCCCTGGTTGCGCGGGCGCGTTTCATCGACATAGACATGAACCGCAATGCCTTCTTCGGTCGCCATGTAGATCGGCGCGGTCGCGGTGCCGTAGTCGACGGTGGCCAGCCATCCGGCATTGCAATGGGTCAGTATGTTCACCGGCTGTCCCGGCGCCTTGCGCTTCGCGATCTCGCGAATGATCTTCAGGCCGTTGGCGCCGATGGACCGGTTGAGCTGCACATCTTCCTGGGCGATTTCGGCGGCGCGCCGATACGCAGCGTCGGCGCGCTCATCGGGGCGGAGCGGCCGCAGGAAGCCGCGCATCGCGTCGAGCGCCCAACGCAGATTGATGGCTGTCGGCCGCGTTTCGTGGAGAACGTCCCATGTCGCGTCGAGATTCGCGTCGGACGGATCGTCGGCCATGGCGATGGCCATGCCATAGGCGGCGGTGACGCCGATCAGCGGCGCGCCGCGGACCCACATGTCGCGGATCGCGGTTGCGACATCGGTCACCGTGCGCAGCGTGACGGTGCGGAATTCATGGGGCAGCCAGCGCTGATCGATGATCTCGACCGAACGGCCGTCAGCGTCGAGCCAGATCGTTTGGTAGTGGCGCTCTCCGACTTTCACGAAATCGTCTCCCTGTACAGCCGTTCGATGGTGCCGTGGACTGCGGCGAGACCGGGGATGCGCTCGCGGTTGACGGTGAGATGCCGCCCGAGTTTCAAGGCCTTACTTTCGCACACCGCGCGGCGGTCGGGATCGGCGATGGTTTCGAAATCGGCATTGTGGGCAAGCCCGAGAATACGACGCAGGATCTCGACGCCGGCAAAGCCGAGCATCTCGTGATGGATATCGTCGAGCACGCGCACCAGCGCCTGCTCGGCGCCCAGCACATCGCCGCGCTGCTCGAACAGGCTGGTCTGATAGAGAATGCCGTTGCGTTCGCTCTGCCACAGCCGGGAAAATTCGGCGCAGAATGTGGCCCACACGGCGTCGACCGTACCGAGCAGGTAGGCCCGCATCGAATCGCGCTCGCCGGGCGTCTGCTCATGGCCGGCCTGCGAGAAATAGCTCATCCAGAAATTGGCGAGCAGCATGCCGACGTCGAAGCTGATCGGACCATAGAAGGCAAATTCCGGGTCGATGACACGGGTATCGTCGTCCGACACCATCACCGAGCCGGAATGCAGGTCGCCATGGCACAGCGTCTCCGCCTTGGCGGAAAACAGATGCTTCATGCGCTGCGCCTCGACCTTCAGATCGCGATCGCGGCGCAACTCCTCGACCTGTCCGTCGAGTTGCGGCGCGGTGTGCCGGTTCATCGGCGCTTCGATATAGGGATCGGAGAAGACCAGACTTTCGGTGATGTCGCACAACGCGCCATTGTCGGAAAACAGCGCGACATCCGCTTTCTTGTCCAGGGTCGGCATGCACAGGTCGGATCCCCGGAACAGGGTGCGTGCGGTGAACAGCCCGAGGTCGCGACCGATCCTGGGCAGCTGCCGCCCTTCGATGAGCGCGTGGCGCAGGATGACGTGGGGGCTGAGATACTCCATCACGATCATCGCCTGTTCGGCGTCGAAGAAGTACACCGCCGGCACCATGCCCGGATCGCGCTGCGCCTGGCGGGTCAGCGCATGATATTCGAAGAACGAGCGCTTCAGCGGCAAAGGCCATTGCTCGCCGACAAGACGCACATAGGGAAGCGCCTGCTTGACGATCGCGGTGCCCTTGTCGCCCTTGACGATGAAAACCAGATTGAGATTGCCGTCGCCGATCTCGCTGACTTTCCAGCCGTTGCTGTCATCGCCGATCCGCTCGCGCAAGGCGGTATTGCCGCCGAGCCGCGCTGGTAACGTCTCTACGCTGAGCGCCTCGAACACCCGGGCATCCATGAGCTCTCCTCCACATGCGCTTCGTGCAGCTTCGTGCGCCGCATCGTCATCCCTGGCGCCAGCTAAAGTGCCTCGCTGGCAATTGTCAATGCTATTGACATTTGACGGGGTGGCCGCCTACCTTTTGGGGTCAGGGAGGAAGCAATGAGCGAACAGGCAATGTTTCGCATCGCAGACGTGTGCAAATCATATGGACCGATCCCTGTGCTGAAGGGCGTCGATATCGATCTGCGCGCCGGTGCTGTGACCGTGCTGATGGGCGCCAACGGCGCCGGTAAATCGACACTGGTGCGCATCCTCAGCGGCGTGAACAAGTGCGATGCGGGCACGATCACCCTCGACGGCCGCGCCTTCAACCCGGCGTCTCCGGCGGAGGCGATCCGCGCCGGCGTGGTGACCGTTCATCAGAGCATCAACGACGGTGTAGTCGCGGACCTCGACGTCGCGACCAACCTCACCCTCGATCGCCTGAACGGCCGCGGCGCGCGCCTGTTTTCAATCCGGCTCGCGTGCGGCGCGAGGCTGCGGCGGTTGCTGCACGGATGGGCCTCGCCCTCGATCTGTCCGCCCGTGTCAGCGATCTGACGCTGGCCGACCGCCAGATGGTCGCCATCGCCCGGGCCATGGCGCATGAGCCGCAAGTCCTGATCCTCGATGAGCCGACCTCGTCGCTGTCGAGCAGCGAGGCCGATCGCCTGTTCGATCTCGTCGACCGTCTGCGCGCGCGCGGGTCGCGGTGCTCTACATCACGCATCGCATGTCGGACATCCGGCGGCTTGCCGACAGCATCGTCGTGCTGCGCGACGGTCGAATTACCGGCCGCTTCGAGGGGCCGGAGCTGGAGTATGAGGCCGCGGTCAATGCAATGCTCGGACAGAAGGTCGTGGCGGGCACGGTGTCCGTTCAACAAGGCGGCACGCCGGTGTTCGCGGCGCGCGGGCTGCAGCTTCGGCAGGGATCGCGTCCTTTCGATTTCCATCTGGGCGACGGCGAGATCGTCGCCGTGACGGGCCTGGTCGGCGTCGGCAAGACCGAGCTTGCGGAAACGCTGTTCGGCGTCGGCCGTCCCGTGGGGGCAGCATGGCGCTCGATGGCGCCGACTATCGTCCGTCGAACACCCGTCAGGCGATCGCGCGCGGTGTTTTTCTCGTTGCGAAGGACCGCGCCGATAACGGCGTCATTCCCGACTTCAACATCGCCGAGAATATCAGTGCACCCTTCCTCCCGCGCCTCTCGAACTTCGGCGTCGTCGGGCGTGGCCGTGAGCTTCTCAAGGCGCGCGGCCAGATCAAGTCGCTGGGGATCGTCTGCCGCAGCGAAGGCGATGACATGCAGACGCTGTCCGGCGGCAACCAGCAGAAGGTCATGATCGGGCGCTGGCTGTCGGAGCCATCGCGGGTTCTCATCCTCGACGAACCGTTCCAGGGCGTGGACATCGCCGCGCGGCGCGATATCGGCGTTCAGTTGCGTGCTTCGGCCCGTGGCCGCGCCACCATCGTGTTCCTGACCGAACTCGACGAGGTCTTCGAGATCGCCGACCGCATTCTTGTGATGTCGGAGCACAGCATCGTCGGCGAGCACAGCAATGCCGCCGTGGATATCGACCGGCTTCTTGCGCAGATCGCCGGTCAGCATAGTCAGAAAGTGTCAGCGGCATGAGCAGCGAAGACAGCAAAATCGCCTCACCGGCGGTGGCCCGGCTGGGGGCGCCGACCGGCATCGCGACCACCCTGCGCGAGCTCGCCATCAAGTATGGATTTCTCACGCTGCTGGTCGGACTCGTCGTCTATTTTTCGGTGGTCACCACCGGCTTCTCCTCGCCGCAGAGCGCCGTCTTCATCTTCCAGTCGGTGTCCATCACCGGAATTCTTGCCCTTGGCGTCACCGCCACCCTTGTGGTCGGCGGCTTCGATCTGTCGATCGGTTCGGTGGCGACCAGCGCGATGATGGCGTCGTCCTACGTGATGGTCGTCATGGGCGGCGACGCGCTGACCGCGACGCTCGTCTGCCTTGCCATCGGCGTGCTCGTCGGCTTGGCCAACGGGATCATGATTGTCTACATGCGGGTGCCGGATCTTCTGGCGACGCTGGGCATGATGTTCCTGCTGCTCGGCCTGCAGCGAATCCCGACCGAAGGCCGCTCCATCGCCACGGGCATGACCTTGCCCGACGGCTCGGCCGCGACCGGCGTGTTCAGCCCGGCCTTCCTGGCCCTCGGCCGTCATCGGTTCGATTTCATCCTGCCGAACCTGGTGCCCGTGTCGGTCGTCGTCCTGATCGTGCTGGCCGTGCTGATCTGGTTCTTTCTGGAATACACCCGGTTCGGGCGCATGATGTATGCGGTCGGCTCGAACGAGCGGGCGGCGGGGCTCGCCGGGGCACCGGTCAATGCCTACAAGATATTTGCCTATGTGATCTCCGGCGTCTTCGCATCCATCGGCGGAATCCTGCTCGCCGCCCGTCTCGGCCGCGGTGACATCGCATCCGGCAACAATCTGCTGCTCGATGCCGTTGCCGCCGCGCTGATCGGTTTCGCCGTTCTGGGCGTCGCCAAGCCGAACGCCTTCGGCACGGCTGTGGGCGCGCTGTTCGTCGGCATCCTGCTGCAGGGCCTGACGATGATGAACGCGCCTTACTACACTCAGGATTTCGTCAAGGGAGCCGTCCTTGTCGTTGCCCTGATCTTCACTTTCTCGCTGTCGAAAAGAAGCCGACGCTGACGGAGGGCTCCCGTCGCATCTCATAAAAAACAACCCTGGAGGAGACTGACATGACCGTGACCCGCAGAACATTTGGTTTGCTGACCCTTGGCCTTTCCGGAGTGCTCGGCTTCGGCGCCGGCGCCGCCGATATGCCGAAGCCGTTCGACCAGCCGAAGAATGTCAAGATTGCGCTGGTTCGCTATCTGTCGACCGGCGATTTCTTCCAGTCCTATCTGGCCGGCGTTCAGGCCCAGGCGAATGCGCTCGGCATTCAGCTCCGGGTGCTCGACAGCCGGCAGGACGCTGCGCTGCAGGCGGACATGGTCGATCAGGCCATCGCGCTCGGCGTGCAGGGCATCATCATCCAGCACGGCCTCACGGAGTCGATGAAGGAAGCCGCGCGCCGAGCCGTCGCAGCCGGCATCAAGGTCGTCGCATTCGACGTCAACGTCGAGAACGACAAGATCCCGCAGATCGAGCAGTCGGACCGCGACCTTGCCCGCCTTGCGCTGGAGCAGGCCATCAAGGACAACGGCGAGAGCTTCAAGGCGGGTTACGTCTACGTGGCCGGCATCGCGCCGCTCGACCGCCGCGACGAGACCTGGAAGGCATTCAAGAAGAAGTATCCGGGCATCAAGGAGCTCGCGCAGTTCGGCACCATGGACAATCCGATCGCCAATTCCGTCGCCAACCAGGCACGCTCGGTGATCTCGGCCAATCCCGGCATCACGGTGATGTTTGCGCCTTACGACGAATTCGCCAAGGGCGTGAAGATTGCCGTCGACGAGTCCGGACTGTCGTCGAGCGTGAAGATCTACTCAGCGGATATCTCGACGTCCGATATCGCTGCCATGCGCGAGCCGAAATCGGCCTGGGTTGCGACCGCCGCCACCAATCCGGCCGTCGTCGGCCAGGTCTCGGTGAGGGCGCTCGCCATGTTGCTGGCCGGCCAGGATCCCGGCCACAACGTGGTCGTCCCGCCGACCTTGATCACCCAGAAGGACCTGATCGGTCAGGACATCAAGAACATGGAAGAGCTCGGCGCAAAGCTGCCGCAGTTTGCCCATGCGGAGGTGGCGATGCCGGCGTGGATGCCGAAAGTAAAAGCGGGGCAGTCCAAGTAATAGATTGGACGCAGCTCTCTCTTCCCCTCTCCCCAGCAAAGCGAAGCTTTGCGCCGTGGGAGAGGGTGCCTGAGCGCAGCGAAGGCGGGAGAGGGCTCTTTTTCTCGCTTGTTGCAGCCACTCCCTCTCCCGTCTCGAACGCGCTGCGCGCGTTCGATCCACCCTCTCCCGCCTGCAGCTGCGCTGCGCTTGGGGAGAGGGGAAGAAAAGTGCCGTGACGAGGAAAGTCGGCAGGGCCCTACCGCGCGGTGCGTGCCGGATCTGTCCGCTTGGTCGCGGAAGCAGGGCTTAGACCGCGCTGCTTCCAGCGTTCCAAGATGCGCCGGGCCATCGACGAGGTGATGATGAGGTGAGAGGCGAATCCGCCTTTCAGCGCCGCCGCAAGCGGTTCGAACTTGCTGTCCTCCTGAACCACCAGCATGCGCTTGCGGATGCCGCGGATCGAGTCGTGATCGGCGGCGATGCAGCGCCGGTTGTAGGCGCAGTCCATCCAGTTGCCGTCGGCATCGATGAGCTGGCCGGCGATGACACCGGCGGCGCCGGCCTCGCCCAAAGCATGCATCTCCTCGGCGGAGAGCGCGCCGCACTTGACGAGATGGCTGTCCTTCTCGATGCCGCCCACCGAATACAGCGCCAACTCGCAGTCGGAAATGGCTGCCAGTTGCTCCCTGATCACCGGTTCGGCGCGCAGTTCGTCCGCCAGCCGTTCTGACGACAGGACCAGCGGAGCATAGAGGTTCATGCCGGCGGCGTTGAGCCGCCGCGCGATCTCGGTGGTGCACTGGTCCGGCCGGTAGGAGTAGGGCGCGCCGAGATTGCCGCACAGCTGCACCACCGTCACGCCCTGCAAATCGGCGAAGGGCATCACGTCGGCGATGCGATAGACCGTGCGCCCCCAGGCGACACCGATCCTGTCGCCCTTGTTGGCCAGTCCGAGAAAAACCGAGGCGGCCACAGCGGGCATTTCCGCGGCTGCTTCGATCCCTTGCCTGTTGTCGGGGACGATCCAGACGGCGGTGAGACCGGTGGCGTCCTCAAGCTCCCGCGCCAGCACGTCGTCCGAAAAAGCTCCGTGGACGTGGTAATGGTGACGATGCCCATCTCGCGGGCCCGGCGCAGATACATCGCGATCGACGCGCGGGAAATGTGCAGTTTTTTCGCGACTTCGTCCTGGCGCAGGCCATGCACGTAGTAGAGCCACGCGGCCTTGTGAATGATCTGGTCATTGGGGCGGATGGGCATCGGCTGGCTGAAATCCACGGTCTTAAAGTGCAATGTTCTGACGTTATTCACTGACGTTGACAAAAGTCAACGTTGCGCTGCCACGCGATGAGGAAAGAAGACAGTGACAGCGCGGTGTTCGCGCGATGCCAATCGCCGGCTCGCCGCGCGGCAGCGCGTCACAACTGCGCGGGGTCATCGTCATCGGCTGATCAAGCCCTTGACGGAGCAGCGTGGTCGGGCAATCTGCGCGTCATGTTCCTGCAATTCTTCACATCGCTGCGCGATGCACAGATCCCGGTCACGCTGCGCGAATATCTGACGCTGATGGAGGCGCTCGACGCCAACCTCGCCGAGCAGTCGATCGATCAGTTCTATTACCTGTCGCGCACTGCGCTGGTGAAGGATGAGCGCAACCTCGACAAGTTCGACCGCGTGTTCGGCACCGTGTTCAAGGGGCTGGAAAGCCTGCTCGAGGGCATGGAGAAGGCCGAGATTCCCGCCGAATGGCTGAAGAAGCTGGCGGAAAAGTACCTCAGCGAGGAAGAGAAGAAACAGATCGAGGCGATGGGCTGGGACAAGCTCATGGAAACCCTGCGCGAGCGCCTCAAGGAACAGAAGGGCCGGCACCAGGGCGGCAACAAGTGGATCGGCACCGCCGGCACCTCGCCGTTCGGTGCCGAGGGCTACAATCCCGAAGGCATCCGCATCGGCCAGGAAAAGAGCCGCCACCGGCGCGCGGTCAAGGTCTGGGACAAGCGCGAGTTCAAGGACCTCGACGGCAATGTCGAGCTCGGCATCCGCAACATCAAGGTGGCGCTGCGGCGTCTGCGAAAGTTCGCCCGCACCGGCGCGCCCGACGAACTCGATCTCGACACCACCATCAAGGAAACCGCCAACCACGGCTATCTCGACGTGCACATGCGGCCGGAGCGGCGCAATGCGGTGAAGGTGCTGGTGTTCTTCGACATCGGCGGCTCGATGGATTCCCATGTCGAGCAGGTCGAGGAACTGTTCTCGGCGGCGAAGAGCGAATTCAAGCACATGGAATATTTCTACTTCCACAACTGCCTCTACGAGGGGTGTGGAAGCAGAACAAGCGGCGTTTCACCGACCGCACCAAGACCTGGGACGTGCTGCACAAATATCCGCACGACTATAAAGTGGTGTTCGTCGGCGATGCCTCGATGTCGCCTTACGAGATCATGGTGCCCGGCGGTTCGGTCGAGCATGTCAACGAGGAGGCTGGCTCGGTCTGGCTGGAGCGCGTGACGCAGACCTATCCCAATGCGGTCTGGCTCAATCCGGTGGCCAAGAAGCACTGGGACTATTCGGAATCCACCACGCTCATCCGCCGGCTGTTTTCCGAGCGCATGTATCCGCTGACCATCGAGGGGCTGGAAGGCGCAATGAAGGAACTGGTGCGAAAAGCATGACACAGACCATCACCCGCGGCATCAAGGCGATGCTCGACGAGGCCAATGCACAGATCGAGACGCTGAGCGCCGAAGAGGCGATCAAGGTTGCGCGAGGCGAAGACGTGATCTTGGTCGACATCCGCGACCCCCGCGAGATCGAGCGCGACGGCCGGATTCCCGGCGCATTCTCCTGCACCCGCGGCATGCTGGAATTCTGGATCGATCCGGAAAGCCCCTATGCCAAGCCGGTGTTCCAGGAGAGCAAGAAGTTTATCTTCCACTGTGCCGGCGGGTTGCGTTCCGCGCTCGCGGCGAAGACCGCCGCGGACATGGGGCTGACGCCGGTGGCCCATATCGCCGGCGGCCTTGCCGCCTGGCGCGATGCCGGCGGCGCTGTGGAGAAGGTCGAACCGCGAAAGGCGAAGGATTGAGCTGACCGCCGTCGTCCCTCGAGGCCTTCGCTGCGCTCGGCACCTCAGGATGAGGCTTCGCTGAGCCGTCATCCTGAGGCGCTCGCCGCCTTCGGCGAGCCTCGAAGGGCGACGGCGGGCTCCAGCGACAACTTCCGTCGAAGCAATAATCAAGGACAACTTCACCATGACCACCACCGCCGACCCTCTCGTCTCGACCGACTGGCTCGCCGCCCACCTCAATGATCCCACCGTCAAGGTGCTCGACGCCACATTCAAACTGCCGGGCGTGCTGCCGCTGCCGCGTGACGACTATCGCGCTGCGCACATCCCTGGTGCGGCCTTCTTCGACGTCGATGTCATCAGCGATCATGGCGTCGGCCTGCCGCACATGTTTCCCAGCGAGGGCCACTTTTCGGAAGGCGTCGGTGCGCTCGGCGTCTCCAATGCCGACACGGTCGTCGTCTACGATGCCGGCGGCTGGGTGGCTGGCCCGCGGGCGTGGTGGATGTTCCTTGCCTTCGGTCATCGCGATGTCCGCGTGCTCGACGGTGGCCTGCAGAAATGGCGCGCCGAAGGCCGCCCGGTGGAGAGCGGCGACGGGGCGCCGGACTTCACCGCCTATTCCGCGGCGCTCGATCCGGGCTTCCTGCGCAGTCGCCAGCAACTGGTTCACAATCTCGACAGCCGCGCCGAACAGGTGATCGACGCGCGGCCAAAGGCGCGGTTCGAAGGCAGCGTGCCCGAGCCGCGGCCCGGCCTGCGCGCCGGACATATTCCGGGCAGCCGCAGCGTGCCCTATGCGGGTCTGTTCGATGCCGCGACCGGCACGATGAAGCCGCTCGACGAGTTGCGCGCGATCTTCACCGGCGCCGGCGTGGATCTCGCCAGGCCGATCGTCACCAGTTGCGGCTCCGGCGTGTCGGCGCTGGTGCTGACGCTGGCCCTGTATCGGCTCGGCGTGCGCGGCACGGCGCTCTATGACGGCTCCTGGGCCGAATGGGGCATGGCGGCCGGACCGCCGGTCGCCACCGGCCCGGCCTAAGCGCCCTGCGGGCGATCAGCGCTGCAGTGGGGTCGCGAACGGGTTGGCCTGCTGTGCCGCAGCCTGGGCGTCGCGCGCCGCACGCGCCTCGCGGGCAGCCTGGGCCCGTTGCGCTTCGCGCGCCGCTTCACGCCGCCGCTGGATGGTTCGCTTGCGCTCGGCCTTTGTCGCGGTGGCGGTCGCAACCGGTGGCCTCGCCACGGGTAGCTTGACGGCCGGCTGGGGCTCAACGGACACCGGCGGCCCGCCAAGCGTGGCTATCCTGGTCGAGATGTTGTCGGCATCGGCCACCGCCGGCTCGGCTGCGCCGACTGGCGCGTCGACGGCGGGCGCCGGTGTCGGTTCGATTTGTTGGACAGCGGCAACGGGTACGGCCACGGCGGCCGGCGGTTCGGCGCCGGATGGCTGCACCGCAGCTATGGCCACCGGGGCTTCGGGGGCCGGTACGTCGGGTTTGGCGATCTCGACCGCTGGCGGCCCGGCTTCGTTCGCGGCAACTGGCGCCGGTTCGGCGGTCATCGGCACCGCCGGCTTTTCGGGCTCGGCCGCCTTGTCGGAGTCGGTCAGGGTGGCGACGTCCGGAGCGATCTCGACGGGTGCAGGGGGCAACGCCGGCGATACGTCTGCCGGGGCAGGCGCATCGAGGCGCAGCATCGCCAGCCGTGGCGGCGCCTCAGCCGGCTGGCTGAAGATGATTTCCGGAGGCGTCCGACGGATTGGCAGGCTGGCGACTTCCTCGCGTGCGGAGCGCAGCAGGGCGGTTGCGCCGAAGCCGAACACCAGAAGCGAAAACAACAGCACGGCGGCCGCGAACAGAAAGCGTATACCCGGAAGCATGGATCGGTGTTCCGCCTGCGCAGTCGGCGAAGGCTGTTGGGACTGTCGGGGACGCGGTGGGGCACTCGGGTCCGGCCGTCTCGCTTGAGCGAACACGGCTCAACCCATCACGAATCAGTGCATTCAGGATATCGCAACACCCGGCAACCGTTTGTTAAAAAATGGGCGCCACAACGAGAGGCATATTTTCGGGCAATCGGTCGTGCAATGAGGCGTCCCGGCAACGTTCGCCGGGGAATTTCGCGAATATGGCCGGATTTTGCAGGATTTTGCAGCTTTTGTCTTGAATGCGCCGTACTCCTGCGCGATCTGACTTTAACGATCCGGTGTCGGCTTCCGACTATGCAAGGGCGATGATGATCAAGCCTGTTCTGACGATTTTCGCGACCGTGGCCCTCAGCGCCGCGACCTCCTCGCTTGCCATGGCGCAGGTCTATCCCGCCGCGCCGACCGGATATTCGAATGCGCCGTCGGCCTATCCGCCCCGTGCGATGCCGGATTTCGACGCGCTGGACGACGATGAAGGGGCTCCGAACGGCCGTTCGATGACGGCGCTGCCGACGCCCGGCCCCGTGATGTCGCCCGATGATCCGCGCTACGGCCGACCGGCCGGCGCTCCCGTTTATTCCGATCGCGCCGCTCCGCAGGGACCGGTGATGTCTCCCGACGATCCGCGCTATGGCCGTCCGATGGGCCCGCCGGCGGTGATCTATTCGGATCGTCCGGCCGGCGCGCCGCAGACCTATTCCGATCGCGGTCCCGACGACGGTCGCGGCATGCGTCCGCCGGAAGTCGTTGGCTCGCAGGGCGCTCCGGTGGCCGGTGCCGGTCAGCCGCAGCCGATGGGTGCGGATGGCAAGCCCATGGTACTTTCGGCGCTCCCCGCCGACGAGCAGCCGGAAGACGGCCCGGCGCAGCTGGCGCCGAACCTGCGCCGCCAGGAAGTCAGCTTCGTCACCAAGGAGCCCGCCGGCACCATCGTCGTCGATACGCCCAACACCTACCTCTATTACGTGCTCGGCAATAACCGCGCGATCCGCTACGGCGTTCGCGTCGGCCGCGACGGCTTCACCTGGACCGGCATGCAGAAGATCACCCGCAAGGCCGAGTGGCCGGACTGGCATCCGCCGACCGAGATGATCGAGCGCCAGCCTTATCTGCCGCGCTTCATGGCCGGCGGTCCCGGCAATCCGCTGGGTGCACGCGCCATGTATCTCGGCTCGACCGTGTACCGCATCCACGGCACCAACCAGCCCTCGACCATCGGCAAGTTCGTCTCCTCGGGCTGCATCGGCATGCTCAACGACGACGTCTCGGATCTGTTCGAGCGCGCCAAGGTCGGCACCCGCGTGGTCGTGCTGCCGGGTGGCAACAAGGCGCCGGCGCCCACGACCACTGCTTCGGCGCAGCCGATTCCGGGTCCGAACGCCGCCCCGATGGCCCCGCTGCCCGGTGCGCAGCCCACTACGGTGCAGCCGCTGCCCGCGCCGGTGACGATCCGCTAGGCTCTTCCATCTGAGAGAAAGGCGCCGCGTGCAACACGCGGCGCCTTTTTTATTTTGGTGCTTCCTACCCCAGCCGCTTGAGCGGCTCGCCCTTCAGCCAGCCCTCGATGCACGCGATCATCTCGCTGTAGATCCGCCGGTAGTTTTCCGCGGTGACGTAGCCGAGATGCGGTGTCAGCACGACGTTGTCGAGTTTGCGCAGCGGGCTGTCCTGCGGCAGCGGCTCCTGGGAATAGGTGTCGAGCGCCGCGCCGGCGATCTTCTTCGCCTGCAGCGTCTCCAGCAGTGCCGCCTCGTCGACGATCGGGCCGCGCGCGGTGTTGATCAGGTAGGCCGTCGGTTTCATCCGGCCGAGATCCTCGCGCGACACCAGCCCGCGCGAGCGGTCGCTGAGCACGACATGGATGGTGATGATGTCTGCGGTCGCGAAAAGTTCTTCCTTGGTCGCGTAGGTGACGCCGGCCTTTTCGCAGGCTTCCGGAGTCAGGTTGGTGCTCCAGGCGATGGTCTTCATGCCCATGGCGCGGGCGATGGCGGCGACGTGGCTGCCGAGCTTACCGAGGCCGATGACGCCCAGCGTCTTGCCCTCGATGTCCTCGCCGACTGTCACCTGCCAGGGCTCGCCGGCCTTCATGCGGGCGTTCTCGAAGCCGATCTTTCGCGTCAGTTCCAGCATCAGTCCGATGGTCAGTCCGGCCGTCGGATTGCCGACCATGGCCGTGCCGCAGACCACCAGGTCGTGAGCCTTGGCTGCCTCCATGTCGATGGCCGCATTGCGCATGCCCGAAGTGATCAGCAGCTTCAGCTTCGGCAGCGCCTCGAACGAGGCGCGCGGAAACGGCGTGCGCTCGCGCATGGCGCAGACGATCTCGAAATCCTTCAGCGCGTCGGCTGCCGCGACCGCGGAAGCGAACGGCGTGTCGAACACCGTGACGTCGATCCGATCGGCCAGCGGGCGCCAATCGGCCAGTTGCAGGGCTACGTTCTGGTAGTCGTCGAGAATTGCACAGCGCAGCCGCGTCATGGGAGCGTCCATCCGGTGGGGTGAGGGGCGGCGCGACGGCGCCGTCTAGGATGGACGATGGTGGCGCGCCCGACGCCGCCGCGCAAGCGGGCGAGCTATGCAGGGCGGGCGTGGCGCTTCAATGCGAGCGGGAGGCGCGGTTCTCGGCGCTGTTTTTGGCGCGGCAGGCCGGGCCGGGGCCGCGCATATAATGCAGTTCGGGCCGGTAGGGATCGAAGGCGGCGACGAAGAATTGCCGCCAGAACATGCGAATTTCCTGGATCAGGCCGGCCTGTCGCTGCTGGTCCTCGGCGGGCCGGGACGATGATGGTGCCGCAAGTGTTGCCATGACGGGATCCGCCGAATCTGTCCGCGACTTCGGTCGCGCCACGGCGATGTCGAGCCGCCCTCCAAATACGCTGGGCGGAAGTCGTTAAAATGCGGTTCAAATGGTCTCGAACCCCGGTTTTGCCGGCCATAGCGTTACCGAATGATGAACCCCCCGGTTGCCCTTTGGGGGCCACATCGCTACATCAGCGGCAACCAATTCCCACGCATTCGACGGCTTCAAGGATCACGATGGCTCGCCAGTTCGTCTACTTCATGCAGGGCCTGACCAAGGCCTATCCGACCCGCAAGGTGCTGGATAACGTCCATCTGTCATTCTACCCGGACGCCAAGATCGGCGTCCTCGGCGTCAACGGCGCCGGTAAATCGACACTCCTGAAGATCATGGCCGGCCTCGACAAGGAATATACCGGCGAGGCCTGGGTCGCCCAGGGCGCCCGCGTCGGCTACCTTGAGCAGGAGCCGCAGCTCGATGCCGCGCTGACGGTGCGCGAGAACGTCATGCTCGGCGTTGCCAAGCAGAAGGCGATCCTCGATCGCTACAACGAGCTGGCGATGAACTACTCGGAAGAGACCGCCGACGAGATGACCAAGCTGCAGGACGAGATCGAGGCCCAGGGCCTGTGGGATCTCGACAGCAAGGTCGACCAGGCGATGGACGCGCTGCGCTGCCCGCCCGACGATGCCGACGTCACCAAGCTGTCGGGCGGCGAGCGCCGCCGCGTCGCGCTGTGCAAGCTGCTGCTCGATGCGCCTGAACTGCTGCTGCTCGACGAACCGACCAACCATCTCGACGCCGAATCCGTGTCATGGCTGGAAGGCCATCTGCGCGCCTATCCGGGCGCCATCCTGATCGTCACCCATGACCGCTACTTCCTCGACAACGTGACGTCGTGGATCCTCGAGCTCGACCGCGGCAAGGGCATTCCCTACGAGGGCAACTACTCGTCGTGGCTGGTGCAGAAGCAGAAGCGTCTGGCCCAGGAAGGTCGCGAGGACGCTGCCCACCAGAAAACGCTGGAACGCGAGCAGGAATGGATCTCGTCGTCGCCCAAGGCCCGTCAGGCGAAGTCCAAGGCGCGCTATCAGCGCTATGAGGACCTGCTCAAGAAGGCCAGCGAGAAACAGACCCAGTCCGCGCAGATTACCATTCCTGTCGCCGAACGTCTCGGCGACAACGTGGTGGATTTCGAAGGTCTCAGCAAAAGCTTCGGCGATCGCCTGCTGATCGACAACCTGACCTTCAAGCTGCCGCCTGGCGGCATCGTCGGCGTCATCGGTGCCAACGGCGCCGGCAAGACGACTTTGTTCAAGATGATCACCGGCCAGGAGAAGCCCGACGCCGGCACCATTACCGTCGGCGAGACCGTGCATCTCGGCTATGTCGACCAGTCCCGCGACTCGCTCGACGGCAAGAAGACCGTGTGGGAAGAGATCTCCGGCAACAACGAGTTGATCCTGCTCGGCAAGCGCGAAGTGAACTCGCGCGGCTACTGCTCTTCGTTCAACTTCAAGGGCGGCGACCAGCAGAAGAAGGTCGGCGCGCTGTCCGGCGGTGAGCGCAACCGCGTGCATCTCGCCAAGATGCTGAAGTCCGGCGCCAACGTGCTGCTGCTCGACGAACCGACCAACGATCTCGACGTCGACACCCTGCGCGCACTGGAAGAGGCGCTGGAAGATTTTGCCGGCTGCGCCGTGATCATCAGCCATGACCGCTGGTTCCTGGATCGTATCGCGACCCATATCCTGGCGTTCGAGGGCGACAGCCATGTCGAATGGTTCGAGGGCAACTTCCAGGACTACGAGAAGGACAAGATGCGCCGCCTCGGCCACGACTCCATCGTGCCGCACCGCATGAAGTACAAGAAGCTGACGCGGTAGCCCGTTGGGCAGGGTGTCATGAAACCCGGGTTTGCAATCGTCGTACTTTCATAGAGAGAGTTGCCGGATTGCAACCGGCGCGGAGTGCTCCATGGCCGACTGGAATGCGCAGCAGTATCTGAAATTCGAGGACGAGCGCACACGCCCGGCGCGCGACCTGCTGGCGCAGGTGCCCCTGCAGGACGCACGCAAGGTGGTGGACATCGGCTGCGGTCCGGGCAATTCCACGGCATTGCTGGTCGATCGCTGGCCACAGGCGGTGGTGACCGGCGTCGACACCTCTGCCGACATGCTGCGCCAGGCCCGCGAGCGGCTGCCCGGCCATACCTTCATCGAGGCCAATATCGCGCATTGGGCGCCGCCGGCCGGGACCGACGTGCTGTTCGCCAATGCGGTGTTCCAGTGGGTGCCGGACCACATCAAGCAGTTGAAGCGGCTGGTCGGCGGGCTGCCACCGGGCGGCGTGCTGGCGGTGCAGATGCCCGACACTCTCGGGGAGCCCTCGCACATCCTGATGCGCGAGGTCGCGTATATGGAGCCGTGGCGCAAGCAGCTGTCGAAGGCCGCGGAATTGCGCGACGCGCTGCCGAAACCGGGCGCCTATTACGATGCGCTGCGGCCGCTTTGCGCACGCGTCGAGATCTGGCACACCATTTACAATCACGTGCTCGACGATGCCGCGTCGGTGGTGGAATGGGTCAAGGGCACCGGCCTGCGGCCGTTCGTCGATCCGCTGGAGCCGGCCGAGCGCAAGGGCTATCTTGCCGAATACACCGCCCGCATCGCGGCGAGCTACCTGCCGCAGGCCGACGGCAAGGTGTTGCTGCGGTTTCCGCGAATCTTCATTGTTGCGGTGAAGTAGCCCGATGCGGCCAGTTGCCGCGCCATGCGACATCATGGTGTCCTTGGCACGCCGATATAAGATTGCCTTGTGATCGCGCCGCGATTCCCGATTCTGCGAGACTTGACCGATGTCCATGACCCCCGAAACGCCGCTGCCGCCGAAAAGCTTTCCGCTGCGCCCGATCCCGATGCTGATCTTCGGCTCACGCTGGCTGCAGCTGCCGCTCTATATCGGCCTGATCGTCGCGCAGGGTGTCTATGTGGTGCTGTTCCTCAAGGAGCTCTGGCACCTGTTCAACCATGCCTTCGATTTCACCGAACAGCAGATCATGCTGGCGGTGCTCGGCCTGATCGACGTGGTGATGATCTCCAACCTGCTGGTGATGGTGATCGTCGGCGGTTACGAGACGTTTGTCTCGCGGCTCAACCTGCAGGGCCACCCCGACGAGCCGGAATGGCTCAGCCACGTCAATGCCAGCGTACTCAAGATCAAGCTGGCGATGGCCATCATCGGCATCTCCTCGATCCACCTGCTGCGCACCTTCATCGAGGCCGGCGCGCTGGGGTCCGCGCGGGCCAGCAACTACACCGAGACCGGCGTGATGTGGCAGACCATCATCCACACCGTTTTCATTCTCTCGGCGATCGGCATCGCCTACGTCGACAAGCTATCGAACGACGCCATCGAGGCGGCGAAACTGCCGGGCGGACACTGATCGAGGTCGGCGCCCGCATGCGGTTCATTGGGCGACATTGTCTTATTGTTCTGCTCGGCGGGCTGGTCGCTGCGTTCGGCGCTGGGCCGTGCAGGGCCGCGGACGCCGGCTTCAACAGCTTCCTCGCGGCGCTGTGGCCCGACGCCCGTGCGGCCGGGGTGTCGCGCGCGACCTTCGACGCGGCGACGGCGGGGCTGGAGCCGGACTACAAGTTGCCCGACCTGACGCTGCCCGGCCGGCCCGCCACCGGCGCGCCGTCGCAGGCCGAATTCATCCAGGTGCCGGCCGACTACATCAAGGAGGCCAGTATCGCGCGCCTGGCAACAGAAGGGCAGCGTCTGCTGCAGAAGCATCGCGCCACGCTTGCGGCCATCGAGAAGCAGTTCGGCGTGCCGGCCACGGTGATTCTGGCGATCTGGGGCCGCGAGACCGACTACGGCCGCTATGCTTTGCCCTACGATGGTCTCCGCGTGCTGGCGACGCAGGCCTATGTCGGTCGTCGCAAGGAGCAGTATCGCGGCGAGTTCATCGCCGCCATGATGCTGATCCAGAACGGCGACGTGACGCGCAAGAATTTGCGCGCGTCCTGGGGCGGCGCTACCGGACTCACCCAGTTCCTGCCGACTGAACTCGCCAAGCACGGCGTCGACTTCGACGGCGACGGTCATGTCAACATCTGGACCTCGGTGCCCGATGCGCTGGCCTCCGCCGCGCAGCAACTCGCGCACAAGGGCTGGCAGCCCGGTCTGCGCTGGGCCCACGAGGTCCGCGCGCCGGCCAGTGCCGATTGTACGCAGGGCGTGCCCGAGGTGACGAAGCCGATCGGCGAATGGCTGCGCGCGGGCTTCGTCCCGGTGCGCGGCCAGCGGCTCAGCGCCGCCGAGCAGGCACAGCCGGCCTCCCTGCTGCAGCCGGAGGGCATCTATGGGCCGGCCTTCCTGACCACGAAGAACTACTTCGTCATCAAGGAATATAACTTCTCCGACCTCTATGTGCTGTTCGTCGGGCATCTCAGCGACCGCATGACCGATCCGCAACCCTTCGCCACGCCGTGGTCGGCTTCTGCACAGATGCGCACCACCGACGTCGAGGCGATGCAGAAGCATCTGACCCGGATCGGTCTGTACGGCGACAAGATGGACGGCAAGGCGGGCATGAAGACCCGCGCCGCGCTCGGCGCCTTCCAGAAGTCGGCGGGTCTCAAGGTCGACTGCTGGCCGAGCGCTGCCGTGCTGAAGGCGATCAGCGGAGCGCGTTGAGAAGGCGCGACGATCGCTGCAACGAAAAACCCGGCTGCGTGAGCAGCCGGGTTTTCCGGTTCAGGAGGTGCAGGGCGGCGTCAGATCAATCGCAGACCTGGACGCGGCGCATGCGCCAGCCGTAGCCGTCCCAGAAGCGCTCGCGGACCAGGCGGCAGGCGGGCTCTTCGACGTACACCGGAGCCGGCGCGTAGCCGTAACCATAGGCCGGAGCCGGGCGGCTGGCGGCGATGGCGCCGCCGAGGAGAGCGCCGCCGATCAGGCCGCCGGCGACGCCAGCGGCGATGCGGCCACCGTCAGCCTTGGCGGGGGCCACCGACACCAGCGAACCGGCAACGGTCGCAACGGCCAGCATGGCGGAAATTGTCTTCTTCATCAGAGGTCTCTCCTGAGGTGGGCGCCGCGATCCGGCGCAGATTAAGGGCTACTCACGCTGCAGTTCGGGTTGACGGCTCAATCTAAAGCGCCCAACCGTCAAGCCAACGTAAACGTTAGTGATTCAATGGCCCGGAAAAACGGTTTTTCGGGCCGCTGCAAATGGTCACACCGAAAATGCCTTGGCAAACATTTTTCGGGGTGTCGTATCGTCAATAGCCGCAGACCCGCACGCGCCGGATCCGCCAACCGTAGCCGTCCCAGAAGCGCTGGCGCTGCCAATAGCAGTTGCCGTCGTAAACGGGACCGCCGACATAGGCCGGACCGCCGTAATAACCGTAACGGGGTGCGTAGCCGTAGCCCGGACCGTAATAGCCGGGCCCGCCCAAGGCACCGCCGACAATGGCGCCGCCGATCAGCCCGGCCGCGACGCCGGCAGCAATCAGGCCGCCGCGGGCCTCCGCGGTTTGAGGCGTGGCCACCGCCGAGACAGCCAAGGTGCCGATGGCTGCCACTGCCATCAGAGTTTTCCGCATGGCTTCACCTTTCTCCTGAATAACGCCGGCAGATAGCGTTCTGCCAGCGGCAAAAGTTTCACACTTCACTTGAATGATCAATGAACGGAGACGCTCAAATCCGCCACACGTATCGAGTGACTACTACTCGGCTGCGCGCGCTGTGGCTGCCGTGGCTGGGCTTCGGCGAAGGTCGGGCGAGGTGCGCGACGTGTCCGCCGGGTCCGCCAACGGGTGGACATCGTTCGACGCATTCGCCGCGCACGCAGGCGCCTGCCGCGACAGCCTGCATGGCTTGGCTGCAAGGGCAGGCACGTTTGACCTGCTGGCCGCAGCCACTTGTTAGAGTGATTCCAATGTGTTTGCAGGCTGCCTCGCAGTTTGGAATTGCTTGAAAACCGACGCTTTCCTTTTGCATCTGGCGACGGTCTTAAATATCGATGGGGTGTCCTCAGTGAGCCACCTTCATCCCATGATTGTTTGTTCCTGCAACGTCCTTAGCGACCACGACGTGCGCAACGCGGTGAGCGCTCCGCGTCCGCCGCGCACGCCAGGGCAGGTCTACGGATGCCTGGGCTGCAGCGCGCAGTGCGGCCGTTGTGCGCGGACTATCAAGCAGATCATGGATGAGGCGCTGGGCCCCTGCGCCAAGGCGTGCATGGCCAACTGCGCGCATGCCGCACATGCCCATACCGAGCCGCATCTGCCGTCGGCGCAAGCTGCCGTTGCGGCCTGATCAGCTCACAACTCCCTCCAAGCCGACTTCAATTGTGGCCTCACAGTACCGCCGAAACGCTTGCTATGGTGTATGCTCCTATTTAGAATTTTTCTAATTTGAAACAGAGGCCGCAGGGCTTCGCAGCAGGAGTGCATCATGAAGGGCGACCCAAAGGTCATCGACTATCTCAACAAGGGCGTACGCAGCGAACTGACCGCGATCAGCCAGTACTGGCTGCATTTCCGCCTGTTGAACCATTGGGGCCTGCTCGAGATGGCCAAGGTGTGGCGCAAGGAATCCATCGAAGAGATGGTCCACGCCGACAAGTTCATCGACCGGATCCTGTTCCTCGACGGCTTTCCCAACCTGCAGGTGCTGGATCCGTTGCGGATCGGCCAGACCGTCAAGGAAATCATCGACGCCGACCTCGCCGCGGAGATCGGGGCGCGCACGCTCTATCAGGAAGCGGCGACCTACTGCCACAGCGTCGGCGATTATGTGTCGCGCGACCTGTTCGAAGGCCTGATGAAGGACGAGGAACACCACATCGACTTCCTCGAGACCCAGCAGCACGTCATCGAGCGCATCGGCATCGACCTCTACACCCAGAAGCACGTTGGCGGTCTCGAGAGCGAATTCTAGATTGGTAAGCTCGTTGCGCGGCGTTGCGCAGACGTGCCCATAGACTGCACAAATGACATCGCCCGGCTTCGCGCCAGGCGATGTCGCTTACCCCATGCTCAATAGATCCGAGGTTGCGACTTCCACCCGGCGCTGGACAGTGTCGGCATCGGGTATTTGGTGTAGGCCGCCCGGATCGCGGCAGCGGAGCCATCGAGATCGTACTCCACCGCTGTGCGGCCGCCGGTCATTGAGCGAATCCGGATATAAACCTTGTTGCTGCCGGGAATTTCGCTGATGAACCGCGCGAGGTCTGCATCGGCTTCGAGAATCAGGATTTTCTGGCCTCGCAACACCCGTGCTTCGACATTTTCGTGGCCCGGTCGGTCGTCAAACCGATAGCCAAGCACCGAATCGCGGTCGGTCCCGATCTTGAAGTCGAAGGCGAAGCGAACCAAGGGCTTGCGATCGACACATGTGAGCTGCATCTGCGAGGCGCGTGGGAAGTCAGCATAGGTGTTGGATGCCAGGGCAAACGTAACGGCGCTCGGCAATTCGGCGCTGGTCACACGATCAATCTGGTGGGCGATGTACCAGTTGCCGGACATGGTCTCGTCATCGGCAGTTACATAGGGGTCGCGCGCGCACCCGCCCAACATCCCGCACAGCACGACGAACGCCAAAAAACGCACGACGACAATCCCCCAAGGTTGCAGAATAACACAACCTTAAGGTGTGTTTCGCAAGTGAAATTCATCTTGCCGGGTGGCGTTAGGCCCCGAGCACAGGCGCGGGATCCTCGATCCGCATGGTAGCGCTGACGAGACCGACCAGCACCGGCAGCGCCAGGCACCAGAAGCCGACCAGCGCGTAGAGGATCGCCGCCAGGGCGCAACCGGCCGCGAAATACAGGATGGCCTTGCTCATCTTGCTGAACCGGGCGCGGACTGCCGCGCGCTGATCCGGCGCTAGTCCGGTCAGCAGATCGACGGCGTCAAGGGTCGCCTGGGTGGTGCTGCCGGTCATCAGCGTGCTCGGCGGCAGCGCCGGCATGTGCACCCGTTGCAGCGCGTTCTGCAGCGCCATTGCGGCGATCCCGGCAAAGCCGGTCAGCAGAGCTGCCGGCGTATTCGGGTCAGGGAACGGACCGAAACCGACCGCGAGCAGAAAGAAACAGAACAGCAGGGCCACCTTGGCGGACAGCAGGATGCGCAAGACCGGTTGCTGGTGTGCGCGCAAAGCCATCCCTGCGAGCCGTGCCAGCGCAATCACGATGACGAACTCCGGCAGCGCCAGTACCTTGCCGATGATGCCGTGGCTGCCGTGAACCAGCGCCGCGCCCAGCGTCACGAAGTTGCCGGTGACATGGGCCACGAACAGGCCCTGCAGCCCGAGAAAGCCTGCGGTATCGACGAAGCCGCCATTGAAACTGAGCAGCGCCGCCATCGTCGCCGGTCCGCCGAACTTCTTCATCTCACCGTCGTTTCATCCGCAGCACCAACCTGTGATCACGCGGCCATGGCCGCGGGACGCATGACGATCCGATGCAAACTGCACCGGCCCGCGAGTCAGGGCTTGTCCACGATATGGGTGGTTGGACGGTCGCTGCCTGAGGCTGTCTCCTCATGCCATTTGCCGTGCTCGTCCTCGTACTGGATGACTTCGGTCTTGCCGGGAACCTGCTGCTCGGCGGCAGCGCGCTTGGCGGCCGCGGCTGCGAGATCATGGGTGCGGTACGGCTCGGAGAACACGGCACCGACCTTGTAGGCCCAGCCGCCGTCATGCTCGACGATGGTATAAGTGACTTCGGTCATGGTGGTCTCGCTGTGTTAGGGCGCCTAGGCGCGAAATAAGGATCGGCAAATCAGGCAACTGGGCACGCCGCGACCGCCGGAAATAACGTCCGGGCCCCGATCAGTGCAAGGCCACTTGGGAACGCCGCGGCGGCATCATTATGGCAGGCCGCTCGAGTTGACGCAAAGCGTCGCGGCTCATGGAACCAGTTGCCGCCCCACGCGTCACGCCCCTGGGAGATGTGCCCTTGCCATCGACCATGCGCAGCAGCGCGGGCTTCACACCGCGTCGGCCGGCACGAAACAGCTGATGACGATGCCGCCGCGGTGATGCACATACCAGACCACGGCCTCGCCAACGGGATTGCCGCGATCGCGGATGACAGCATGGCCGGGCACCTGCATCCACGCACCCTCGATCGGCACCCAGTAAGCGCCGTTGCGTACTTCGTAGTCGGTGCGATGGCCGTCGGTGATATCGCAGCATGGTACCCCGTTGGGCGCGATCACCGCCTTGAACCAGGCGCGGACGTCGTCGGGGACGTGTTCGAACTGGCCGCGATCGACGGCGAAGGCCGCGCCGGCAAAGGCAACCAGCATCACGCTCAAGATGACCTGCGCAGCCTTCCGCATGCGATCCTCATCCGGGTGTCGCTTTGCTGCTGTGGCTCTGGCGGCTCACTGTCGCGGCAAGGCGAATCGCGTTTCCGCGCCAATTAAGCCCGACGGAGCTGCCTAATGCATGCTCAAATAATATGCCGGACAACGACGGCTTGCTGCGTTGCAGTGGAACGGCGCGCCGGTGGCGGGCTTAGCTTGCGGTCGCCCGTGCGGCGTTTTCGGCGGCATGCGTGCCAAGAAACGTTGCGAGATCGCTCAGCGGCATCGGGCGGGCGATCAGATAGCCCTGCGCGATATCACAGCCCATGGCGCGCAGCAGTTCGAGTGCGCCCTGGTTCTCGACGCCCTCGGCGACCACGCGCAGTCCGAGACTGTGGGCCAGGCTGACCGCGGAGCGGACCAGGACCGCATCGACCGCATCGGTGGCCATGTGCATCACGAAGGCCTTGTCGATCTTCAATTCGTCAGCCGGGATGTTCTTGAGATAGGCCAGCGACGACAGGCCGGAGCCGTAATCGTCGATGGAGATGGTGAGGCCGGCCGCGCGAAAACGCTCGAGGGTCTGGCGGGCGAGCCGGGCATTGCCGATGATGGCGGTCTCCGTCACTTCAAGGCAGAGCTCGCCCGTGGCGTGGCGGGCAATCTCGAGCGCCGCATCGGTGAAGGCGACATCGTCGATCAGATGGCCCGACCAGTTGACGGAAATGCAGACGTCGAGACCGGCCTCGTGCAAGGCGCGCTGGTCGGCCACGGCGCGGCGCAGCACCCATTCGGTGAGCTCTGCGATATGACCGGTTTCCTCGGCCATCTGCACGAACATGTCCGGGCGCAACGCGCCGTGCTCCGGATGGGTCCAGCGCACCAACGCCTCGGCGCCGACGATGTCGCCGGAGCGCAGCTCGTATTTGGGCTGATAGCAAAGGCTGATCTGGCCATTGTCGAGGGCGCGCAGCATTTCGCTCATCAGCGACAGGCTGATGCCGGGATTGCCGTACAGTGCGGCGTCGAAGAACGCCGCCTGCTTGCGTGCGGCGCGCGCCTGATCCACTGCGATCATGGCGCGGTCAATGATGGAAACTTCGGTCGCCGATGCCACCGCGTCGGCGGGCTGGCTGAGACCGATGGTGACGCTGACGTCGACGCGGTTGTCGCGCAGCAACACCGGCGTTGCCACCGCACCCTGCAGCCGCGCCACGACGCGGTGCGCGTCGTCGATGTTCCGGGCGACAAAGGCGAAGCCGAAATTGGCGCTGGACAGCCGGGCCATCGGCGTTTCGTCACAGGCGCGACCGAGCCGCGCCGCCAGTCGGCGCATCAGGTCGATGCTCGCGGCGTGGCCGATGGCGCCGCGCAGGTGCTGGAAGCGGTCGACATTGATAGCAGCCACGACAACAATGCCTGTTGGCCGGGATTCCAACAACGCGACCACGCGCTGCTGCACTGCGGCTCGGCTGGGCAATCCGGTTTCGGAATCGATCAAGGCGAGGCGGCCGATCTCGCGTGCCTTGGTCGCCGACTTGAGCAGCCGCTGATAAACCGACCACATGCCGAGGGTGCCGCAGGCGTTGACCAGTCCGGCCAACACCATCGCGATGCTGTCGCCGGCGCTGCCACCGCTGGACAGTATGAAATAAGGCACTGCGAGAAAGGCCAGCAGCGGCGGCAGCAGCGAACAGGTCAGCGCGCCACGGGACTCGCCGCTGACGATGGCGGCGGTGGCGATCGAGCCCGTCCACAGAATTCCTGCACAGGCGATACCCCATACACCGCCCTGATACGCTTCAAGGAGCCCGAACGCGGTGAACACGCTGCTGCTCGTCAGCATGATCGCGTAAAATAGAAAGCTCGTCGTACCCGTTACGGCGGTCGCATTGTCGATCGACCGGAACGCCGCCACTTCCAGCACTTGCAGGCCGAGATACACGGCAGCCCACTGCATTGCCTCGGTCATGCCGATATAGATGTGGAAGGTCGCAACCATCAGGACGGCGAAGCCGACGCGGATGGGCAACTGCGCACGCCGCGCAACGATGATGCGTGCGATGGCTGACCCAGTTTGCAGGTTCGCAGGTTCCATGCGGCGAGCATCTCTGCTCCGCATCAAGATACCGTTAAATCGGCCGTAACTGGAACCCGGTTGGAAAATGGCGTTAACGGATGGTTGCGCCGATCGCAGGAATCCTCGTCTGCGGCGGCCATGTTGCGGCCGCAGGGAAGTCGTCGCGACCGGCTGACGTTTGCTGCCGGTCGCGCGGAAGCTGCCGGCGGGCGGCCGGAGGGCTACATCGTCTTCTGCGGCGCGGTCTGCAGCAGCTCTTGAAGCTGCTGCTTGTAGAAGTTCGCAGAGCCGGTCGTGAGATGGCCGCGGCTGTCATTGCTGGCAGGGATCAGCAGCAGCTTTGCATTCTTGATGCGCTTCAACGCGGCATCCATCAGCCCGGTCTCCGGCGGGTTGCGTTCGTCGTCGGCAGCATTGATCGCCAGGACGGTGGCGTCGATCTTCTCAAGCCTGGCTGACGGATTGTAGTCGTGCGACGACTCCCACTGATAGATGAAGTCGTTGGCGTCGGCGATGAACGGCGCCCTGAGCCGGTCGTCCACATTCTTGTCGGCGGCGGCGCCGGTCGGTGCCAGCATCTGGTAAGCCAGAGTGCCGCCAGCGGTGGCGATACCGAACATCACGCTGGCATATTTCATCATGCCCGGCTGCGCTGTGTAGTTGCCGCCCTTGTAGTCGGGGTCGGCCTTGATGGTCTCGATCATCATGCGCCGCATCATCCAGTTGCGCGACGCCATCTCGGTGGGCTGCGCCGCCATCGGCACCAGCGCGTCGATCTCGCCGGGATGGCTGACGCCCCAGATCCAGGCATGCATGCCGCCCATCGAATTGCCGATCACCAGCCGCAGGTGCTTGATGCCCAGCGCATCCTTCACCACAAGGTGCTGCGCCGCGACCATGTCGTCGTAATTGTACTTCGGAAACGCGGTTTTCATCCCGTCCGACGGCTTTGTCGATTTGCCGTGGCCAATCGCGTCAGGGATGATGATGAAATACTTGCTGGCATCGAGCGGCTGGCCGGGCCCGAACAACTCGCCGGCCCAGCCCGGCGTCAGCATGCTCGCCGCGGAGCCGCCAGTGCCATGCAGCACCAGCACCGGCTGTCCGGTCGGCTCGCCCACGGTGGTGTAGTGCAGTTTCAGCTCCGGCATCACCTCGCCGGTGTGGAATTTGAAATTCCTGGCGATCCAGTCGCCTTGCTTGGGCGCGGGATAGTCGGCGGCCGCAGCCGCGAAGGAGAGCAGGACGCCGCCGGCGCACAGCGCAGCGCGCAGCAATGTGGTCGTGAATGTCGGCATTGTGATTCCTCCCGATGCGGTCGCTTGCTCGCCGCTTGCCGGGATCCTATCACGCGCGATGTCAGGGGCCGAGCCCCTTTGGCGTGGGCGTGGGCGATGCTGCATCGCCCACGCCCGGCCGTTGTTACTTCCGGTGCTTGCGCTGCTTTTTCTTCTTCTTCTCATCGTCGGACTCATCCGCGTCCTCGGCCGCGGCATCGTCCTCGACCATGGCGGCAGCGCGTTCGGCGATGTCCAGCTGCAGGCGCTGCTCGGCCTCCTCGCGCTCCTTCGCCTCGCGCTCGCGCAGCTTGCGATGGTCTTCCCACGCGTCGAAGATCAAATGCAGCCAGGGCATCACCTGCTCGATCGACGGCAATGCTCCGGGCGATCCCGGTTCGCCGCGCGGTCCTGCCGGTCCTTCGATGCCAGGCTTGCCTTGCGGGCCGGGTTCGCCGCGGGGGCCGGCCGGGCCGGGTTTGCCTGCCGGTCCAGCCGCTCCTGCCGGACCGGGCTTGCCCTGCGGGCCCGGTTCGCCGCGGACGCCGGCCGGGCCGGGGATGCCCTGCTTGCCCTGCGGGCCTTCGATGCCTGGCTTGCCGGGGTGACCCTGCGGGCCGGGAATGCCCGGTTCGCCCGCCGGACCGCGCGGACCCTGCGGTCCCTGCGGGATAGTCGATTGCTTGGCCACTGTGCTCTCCAATGATTCTGTTCGCGGGTTTTAACAGCAGGGGGATGACGGCTTCAAATCAGGACCGTCGCATCCGCGCGACGCACCGGCACCAGCGCGCTGTGGACAGCAACGCATGGGTGACGCACACAACCAAAATATCACCTAAGGTTGTATATTTGTGAAATTCGCCAATCATCCAGCGGATTGCCGATGACCCAACCAACCCCGGGAGGATTTGATGCGCAAGGCATTGCTGCTTGGCCTGATGGCCTGTGTACTGGCTGTCGCTCCGGCGCGCGCGCAGTCGCTGACCTTCTTGTTCAACACCGCCTTTCTCGATCCGCTGGCGCAGAGCCCGCTGCTGCTGAACCTGACGGCGCAAAGCTCGCAGCGGATCGCCTTGGCCGACGTGAATGCCTTCGACGATTTCTTCCTGATCAACGGACCCGGGCGGCTGAAGGTGAACTTCAACGGCCAGTTGCAGAACAAGGGGCAGATCCCGCTGCCCGGCTGGATCGGCGTCGCGCAATTTTCCAACCACGAGATCTTCTACGACCTGCAGGAGGGCTTCGAGCGCGTGAAGGCGAACTACAACATGCCGAATGCGCGCGTCGGCCATGTCACCGTCTACAAGACCCTCAACACCGGACAGCTGGTCTATGACTATGCGGTGCAGCGCACGCCGACCATGTGCCAGGAATATCTGTTCACGCCGGCCACCGGCGGCTTCCAGCTCGGCTTCCAGGTGGGCTGCTACGTGACCTTGCGGCCGGGCGGGCGCAGCCTGGCGGGCCGGGCGGCGCGGATGTAAGGTAACGGCAAGCGGGCGTGCCGGTTCGCCGGACGCGGCAGGACTGAAGGTGACGATGCGCAAGGTCGGGAAGCCATTATTGATGGGCGCCGTCGTCGCGCTGTTGCTGTCGCCGGCGCGCGGTTCAGCCGCCAGTACGGCCGTCGCCGTCGCCGATTTCGACTACAGCGATACGTCCGGCGAGGTGACGGACCAGACCTCGGAGCACCGCTCCCGCATGACGATGTTCGCTACGCTGCTGCGCGAAAACGTTGCGCAGCACGACTACCGCGTGGTGCGTCCGTCTTGCCCGCAGCCGGCCTGCACCGCGATCAGCATGGCGCCCGCCGATCTCGTTGCCGCGGCGCGCCGCGACGGTGCGCGCTATCTCGTCTATGGCGGAATCCGCAAGATGAGCACGCTGGTGCAATGGGGCGAGGTCCAGTTGTTCGACGTCGAGCGCGAGCAACTGGTCATGCGCCGCACCGTCACCTTCCGCGGCGACACCGACACCGCGTTCCGTCGCGCCGCCGATTTTGTCGGCGCGACGGTCGCGGATGCGATCAAGCCGCCCGCGCCGTAGTTGGTCAGCAAAGAATTCCGGATGCGCGCTAGCCATGCGCGGTGACCTCGAGGCCCTCGGCGGCATATTGCCGGATCTTGTTGCGCAGCGTGCGCACGGACACGCCGAGCACGCGCGCGGCGCGGGTGCGGTTGCCGTCGCAGCGCGTCAGCGTCTGCAGCACCAGCTCGCGCTCGATCGCTTCAACGGTCGAGCCAATGAGATAGGGAACGATCTCCGCGGGATCGGCATGCGCGGCGAGAGCGGTCTCGTGCGACAGCAGCTCGTTGCGCAGCTGCTCCTGCGGCGGCAGTGCCGGCACGGGAAAAATGACTCCTGGGGCATCGACACCTCCCGATCAACGCATGCTCCGAAGCGCGGAGCACTACATCGAGACCAACGACCCCCAGCCGTTGCGACAAGGTGGGCGCGATTGGTTAACGAAAGGTTAAGCCGGTACGCGGCGCTGGAGGCGTTGCCTTATTGCGACCGATTCAGGGCGACCGCAGAGGACGCAACGAAACGGCAGGTGCGCTCACGCCCACCTGCCGCGGATACGAAGCCGGGCGTATTCAGAACGCGCAGGTCCCGCTGCGCATCAGGCCGTCCTTCATGCTCAGCGCATCGAGGAAGGTCGGCGTCACCGACTTGACGATGACGGTGTAGTTCGACGGGAATGGCGCGGTCGGGATGCTCTGGTCCCAGATCTGGCAGAAGCCGGTGTCCTGCCAGCGGATCAGATGAAACGCGGCGTTGGCGGGGCTGGTGGCGGCAAGCGCAGTGACGGCAAGGCCGGCAGCGGCGCACAGGGCGGATAGCTTTCGCATCGGAATGTCTCCTGGAAAAAAGGTTCAATCGACTCCGCCGGAATTGGCGGCACGTCGGGTGGACCCGACAGGAGTTCAGTCGCGAGAGAGTAAGGCCCGGTTCAAAATGCGCGCAAGCACGCAACGCAGCCTTGCGCAGTCACAGCTCCAGCAGCGACGCCACGCATTCGATCTCGATCAGCATGCGCGGATCGGGCAGCGCCTGCACCACGCAGGTGGTGCGCGCGGGAAAAGGCGGCGGCCCGAACGCTTCGGCATAGAGCCGGTTCATGACCGCCACATCCGGCGCGCGCGTCAGCAGCACGTTGACCTTGACGAGGCGGCGCGTGTCGGTGCCGGCCTCGGCCAGCACACGCCGGATGGTGGCGACGACAAAGTCGAACTGCGTGGCGAAATCCTCCGACAGCGCGCCGGCCGCGTCGAAGCCGGGAATGCCCGACACGAACAGCAGGTCGCCGACCCGCGTTGCATAAGAGAGCGGCGGGGCAGCGATACCGGGTGGCGGGGCGAAGTGCCGGATGGGCATGGGTGGTCCTTGTCGAAAATAACTCCGACGCGAAGTATAGACGATCGCTCCGATGAGCGAAGCGATATCGGGCGGACGCCTGCCTCGATGCCGCGCAGTTCGTTGAACCTTCATTGTCCGGGGCAGACAGAAGCGTGCACGCCGCGCTGGCGATGATGGCTCAGACCAATTGAAGAAACGGCGACGCATGAGAATGTTTCTTGCCCTGCTCATGCTGGTGGCGTTCACCGGCGCATCGGCGGCCGGCCCCTCCGTCGGGGCGCGACCATGCAGGTGAAAGCGGATTCGATCTGGTTTCAGGACGCGTCCCGGCTCGCGCACTGGCAGGTGCTGAAGCACACCGGCGATGCTGCGGCGCTCGTGTTGTATCAGGACAGCCTGCTGAAACGTCGCGACGCCTGGCAGTTTCTCGCTACGCTCGAGGTCAGGATACGCGGCCATCGGCCGAAAGCGCATCAGGTCGATGTCGAGATGACGTCCGAAGGCCGGCTGCGGGGCAGCAGATGGGTGCTGGATGAGGATGCGCTGAGCCGATAGGGCTGCCGGCCAGTCCGGCAGCGGTATTGGCCCACTCGCGTTATGGCCGGGCGAAAAAGGCTCCCGGCCCGGAGCCATCGCCGCGCTGCCGGCGCCGGCTTGCCTCGCTTGCCGTTGCTGGCTAGAGGAGGGCGCAACCGGGTCATCCGGAGCGGGGAGCGTCTCATGAGCGGCAAGGTCATCATCGCCGGTGGCGGCATCGGCGGGCTGGTGACGGCCCTGACGCTGCATCAGATCGGCGTGCCCTGCGTGGTCTATGAGGCGAGCCGCGAGATGCGCCCGCTCGGCGTCGGCATCAACCTGCAGCCCAACGCGGTGCGCGAACTCGGCGACTTGGGGATCACCGAGGCCGATCTCGACCGCGTCGGCCTGCCGGCAAAGGAATGGGCGCTGGTCGGCCTCAACGGCAACGACATCTATTCCGAGCCGCGCGGCAAGGCGGCGGGCTACCGCTGGCCGCAATATGCCGTGCATCGCGGCCGCCTGCACATGCTGCTGCATGACGAGGTGGTGAAGCGGCTCGGCGCGGACGCGATGCGGCTCGGCAGCCGGGTCACCGGCTACGCCAAAACCGCCGATGGCGTCACCGCCGATATCGCTTATGCCGACGGCACCACGTCGCAGGATTCCGGTGCGCTGCTGATCGGCGCCGACGGCATCCACTCCGCGGTTCGCGCGCAGATGCATCCAGCACAGCCGCCGATCCACTGGGGCGGCGCGCTGATGTGGCGCGGCACCACCTGGGCGAAGCCGACCCGCACCGGCGCGTCGTTCATTGGGCTCGGCACCCATCGCCAGCGCGTGGTGATCTATCCGATCTCGCAGCCGGATGCCGTGAGCGGGCTGTCGATGATCAACTGGATCGCCGAGGTGACCATGGACAATGCCGAGGGCTGGAAGCAGCAGGGCTGGTTCCGGCAGGTGGCGATCGACGACTTCGTGCATCATTTCGACGGCTGGGTGTGGGGCTGGCTCGACGTGCCCGCGCTGATCCGCGGCTCCGACGTCGCGTTCGAGAATCCGATGATCGACCGCGATCCGGTACCGACCTGGCGCGACGGCCCGGTGGCGCTGCTCGGCGACGCTGCGCATGCGATGTATCCGACCGGCTCCAACGGCGCCAGCCAGGCCATCATCGACGCCCGCGAATTGGGCGCCGCCATGGTCGCGCATGGCATGAGCGAAGCTGCGCTCGAAGCCTATGACGCAAAACTCTGCGGCCCGATCTCGCAGCTGATCCTGCGCAACCGCGGCGCCGGCCCGTTCGGCCTCCTGAACCTCGTGGATGAGCGCTGCGGCGGCACCTTCGATGATATCGACACCGTGATCCCGCCCGCCGAACGCGCGGCCTTCATGGCCGGCTACAAGGCCGCCGCGGGGTTTGCGATCGAAACGCTGAACGCGGCGCCGCCGACCATCGCGCAGGGAGCGCGGGTGAAGGAAGCGGTGAACGTCTAGCGCGTGTAGCCCGCATGAGCGGAGCGAGATGCGGGTCACAAGGGTATCGTGATCTCATCCGGCCGGCGATCAATCGGGGCAGTCGAGTCCGTATTGCTTCATGAACGCGTCGCGCTGCTGCGGCGGTTCGCGGTGCACGAGCGCACAGGCGGTGTAGTTGCCGATCGTCCGATCGCCCTTGCGATACGACCAGTCGACGACGTCCTTTCGCTCGAAGGCCAGCCGGTCGCCGAGGGCGAGGTAAGTGAAATTGCGCGGCGTGTTGGCGACCTTGCCGACGAACTTTCCGCTGTCGTGGGTGAAAGGGTGGATCCAGATATATTCATTGGACTCCTTGCCCACCGGCAGCCGGACCTTGACCGAAAAATGTTGGGCGCCGGCCGGCGGCGCGGCGGCGATGCCGAGGAAGGCATCCAGTTCGCGGTCCGCCCGCGCCATGGCTGCCGCCATCGCGGCATCGTTTGAGCGCACCGAGATCACGCCGTCACGCAGCGCCTTGCCGGCCGGCATCTGCGCCGAGGCTTGTGATGTCGCGCACGCGACAATAGCAACCGCCAGCAGACGAAATGACATCGCCCAACTCCGGATCACTCAACGCAACCTGAGATTGACAGTATGTTCTTTGTTTGTTCAAGTTGTCAAGAGGTGTCGACGGAGGCCCTGGCGATGGCGACGTGGCCGCGATGGATGGCTGCCGTTCTGGCGCTGGTTGAACCGGCCGGCGCCGCTGACAGCTTTGCCGACCTGCAGGCCGCCTATCGCTGCGATGTGGTGCGCCGGCTGGAGCAGATTTACGCCGCGGGCGATCCCAGGGAAGCCCTTAATCGCTACCTGGCCATCAGTATCCCGGGCAAGGCGCAGGCCTATGTTCAGTGCATTTTTTACGACACCGGAAGCCGCGTTCTTTGCGAAGCGGCATCAGGGTTCTGGGCCGCCAAGAAGGGCCGGACGCGCACCTTCGATCTGCCGTCACGGGCCGTCGCGGCCTTGGCGAAGCTCGGCTTCGATACTGATGACTCCGCGGGCAATTTCAAGCGTGATCGAGCCGTCGACGCCGCCGCGGATTTCCGCCCGCTCGCAGACGTCATGCTGCGCGCCCTGCATGACAGCTATGGCGCGCGCGGCGAAATGAAACTGCAGTTCAACGCGCCGTTCGCGCCAGAGACGCCGGCCAGTTGCATTCCGGTCAGTTGAGCAAGAAGTTGATGCGCCAACGACACGAAGTAGACGATGAATGTCGATGGAAATCTATGTTCTGTCAGACCGGCGTCTGGCGTCAGTGGTTGCCTGGCAAGAAGCGATCGACAAGGTTGGTCTTCCGCTGCGGCTATCCACGGCGACGCCGTTTGCGGACTTGCACGGCGCGCTGCCGGTTGTGCTTGATCAACGCCAGACGGCCTTCGAGTGCGACCATTGGAGCGCAAAGGAGTTGATGGCCGAAACGCCGAAAGTCGCGTTTGGCCGTGAATGGACCTACGCACTGGCGTTTCGCTGGGGCGCCGATATTTACGCGGGCGCTTCTGCGTATGCGTCGGCTGCGGCCTACGCTACGGCAACAGACCGAGTCATTTTTGACTGCCAGGAAGGAGAAATCATCTCGACGCAGCGTGCTACCGAGACTGCGAAGGAACTGGAGCAGCGCCAGGCGGTGGTCGACGAAGCGGTGCGGCGGGTGACGGAGCAGTTCAAAAAGCAGCCGCTTGCAAAGAAGCCGTAGCTCCAGCCTTTAGGTCGCATGAGCGCAGCGACGTGCGGGCCATCTGCACGGCCGGCCCCGGATATCGCTCCGCTCGTCCGGGCCACGCTTACATCCTGGCATCGCTGTTGTAGGCGTCAACCAGTTGGTTGTAGTCGCGCAGCAGCCGCGGCGGCGAGCCCTGGACCATCCAGCCGCTGCCGCCTCCGCCTCCGCTCAGCATCATCCTGTCGCCGGAGCTGTACGGCACCTTGTCGCGGATCCGGCGCATCAGTTGCTTGGCCGTGGTCAGGAACGATTTGGCATTGCTGATGAACATCGATCCGATTTTGGCGCCGCCGGCCGCGCCCGCCGCTTCGGTAGCCTTGACCGTTGTTTCATAGGCGTCCAGCGCCTGGGTGATTGCCGCGATGTCCGGGCTTGCCGTGTCCTCCGCGCGCAGCACGCGCTTGGCGTCGACCATCAGCGCCTCCACGTAGTAGCGCGCGCTGCGGCCCTCCTTGGCCTCGATGGCCGCCAGTTCCTCGGCCTTGCGCTTGTCGTTGATCGCTTCGACGCCATTGCGCAGATTCCTGTCGGTAGCGGCAAAGGCGTCCCAGGCCGCGACCAGGCGCGGATGCAGCGCGCGGCCCTTGGCCATCTTGTCGTCCTTGTAGTTCTCCTGCGTGTAGTAGTCGTCGGCTTCCTTGAGCAGGGGCCCCAGCGCGGTCACGGCCGTCACATAGGCTGAAGCGGCAGCTTCGAGCGCCGCATCGCGCGGCTCCAGTGCGTTGGCGGCCTCGACCTTCTTCTGGCAATCCGCGGTGTCGTAGATCGTGTAGGTGCCATAGATGACCGGCTCCTTGCCGGTCGGCCCGTTCTTGCCGACCCAGCTGAAATAGCGCGCACGCGAATCCTGCGCGCGTGCCGACAGCCGGTTGATGCAGCCGACATAGGCGTTCAGTTTCTCAACGGCGGGAGGCGTCTGCGCCGAAGCCCGATCGCTGCAGATCGACGCCGCAAGGAACAGCACGCCGGCGAGACAAGCGCGGATTGACGTCATAAATTCTATCTCCAGCAGCTTTTCAGCCTTGCGATGGGGAAGAGATATCAACGCTGGGGAGATTTGCAAAGCAGCTGGAGCGCGCTGGAACCCGCATATCGCTGCGCTCATGCGGCTACGCTTGCTATTTCTCCATCAGGTAGTTTCGCTGCAGATTGAGTTGCAGCGCATGGGCTCGCTGGCGGTCGCTGCCGGCGGCGAGAAACAGTACGATGCTCTTTTCCGGCTCGCAGCGCACCGAGATCGTGTAGTCCTCCCGGCTGGCGAAACGGGAATATTTCGTGCGCTCGATCTCGCCGAAATCCATGTGCCGGATCGCCGCCTCGCCGCGTGCGAAGCATTCTTCGCGCGGCGCCGCCAGGTCGGCCCAGTCGCTCGCGATCGCCGGCCCGTCCCCCAGCGCCAGCGCGGTTGTGGCCGAAGCGCCTGCAATGACGCCCGCTAACGCAACGATGAAAGCAGCCCGTCGGAAAGCCATGGCCGTAACCCCGCGAGATAAGCGCACCCTTCCGGCGCGCACCGGCGATCTGTCGCGCGAGCCGGGATGGCGGTTCAACGAAGCCTGGGCCTTGTGGAGCGGGCAGGCAATCGGCCATCCGCCGACCGGCAAGAACTGTCAGACGCACGATGGGCCGGTGACGTCGATGCGGATGGTCAGTTCGGTGAAACGTAGCATCGTGTTGCGATCGTAGGGCGGGTTACGCCTTCGGCTAGCCCGCCCTACGCTTGTTGCTTTACAGCTCCCGATTGCTCGCCTTCACGGCTTCGGCCTGCACATAGACCTGCTCGCCCATGTCCTTGAACTTCTGGCTCATGGTCGCCATGCCGTCCTCGATCACGCCCGACATGGTCATGCCCATGCTGACAAGCTTGCCGTCGCCGCCGAGGTTCAGCGCCGCCTTCTCGTTGTCGCCGAGGGTGGCCGCGTAGTCGCGGACGTCCTGGGTGATCTTCATGGAGCAGAACTTCGGGCCGCACATGGAGCAGAAGTGCGCGACCTTGTGGGCGTCCTTGGGCAGCGTCTCGTCGTGGTAGCTGCGCGCGGTTTCCGGGTCGAGGCCGAGGTTGAACTGGTCCTCCCAGCGGAAGTCGAAGCGGGCGCGGCTGAGCGCGTCGTCGCGCAGCTGGGCGGCGGGATGGCCCTTGCCGAGATCGGAGGCGTGCGCCGCGATCTTGTAGGTGATGACGCCCACCTTCACGTCGTCGCGGTTGGGGAGACCCAGATGCTCCTTCGGCGTCACGTAGCACAGCATGGCGCAGCCGAACCAGCCGATCATGGCCGCACCGATGCCAGAGGTGATGTGGTCGTAGCCCGGCGCGATGTCGGTGGTCAGTGGCCCCAAGGTGTAGAACGGCGCCTCGCCGCATTCCTTGAGCTGCTTGTCCATGTTGATCTTGATCTTGTGCAGCGGCACATGGCCGGGGCCTTCGATCATCACCTGGCAGCCCTTGGCCCATGCGATTTTTGTCAGCTCGCCCAAAGTCTCCAGCTCGGCGAACTGGGCGCGGTCGTTGGCATCCGCGATCGAGCCGGGACGCAACCCGTCGCCGAGCGAGAACGACACGTCGTACTTGCGCATCAGGTCGCAGATTTCTTCGAAATGCGTGTAGAGGAAGCTTTCCTTGTGATGCGCGAGGCACCACTTGGCCATGATCGAGCCGCCGCGCGACACGATGCCGGTGACGCGGTTGGCGGTGAGGTGGATGTAGGGCAGGCGAACGCCGGCGTGGATGGTGAAGTAATCGACCCCCTGTTCGCACTGTTCGACCAGCGTGTCGCGGTACAGCTCCCAGGTCAGCTTCACCGGATCGCCGTCGCACTTCTCCAGCGCCTGGTAGATCGGCACGGTGCCGATCGGGATCGGCGCATTGCGGAGAATCCATTCACGCGTCGTGTGGATGTTGCGGCCGGTGGACAGGTCCATCACGGTGTCGGCGCCCCAGCGGATCGACCACACCATCTTGTCGACTTCCTCCTCGACCGAGGAGGTTACCGCGGAGTTGCCGATATTGGCGTTGATTTTTGTCAGGAAGTTGCGGCCGATGATCATCGGCTCGAGCTCGGCATGGTTGATGTTGCAGGGGATGATGGCGCGGCCGCGGGCGATCTCGCTGCGCACGAATTCCGGCGTGACGAAGGCCGGCACCGAGGCGCCAAAGCTTTCGCCGTCGGCCAAGGCGGCCTCGGCGCGCTCCAGCTGCACCTTGCGGCCGAGGTTCTCGCGCTCGGCGACGTAGATCATCTCCTTGGTGATGATGCCGGCGCGGGCGAACTCATACTGGGTGATCATGGCGTCGCCCACGCCGCGCATGGGCTTGTGATAGGCCGTGAAGGACTTTGCGGCGTGCGCCGCGCCGACATTGCCGTTGTCTTCCGGCTTGATGTCGCGGCCTTCATATTCCTCGACGCCGCCGCGCTCCTTGACCCAGGCGGCGCGCGGACGCGGCAGGCCGGCATTGACGTCGATGATGACGTTGGGATCGGTGTAGGGGCCCGAAGTGTCGTAGACCGGCAGGTCCGGCTCGCCGGCGCCCTTGCTGAGGATGATCTCGCGGATCGGCACGCGGAGGTCCGGCGCGCTCTCCGGGATGGAATAGACTTTTCGTGACGACGGCAGCGGGCCGGTGGTGACGGCGGGCAGGGTGGTGTCGGGATTGGAGCGGATGTTCATGGGAATCCTCCTGCTAGATTTTGTTTTTGAAGGCAAAAATTGAGATCGTCATCCCCGCCTGAACGTAATTGCGTTCAGGCTGGAGGTGCTCGCCGTCTTCGGCGAGCCTCGAGGGATGCGTGGGGCACGCCGTCGTCCTTCGAGACGCGCGCAGAGCGCGCTCCTCAGGATGACGGCTTTTGCAGAGTTCGTTGTCCATCACGCCACCTCCGCGCTTGCGCCAAGCCACGCGCGCACGCGCGCATCCGGATCGGCATTTTGCGTGACGTCGCTGACCACGGCGATGGAATCGGCGCCGGCGGCGTAGATCTCCGCGGCCTGTTCCAGCTTGATGCCGCCGATGGCCACCAGCGGGATGGTGCCGATGCGCGCCTTCCAGGTGGTGAGCTTGGGGATGCCCTGCGGCGCGAAGCGCATGGATTTCAGCGTGGTGGGGAAGATCGGCCCCAGCGCGATGTAGTCGGGCTTGGCGCGCAGCGCGGTCTCCAGTTCCTCGTCGTCGTGGGTCGAGATGCCCAGCGTCAGCCCGGCGTCGCGGATTGCATCGAGATCGGCTTCGACCAGATCCTCCTGGCCGAGATGCAGGTGCTCGGCACCTGCGACGATCGCCGCGCGCCAGTAGTCGTTGACCACGAGCTTTGTCGCCGTGCCCTTCGTGATCTCCAGCGCGTCGGTGACGATCTGCAGTGCGGCGCCGTCGTCGAGGTCTTTTGCGCGCAGCTGCACGGTGCCGACGCCGAGCGCGGTCAGCCGCCGGATCCAGTCCAGCGTCGCCACCACGGGATAGAAGCGGTCAGGATACGGCATGCCAGAAGGGTGTCCCGATGACTGGAGTGGAGGGAGAGGCGAAATCGCGGGCGTCCATCAGCCCGGCCTCAAAAGCGGTGCGGCCGGCCTCGACGGCGAGGCGAAAGGCGTTGGCCATGGCGACGGGATCGGCGGCTTTTGCCACCGCAGTGTTGAGCAGCACGGCGTCGTAGCCGAGTTCCAGCGCTTCGGCGGCGTGGCTGGGGGCGCCGAGCCCGGCGTCGACCACCAAAGTGATATCCGGCAGCCGATCGCGCATCAGCTTCAGCGCGTCGCGGTTGATGATGCCGCGTGCGCTGCCGATCGGCGCCGCCCACGGCATCACCACCTTGCAGCCGGCGTCCACCAGCCGCAGCGCGACGCTGAGATCCTCGGTGCAATAGGGGAAGACTTCAAAACCGTCCTTGATCAGGATCGTCGCGGCCTCGACGAGACCGACCACGTCGGGCTGCAGCGTGTCGTTGTCGGCGATCACTTCGAGCTTGATCCACGGCGTGCCGAACAGTTCGCGCGCCAGTTTGGCCGTGGTCACCGCCTCGCGCACGCTGCGGCAGCCGGCGGTGTTGGGCAGCACGGTGACGTCGAGCTCACGGATCAGCGACCAGAACGCATCGCCGGTCTTGCCGCCGGCGGATTCGCGGCGCAGCGAGACCGTGACAATGCCGGCGCCCGAGGCGCGGATCGCATCCTGCATGATCGCCGGCGACGGATACAGCGCCGAGCCGATCAGCAGGCGGGAGGGAAAGGTTTTGCCGTAGAAGTTCAGCATCGGTTTGCTCATGCCGCGAATCCTGCAGTCGCTGTCGCCCCGCACGCGATTGTCATCCCCGCGAAAGCGGGGATCCAGTAAACACGGACGGCGCGGCTAGAATCGAGAAGCCGGCGTGTACTGGGTCGCCCGGTCCTTGCGCGCAAGTGCGCGCGGCCGGGCGATGACAGCGGAGCGTGGTGTGACAGCTGCGTATGTTGATCGTTCATCTTCACCCTCCCTGTCGCGGCGTGATGATCTCGATCTCGTCGCCGTTCTTCAGCGGCGTCCGGGCCCACCGGCTGCGCGGCACCACGTCGAAGTTCAGCGCGATGGCGCAGTGCGAGCCCTCGTACTCCAGCTCCTTCAGCAGCGCATCCACATGATCAGCCTCGATGTCCCGGTGTTCGCCGTTGACGATCACGCGCATTGCATCACCTCGTTGTCGATCACGCCGCGTTGCACATAGGCCAAGGTCAGTTCGGCCAGCGCTGGCGCCAGCAGGAATCCGTGGCGGTAGAGGCCGTTCACGGCGATGCGCTGGCGCGCGCCGTGCTGCTGGTCGATGGCGATGCGCGGCAAATTGTCGGGAAAGGCCGGGCGCAGGCCGGCGCCGAATTCGAGAATCCGTGCTTCGGCGAAGGCCGGATGCACGGCATAGGCGGCGCTCAGCAGTTCCAGCGCCGAGCGCACGCTGACGCGGGGTCCTCGCTCTCCAGCGAGGTGGCGCCGAGCATGAACAGGTTGTTGCCGCGCGGGATCACATACAGCGGCCAGCGCGGATGCATCAGCCGCACCGGGCGGGCCAGCGAAACCTCGTCGGTCTCGATCATGATCATCTCGCCCTTGACGCCGCGCAAGCCGGGCTGGGCGTCGCGCGCGAACAGGCCGCGGCAGTCGATGACGATGCCGTCCAACGCATCGGGATCGACCGCGGTGTTGAAGGCGATCGTGCCGCCCGCGGCCTTCAATCGCGCATGCAGTTGCGGCAGCACGCTGCGCGGCGCCACGTGGCCTTCATCGGGGAAGAACAGGCCTTCGCGAAAGCGGCCCTCCAGCGATGGCTCGAGTGCAGTGAGCCCCTGGGCATCAAGCCTGCGATGGTGCGACGTCATGGTGGCAAAACGCTCAAAATCGCTGCGGTCGCGCGGATGTGCCACCACCAGCGAGCCGTTGAACGGCGTCTCCGGCAGTTCCGCGCGCCACAGGTCGAGCGAGCGCAGGCCGAGCCGGGTGACCACGGGTTCCGCGACCTCCGCCTCGCACCACGGCGCCAGCATGCCGCCGGCCCAGTGGCTGGTGGCCTGGGTCATCTCCGGCGTATCGCGCTCGTACAATGTAACGTTATGGCCGGCCTGCGCGAAGGCGAGCGCCTGCCAGGCACCGGCAATGCCTGCGCCGATCACGGCAACCGGTGAATCGTTATGACGTGCGGCGGGCGCAAGCCCCCTTGTGGAGTCGAACTCTGAAACATCCCTGTCCCTTCGCCGGCATGACCCGGATCAGGTTCAAAGGGTCACCGCGGTCTCGCTATTTGCCGGAACGGCAGATGCGAGCTTGCGGTATCTCAGCTCCTCGTCGGAGCTCCCCTCGGAACGGCTCCAATGTAAGCTCATGGGCCGGGGTGTCAACGTAGGCAGGGCGAATTGCGTCGCTTCGTGGCAGGGAACCGCCACGGCTTTGGAGATTTCGACGAGTGCTCTATTCCTTCGGCGCAACCTGCGCGCTGGCGCTGGTCAACTCGTCCAGCCGCGGCGGCAGGGCAATCGGCTCGCGATGATGGCGCTGCCGCTTGGCGGCATAGTAGTAGCCGCCGGCATAATAGGAGACGGCGCGGTTGAGGTCGCCACCCGCCGCGCGGAACGCACCGGCGAGATATTTCACCGCATAGGTCAGGTTGGTGGCGGGATCGCGCAGTCCCTCCGCGGTGCCGGTGTAGCCAAGGCCGCGCGCGGTGGCGAGCTTGATCTGCATCAGGCCGATGGTGCCGCCGCGACCGATCAGCGAGGCGTTGTACTTGCTCTCGCGCACGATCACCCGGTGCACCAGAGCCTCCGGAACGCCATTGGCCTGGGCATGGCTGGCGACCATCGCATCATAGGCGGCCTTCTGGGCCAGAGCAGGTTGGGCCGAGAGGGCGGTGATCCCGGCGAACGCCAGCAAGGTCAGGAATTTCATCAGGCAGCTTCCGAAAGGGTCTTGGATCATAGCGAATCGTTTGCGCCCGGGGGCGTCATCCGCGGGGCGGTTTGACGGCCGAATAACGCCTTTCTGTGGCAACTTCGCTGCCGTTTTCATTCGGATTTACCAACAATTAGCCGCACCGTGGTTCCATCCGGCGCCATTTCCGGCTCGTGTCAGGTCCGCCGATGACCATTTCCATGACCCATCCCGTCGCGCTTCGCCGCACTGTGCGCGGCGGCCTGGCGCTGTGGGTCGGCGTCGGCCTCTACGGCCTGCTGCTCTATGCCGGCAACCGGCTGCTGCGCGATCCCGATACGCTGTGGCAGATCACCCTCGGCCAGTGGATCGTCGCGCACCGCGCGGTGCCGCAGGTGGACACGTTCTCCTTCACCATGCACGGCCAGCCGTGGATCTCGACCCAGTGGCTGGCGCAGGTGCTCTATGCGCAAGCGTGGTCGATCGCCGGCTGGGCCGGGCCGGTGGTACTGGCCGCGGCCGCGATCGCGCTGACCTTCGCGCTGCTGGCGCGCGAATTGACGCGGCGCCTCAGCGACAGCGCCGCGCTGATCTTCGTCGCGGCGGCGATCACGTTGACGGCGCCGCATCTGCTGGCGCGACCGCACGTGCTGGCCATGCCGGTGATGGTGACCTGGGTCGCCGGATTGATTGCCGCTGCGGACCGCCGCGGCGCGCCGTCCTTCGCGTTGCTGCCGCTGATGGCGCTGTGGGCCAACCTGCATGGCGGCTTTGTCCTCGGCCTTGCGCTGATCGCCCCAATCGCACTCGATGCCGTGTGGAATGCCGAGCGTGGTGCGCGCCGCGGGCTCATGCTGCGCTGGGCGCTGTTCGCCATCGCCGCGGTCGCCGCGAGTTGCATCACGCCCTATGGCTGGGACGCGCTGCTGGCGGCGCGAAAAATCCTCGGCCTGGGCGAGGCCTTGAAACTGATCGGCGAATGGCACGCGGTGGATTTCAGCAGCCTCGGCCTGTTCGAAATCTGCCTGCTGACCATGATCGGCCTCGTGCTGTTGCGCGGCGCCACGCTGCCGCCGTTGCGGGTCGTGATGTTGCTCGGGCTGCTGCACATGGCGCTCGGCGCCGCGCGCAACCAGGAAATCTTCGCGCTGCTGGCGCCGTTGTTGGTCGCGGCGCCGCTGGCCCCGCAGATCGGCGCCGCCAGCGCGGCGGCGGATGACGCGCCGCGGCCGTATGGATTCTACGCCGCATTCGGCGTCTGCCTGCTGGCCGCGACCGTGTTGGCCGCCTCTCTCGATCGCTATTCGCCGGACCCGCGCCAGTCGCCGGTGGCAGCGGTGACCGAGCTGAAGAAGCTGAAACTCGCCCGCGTGTTCAACGATTACGATTTCGGCGGCTATCTGATCGCCCAGGGAGTGCCGACCTTCATCGACGGCCGTACCGAACTGTTCGGCGAGAAATTCTTCATCGACCACAACAATGCCAGCGGGCTGTTGCAGCCGGAGAGCCTGTTCCACCTGCTCAGGGACTACGACATCGAGGCGACCTTGCTGCGGACCCAAAGTGCAGCAACTACGTTGCTCGACCACATGGACGGCTGGCAGAAGATCTACAGCGACGATCTCGCCACCATCCACTTGCGCAAGCCGGGCGCGGTGCACAGCGCCGAGCCGCTGGTACGGCCTGAGAAGAACTGAAGTGAGTGGGTCTCGTCTTACCTTTCCCGCAAGCAGGGAGAGGTAAGAACGTGCTATGCCGCCTTGCTGTGCATCCGCACGGGAAGCACGATGCGGACGATCAGGCCTTGCGGTTGGCAGTCGTGGAGACTCAATTCGCCGCCATGAGCCTGGGAGATGGTGCGCGCGATGGACAGGCCGAGGCCGAAACCGGAGGCCTCGTCCATGTTGCGGGCGTGGTCGCCACGCACGAAGGGTTGCAGCACGGCGCTCTTCAGGGCGTCGGAAATGCCGGGGCCGTCGTCCTCGACGTCGATGGTTGCTGCAGAGTCCGACACGGTCAACCGGATCCTGGTCGTCGTGCCGAACCGCGCGGCATTCTCCACCAGGTTGGTCACGGCGCGGTGCAGGTCGTCCGGCCGGGCCATCGCCATGGCGTGGGGCGGGCCGACATAGGCCACGGCCTGGCCCATGTCGGCGAACTGGTCGGCGACCAGTTGCAGCGTCGAGGCGATATCGGTGAGGGTCATGGCCTCCAACCTGCGGTCGTACTTCAGAACCGAGAGAACGGATTCCAGCATCGATCGCATCTGGTCGAGGTCGCGCAGCATGTTGCGGCGATGGCCATCGTCCTCGATGAATTCCGCGCGAAGCCGGAGCCGGGTGATCGGTGTGCGAAGGTCGTGGCTGATCGCCGCCAGCATCTCCTTGCGGTCGTCGATCAGCGCGGTGATGCGGTCGCGCATGCGATTGAAGGCGCGGGCGACGGCGCGGATTTCCTCGGGGCCGCGCTCCGGCAACGGTTCGGCGCCGCCGTTGATGCTGAATTCCTCGGCGGCTCTGGCGAAGGAAGAAAGAGGTGCTGCGAGCGCGCGCGCCGCCCACAGGCCGAGCAGGGTCAGGCTGACGACGACGAACAGGACGGTGGGAAACAACGGGCTGCCCCAGAACTGGTGCTGATGCCGTTCCGGCTCGCTGCTGACCGACAGTAGCGTGCCGTCCGGAAGCACGATGCCCAGCCGATGGCCCGCCTCGCTGTCGATAACGAACAGCCGGCCGTTGCTGCCGAACATCCGGCGCAGCGTGCGTCGCGGATATTCGGGACTATCGTCGGTTACGATCGCGGTGCCGAGTGGCAGGGTCTTGATGTCGAATTCCGGGAATGTCTCGCGCATCGTGGCCAGGAGCGTTGTGCGCTCGGCTGCGGGGGTGGCGCCGAGCAGCCGCACCAGCGCGACCAATCCGCCATGGCCGCGATCGAACGGCTGATTTTGCTCTGGGCGCGTCATCATGAAGATCACCGTGATCATGATGTGGATCGCCACGATCGACATCACCACCAAAGCGGTGATCTGCCCGCTGATGCGCCTGAGGTTCAGGATGTCGAAAAGCTTCGATCGCGAGATCATCGTCAGTTGATCGGGGTCGTCGTGACTGCTTCCACCGTCGGGGTGAACATGTAGCCACCGGAACGCACCGTCTTGATCAGCAGCGCATCGGCAGGATCGACCTCGATCTTGCGGCGGATACGGCTGACCAGCACGTCGATGCTACGCTCGAACGAGCCCGCGTTGCGGCCCTGGGTCAGGTCGAGCAGGCTGTCGCGCGACAGCACCCGGCCGGGCCGTTCGCAGAAGGCGCGCAGCAGATCGAACTCAGCCGAGGTCATGGCGACCCGTGCACCTGCGGGATCGCGCAACTCGCGCAGCCGGAAGTCGATGATCCAGCCGGCGAAGGTGAGCGGCGTCGCGGTCGGCGTCGCGCTGGCGTTGAGCGCCGAAGCCTGGCGGCGCAGCACAGCGTTGATGCGGGCGAGCAGTTCGCGCGGATTGAACGGCTTCGGCAGGTAGTCGTCGGCGCCCATTTCGAGGCCGAGGATCCTGTCGACGTCCTCGCCGCGCGCGGTCAGCATGATGATCGGCAGTTGCGAGCGGGCACGCACCTTGCGGCACAGGCTGAGCCCGTCCTCGCCGGGCAGCATGACGTCGAGGATCAGGAGGTCGACCCGGCGGTCGGCCATGATCTTTTCCATCTCACGGCCGTCGGCGGCGGTGGTGACGTTGCAGGAATTGGTACGTAGGTACTTTGCGATCAGCGCGCGCGTCTCGCGGTCGTCCTCGACGACAAGGATGTTCGGGGGTGTGCTCATGGCAGTGTTCTGTCCCGATTTCGACGTTGCCGCTCAAAATATTTGTTTCGAAATATTTCCGAAGATGCACTGGCAACAGCATGCAACATTTCAATCCGCGGAAACAACACCTCGTTAAGTTCGTTAACCTTAACGTCGAGGCTCCCACCACGTCACGGAGCTTCCTATGACATCCATCTCCGCCGCCTCGACCAGTAGCAACTATCTTACGCCGCTTCAGAAGCTGCAACAGGAACTACAAACGGAAGTCAATTCGGGCAAGATCTCAACCACCGACCAGAGCGCCTTGTCCTCGGCGCTCACTGACATCGACTCGTCCCTGCAAGCTGACAGGTCAAGCGGCTCCGGCAGCGCCAAGTCCGCCCCTGGCGATTTGAAATCGAAGATCGACGACCTGATCTCCGGCGAAGTATCCAGCGGCAAGTTGACCAGCGATCAGGCCAACGAACTCAAGGATGTGTTCAAGGCCGCCTTCGCCGGCGCGCATGGCCGGGCGGGCGACCAACCTGCGTCGGACGGTAGCTCTTCGACCGATGCGTCCGCCGCCTCATCGACCGATAATACGACCAGTCCCGCGGACCTGCTGAAGCAGTTGCTGGACTCGCTGCAGCAATCGCTGTCTGCCTCGGCGTCCACCTCCTACAGCTCCAGCGGCACCGCGGCGAGCAATGGCAGCACTGCGGCGTCGTTCTCGGCCCTGCTGGTCGACTACAAGAGCTGATATGGGACCACCGCGCCGACACATGCATTCGGTCATTGTCCTTCCCAGAACGGGAACGGATGATGTTGTGTTTTTACGGCGATGGAAGCCTCTGCTGCTGGTGCGTATCCATCACCGCCGCTAATGGGTTGGCAAGTATCAATCGCCCTGCTGAATAATGATGCGGGTTCCATCGCAAAATTGCAGCTTCGACGGGAACAGGGGGCGACACCCCGCGTTTCTTCCTGACAATTTCAACAGGAGGAACATATGTTTTCCAAGTATATGACGGCTGGTCTTCTGGGATCGGCAATGCTGGTCAGCGCTGCTTTCGCGCAGTCCGCAACCACGACAACTGCGCCCGCCGCGACTGCGACACCCGCGGCCCCGCTGGCAGCGTCGGATGCGACCTATACCGGCAACTGGCGGGCGTCGAAAGTCGTCGGCCTCAACGTCTACAATTCCGGCAATGAGAGCCTCGGCTCGATCAACGATCTGCTGACGGACAAGCAGGGCAACATCAAGGCCGTCGTCGTCGGCGTCGGTGGCTTCCTGGGCGTGGGCGAGCATCTCGTCGCGGTGCCCTTTGACAAGATCAAGTTCGTCAATGAGCCTGTTGTCACGGCCTCTGCGGCGGGCGGCGGTGCGGCGGGTTCGAGCGGGATGACCGGTGCGCGCCCGTCGAGCACCACGACAACCGGCGCGGCACCCGCCGCGACCACCGCCAGCAAACCGAATCCGTGGTACCCGGACCACGCGGTGCTCGACGCCACCAAGGATCAACTGAAGGCGATGCCTGAGTTCAAGTATTCGAACTAATCGCTGAGCGGTTGAGGAGATCATGAAGGCGCGTCCGGGCAACCGGGCGCGCCCTTTCGTGTGTTGGCATTGACCGAAAGAAACAGACCTTACAAACCCGGTAGCGCCGTCACCGCAACACTGATGACGCCATCGGCTTCGGCAATCACCCGCAGTGTCCTTGAATCGAACGCAATGCCGGCCAGCCGCAGGCTGGTAATCTCGGCGCCGACGCGAATGCCTTCCTGGTTGGTCTGGAAGTCGGCGACCACGGCGGCGATCTTCTTTTGCGCGTTGGAGGCGAACGGCTTGAGATCGACGGTGGCGCGTTCGGCGAGTGCCTGCTGCAGATAGGGCATCGCGGCGCGCGCTGCAGAGCCGAGCAGGCCGAATGCCGCCTCGGATTCCACCGCTAGTTCCACATCGGTCAGGCGCAGCGTCTGCGCAGCCTGGTCCAGCGCGGGCTTGCCCCAGATGTGCACGGTGGCTTCGCCACCGAGGCCGAACCAGCTCTTCTTCTCCTTGGCATTGACCAGCAGCGAGATCAGCAGCCGGTCGCCGGAGGCCGCGACCGTCGCCTTCTTGACGGTAACGTCCACCGAGCCGGAGCCGTCCTCCGGGAAGGTCTTGCCGGCGAACTGTGCTTCAATGACCTTGTTGAGTTCGGTGAACGGCATGTCCACGGGCACGGCGATGTTGAGCTTGCCGGGGCCGGCCGGCACGATGCTCAGCGTCGCGGGGAACGGGCAATCCGGCTTGGTCTGGGTCGAGGTGACGCGGGTCTCGGCCTCGACGCCGAGCGTCAGCGTCACATTGCTGGCATCGACGCGCGGCTGCGCGGCGACGGCGCGGATTGGCTTTAGTTCGAGGAACAGGCCCTGCAAGGCTGCGGCGCCCTGCAGCGGGATCGAGCGGCACATCTTGGCCCATTCGCGCCGCGCATTCTGCTCGAAGGCCGGATCGTTGCGCAGCCGCTGCTGGACCGCGGCCATCTGCTCGTTGACGGCCTTGTCGATCACCGGCTTGACCTGAGCGGGGACGCTGATCCTGGCGCCCGCCATCGAGACGCTGGTGTCGCCGAGGTTGACCTGTGCGGCGAGATTGGGCTCGACGCGCCAGTTGGCGGTGAGCTGCGGCCTCGCGGTCGCCACCACATTGCCGCGGATCTCGGCATTGGCATTGATGTTCTTGATGTTGATGCTGCCGATCTGCTTGGCGACATTGCCGCCGAGCAGGCCGCCCAGCGCATTGCTGAGCTGATCCTTCACATTCGACGACAGCGCGCCGGTGACGGTGAGGTTGCCGTTCAACGGAGTCGACAGCGTCAGCGTATCGGCAGCACCGGTGGCGGCGATCGGCCCGCGCGCCGCAGTCCAGTTGATGTCGGCGTTCTGCAGCAGTTGCGGCACCGGGTTGTCGGCCTTGCCGGCAAAGCTGCGCGGCGCGCCGCGATCGGCGGCGTCGCGGATGGCGGTGAGCGGAATGGTGATCGGCGCGATGATGCTGGAGGTGCGCGGCGCCGCCGGCAGAGGCGGCAGTTGCACCAGCACGGGCGCGGGACCTGCGCTGCGCGGCGACAGGTAGTCCATCGCCTTCAAAGCCACCACGAACGAGATCGCAAGCGCCGCCGCAGCGACCAGAATCGTTTTGATCCGCATCTATCCCCCAAAGCAAGTTGGGGAGCAGTCTATAACCATGGTGCGCTGCACGCCAGTGCAGCCATGTGTCGAATGGTGATGCAGGGGGAATGTGGCGGTGCCGGCTCGCCCGGGATTGGCTATACCCGACGGCGAGGAAGATGAAGGGCATATCTGATGCCGGCATAGGACGTCAGCTCGGTTCGATCGCGTCGCGCCGGCGGTTTATCATTGAAAAGTCGGCAGCTACCCCGTCGCAATTCATCGGAATCTGACGCCGACGGCAAGTTCTCGCGATGGAGGACGTTGCCGGTAGCGAGCCCGTTCAAACGGCAATAGTCGTGCCACGAGCAGGCCGATCATGAGCCTGGTCACCGCGCTGCGTTCCGGACCGCGGCAATCCGCAGCGATGCTATGTCGCCTTGGTGACCGTAACGAACTTTCATTTGAAGGTTTCGTGCCGTCGGGATTTCGTTCGTGGCGATGAGGCATGGGCACCCAATATGATCATCCCGCATTTGCGCTTCCATCACCCAAACCGAACGCGTGTAGCCAACGTGGCCGCCAGGCTAACACTTTCGCAATGCATTAAGACTACCTTGCATCCGCGAGATTTTTGGTCGCCACGTAGTCGACGGGCCTCGCCTGAAGAGGCGCATATGCGGAACGTTCGAAACATTTCCATCAGCACGCTGCTTGGCATGATCATCGGTATCATGGGATTTCTGTTTGTTGCTGCCAATTCTGTATCGTTTATCGGCGCGATCGGAGAAAGTTCAGGCGCCCGGCGGGTTGCAACATCCGCGATCGTCAGCAAGGACCTGTTCCGCGCGCTGATCGGCTTGCGTGTCGAGCGCGGCGCGGAAATCGCGAGTCTGCTCGGCGAAGCCGCGGTCGACGAGAAGACTGTCGCGACGATTGCCGAGCCGCGGGCGAGTTTCGAGGCTGGCTACAATGATGCCCTGCGGGGACTCGCGACGCTCGCCCTGCCGGAGTTGACGCCGGCGATTGAACGCCTGAAGAGCAACCACGATATGCTGGTGGCGATGTGGCCGAAGGTCGACGCAGCGATCCGTCAGCCGAACTCGGCGCGCGACCCGGGCCTTGTCCGGGATTGGCCGAAGCTCACCCAGTCGATGCTAGACAGCATACTGGCCACCAGCGATCCGCTGGACGCATCGCTGAAGCTGGTCGATCCGATCACCGATCAATTTCTCGCGGTCAAACGCGCCGCCTGGGTGGCCCGCCTGAGCCTTGGTATGGGGGCGCTGGCGGTTCAATCGGCCGTTGCCGCCGGCAAGGAAATGAGTCCCGCTGCGGCATTTGCCTGGTATCAGGAGATGGGTCGCGCAAGCGGTGCCTGGGTTTCTGTTACCGAGGCGGCGGCTCGCAAGGATGCACCGCCAGCTTTGGTCAATGCGGTTGCCAAGGCCAGCGTCAATTTTACAGGGAGCTCGCTGGATGCGAGCAAGGCCGCGGTCAGCAGCCTTGCCGCCGGTCAGAAGCCGACGATCAGTCTTGCGGACATGCGCAGGAATGACACGGAAAACAACGGCTACGTGGTCGATGTGATCAATGTCGCGCTGGATCAGATGGTGGCGCGCGCGGACCAGCAGGCCGCGCGGGCCATGTGGACGTTGCTGACCAACGCATTTGTCCTGCTGATCGCGCTCGGGCTGTCGACCGGCGGCTTCCTGATCGTGCGGCGTCGGGTCAGTCAGCGTATCCAGGCGTTGACAGCCACCATCGACCGGCTGGCGCAGCAGGACTTTGCGGCGGAAATTCCGCCGCTGACCAACGGCGACGAAATCGGGCGCATGCAGCAGGCACTGATGGTGTTGCGGGAGAATGGCCGCGTCCATCAGACAGCAGTTGAGGCCCGCGCCGTCGAGCAGGAAGCTATCGCGCAGCGTGCCGAGACGGTCGGCCAGCAATGCCGCGCCTTCGACAGCCAGGTCGGCACCAGCCTCGTCGCCGCCGAGCAGGCCGCAGCGAAGTTGACCGACGCCGCGTCAAGCATGACCGACGCGACCCAGCGCTGCACATCCGAAGCCGGCACGGTGGCCGCCTCCGCCCACGAGGCTTCGACCAGTGCCAGCACGGTGGCCGCCGCAACCGAACAATTGTCGAGTTCGATCGCCGAGATCAGCCGGCAGATGAGTCAGTCGACGGTCATCTCCCACGACGCCATGCGCAAGGCGGAACAGGCCGACGTCACCATCGCCGGACTCGCCACGGCCAGCCAGAAGATAGGCGAGATCGTCACCTTGATCAGCAACATTGCCAGCCAGACCAACCTGCTGGCGCTCAATGCGACGATCGAGGCGGCACGTGCAGGCTCCGCCGGCGCCGGCTTTGCGGTGGTGGCATCCGAGGTGAAGAATCTGGCGACGCAAACCGCGAAGGCGACCGACGACATCACCAGGCAGATCGTCCAGATCCAGGGCATGACCGGCGACGCCGTCGCCGGCGTGCGCTCAATCTCCGCGGTGATCGGCGAGATGGGCGGCATTACCTCGGCCATCGCCGCCGCCGTCGAGCAACAGGGCGCGGCGACGAACGAGATTGCGCGCAACGTCCAGGAGTCGCAAGCGCCGCCAACCAGATTTCGTCTAGCATCGTCAATCTGGGCGCGGCCGCCGAACGCGCCAGTCTTGTGGCGGACAACGTCGGCGACGCAGCGGATAGCATGGCGGCTCAGGCAGTCGCGCTCAGGAAGGATGTCGCAGGCTTCCTCGGCCACATCCGCGCGGCGTGACCGCGACTAGCTGCGTTTGCCCATCGCATTGTCGGCGCGGCGGTCCATCGGCAGCACGATCACCCTGGTGCCGACGTTGACGCGCGAGTACAGGTCCGCGACGTCCTGGTTGGTGAGGCGAATGCAGCCTGACGATACCTGAGTGCCGATGGTCTCCGGCATGTTGGTGCCGTGGATGCGATAAATGGTGCCGCCGAGATACATGGCGCGGGCGCCGAGCGGATTGCCGGGGCCGCCGGCCATGTGACGCGGCAGATAGGGCTGGCGCGCGATCATTTCCGGCGGCGGGGTCCACGCCGGCCATTCCGCCTTGCGGCTGATGGTCTGCACGCCGGACCAGGTGAAGCCGTCGCGGCCGACGCCGATGCCGTAGCGCATGGCCTGGCCATTGCCTATCACCAGGTAAAGATAGGTGTTGGGCGTATCGATGATGATGGTGCCGGGGGCCTCGCGGGTGGCGTAGCTGACCACCTGGCGCCGGAAGCGCGCCGGCTGCTCGATCGCAGCGCTCTGGTCTTCCACGTCGGGCGCCTGCACCTGCGGTGCCGGCTGCAGCTGGATCGGTGGAGTCATGAAGAAGGGAACAGCGGCAGCGGCGCGGCGTTGGCGCTGCCGGAAAATGCGAAGGTGCCGATCGCCAGTGCGCCGAGGACAGCGGCAGCGCGGCGGGTGGTCAGGGTAAAGCCTGCGAGCTTGGTCATGATGTATCTCCGTTTGAGCGCCAGGTGAGCGCCGGTTCGGCGCTTCGTTGGGCAGATCACTACAAAGCGGAGGTTTCAGGCGGTTTGCGCGAAGGCGCAAAATGGTTTCGTCGCCGGGAGAACTGTTTCGTTCTCGTGTCGTCGCGCGGCGGTGTCACAGTCGCACCCATGCCTCCAACCCCGCGCGAAGCAAAGTTTCGCTGCGCGGAGAGAGGTTAAGGCAGTGCTTTTCTGCGAATAGCTTCCAATTGAATCCGCGTCTACTCGTTGACCGTCGCGTCCGGACGCCAGGTCAGCAGCCGGTTCTCGATCATGGTCAGGATCCACTCGGCGACCAGCGCCACCACGGCGATCACGATCATCGCGGCGAACACGCCGTTGGAGTCGAACGAGCCTTGCGCAGTGGCGATCAGCAGCCCCATGCCTTCGCGGGCGCCGAGAAACTCGCCGACGATGGCGCCGACCAGCGCGAAGCCGAACGAGACGTGCAGGCTGGCGAGGATCCATGACAGCGCCGAGGGGATCACCACCGACATGGTCATCTGCCAGTCGGAGGCACCGAGGATCCTGGCATTGGCGATCAGGTTCTTGTCGGCCTCACGGACGCCCTGGAAGGCGTTGGCGAACACCACGAAGAACACCATCACCACCGCCAGCGCGATCTTCGAGGCAGCGCCGAGGCCAAGTGCGACGATGAAGATCGAGCCAAGCACCACACGGGGAATCGAATTGGCGACCTTGATGTAGATCGAGAACACGTCGGACAACAGCTGGTTGCGGCCGAGCGCGATGCCGCAGAAAATGCCCATCACGGCGCCGATCAGGAAACCGGCGCCGGCTTCGTAGATGGTCACCCAGATCTGCTTCCACAGCGGCCCGATCGAGGTGCCGTTCTGGAACCAGTCGATCAGCTTGACGACGATGCCGGAGGGCTGGCCGAAGAAGAACGGATCGATCAGCCCGACGCGGACGCCGAGTTCCCAGCCGCCGACGATGAAGACGAGCACCGCGAGCCGCAGCGCCAGCACCAGCCGGTCGTGGCGGCGCATGCGCTCGATGGCGGTCTCGAGCTTGGGGTCGGCGGGCAGGCGGGTGGTGATGCTGGAATCGGTCATGTCAGTGTCCCGCCCTTGCGCGCAAAACTTCCTCGCGCAGGTCGTCGTTGATCTTGCGTGCGATGGCGATGAAGCGCTCGTCGTAACGCAGGGTGGCGACGTCGCGCGGGCGCGGCAGGTCGATGGTATGCACCGACTTGACCCGCGCCGGCCGCGTGGTCAGCACAGCGACCCTGTCGGCAAGCAGGATTGCCTCGTCGAGGTCGTGGGTGACGAACAGCACCGCGGATTTCGCCTGCGCCCACAGCTGCAGCAGTTCCTCCTGCATCAGTTCACGGGTCTGCACGTCGAGCGCGGAGAACGGCTCGTCCATCAAGAGCACCTGGGGATTGTTGATGAAGGTCTGTGCCAGCGCCACGCGCTTGCGCATGCCGCCGGACAATTGGTGCGGATGATGGCCTTCAAAACCCTTGAGCCCGACGCGGATGATCCAGTCGCGCGCCTCGGCTTCGGCCTTGTCCTTGGCGATGCCGCGGAACAGCGGCCCGGCCATCACATTGTGCAGCACGTCGCGCCACGGAAACACCGCGTCCTGCTGGAACACGAAGCCGACGCGGCGATCGACGCCATCCACCTTCTTGTCGAACAGCGTGACCTCGCCGGCCTGCGGTCTTGCCAGGCCTGCGATCAGACCCAGCGTGGTCGACTTGCCGCAGCCGGTGGGGCCGACGATGGCCATGAATTCGCCGGGCGCGATCGTGAGGTCGAAGTCCTCCAGCGCGGAGAGCAATTCGCCGGACGGCGTCACAAAGCGCCGGGCGACGTGTTTGAGTTCGATGGCGGAGGGGGATGTCATGATCAAACTCAGCTCGTGGATGGCTAATGCTGTGCGATGGCAGTGATGCTCCCTCCCCCTTGCGGGGGATGGGGAGCAGCGGCCGCGGCGTTCTAACCAATCAATTAATGTGTGGCGTTCGCCTTGATGACGAAATCCGTGGTGTAGGTCTTGGCGAGGTCGATGGTCTTGCCCTGCAGGTTGGGCGAGAAGCTGGTCAGCACCTTCAGGACGGACTCCGGCGCGCCTGCCGGCATCATGCCATCCGGCGAATATTGCGCGCGGCCCTCGCGCAGGCCCTGAATGTAGAGCTCCAGTTCGCCGGCATAATAGTCCTTCGGCATTTGCGCGGCGATCTCTTCCGGCGAATGGCTGTGCATCCACTTCAGCGTCTTGACCATCACATTGACCACCTTCTGCGCGGTCTCCTTGTTGGCTTCCATCCAGGCGCGGTCCATGTACAGGCAGGCCGCCGGATAGTCGCCGCCGAGCGCTGCGCGGGTGGATTCCGGAGTCCGCAGGTCGATGCCGACTTTTGCCGTGCCGTTCTTCACCGCGCGCGCCACCGTCGGTTCGGTGGTCATGCCGGAGACGATCTTGCCCTGCTGCATCGAGGCCAGGAAGGTGTCGCCGGCGCCGACCGGCACCAGCGAATAGTCCTGCGCCTTGAGCCCGGCCTTGGCGGCCAGCGCGCGGGTCAGGAAGTCGGTGGCCGAACCGAGGCCGGTGACGCCCAGCGCCTGGCCCTTCCAGTTGGCGGGGTCCTTGAGCTTGTCGGCGTCGGCAGCCTTCACCAGCACCACCTCGCCGGGGGCGACGGCGAACTGCACCACCGAGGTGATGAACTTGCCTTTGGACTGCAGGTCGATGGTGTGGTCGTAGAAGCCGACCACGCCCTGGACTTCGCGGGCCAGCAGGGCGGTGGCGGCCTGGGAGCCGGAGGTCGAGTTGAACAATTCGACGTCGAGGCCCTGTTCCTTGAAGAAGCCGAGCTGTGCGGCGAGCTTGGCGGGCAGGTAGATCTGCTTGTCGATGCCGCCGACCATGATCTTGATCGGGGTCTGCGCGGCGGCTGGCTGCGCCAGCAGCGCGGCGGCGGACAGAGCGGCGCCGATGGCCGCGGCGATAATCTTGCGCATGGACGTTTCCCTGGTGGCTTCTTCGACGCGCGGCGGCAGCTGCGGCGATCTCCGGCCCCGTCACGTGCGTCAATCTGACGGCATCAGGGCCTTGCGCCACGCGTGCTGTCAATCGGTTATTTGATCGGGCTCCGGCCGCTTTCACGCCATATCCGCGGCAATAGGAAGATGAGTCTCGGCCTGGAGCCGTCGTCAGGCATGCCCGACCGGCACGAATTGGGGGTCATCGATTGTGCGCGGGAAGCGCGCTGTGAAGGTCGTTCCGTCCTTTTCCGAGGAGGTCACCTTGATCGTTCCGCCGTGTGCGGAAACAACCTCCTTGGTAATGTACAGCCCCAGGCCGAGACTATTCGATGAAAGATGGGCATTGGGCCCCGAGGCGCCACGGACCAGAGCATCGAAGATCCCGTGCACCGCGGTTGCCGGGATCGGTATGCCGTCATTATGAACCGAGAGTGTCACTTCGTCCGGCGCGCCGGTAATCCTCACTTTAATGGGAAGGTCGCGGAAGCCATATTGCACCGCGTTGCCGAGCAGGTTTGAAAACAGCTGGCCGATGCGAGGTCTGTCCCATTCGCCTTCCGTGTCACCGGATACGTCAATCACGAAGGTGCGGTCGGGATGGGTTGCGCGCATTTCTTCGATCAGCTGTCGGGCGACAAAAGCCATGTCCATGGGCGCCCTGAAAACCTGCAGCCCGGCTCCGAGGCGCGCACGCGTCAGATCGACAAGCTGATCCAGTATCTCGGTCGCGCGATCGGCACTCACGGAAATCTGGGAGATCAGCATCATCTGCCGCTCGTTCAGCGATCCTATCCGTGCGATCAGTTCGGCCGACATCAGCATGGCGCTGATCGGATTGCGGAGATCGTGGCCGAGGATACCAAGAAACAGATTGCGGGAGCGATCCACTTTCGAAGAGTAATAACTGATGGACTCCGTCAGCTCCTGATCGATGGCTTCGTTAAAACGGGTCAAATCGTTGATGTCGTGCTGTCCGGATCCCGATAGTTGCGCGCTCCATAATTTGACGACACTGGCGCGCAGCGCGCGATACTCCGAAACCATCTGGTCCATGTTGAACCCGCCGGCCTGCCGCAACGCGGCGTGAACCTCGGCCACGCTGTTGATGGGTGGCCGCGGCTTTTTGCCGTGGGATTTCTTCACCTGCTCGGCATCGCTTTGCCAACTGTCGATATCGTCGGCGATGAACTCCAGGATGTACGTGATGTGATTGCGCAGCGACAGCGGGCTGGTTGCGTCGGAGGCCGGAGCCAGCGTTGCCGCGAACGTTTCCCATTCGGCGATGATGGGTGCCGAATTCTCGCGGATGAAGTTGGCCAGACGCATTCGATACCGTCTTTCGTAGGGAGGGAATGGACGCCGGACGGCAAACGTTCTCGCTGCTGAACTCCACGCGGGAAAATTTCTTAAGGCCAAGCTGCGGCAAGCCCACCCTAAAACGCGATGCTATTCGTCCGGCGCGCGGCAGGCTGTATCGTTTGATACATCAGCAGATCTGTCCACAAACGACGACCGGCCGGCAACCGGAATGAGAGCTGCCTCTGCACTGCTCAATAAGGGCTAGTCACAAGAGCAATAGCTGGCGGATGAGCAATCGCAATGGAACTCCCTGCTGCCGGGATCGCCCGGGCGCGGGATGAGTGGACCGCATCGACCCGACAACGTCCTAGAAGATGCCGAGCACGATTGCTCCCACAAAGGCTACCGCAAGATAGGCCGCGGCCACGCTTAGCTGACTGACAAAGGAACCCTCGGAAGTCATGCGATACTCCTTGTTCTTAACGCAGTCCAATTAACGACGGAACTGGGGAACCGTTCCTGGCGAAACAAGGGAGCGTCCCTGACCTTCGCGGACCAGGCGCGCTCGCTTCCTGGCAATCCCGTTCCTCGCTGGACTGTCTAACGACGTGGCGCTGCGGCGGCGTGGTAAATCAAACGTGAATCCTTCGCGTTGAAGAGTCCTTAAAACATTTGGATCACCTTGCGCGTATGACGCGCGGAATTCGTTTGCATCTCGTCGGCTCCGTGGTCCTTGTATCGCTTGCGGGTTGTGGTCGCGGTCTGTTCCAGACCGAGGAGCGCGAACCCTGGCGTGCCGAGGCTGAAGTCGCATGCCTGAAGTCCGGTGCCGTGAAGGAGGGAGCCGATCTCGTTCGGATCAACCCGATTTCAGGGCCGGGAGTCTGCGGCGCAGAATTTCCCCTGAAAGTGGCCGCGCTCGGCGAGAGCAACAGCAGCTTCGGTTTCGCCGATGAAACGCTGCGGCCGCCGGGCTCCGTGGGCGGTGCCGGTCAGCCGCGCTGGCCGCTCCAGCCGCAGCCGATGCCGGCGCGCCCGGCGACGGCCTATCCGAGTTCCACTCCACAGGCTGCGGCACAGCCGCCGTCATACGGTGCTGCGCCATATGGCGCAGCGGCCAATAGCGGCCCGATGTCGCTGAACCCGCCCGGCATGCCCGAGGCGGAGGACGAGGTCGAGATGCCGCCGGCGCCTGCTTCCCAGGCCGCACCGCAGCCGCGCCAGCCTTATGGGCGTTACAGCTCCGGCGTGGTTCAGAGCCCGCCGCCTGATTATGCCCAGCCGCGACTCGGGCCGGGGCCCGGCAATGTCACCGGATCGGTCGGTCCCGTCGCGCTGAAGCCAACCGCGACGCTGGCCTGTCCGATCGTTTCGGCGCTCGACAAGTGGCTGGCGGAAGCCGTGCAGCCTGCGGCGATGCGCTGGTTCGGCGCCCGCGTGGTCGAGATCAAGCAGATCTCGGCCTATTCGTGCCGCGGCATGAACGGCAGTTCGCGTGCGCATATTTCCGAGCATGCGTTCGGCAACGCACTCGACATCGCCGGCTTCACGCTGGCCGACGGCCGCAAGATTTCGGTGAAGGATGGCTGGAAGGGCGTAGCGGAAGAGCAGGGGTTCCTGCGCGACGTACAAGGCGGAGCCTGCCAGATTTTCAACACCGTGCTGGCGCCGGGATCCAACGTCTTTCACTACGATCACATCCACGTCGATCTGATGCGTCGGGCCAAACGTCCGGTGATCTGCCAGCCCGCTGCGATGTCAGGCGAACAGGTGGCGTCGCGCGTGCAAGGCCGCAGCAGCTATTCCAGCCGCGAACCCGCTTCGACGGGATCGCTCGGCCGCTGGTTCACCAAGAAGCCGGTGGCGAAGGGCCACGATGAGGAAGACTACGCCGACGAGTAGCGCGAAAGCCCTGTCAGGCGGGCTTGACCTGATAGGCGGCCAGGAACATGCGCGTCGCACTGTCGACCACAATGGCGATCTGCTCCAGCGACGGCGCCGGCTTGGCCTGGAAAATGAACGGCAGGAACAGAGACGCCTGGCAGCACATCATGAACTGCGATGCGGCCAGTTCCAGGTCCGGAATGGCGATGTCGCCGGCTGTCACGCGCGCCTCGAGATAAGTCGCCAGCCGGTTGACCGTCAGCATCACCACGTTGTTGTAGAAGCGCTGGCCGACTTCGGGCATGCGTTCGGCGATGGCCATCACCGTGCGCGTGGAGGATCCGCCGCCGGGCCGGCACAGCAGCTGGATATAGGCGGTGCCGAAGTTCTTCAGCGTGGTCTCGACGTCGCGCGTCAGATCGAAATTGAACGCCGCTCGGCCTTGCTCGATCACCTCTTCGGCGACGATCGCCTCGAACAACCCGTTCTTGTCGGCGAAGTAGACATAGAGCGTGCCCTTCGACACGCCCGCCGCCCGCGCGATCTCGCCCATGCTGGCGCCGTCGAAGCCGAGATTCATGAACACGGCGCGGGCGCCGTCGAGAATTTGCCGACGCTTGGCGCTGTCTTCGTCGCCAACAAGGGAAAGCGTCGCGGAATGGGAGGCAACCATAAATTTAGCCTGTTCGGTGAAACACCCAAAGATGAAACGGTTCGGCGATGCGTAACCGGCTATTGTGTTGCACAATGTACCTTGACCGAACCGTTCGGTCAATGTTATTGATCGCCAAGATGGATGAATGCCGGCCTGTTTGGGCATTCGCTTCAGTAATTTCAGGAGGCCTTGATGGCCGGACCGCGCGACCAAGCCGCCCGCATCCATCGTTCCGAGCCGGATACCGCCGATGGCGCGGCAGTGAGGAAGATTGCCCCCGCTGCGGATGCCTCCGACCCCGCAGTGGCGGAGACGGTCGCCCGTGGTCCCGCCGACACGCCTGGCCCCGCCAAGCCGGCATCTCCTACATCCGCTGCACCGGCCGCCGCGCCGAAATCCGGCAAGAAGAAGGTCGTCCTGCTTGGGATCGGCGCCGTGCTGGCGCTGGCTGCGGCGGCCTACGGCGTGAACTATTATCTGGTCGGCCGTTTCATGGTCTCCACCGACGATGCCTATGTCCGCGCCAACAATACGACGCTGGGCGCACGCGTCTCCGGCCATATCGCGGCGATCCTGCCCGGGGACAACGCGTCGGTGAAGGCCGGCGATGTGCTGTTCAGGATCGATGACGGCGACTATCGCATCGCCGTCGATGCCGCGCGCCACAAGATCGACACCCAGCAGGCCACCATTGCCCGCATCGGGCGCCAGGTCACCGCGATGCAGAGCGCGGTGGAGCAGGCCAGTGCACAACAGGCATCGGCGGATGCCATGTCAAAGCGCGCCGCGCTTGATTTCGATCGGCAGGACGCACTGAGCACCAAGGGATTTGCCTCGCGCGCGATCTTCGAGACCTCGCAGGCGACGCGCGACCAGACCGCGGCCGCCGTGCTATCGGCGAAGGCCGCGGTGGACGCCGCGCGCGACAACGTCGAAGTGACCAAGGCGCAGCAGAACGAGGCGCGCGCTCAGCTCGCCGAATTGCAGAGCGCACTCGACAAGGCCGAGCGCGATCTGTCCTTCACCGAGGTCAAGGCGCCGGTCGACGGCATCTTTTCGAATCGTCTCGTCAATACCGGCGACTTCATCTCGGCCGGGCAGCGGCTCGCCAATGTGGTGCCGCTCGACGCCGTCTATATCGATGCCAACTTCAAGGAGACCCAGCTGCGCCGCCTGAAGCCGGGCCAGCCGGTGCGCATCGAGCTTGATGCCGATGCCAGCCGCGACATCGAAGGCGTGGTCGACAGCCTGGCGCCGGCAGCCGGCGCCGTGTTCACGCTGCTGCCGCCCGATAACGCCACCGGCAACTTCACCAAGATCGTGCAGCGCGTGCCGGTCCGCATCAAGGTCCCCGCTGCCATCGCCAAGGAGAACCTGCTGCGCGCCGGCATGTCGGTCTACGTCCGCGTCAACACCAAGCCGGGCGCCGAGCCGGCGCATTGATCCACAGTCAGGACTGACCGATGTCCGACACCACAGCGACGCCGGGGGCTATCCCGGCAAGTGCGGCGCCGTCCGAAACGATCGCGCCGAAGCGCCTGATCGCGTTCCTGATCATGGTGTTCGGCATGTTCATGTCGATCCTCGACATCCAGATCGTCTCGGCGTCGCTGTCCGAGATCCAGGCCGGCCTCTCGGCCTCGTCGAGCGAAGTCTCCTGGGTGCAGACCGCCTATCTGATCGCCGAAGTGATCGCGATCCCGCTGTCCGGCTTTCTCTCCCGCGCGCTCGGCACCCGCATGCTGTTCGCCATTTCGGCGGCGGGCTTCACGCTGGCCAGCCTGATGTGCGGCTTCACGTCGTCGATCGAGCAGATGATCCTGTGGCGCGCCATCCAGGGTTTTCTCGGCGCCGGCATGATCCCGACCGTGTTCGCTTCGGCCTACACCGTGTTCCCGCGCTCCAAATTCCACATCGTCGCCCCGATCATCGGTCTCGTCGCGACGCTGGCGCCGACCGTGGGACCGACCGTCGGCGGCTACATCACCGACCTGATGTCATGGCACTGGCTGTTCTTCGTCAACGTGGTGCCGGGCATCGGCATCACCCTCGGCGTGCTGGCGCTGGTGGACTTCGACGAGCCGCATCTCGAACTGCTGGATCATTTCGACTGGTGGGGCCTCGGCTTCATGGGTGGCTTCCTCGGCACGCTCGAATACGTGCTGGAAGAGGGACCGCGCAACGACTGGTTCGGCGACACCTCGATCCTCATCTGCGCCATCCTGTGCGTGTTCACCGGCGTGGCGTTCTTCTGGCGCGTGCTCACCGCGCATGAGCCGATCGTCGACATCCGCGCCTTTACCAACCGCAATTTCGCGCTCGGTTCGATGTTCTCGTTCTGCGTCGGCATCGGCCTGTACGGCCTGACCTATCTCTATCCGCGCTACCTCGCCGAAGTGCGCGGCTACAGCGCGCTGATGATCGGTGAGACCATGTTCGTCTCCGGCGTCGCGATGTTCTGCAGCGCGCCGATCGTCGGACGGCTGATGCAGAAGGTCGATCTGCGCTATCTGATCGTGACCGGGCTGCTGCTGTTCGCCACCGGCACCTGGCAGATGACCTGGATTACCCGCGACTTCGACTTCTACGAGCTGCTGGTGCCGCAGATCCTGCGCGGCGTTGGCATGATGATGGCGATGGTTCCGGTCAACAATATCGCGCTGGGCACGTTGGCGCCGGAGCGGCTGAAGAACGCCTCGGGCCTGTTCAACCTGACGCGCAACCTCGGCGGCGCGCTCGGTCTCGCGCTGATCAACACCGCGCTGGACTATCGCACCGATTTCCACATCTCGCGGCTGCACGACAAGGTCACCTGGGGCAACGCCATGGCGGTGGAGACCCTCAACAAGTTCACCCAATCGTTCCAGGGCAAGGGCGACGCCGCGCTGATGGCGCTCAAGCAGCTCAACCAGATCGCCCATCGCCAGGCGGTGGTGATGAGTTTTGCCGACTCGTTCTACCTGCTGACGCTGTTCTATGTGGCGCTCAGCACCATGGTGCTGCTGGTCAAGAAGCCGAGCAATCCGGCCACAGCCGGCGGCGGGCATTAGCTTCTAGACCGGGGCGACCGGCGCCGGTAGCGTCCGGCTGCGCGCACTGATGGCGACCACGCAGATAACGGCCGCGGCGAACAGCACCACCTGCAGCGTGATCGCCTCGTCATTGAAGGCAGCAGCGAAGGCGAAGGTGACGAAGGGTTGCAGCAATTGCACCTGCGACACCCGGGCGATGCCGCCCAGCGCCATGCCGGCGTTCCAGGCGAAGAAGCCGATCCATTGCGAGAACACGGCGACGTAGAGCAGAGCCAGCCACGGTTTCAGCGGAATCGCGGCGACGTCGGCGGGCCAGGTGAACGCCGCGGCCGGCAGAGAGATCGGCAGCGCCATCACCAGCACCCAGCTGATCACTTCCCAGCCGGGCATCTGCGCTGTCAGCCGACCGGAAAATCCATAGCCGACTGCGGATGCCGCCACCGCCGCGAACAGCAGCAGGTCGCCTGCCGACAACGCGCCGCCGCCCTGGCGCAGCGCGAAGGCGACGACGATGGCGGCGCCGATGAGGGAAGCGATCCAGAACAGCGGTTTCGGGCGCTCGTGGGTAATGGCGACGGCGACGCAGGCGGTGGCCAGCGGCAGGATGCCCAGCACCACACTGCCGTGCGAGGCGTCGACGCTTTGCAAGGCGACCGCCATCAAAAATGGAAATGCCACGGCGATGCACAGCATCGCGATCGCCAGTTGCGGCCACAGCCGGCGCGCCGGCAACGGCCGGCGCAGAATCAACAGCAGCGTCAGCGCGCACAAGCCGGCAATGGCCGTGCGCAACGCGGTGAGGGCGAACGGATCGATCGCGGCGACAGCAATCCGTGTCGCCGGCAGCGTGCCGCCGAAGATGACCACGCCAACAAAGCCGAGCATGAGGCCGAGTTGTCCGCGGGACAAAGCAGGGAAGGACATGCGCGAGGACTAGCGGGTTTGGCCAGGCGCGCCAAGGCGCAAAACTGGCGAGGGGCCCGGCGTGTTGCGCCGGACCCCTCGTTTCACAGAAGAAGTATCAGCCGGCCTGTAAGCCGGGTTTTGTAGGGCACCGTCCGGTCGCCCGGACGATACGTGACGGCCATTCCTCTGGGACCGCATTTGCATGCGGCCTCAAGCAACCTACCCGGACGGCGAGCCAGACATCGCCCTGCAGTGTTATCGCCCGGGGCTTGCGCCCGGATGAGCGAACTGACTGCGTTGCCGTCCCTATTCGGTTTTGCTCCCGGTGTGGTTTGCCATGCCGTTTCCGTTGCCGGAAACGCGGTGCGCTCTTACCGCACCTTTTCACTTACCCCGCTTCGCCTTGCGGCTTCGCGGGGCGGTTCGTTCTCTGTGGCACTGTCCCTGGGGTCGCCCCCGCCGGTCGTTATCCGGCACCGTATGTCGATGGAGCCCGGACTTTCCTCCCCGCAACCTTTCGGCCATAGCGGGAGCGGCCGTCCAGCCGACTGACGGGGAAGGCATGGGGGTTGTCGGCGCCGGCGTCAAGCCGGGAACGCGGGCGCGGCCCGGCGCGAAATAAATTATCCTGAACCTGTCGTGCCGTGGCCGCTCCCTTCGACTGGAGTGCCAGCGGCTGGCGGAGCTGGAGACCAGAGCGGGGCCTCGATCACGGTCCTTTTAGTTTGAAATCGTATTTCCCGCCTCTAATCTGTTGCCGGTCGGCGATGGGAGAGTGCAATGCGATGCATTTGCTGTCTCAGGGATGTCGGTGTTTCCACCCTTGCTTTGGCCGGCCTATTGGTCGCATTGGCGTGGCCCGCACCCCCGGCACGTTCGCAGACACTGCCGTCCCATCCGCCGACAAAGGAGGACTTGGCGCGGGACAACAACCTGTTTCTTTCGCTGGCACGAAAAGCGCTGAAATGGGACGAACCGGCAGAGCCGGTCAGGATCGTTGGGCCGCTGTATTTCGTCGGCACCGAGGGGCTGAGTTCGTGGCTGTTCGCGACGTCCGAAGGGCACATCCTCCTCAACACGGGGATGCCACGTCCGGGCCGATGATCGTCGAGTCCATCAGGAAGCTCGGTTTCAGACCCGAAGACATCAAGATCATCATCAACGGTCACGCTCATTCCGATCACGCCGGCGCGTTCGCCTTCTTCAAGGAGTTGACCGGCGCCAGCCTGGCGGTGATGGAGTCCGACGTCGCGCCGATGGAGGACGGCGGCAAGAGCGATTTCCATTACGGCGCCGACTGGAAGATCATGGGGTTTCCGCCGGCGAAGGTCGATCGCGTGCTGCGCAGCGGCGATATCGTCAGGCTCGGCGACGTCGTTCTCGAAGCCTGGAATACGCCGGGACATACGCGGGGATCGACGACATGGGTCAGCACGCTCGTCGATAGCGGCAAGGCCTACAAGGTCGTGTTTCTGGATGGCGGCGGCTTCAATCCCGGCTACCGGATCGCCAAGCCGCCCACCGATTATCCCGGCATCGGCGACGATTATCGCCGCACGCATCATTTCTGGGAGATGCAGAAACCCGATATCTGGCTCGGTCACCACACCGAATATTTCGACCTCAAGGGCAAGCGCGAAAGGGCCAAGACGGAAGGCGTCAACGCGTGGGTCGATCCCGAGGGCTATCGCGAGTTCGTGGCCGACAAGAAGCGCGCCTTCGAAGATGAGGTTGACGAAGAGCTGGGCGTACCGAAGCCCGCGGCGAAGTGATCGGGGAGGATTGCATGCGCATGGATCGTCCTTTTCTCCTCACTCTTGTCGGCTGGCTCGCACTGGCCGGGGCGACGTCCGCCGAGGACGCAAGGCCGCTGAAAGTGACGGTCGGCAACTTCATTCGCGCCGAGACGGACTTCTACTTCAAGACGCGGGAATTCGGGAAGTTGCACCATGACCGGGACATGGCGGCGATCGACAAGCAGGACGTCGTGCGGATGAATCGCGATACGCTGTATTCCTCAGGAGTCTTCGATCTCGACGCGGGCCCGGTGACCGTCACGCTGCCCGATGCGGGAAAGCGGTTCATGTCGATGCAGGTTGTCTCGCAGGACCACTACACGACCGAAGTCGTCTATGGACCCGGCCGCTTTGCGTACCCCAAAGACAAGGTCGGTACGCGCTATGTGTTCCTGCTGGTGCGAACTCTCGCCAATCCCGAAGACTCGGTCGACCTGAAAGCCGCCAATGCCGTTCAGGATGCGATCAAGGTCGAACAGGCAGACGTCGGAAAGTTCGAAGTGCCGAACTGGGACAAGGCATCGCAGGACAAGGTACGCGATGCGCTGAATGCGCTGGCGCCGCTGCGCGACGGCGACACCGGCGCCATGTTCGGCAAACCCAGCGAGGTCGATCCGGTTGCGCATCTCATCGGCACGGCCATCGGATGGGGCGGAAATCCAAGATACGCGGCGGTGTATGTTCCCGCCTATCCGAAAGACAATGAAGGCAAGGTCGTTCACAGACTGATGGTCAGGGACGTGCCCGTCGATGGCTTCTGGTCGATCAGCGTGTACAACGCCAGCGGCTTTTTCGAGAAGAATGATCTCAATGCCTATTCGCTCAACAATCTCACGGCGAAGCCGAATGCGGACGGATCGTTCACGATCCAGTTCGGCGGCTGCCGGAAGGACACGCCGAACTGCCTTCCGATCATGGCCGGCTGGAACTACACCACGCGGCTCTACCGGCCGCGCAAGGAAATCATTGACGCAACATGGAAATTCCCGGAGGCGGAGCCGGTGAATTGACGCTAGCGCGCTGCGACGGTCTCGGCCGGCAGGCTGCCGAGCAGCGCCTGCAGGGTGGTCAGGGTCGAATGATCGGTGATGCCGTCGACTCGTTCGGGCCGGAAATGGCGCTGGAATGCGGTGACCACTTCCATGGTCGACGAATCGTACTTGCCGTTCGCCGCGATGCCGTAGCCGTAGCGCGCCAGCGCATGCTGCAGTGCCAGCACGTCATCGCCCTCGGCGCCGAACTTGATGGTCTCGCCGCGCACGATCGGTGCCGGCAGCACCCAGTGGCCGACGCCGGAATTGGCCAGCGAATGCCACGGAAACTTCTCGCCGGGATCCTTCTTGCGCGACGGCGCCACATCGGAATGGCCGAGCACGCGATGCGCCGGCAGTTCGTGGCGCAGCATGATGCCGCGGCACAGCGCGATAACCGCGGCGATCTGCCGGCGCGGAAAATCCGGATAGCCCCAGTCGTGGCCGCGATTGATGATCTCGATGCCGATCGAGCAGGAATTGATGTCTTCCTCGCCGGCCCAATAGCCGACGCCGGCATGCCACGCCCGCTTCGCCTCCGGCACGGTTTGCACGATGCGGCCGTCTTCCAGCACGATATAATGCGCGGAGACGTCGGTGCCGGCGGTGCACAGCCGCGCGATGGCGCCTTCCACGTCGGGCATGCCGGTATAGTGCAGCACGATCATGTCGGCGAGCCGCCCGTTGTTGCGCTCGCCGAAGTTGGCTGACGGGATCACGTCGGAGACCACCGAGGAGTCGGGGGTGAAGAGGGGCAGGTCCGCAGCGCCCTTTGGAATCGGCAGTGGACGTTGACGCTTCGAATCAGCCCCGGATGATGCGTAGGAGCCTGTAGCCATGGGGCAACTCAACCGGTCAGGAGAACGCGCTCCGGATCGGCCGGCAGCACTTCAGGCGCACTATCCCGGCCACGGCCGCGCCGCGCAACGGTTCCGTGACACCTGTGCAGCTTTTTCGCCGACATGTGGACGCCGGGCACCAGTTCCCGAAGTCGCCGCCATCGAGCCAAGCGATCTCGCGACGGCGGCCAGTGCCTTAATTCCGTTCGGTACTATCAACCCTTTCTTAACGCTAAGCGACGTTACTGAGGGGTGAACAGCCGTCCCGTGAGGGCTGGCCGAGGTCCCTTTTGACGCTCAAATCCCATGGCAACCCTGCAATTTCCATGCGGACGACCGAATTTTCCTGCGCTTCGCGCGGGCGGCGCGGCGAATCGGACCGACAATCGCGCGGTGCTGCGGTCTTTCGAGCGGAAAGGCCGGGCGGCGCGCCGACAGTTGAGGCGACATGGGCCAGTCGGTGTCCAGTTTGACGTTGCGCCTCGATGCGAAGGGCCGGGTTATGCCGGTTCCGTCCTGCTGCGGAGCGGGCGGATGACCGCGCCTGCACCACGCCATATCCCGGTGCTCGGCCACGAGGCCGTCGACTTGCTCGCGCCCCGCGAAGACGGCGTCTATGTCGATGCCACCTTCGGTGCCGGCGGCTATTCCCGCATGCTTCTCGCCACGCCCGGAACCCGGGTCATCGGCATCGACCGCGACCGCACTGCCATCGCCGGCGGCTTTGATCTGGTCGATCAATCCGGGGGCCGGCTGTCGCTGGTGGAGGACCGCTTCTCGCATCTCGCCGACGTTTGCGCCGGGCAGGGCGAACCATTGGTCGACGGCGTGGTGATGGATGTCGGCGTGTCCTCGATGCAGATCGATCAGGCCGAGCGCGGCTTTTCGTTCCGGTTCAGCGGGCCGCTCGACATGCGCATGGGCCATGACGGGCCGACCGCAGCCGACGTGGTGGCGAAGGCCTCCGAGGCGGATCTCGCCAACATCATCTATATTTTCGGCGAGGAGCGGCATTCCCGTGCCGTCGCCAAGGCCATCGTCGCTGCCCGCAAGGAGGCGCCGATCCTCACCACCGACGAACTGGTCGCCGTCGTTTCCAAAGTCGTCTGGGCCAAGCCCGGCGAGCTCCATCCGGCGACGCGCACGTTCCAGGCGCTGCGGATCTTCGTCAACGAGGAACTCGACGAGCTGCACCTGGCCTTGGCCGCTGCCGAGCGCGTGCTGAAGCCGGGCGGCCGCCTCGCGGTGGTCTCGTTCCATTCGCTGGAAGACCGCATCGTCAAGAATTTCCTGAACGAGCGCAGCAAGACCGGCGGCGGCTCGCGGCATCTGCCGGAGATCGGGCTCTCCCGTCCGCGCTTCCACTTGCTCACCAAACGCCCGATCGTGGCGGGTGGCGAGGAAGTCACCGCCAACCCGCGCGCGCGTTCCGCCAAGCTGCGCGCTGCCGAGCGCACTGATGCGCCGGCGCAGGATGCCGGTCCATTGCCGGGCTGGCCGACGCTCGCCACTGTGCTGAGGGGAGGCTGAGCATGCGCATCATCCATCTCCTCGTGATCGCCATGCTGGTGTTCGCCGCGGCCTATGTCTACCGTATCAAGATGGAATCCACCGTGCGCACCGAGCGGGTGCTGCGGCTGCACGCCGACATCCGCGAGCAACGCGATGCCATCGCGTCGCTGCGCGCGGAATGGGCCAAGCTCGACGCGCCGATGCGGCTACAGGGGCTCGCCGAGCGGCACCTGGCGCTGAAGCCGATCTCCGCGCAGCAATTCGACTCGCTGAAGAATCTGCCGGACCGGCCGCCGAGCTTCGCCAAACCGGGCGATCCAGATCCAATCGGTGCAATGATCGATACGATCGATCCGGACATTGTCACCGGCACCTTGCCGTCGCCGGAGGACGCGCAGTGACCGATCAATCCCCCATCATGCACAAGCCAGCAGCAAAACCCGTTGAGCCCTGGCGCCAGCGGCTGATCCGCAGCCTGCTGTACGGACGCAATGTCGACCGCGCCGCGAAGGCTCGCGCGCGCGTCGGCCTGGCCATGCTCACCTTTGCCGGCATCTACGGCATCATCGCCCTTCGTCTGGTGATGTTCGCCGTCGGCGGCGACAGTCATGGCGAGCGGCGCGCCGCCCGCGACGCCATCGCCACCGCGCGGCCCGACATCGTCGACCGCAACGGCGATATTCTGGCCACCGACATCAAGGCGCCCAGCCTGTTCGCCGAACCGCGCCGCATCGTCGACAAGGACGAGGCCATCGAGCTGCTGACCGCGACCTTGCCCGATCTCGACACCGCCGAGGTGCGCGAGCGCCTGATGTCCAAGAAGGGCTTCGTCTGGCTGAAGCGCGAGATCACCGCGCAGCAGCAGCGCGACATTCACAAACTCGGCGTGCCGGGGGTCGGATTCCTGCGCGAGAACAAGCGGGTCTATCCGAGCGGTGCCGCGGTCAGCCACGTGATCGGACTGGTCAACACCGACAACCAGGGCATCGCCGGCATCGAGAAGTGGCTCGATACCAACGGCCTCGCCGACCTGCATCGCGCCGGCTTTGCCTCTGATCGTCTGCAGAAGCCGATCGAGCTGTCGGTGGATCTACGCGTCGAGCATGCGCTGCGCGACGAGTTGATCAAGGCGAAAGCGAAATACAGTGCCAAGGCGGCCTCCGGCCTGGTCTCCAACGTCAAGACCGGCGAGATCGTGGCGATGGTGTCGCTGCCGGATTTCGATCCGAACAATCCGAAGGAAGCCCACGATCCCGACCGGATCAACCGCCTGACCACCGGCGTCTACGAGATGGGCTCGACCTTCAAGACCCTGACGCTGGCGATGGCCCTGGATGCCGGCAAGGCCAATCTCGGCACGATGTACGATGCGCGGATGCCGCTCAGCTACGGCAAGTTCAAGATCCACGATAGTCACAACCTCGGGCGCGCCATCTCGCTCGCTGAAGTGTTTACCTTCTCCTCGAACATCGGTGCCGCGCGCGTCGCGCTGTCGATGGGGGTCGAGGCGCACAAGGCGTTCCTGAAGAAGGTCGGCCAGATGGACCGGCTGCGCACCGAACTGCCTGAGAGCGCCATGCCGATCGTGCCGAAGCGCTGGGGCGAACTCAACACCATCACTATCGCCTTCGGCCACGGCATTGCGGTAGCGCCGCTTCAGGCGGTGATGGGCATCAACGCCATGGTCAATGGCGGCTATCTGATCCCGCCGACCTTCCTGAAGCGGACCGAGGAAGAGGCGCTGGCGATCGGCAAGCGCGTGGTCAAGAAGGATACCAGCGACAAGATCCGCTATCTGATGCGCCTCAACGCCGAAACCGGCACCGCGCGTCAGGCCGACCTTTGTCCAAGGGCTTCTACATCGGCGGCAAGACCGGCACCGCTGAAAAGGTCGTCGGCGGCCGCTATTCCAAGAAGCAGGTGCTGAACTCCTTCACTGCGGTGCTGCCGATGGACAACCCGCAATTCCAGGTTCTGGTGATGCTCGACGAGCCGAAGGCGCTTCCGGAAACCCACGGCTTCATCACCTCGGGCTGGAATGCGGTTCCCGCCGGCGGCAAGGTGATCGCCCGCATTGCGCCTCTGCTCGGACTCGAGCCCCGCTTCGATCTGCCGACCGCCGACCGCCTTATTCTTGCGGCATCGAGGGTGACACAGTAGCCACGCAGGGCGCTTTACAGTCGGTGCAAAATGCGGTTTGCCAGGGCCGTAATGTACCCGATCTCCGAGCAGGAACAGTATGAAACTGCGCGACCTTTTCAGCGATGACGCCGCGATGGACGCGCCCGCGGGCGAGGTTGCCGTGAGCGGTCTTGCGGTGGACAGTCGCGCGGTGAAGCCCGGCGATGTCTTCTTCGCACTGGCCGGCGCCAGGACCGACGGCGCGCGATTCGTCACCCAGGCCATCGCGGCCGGCGCCGTCGCCGTGGTCGGCGATCACGCGCATATCGGCCTGCCGGTGCCGTTCGTCACCACCCCCAATCCGCGCCGCGCGCTGGCGCTGGCCGCGGCAAGATTTTACCCGCGCCAACCCGCGGTCATCGCCGCGGTGACCGGGACCTCGGGCAAGACCTCGGTCGCGGCTTTCGCGCGGCAGATCTGGGAGCGGCTCGGCCACGTCGCCGCCAGCATCGGCACCATCGGCCTCGTCTCGCCACAGCGCGCCGTCTATGGCTCGCTGACCACGCCAGACCCGATCGCGCTGCACCGCCAGCTCGACGAGATCGCGGGCGACGGCGTCACGCATCTGGCGGTCGAGGCCTCGTCGCACGGTCTCGATCAATATCGCCTCGACGGCATCCGCATCGCGGCCGGCGGCTTCACCAACCTGTCGCGCGACCACATGGACTATCATCCGACCGTCGAACATTACCTCGCGGCCAAGCTGCGGCTGTTTCGCGAACTTGTCGTCGATGACGGCGTCGCGGTGATATCAGCGGATCACGACTGTTCGGCGCAGGTGATCGCCGCGGCGCGCGAACGACAGCTGCGCACCATCACCGTGGGGCGCCAGGGCGACGGCGCCGGCGAAGGCATCCGTCTCGTTGCCGCCGCCATCGACGGCTTTTCGCAATTGCTGACGCTGCAGCATTGCGGCCGGATGCATGACATCCGGCTGCCGCTGGTCGGCGAATTCCAGATCGAAAATGCGCTGGTGGCAGCTGGCCTGGTGATCGGCACGGGCGGTGACGCCGCCGAGGTGCTGGCATCGCTCGAGCATCTTGAAGGGGCGAAAGGCCGGCTGGAACAGGTCGGCACCCACAACGGTGCGCCGGTGTTCATCGACTACGCCCACAAGCCCGATGCGTTGGCCAAGGCGCTGGAAGCGCTGCGCCCCTATGCGCCGCGTAAGCTCGTGGTGGTGATCGGCGCCGGCGGCGACCGCGACACCGGCAAGCGACCGCTGATGGGCGCCATCGCCGCAGAGAAGGCCGACAGCGTCATCGTCACCGACGACAATCCGCGCAGCGAAGATCCCGCCGCGATCCGCGCCGCCATTCTCGCTGCCGCGCCCGGCGCGGTGGAGATCGGCGATCGCGCCGAAGCCATCAAGGTGGCCATCGCCGGGCTGCAGCAGGGCGACGCCTTGCTGATCGCCGGCAAGGGCCACGAGATCGGACAGATCGTCGGCGATCGCACGCTGCATTTTAGCGATCACGAAGCCGCTGCGGCGGCGCTTGCTGCGAGGGTTGCATGAGCGAAATCCTGTGGACCACCGAGGCGATGGCCGAGGCGATGCGCGCCGAGGCTAGCGGCTCCTTGCCAGCCGGCATCACCTGCCTGTCGATCGACACTCGGACCATCGCGCCGAACGAGGCCTATTTCGCCATCAAGGGTGACGTCCATGACGGCCACGCTTTCGTCGATGCGGCTCTGAAGGCCGGCGCCGGGCTCGCGGTGGTCGAACGCGCACAGCGCAGCAAATTCGCCGCCGACGCGCCGCTGCTGGTGGTCGATGACGTGCTGGCGGCGCTGGTCGATCTGGCGCGCGCCGCGCGCGCCCGGCTCGGCGCGCAGATCATTGCGGTCACCGGCTCGGTGGGCAAGACCTCCACCAAGGAAGCGCTGCGCCGCGTGCTCGAGGCCCAGGGCGAGACCCATGCCTCGGTGGCCTCGTTCAACAATCACTGGGGCGTGCCGCTGTCGCTGGCGCGCTGCTCGGAGACCGCGCGCTTTGCCATCTTCGAAATCGGCATGAACCATTCCGGCGAGATTGAGCCGCTGGTGAAACTGGTGCGACCGCATTTCGCGGTCATCACCACCGTCGAGCCCGTGCATCTGGAGTTCTTCGCCGGCATCGAGGCCATCGCCGACGCCAAGGCCGAGATTTTTCTGGGACTAGAGCCCGGCGGCACCGCCATTCTCAACCGCGACAACGGCCAGTTCGACCGGCTGCAGGCGCAAGCGACGAAGGCCGGCGTCTCGCGCATCGTGTCGTTCGGCACCGACGAGAAATCGGAAGCGCGGCTGCTCGATGTGGCGCTGCACCCGACCTGTTCGGCGGTGCATGCCAGCATTCTCGGCCATGACGTCACCTACAAGGTCGGCATGCCCGGCCGCCACATGGCGATGAATTCGCTGGCGGTGCTGGCGGCGGCCTCGCTGATGGGCGCCGACTTGGCGCTGGCGGCGCTGACCCTGTCGCAGGTGCAGCCGGCGACCGGACGCGGCGCCCGACACGTCCTGGAACTCGCAGGCGGCGAGGCCACCCTCATCGACGAGAGCTACAACGCCAATCCGGCCTCGATGGCGGCGGCGCTGAATGTGCTGGGCGCTGCCGCCATCGGGCCGCACGGCCGCCGCATCGCGGTGCTCGGCGACATGCTGGAACTCGGCCCCCAGGGCGCCGAATTGCACCGCGGACTGCTGGGAGCGATCCAGGCCAACAACGTCGATCTGGTGTTTTGCTGTGGTCCCCTGATGCGCCAGCTGTGGGATGCCCTTTCCTCCGGCAAGCGGGGCGGCTATGCCGACAGTTCGGCGGCGCTCGAATCGCAGGTGCTCGCCGGAATCCGGGCCGGCGACGCCGTGATGGTTAAGGGCTCGCTCGGCTCGCGTATGAAACCGATTGTTACCGCGCTCGAAAAGCGCTTTCCCGGCAAGGCCGCGCTCGATGATGCCGCGGTATAGGCGGTCTGAATGTTTTACTGGTTGATCGATATTTCCGGCAGCGTCCCGGTCTTCAACGTGTTCCGCTACATCACCTTCCGCACCGGCGGTGCCATGGTGACCGGCGCGCTGTTCGTGTTCCTGTTCGGGCCGTGGATCATCGACAATCTGCGGCTGCGCCAGGGCAAGGGCCAGCCGATCCGCAGCGACGGGCCGCAGTCGCATCTGGCCAAGGTCGGCACCCCGACCATGGGCGGGCTGATGATCCTGTCGGGCCTCGTGGTGTCCACCTTGCTGTGGGCCAATCCGCGCAATCCCTATGTGTGGATCGTGCTGGCGGTGACGCTGGGCTTCGGCTTCGTCGGCTTCTATGACGACTATCTGAAGGTGACCAAGCAGACCGAAGCCGGCTTCGCCGGCCGCACCCGTCTGGCCATCGAGACGGCCATCGCGGCACTGGCCTGCTTTGCCTTCGTCAAGCTTGGCCGCGATCCGCTGTCGAGTTCGCTGGTGATTCCGTTCTTCAAGGACGTGATCATCAACTTCGGCTGGTTCTTCGTGATCTTCGGCGCCTTCATCGTGGTCGGCGCCGGCAATGCGGTGAACCTGACCGACGGCCTCGACGGCCTGGCTATCGTCCCTGTGATGATCGCGGCTGCGTCGTTCGGCATGATCTCCTACCTCGCCGGCAACGCGGTGTTCTCCGACTACCTGCAGATCAACTACGTCGCCGGCACCGGCGAACTGGCGGTGCTGTGCGGCGCGGTGCTCGGCGCCGGCCTCGGCTTCCTGTGGTTCAACGCGCCGCCGGCCTCGATCTTCATGGGCGACACCGGATCGCTGGCGCTGGGCGGCATGCTCGGTTCCATCGCCGTGGCCGTGAAGCACGAGATCGTGCTGGCGGTCATCGGTGGCCTGTTCGTGCTCGAAGCCGTGTCGGTCATCGTGCAGGTGGCCTCGTTCAAGCTGACCGGCAAGCGCGTGTTCCGGATGGCGCCGATCCATCATCATTTCGAGCAGAAGGGCTGGACCGAACCGCAGATCGTGATCCGGTTCTGGATCATCTCGGTGATGCTGGCGCTGGTCGGCCTGTCGACGCTGAAGTTGCGGTGACGCCTTGATCCCGGTCACATCCTTCGCTGGCAAGACGGTCGCTGTGTTCGGCCTCGGCGGCTCCGGCCTCGCGAGTTGCCATGCGCTGAAGGCCGGCGGCGCCGAAGTCGTCGCTTGCGACGACAGCATCGACCGCATGGTCGAGGCGGCGCAGGCCAATTTCATCACCGCCGACCTGCGCACCGTGTCATGGGCCAATTTCGCCGCCTTGATCCTGACGCCGGGCGTGCCGCTGACCCATCCCGCGCCGCACTGGACCGTGCTGATGGCGCAGGCCGCCGGCGTCGAGGTGATCGGCGATATCGAGCTGTTCTGCCGCGAGCGCGCGCTGCATGCGCCGGACGCGCCGTTCGTGGCCATCACCGGCACCAACGGCAAGTCGACCACCACCGCGTTGGTCGCGCATCTGATGCGCGAGGCCGGCTTCGACACCCAGATGGGCGGCAATATCGGCACCGCGATCCTGTCGCTGGCGCCGCCGGCGATGAATCGCGTCCATGTGATCGAGATGTCGTCCTACCAGATCGACCTCACGCCCTCGCTCAATCCGAGCGTCGGCATGCTGCTCAACGTCACCCCCGATCACATCGACCGCCACGGCACGCTGGAGCACTACGCCGCGGTGAAGGATCGCCTGGTGGCGCAGGTGCAGGCCGGCGGCACCGCACTGATATCTGTCGATGACGACTGGTGCCGCAACGCCGCCGACCGCATCGAAGCCGCCGGCAAGCCGGTGATCAGGGTTTCGGTGCAAGCGCCGCCTGCCGACGGCATCGTTGTCGACCACGATACCATCTACCGCATCGAAGGCGGCGAGCGCACAGCCATCGCCGATATCGCCGGCATCGGCTCGCTGCGTGGTGTCCACAATGCACAGAACGCCGCCTTCGCCGCAGCCGCGGCGCGCGCGCTCGGCGTCGGCAATGACGTGCTGCAAAGGGGCTGCGCAGCTTTCCCGGTCTGGCCCATCGCATGGAGCAGGTCGGCCATCTGGGCGCTACGCTGTTCGTCAACGATTCCAAGGGCACCAATGCCGATGCCACCGCCAAGGCGCTGGCCTCGTTCAACGACATCTTCTGGATCGCCGGCGGCAAGCCGAAAGAGGGTGGCATCGCCAGTCTCGCCGAATTCTTCCCACGCATTCGCAAGGCCTATCTGATCGGCGAAGCCGCCGCCGATTTCGCCGCGACCCTTGAGGGCAAGGTGCCCTTCGAGATCAGCGCCACGCTGGACAATGCCGTGCCGGCCGCCGCGCGCGACGCCGAGGCCGCCGGACTGACCGATGCCGTGGTGCTGCTGTCGCCGGCCTGCGCCTCGTTCGACCAGTTCCGCAACTTCGAGATCCGCGGCACCCGGTTCCGCGATCTGGTGCTGGCGCTGGATGGCGTGAAACCGGTGTAAGCCAGCGAGCACTTGCCGACCTCCTCCATCACGGCCGCCGCCGAATTAATCCGCGATTAACGCTGCGCTCAACTGCCCCTCGGCTGGCCGGGCGGGTCGGTGACCGCAACGAATTTTCAAGCTGAATATCGGTATCATGCTGCCAGATCGTCTGGGGATGTGTATCCCGAAAGTGGTGGATCTGGGGACGCCGTAATGACCTTGCGTGGCTTGCTGACGCTTCAGACGCAGCGCACAATACTGGTGGCGGCGGTCGTGCTGGGCGTCGGATTGGCGGCCACCTTCGCGGCCCGATATCTGTCTGAACGGGCCGCTGTCGCCGACGTGCAGCACCGCTTTAGCGTTGATGCCGAAGAAGTTTCCCGGGCGATCAGTCAGCGCCTCCATACCCATGCCGAAGTGCTGGTTGGCCTGCAGGGCCTGTACGCCTCGATCGGTCGCGTCGATCGCGCCCAGTTCCGCCGCTACATCGATGTGCTGGAGCTTGGCCGTCGCTATCCGGGTTTCCAGGCGTTGCAGGAATTGCGTCACGTCAGACCGGATCGCCTCGAGGCGTTTGTCGACGAAGTGCGCGCAGACAAGAGTGTGGAACTCGATGGCGTGCCGGATTTCTCCGTACGCCCGCCGGGACCGCGCGCGATCTATAACATCGTCGAATTCGTTGAGCCGATCGCCGGCAATGAAAACGCACTGGGCTTCGACGCCGGTGCCAATCCTGCGCAGTTGGATTCCCTGCGACGTTCGGCCGAGACCGGGCGCATCGTGGCCACGCCGCCGGTGAAGCTGGTGCAGGATACGTCCGGCGGGTTTGGCTTCATCATGCGCGCGCCGATCTATCGCAACGGTGAGCCTGTGCAAACCGTAGCGCAGCGCAACGCAGCGCTTTTTGGCTTTGTGGCTTCGGTCTACCGTATCAACGATCTGATGAACGGCATCCTCGATCCCCGCACGCTGAAGCAGATGCATATTCAGGTGGTCGACCGCGGCTATGCCACGCCGACCAGCACGGGGGTGTTGATCGGTGAGCCCGAGAATCCGGCTGGCCCGGCGACGCTGATGTACGACAGCGTCGAGAACAATCTCGGTCTTGCCGCGCAGGTCGAGCGTCCGGCAGGCATTTCGACGGAGCGCTCGCTGGTCGTGGGCGAGCGGGTGTGGCGTGTGATCTTCACGCCCAATCCCGGTCCCGCCTATCAGATCAGTCCCCTGGCTTCGAATGTGATCCTCGGCAGCGGCCTCGTGATCAGCGTGCTGGCTTTGCTGCTGGTCGTCATGATGATGGACGGCCGGCGCATGTCGGGGAATCTCAGCCGCCTGCGTGCCGAACAGAGCGCGCTGGTCGATAATCCGCTTGCCGGCATCCTGTTCACGGCCGGACACGACATCCTGCGCGGCAACAATCGCATCGCCGAATTTTGCGGCCGCGGGGTCGAGACGTTGCCCGGCAGGAAGATCGAGGAGTTGGTCGCAAGCGAGGACGATCTGGCCGCCTTCGATGCCGCGCTCGCCAGGATCCGGAACAGCGCCGTGGTCACTGAAGTCTCGCTGCGCCTGCGCCGCGAAGATGGATCGATCCTCGAAGTCGATGCCTATGGCAAGCCGCTGGCGAGGGGCGCCATCCTCTGGGTGATGCAGGACAAGACCGCTGCCCTGGCCGCGGAAGCCGAGCGGCGTGCGCATGGGCTGGCCATGGAACAGGCCAACGCACAGTTGGCGGCCTCGCTGCGCTCCGCCGAAATTCGTGCCAAGGAAATTGCACTGCTGACCGAACTCTCCGGAGTGGTGCAATCCTGCCAGACGCGCGATGAGGTTTTCGCGGCAGTCCAGACTTACGCCGGCTTTCTGTTTCCGGAGGAAGCGGGTGCGCTGTACTATCTGAACGATGCGCGTACGACCGTGCAACGCGGCGCCCATTGGGGAGCGCTGCAGGCTGACATCGTCTCGTTTCCTGTCGACGATTGCTGGGCGCTGCGGCGCGGAACGACGTTCCCGATTTCCGAGGCCAGTCAGGGTCTCACCTGCAACCATGTGGGCGAGTGCGACCACAGCCGGATGACCTTCGTCTGCCAGCCGCTCATCGCCCAAAACAATCTGCTCGGGCTGTTGTATCGCGAGCACCCCGCCGCATTCCGCGCCGGCGCCGACCAACTCGCTACCATGCTGGCCGAGCAGGTCTCGCTGGCGATGGCCAATCTCGAATTGCGTGAGTTGCTGCGGCAGCAGGCGCTACGCGATCCACTGACCGACCTCTATAACCGCCGTTATCTCGAAGACGCGCTGACCCGCGAGACGACGCGCTGCATCCGAGATGACGAGTCGCTCGCGGTGGCCATTCTTGATATCGACCACTTCAAGAGTATCAATGACAGCCGCGGCCATGAGGCTGGCGACGCCGTCTTGCGCGCCCTGAGCCGAATCCTGCGCGAGGTCACCTGCGAGGCCGACATCGTCGGCCGCTTCGGCGGGGAGGAATTTCTGCTGATCATGCCGGGGGCGACGCCGGAGACCGCGCGATTGCGATTGGAGCAGATACTGGACGCGGTGCGCGGCATGAGGGTGGCGCTGCCCGGCGGCGTGCTGGACGGCGTTACCGCTTCGGTCGGGATCGCGGTGATGCCGCTACATGTGGCACGCGGCGAAGATCTGATGGGGGCGGCGGATGTGGCGCTTTACCGCGCAAAGGCCGACGGCCGCGACCGGGTGACGGTCAGCGATCAGGTAGCGGAAGCCGCGGCATGAAGGCAGGCGAACGCCCGCGGCGAGTGCCGTGAAGGTCAAAAATCCACACTTCGTTAACCCTCTGGCAACCACGATGGCGCACCAATGGGGATCATCTGCCCGCAGGACCGCCCATGATCTCCCGTGAACAGCGCACCCCCTTCAGCGAGTGGTGGTGGACCGTGGACCGCCTGCTGCTGGCGGCGATCATCGCGCTGATGCTGGCGGGCGTCATCCTGTCGCTGGCGGCCTCGCCGCCGGTGGCGACAAGGATCGGGCTTGACCCGTTTCACTTCTTCAACCGCCACGTCCTGTTCCTGATCCCGTCCTTCATCGTGCTGATCGCCGTCTCGTTCCTGTCGCCGCGGCAGATCCGGCGCGGCGCGCTGATCATCTTCGCGATCTCCGTCGTGCTGATCGTCGCGACGTTGCTGATCGGTCCCGAGGTCAAGGGTGCCAAGCGTTGGATCACCATTCTCGGCGTCAACATCCAGGCCTCGGAGTCCGCCAAGCCGTCCTTCGTCGTCGTCGCCGCCTGGCTGTTCTCGGAGTCCGCGCGCAAGCCGGACATGCCGGCGACATCGATGGCGGTGGTGTTGCTGCTGATGCTGGTGTCGCTGCTGGTGCTGGAGCCGGACTTCGGCCAGACCATGCTGATCCTGATGGTGTGGGGCTCGCTGTTCTTTATCGCGGGGATGCGGATGGTCTGGGTGTTCGGCCTGGCGGCCACTGCTGCCGGCGGCCTGTTCACCGCCTACCTGTTCGTCCCGCATGTCGCCGGCCGCATCAAGCGCTTCATGGATCCGGCCTCCGGCGACACCTTCCAGGTCGACACCGCGATGGAGGCCTTCGGTAACGGCGGCTGGTTCGGCCTCGGCCCGGGCGAAGGCATCGCCAAGCGCAGCCTGCCGGACAGCCACACCGACTTCGTGTTCGCGGTCGGCGCCGAGGAGTTCGGCATTCTGCTGTGTCTGGCGTTGCTGGCGCTCTACGCATTCATCGTGATCCGCGCGCTGTCGCGCGCTTATGCGACCGAGGATCTGTTCACGCGCTTTGCGGCGTCGGGCCTGGCGATCCTGTTCGGCGTGCAGGCGTCCATCAACATGGCGGTCAACCTGCATCTCATTCCCGCCAAGGGCATGACGCTGCCGTTCTTGTCCTATGGCGGCTCCTCGATGATTTCGCTCGCCTACAGCGTCGGCATGCTGCTGGCGCTGACGCGGATGCGGCCACGCACGGAGGTGGAGTCGATCAGCGACGCCAACGCCGCGCCCACCTACGCCTGATGTTCCCATGAGCGACGCGCCCCTCATCCTGCTCGCCGCCGGCGGCACCGGCGGCCACCTGTTTCCGGCGGAGGCGCTCGGCGTGGCGCTGATGAAGCGCGGGCTGAGGGTGCGCCTCGTCACCGACTCGCGCGCGCTGAAATACAGCGGTCTGTTCACCCGCGACACGATCGACGTGGTGCCGAGCGAGACGCTGCGCGGCCGCAACCCGATCGCACTGGCGCGTACCGGAATCATGCTCGCCGCCGGCACAGCCATGGCGCTCAACCTGATGCGCCGGGTGAAGCCCGCCGCGGTGATCGGCTTCGGCGGCTACCCGACGCTGCCGCCGCTGTTCGCCGCACGGCTGTTCGGCGTGCCCACCGTCATCCACGATTCCAACGCGGTGATGGGGCGCGCCAACCGCCTGCTGTCCGGCCATGTCAGTGCCATCGCCACCTCGCTGCCCGGCGTGCTCGACCGCGATCCCGAATTGTCGAAGAAGACCACCACGACGGGCACGCCGATGCGCCCGGCGATTCTCGCCGCCGCGGCCGTGCCCTATGCGGTGCCGGATCTCACCGGGCCGTTGCGCCTGCTGGTGGTCGGCGGCAGCCAGGGCGCGCGCATCATGGCGGACATCGTGCCGCCGGCCATCGAGAAGCTCGAACCGGCGCTGTGGCACCGGCTGGTGCTGACCCAGCAGGTTCGCGACGAGGACATGGCGCGGGTCCGCGCGGTCTATGACCGCCTGAAGATCAAGGTCGAGCTGGCGCCGTTCTTCAGCGACCTGCCGGCGCGGCTCGCCGCCAGCCATCTGGTGGTGTCGCGCTCGGGCGCCGGTACCGTGGCCGAGCTCGGGGCCATCGGCCGGCCCTCGATCCTGGTGCCGCTGCCCGGCGCGCTGGATCAGGACCAGTTCGCCAATGCCGGCGTGCTGGTCGATGCCGGCGGCGCGTTGCGTATCGCGCAGCCGGATTTCACCCCGGATCGCCTTGCCGCGGAAATTTCGGCGCTGGCCGCCGAACCGGCGCGGCTCACCGCCATGGCGAAGGGAGCGCGCACCGTCGGCAAGCTCGACGCCGCCGATCGCCTCGCCGATCTGGTGGCAAAGGTCGCGGGGATCTGAAAAGAACTCGTCGTTCCGGGTTCGGTCGGGCCGCGCCCTCGCGCCCCGGAACGACGGCGGTTGGCCGGTGAGCTATAGTCGCACCTTCTCCACCAGATAATCCAGCAGCGCCCGCACCCGCGCGGGCAACTGACCGCCGTGGCCGACGAACACGGCATGGACAGGCTCGATATCGCCGGGATTGAAATCCTCGAGCACGAGCGCCAGCCGACCGCCCGCGATATCGTCCTCGACATGGAAGCGTGTCAGCCGGGCGATGCCCATGCCTGCGAGCGCCAGGTGCTGCATCGCTTCGCCGTCGCTGACCAGTGCATTGCCCGACGGAATCACGGTGATCGTCCTGCCGTCCCGCTCCCTGAACGGCCAGCCGTTCTTCCATTTGCTAAAGCCGAAATCGAGCAGGTTGTGTCCGGCAAGATCGTCCGGCGTGTTCGGCACGCCGCGCTCGGCGAGATAAGCGGGCGAGGCGACGACGACCATCCGGCTGTCGCCGAGCTTTCGCGCGAGCAGGCGCGACTCGCGCATGGCGCCGACGCGAATGGCGACATCGGCTCGCTGCTCCAGCAGATCCACCACGGTGTCGGTCAGCGTCACCTCGACTTTGATATCGGGATAGCGGCGGGCGAAATCCGGCAGCAGCGGCAGCAGCCGGTGCAGCCCGAACGGCACGCTGGTGTTGACGCGCAGCAAGCCGCTCGGCGTCGCCCCGACCGCCGCCTCGCGCTCCGCGGTGGCCATCTCGTCGAGGATGCGCGTCGCATGCTTATAGAACGCGCTGCCTTCCGGCGTCAGCTGCAGTTTGCGGGTCGAGCGGTTGATCAGGCGGACGCCGAGCCGGGCCTCAAGCCGCGAGATCAGCTTGCTGACCGCCGAAGGCGACATTCGGAAGGCCCGGGCGGCTGCGGAGAAGCCGCCGAGTTCAACCACCCGTGCAAAAACCTCCATCTCGCCGGACCGGTTGACGTCAAGGCGTGCCATGGTGATTTCAATTCATAAATGTTGTTCCAACAACGTGTCTAACTCATGAATGACATTCGGTCCAGTTTACATGCAGGAGCATGTTGCTCCGCAGCACATTGGAACCCGTCATGCCTCTCGCACTTTATGCGCTTACCGCCGGCGCCTTCGGAATCGGCGTCACCGAATTCGTCATCATGGGATTGCTGATCGAAGTCGGCGGTGACCTCCACGTGTCGATTCCGGCCGCGGGGCTGCTGATCTCCGGCTACGCGCTGGGCGTGGTGCTCGGCGCCCCCATCATGACCGTCGCCACCAGCCGCTGGCAGCGCAAGACCGTGCTGCTGGTGCTGATGGGCATCTTCACGGCGGGCAACCTCGCCTGCGCCCTGGCGCCGGATTACTGGAGCCTGATGGCGGCGCGGGTGGTGACCGCCTTCGCCCACGGCACCTTCTTCGGCGTCGGCTCGGTGGTGGCCACCAGCCTGGTGGCGGCGAACAAGAAGGCATCGGCGATATCCATCATGTTCGCAGGCCTGACGGTCGCCACCATTCTCGGCGTGCCGTTCGGCACCTGGCTCGGACAGGCCTATGGCTGGCGCGCCACCTTTTCGCGGTGACGTTGGTCGGACTGGCCGCCCTGACCGCGGTGGCGTTGCTGGTGCCGCCCGTCAAGGCGCCGCAAGAGCAAAGTAAGCTGTCGGATGATCTGGCGGTTCTGGTTCGGCCGCAGGTGCTGCTGGCGTTCCTGACGACGATTCTCGGCTGGATCGGCATCTTCGCGCTGTTCACCTACGTTGCCCCGATCCTGACCCGCATCTCCGGCTTTAGCGACGCCGCGGTGTCGCCGATCCTGCTGGTGTTCGGCGCCGGCGCCATTGTCGGCAACCTGCTGGGCGGCCGCTTCGCCGACCGCTGGCCGGCCGGCAGCGTGTTCGGCAGCCTGCTGCTGGTCGCTGCGGTGCTGGCCTCCATCAGCCTTGCCGCCCACAACCAGGTCGCCGTCGTCATCGCCATTGCGCTGCTTGGCGCCGCAGCCTTCGCCACCGCCGCGCCGCTGCAGATGGCAGTGCTGCACAAGGCCGAGGGCGCCGGGCAAAGCCTCGCTTCCAGCTTCAACATTGCCGCGTTCAATCTTGGCAATGCCATCGGCGCTTGGCTCGGGGGTGCGGTGATCGCCCATGGCGGGCTGAATGCGGTACCTTGGGTGGCCGCCATCGCGCCGCTGGCGGGAGTCGCGGTGGCCGTTCTGGCCAACCGCATGGACGGCGCGCCAGTGCCGCGTCCCGCCGCGGCCGAGTAGGGGCTGCCATCACAAAAGGGGCCGAAATCCGGCCGATCCCGCTGGGAAATCGACATTTAAGTGTCATGGCCGGGCTTGTCCCGGTCATCCCTGTCTTGCATGAAGGAGGCAGATTCGCAGACGTTGGCCCCGCTCGGGTCACGACGCACAGAGACGAGAGCCCCCATGAGACTGCCCCGCGAGATCGGCCCCATCCACTTCGTCGGGATCGGCGGCATCGGCATGAGCGGCATTGCCGAAGTGCTGTGCAACCTCGGCTACACGGTGCAGGGCTCCGACGCTTCGGAAAGCGCCAACGTCAACCGGCTCAGGGAAAAGGGCATCAAAGTCACCGTCGGCCACAAGGCCGACAACGTTGCCGGTGCCGATGTGCTGGTGGTCTCCACCGCCATCAAGCGCGACAATCCAGAACTGCTGGCGGCCCGCGCCCAGCGCATCCCGGTGGTGCGCCGCGCCGAGATGCTGGCCGAACTGATGCGGCTGAAAAGCTGCGTGGCTATCGCCGGCACTCACGGCAAGACCACGACCACCTCGATGGTGGCCGCCTTGCTCGATGCCGGTGAACTCGATCCCACCGTGATCAACGGCGGCATCATCAACGCCTACGGCACCAATGCGCGGCTCGGCGCCGGCGACTGGATGGTGGTGGAGGCCGACGAGAGCGACGGCACCTTCCTCAAGCTGCCCGCCGACGTCGCCATCGTGACCAACGTCGATCCCGAACATCTCGATCACTTCGGCACCTTCGAAGCGGTGCAGGACGCGTTCCGCCACTTCGTCGAGAACGTGCCGTTCTACGGCTTTGCGGTGATGTGCATCGACCATCCGGTGGTGCAGACCCTGGTCGGCAAGATCGAGGATCGCCGCATCATCACCTACGGCACCAATCCGCAGGCCGACGTGCGGCTGCTCGACCTGCATCCGGCCAATGGCGGCTCCGCCTTCAGGGTGGCGTTCCGCGACCGCAAGGCCGGGACATCCCATGAGATCGCCGATCTGGTGCTGCCGATGCCCGGCCGCCACAACGCGCTCAACGCCACCGCCGCCATCGCCGTCGCCCATGAGCTCGGCCTCACCGATGACATGATCCGCAAGGCGCTGGCCGGCTTCGGCGGCGTCAAGCGCCGCTTCACCAGGACCGGCGAGTGGAAAGGCGTCACCATCATCGACGATTACGGCCACCATCCGGTGGAGATCTCGGCGGTGCTGCGGGCGGCGCGGGAATCCACCGAAGGCAAGGTCATCGCCGTGGTGCAGCCGCATCGCTTCACCCGCCTGCAGTCGCTTTTCGAGGAATTCTGCACCTGCTTCAACGACGCCGACACGGTGGTGGTCGCCGAAGTCTATCCGGCCGGCGAGGCGCCGATCGAAGGCATCGATCGCGATCACTTCGTGCTCGGCCTGCGCGCCCACGGTCACCGCCAGGTGATCCCGCTGCAGGAATCCGCGGCGCTCGCGGGCCTGATCGCCGGCGTCGCCAAACCCGGCGACACCGTGGTCTGCCTCGGCGCCGGCAACATCACGCAGTGGGCTTACGCGCTGCCGGGCGAGCTGAAGGCGTTGGGGTAACGACTGCGATGGTCGACGCGCTCTCCACACGCGCAGTCGCGCCCCTCTCCCCGGGCGCAGCGAAGCTGCGTCTGGCGGGAGAGGGTGGGGAGAGGGGGCGCCACACGCTCCGTCGCCCGCGGCTCCCCTCTCCCGTCTTCGCTTCGCGAAGCCACCCTCCCCGCAGGGGGAGGGGACCCAAACATGACCAGCTTACCGGGCAGCATGACCTTTCCCGACCTCAGCGCCGACTTGAAATCCGCCATGCCCGAGCTTCGCGGTCGGCTGCTGGCGAATGAATCGCTGGCGCCGCTGACCTGGTTTCGCGTCGGCGGCCCGGCGCAAGTCCTGTTCACGCCTGCGGATGAGGACGATCTCGCATACTTCCTGTCGCGGCTGCCGATGGACATTCCGGTCACCGTGGTCGGCGTCGGCTCCAATCTGATCGTGCGCGACGGCGGCATTGCCGGCGTGGTGATCCGCCTCAGCCCGCGCGGTTTTGGCGCGACGACGGCAGAGAACGACATCGTCAGCGCCGGCACCGCTGCGTTGGACAAGCGCGTGGCGGAGACCGCGGCGGCCGCCAATATCAGCGGTCTCGAATTCTACTTCGGAATTCCCGGCTCGATCGGCGGTGCGCTGCGCATGAATGCCGGCGCCAATGGCGGCGAGACGAAGGACGTGCTGATCGAGGCCACCGGCATCGGCCGCGACGGGACGAAACACGTGTTCAACAACGCCGCGATGCAGTTCGTGTATCGCAACAGTGGCGTCGACCCGTCCATCATCTTCACCTCTGCAAAATTCCGCGGCGTGCTCACTGAGTCTTCGATGATCCGCGCCAAGATGGATGCGGTGCAGGCGCATCGCGAGACCGCGCAGCCGATCCGTGAAAAGACCGGCGGCTCGACCTTCAAGAATCCGCCCGGCCACAGCGCCTGGAAGCTGGTCGACGCCGCCGGCTGCCGCGGACTGCGCGTCGGCGGCGCGCAGGTGTCGGAAATGCACTGCAATTTCCTGATCAACACCGGCGATGCCACCGCCGCCGACATCGAGACGCTAGGCGAGACCGTGCGCGCGCGGGTACTGGCGCAATCCGGCATCGACCTGCACTGGGAAATCAAGCGCATAGGGGTCGTGTAGTGTTGTTCCTCACCTCTCCGCGTTGGGGAGAGGTGAGGAGGCTACTTCGCAGCAGGCGCCACTGCTGGCGCGGGCTCGACCGGCGCCACCACATCGCTCAGCGCCAGCAGCCGCTGCAACGGTGCCGGCGATACCTGGAACGTGCCTTGGAACGGATGTTCCTGCAGCGCGATCAGCCCGAGTGCGACGATGGCGGCGGTGCCGAACACCGTGAGAGCGGCGAGCATCGCGCGCGGTCGTTCGAGATGCACGAGCGCCAGTCCCACCTGGGTCATGACGCCGAGGATCAGCACCGAAATCCACTTGATGTCGTTGGTGCGGTCGGACGACAGGCTGAGCCGGTCACCGCGCGCGGTGCCGACGCGGACCGCTGCGCTCAGCAACGCGGCATGAATCGCGCCGCTGGCGTCCTTGGTGATGGCGGGGTCGCTGACCTCGCGCAGCAGCGTGTCATAGGCGGCACGGGTCTTCGCCGAACTGCCGGCCTCGACCATCTCCGGCCATTCTTCCTGCACCGCGGAGCGGGCGTAGTCCTTGAGCGCCACGCGGATGGTTCGCATGTCGGTCACCGACGCCACGCTCAGCGTATAGATGTTGCGCAATTCGCCGGCCTCGGTCTGCACCGCGCGCAGCGCCTGGCGGTTGCGGTCGCCGATGTCGTTGGCGAGAAAGCTGGTCAGCAGTCCGAACAGGATCGCCAGGCAGGAAAAGAACGGCGCCACCACCCCGGTCAGGGACTGGATGCGGCCGCGGAGCGGCGAGCGGAACGTCACGCCGGCCAGCGCCAGCGCCGTGCCATAGTAAAGCGTGCAGAGCGCGGCGAAAATGCCCAGCGTGGGCAGGTCGAGCCAGGCCTTGAGCATCGATCGGGTCTCTCCCGCTTGGGACAATGGGGCAGGGTCGCGTTGCGGACGCAAATCAGCAATATCTGACTCGTGCCCGGGAATGCTATTGGCCGACGGGCATGGCTGGGGCTGAATCGGGGCATCGATCGATGACGGAACGGGATGAATCAATGCGGATCACGATTCTGTTCGGCGGTCTGAACAAGGAGCGGCTGGTCTCGGTGGCCACCGCGCAGGCGCTGCACGCGGCGCTGCCGGAAGCCGAGCTGTGGTTCTGGGACGCAGACGACCGCGTCTACGCCACCCGACCGGAAACACTGCTCGGTCATGCGCGTCCGTTCGAAGATCCGTTCAAGCCCGCCTGCGCCAGCATTGGGCTGCTGGCGCAGGCGCTCGACCAGGCGAAGGCGGAAAATCGCGTGCTGGTGCTCGGCCTGCATGGCGGGATGGCCGAGAATGGCGAGTTGCAGGCGATGTGCGAGATGCGCGGCATCCCGTTCACGGGCTCCGGCTCGGCGTCGTCGAACCTCGCTTTCGACAAGGTGGCGGCCAAGCGCTTTGCCGCCATCGCCGGCGTCACCGTCGCGCCCGGCGTGGCGCTCGACCAGATCGACGAGGCTTTCGCCGCGCACGGCCGGCTGATCGCCAAGCCGGCCCGGGACGGTTCGAGCTTCGGCCTGATCTTCGTCAATGCGAGCCAGGATCTGGTCGCGGTGCGCCGGGCGGCGAAGATCGAGGAGTATGTGATCGAGCCGTTCGTCGCCGGTGTCGAGGCCACCTGCGGCGTACTGGAGCAGGCAGACGGTTCGCTGATCGCGCTGCCGCCGATCGAGATCATCCCGGCGGATGGCGGCTTCGACTATCATTCGAAATATCTCGCCTCGGCGACGCAGGAAATCTGCCCCGGCCGGTTCAGCCCAGAGATCAGCGCCGTCATAATGGATTTCTCGGTCAGGGCGCACCGAGCGATGTCGTGCCGCGGCTATTCGCGGTCGGATTTCATCGTGTCGGCCAATGGCCCAGTCTATCTCGAAACCAACACCCTGCCGGGCCTGACCAAGGCCTCGCTCTACCCCAAGGAGCTGAGAGTCCAGGGCATCAGCTTTGTCGATTTCCTGCACGGCCAGATTGCAATCGCGACGAAGCGGGTGGGGTGACCTACTGGGCTGTCGTCGCCCGCGAAAGCGGGCGACCCAGTATTCCGAGACGCCGGCGACGATGCTGATATGCCGCCGCTTACTGGGTCACCCGCTTTCGCGGGTGACGACACCCGGCACGGCGGCCCCCGGTTCCATCCGACTCATCCGCAACACTCCGGCTAAAGTCTTCTGAAACCGCATCTAATCATGTGCTGCCCCGGGCAACTTTACACTTTGTTTACCAGGAAGTCCGAAGGTTAACGCTGGCGGCGCATGTGGCGCTTGGCTGCCGGTGCGCGAGCCGTGCGGAGTTCCGCGACGACTCATGCAGCGACATTCGGGACATCACCTGGGCCATAGCCCGCAGCGGATGCGGGCATAACATGTAACGAGCGCGTGCAATGGATGGTGGAGGACGCCTCTCTCGATCGGTGAGATCGCTGGGGCCCCAAACTGACCTGAGATTGGCTGCCATTGGCGCGGCCATACTGCTGCGCGAGCAGCTGGCGCCGCTTGCCGATTTTCTTGCCCGTTGTTCTGCCCGTTTCCGGGCTCCGAAGCGCGTCGTGCGCGAACAGAGCCCGAACAAATACATCGCGCTGCTCGAGCGCTACGTTCCGCGCCGCGTCGGCATCGCCGCGACCATCCTGATGCTGCTCGGCAGCGTCGGCTTCGGCGTGGTCAGGGGCAACCATCTCGACGAACTCATTGCCACGCTGAGCGATGCCCGCAATGCCGCGGCCAACGCCGCCGGCTTCCGCATCGCTTCGGTGACGCTCAACGGCCGCAAGCAGCTGACCCAGGACGAAATCCTCGCCATCGGCGGCGTCAACGGCCGCTCGTCGCTGCTGTTTCTCGATGCCGCCACGGTGCGCGACCGGCTCAAGGCCAATCCGTGGATCGCCGAAGCCAACGTGCTGAAGCTGTATCCAGACCGGTTGCAGATCGACGTCACCGAACGTTCCGCCTTTGCGCTGTGGCAGCAGGACGGCCGCCTCGCAGTGGTCGCCGACGATGGCGCCGTGCTGGAGACCTACGTGTCGCGCCGTTTCACCTCGCTGCCGCTGGTGGTGGGCAAGGGCGCCGACACCCGCGCCAGGGATTTTCTCGCCTTGCTGGATCGCTATCCGCAGGTGCGCTCGGTGACCAAGGCCGCGATCTTCGTCGGCGAACGGCGCTGGAATCTGCGGCTCAAGGATGGCCTCGACATCAGGCTTCCGGAAAACGACGTCGGCAACGCGCTCGCGATGCTGAGCAAGCTCGACAAGGAAGACCGTTTGTTTTCGAAAGACATCGTGGCCATCGACATGCGGCTGCCTGACCGGCTGACCGTGCGGCTGTCGGAAGATGCCGCCAAGGCCCGCGACGATCTGTTCAACAAGGCCAACGCCGCCAAGAAGAAGGCTGGCGCCGCATGACCACGCTCGATCGCAACCAGGCGCCGAAAACCCGCGCGATGGCGACCAACCGCACCGCGCTGGTTGCCTCGCTGGATATCGGCACCAGCAAGATCGCCTGCATGATCGCACGGCTGAAGCCCTGCGCGCCCAACGAGGCGCTGCGCGGCCGCAGCCATGCGGTGGAATTGATCGGCTACAGCCAGATCCAGTCGCGCGGCGTCAAGTCCGGCGCGGTGGTCGATCTCGGCGAATGCGAACAGGCCGTGCGCCAGGCTGTGGCGCTGGCCGAAAAGATGGCCAAGGTCCGGGTTGAATCGGTTTTGCTGTCGGTCTCGGCCGGCCGGCTGCAGGGTCAATTGATCGAAGCCTGCGCCGACATCAAGGGCGGCGCGGTCACCGCCGCCGATGTCAGCCGCGTCACCTCGGCCGGCATGCATCATGCCACGCCACCCGGCCGCACCGTGCTGCACGCGCTGCCGGTCGGCTATCAGCTCGATGGCGTCAAAGGCATTCGCGATCCCCGGGGCATGGTGGCGCGGCAGTTCGGCGTCGACATGAACGTCGTCACCGCCGACGCCACCGTCGCCAAGAACCTGATGCTGGTGGTCGAGCGCTGCCATCTCAATGTCGAGGCCATGGCGGCGAGTCCCTATGTTGCAGGTCTTGCTGTCCTGACCGACGACGAGGCCGATCTCGGCGCCGCCGTCGTCGAGATGGGGGCCGGCACCACCACCATCGCCACCTATTCCAGCGGGCGCTTCGTTCATGCGTCAGGTTTTGCGGTCGGCGGGCAACACATCACCATGGATCTGGCGCGCGGTTTAGGTGCGACGATTGCGGATGCCGAGCGAATCAAGACGTTATATGGCACCGTGCTGACGGGCGGCTCCGATGCGCGCGAACTGCTGTCCGTGCCGTCGGCAGGCGACAATGACCGCGACACGCCGCAGGTCGTATCCCGCGCCACAATCGCCAACATCGTCCGGCAGCGCGCCGAGGAGATTTTTGAAATGGTCAGGGACCGACTCGCGGATTCCCCTTTGCGGCAGAGCCGCGGGCGCGGGTTGTGTTGTCGGGCGGCGCTTCGCAGCTCACCGGACTGGTCGATCTCGCCACCCAGATTCTCGGCCGTCCGGTTCGCATCGGCCGTCCGCTCGGTTTCGGCCGGCTGCCGACCGAGGCCAAGAGCGCATCCTTCGCAGTGCCCGCCGGGCTCCTAGTCTATCCGCAATTCGCTCATCTTGAACATGTCGAACCGCGGCATACGCGGCAGCTCAAGACAGGGACCGACGGCTATTTCGGAAAGGTCGGACGATGGCTTCGCGAGGGTTTCTGATGAAATTTTGCCGACCCTTCCTTTTTCCTTCCTTCGCGCTTTCGGCCTCCGGCCGCGGGCATGACCAGACAACGCGCGCGTAATCGAGAGGCAATCACATGACACTTAATCTTACCCCCGGATATCGCCGAGCTGAAGCCCCGCATCACCGTGTTCGGCGTCGGCGGCGCCGGCGGCAATGCCGTCAACAACATGATCACCGCCGGTCTGATGGGCGTCGATTTCGTCGTCGCCAACACCGACGCGCAGGCGCTCACCATGTCGAAGGCCCAGCGCATCGTGCAGATGGGCACGGTCGTGACCCAGGGCCTCGGTGCCGGTTCGCAGCCTGATGTCGGCGCCGCCGCCGCGCAGGAAGTCATTGACGAGATTCGCGATCACCTCTCGGGTGCGAACATGGTGTTCGTGACCTGCGGCATGGGCGGCGGCACCGGCACCGGCGCAGCTCCCGTGATCGCCAAGACCGCGCGCGACATGGGCATCCTCACCGTCGGCGTGGTCACCAAGCCGTTCCACTTCGAAGGCCAGCGCCGCATGCGCACCGCCGAGGCCGGCATTGCCGAGCTGCACAAGGTGGTCGACACGCTGCTGATCATTCCGAACCAGAACCTGTTCCGGGTCGCTAACGAGAAGACCACCTTCGCCGACGCCTTCGCGATGGCCGACCAGGTGCTGTACTCGGGCGTCGCCTGCATCACCGACCTGATGGTCAAGGAAGGCCTGATCAACCTCGACTTCGCCGACGTCCGCGCCGTGATGCGTGAAATGGGCAAGGCGATGATGGGCACCGGCGAGGCCACCGGCGAGAAGCGCGCGCTGACCGCCGCCGAAGCCGCCATCGCCAACCCGCTGATCGACGATTCCTCGATGAAGGGCGCCCGTGGCCTGCTGATCTCGATCACCGGCGGCAAGGACCTGACTTTGTTCGAGGTCGACGAAGCTGCCACCCGCATCCGCGAGGAAGTCGATCAGGACGCCAACATCATTGTCGGCGCGACCTTCGACGAGACCCTCGATGGCGTGATCCGCGTCTCCGTGGTCGCCACCGGCATCGACCAGACACTGCTGGCCCGCAATGCCGCGGGTCCGGCTGCTGCCGCAACCGCTGCGGTCGCTGCGCCGGGCGCCCCGGACAACCGTCTGGCCGAGCTCACTGCACGCCTGCGCGCCGACAACCAGCGCGCCGTCGCGACCACCGCGCAGAAGACCGATGCACCACGTCCGGCTGCACCGGCTCCCGCTCCTGAACAGCGCCCGGCCGCCAGCAACCATGAACGTGCAGCCCTGGCAGCGATCGCCGCCGCGGTTGCACCCGAGGCCAACCGGCCGGTCGCTCAGGTCTCGTCCCAGCCAGCCTCCTACGGTGACGTGACGGTGCGCCCGATCGCGCAGAAGCCGTCGCTGTTCCCGGAGCGCGAAGCGCCGCGCGCGGAAGCGCCGGAGCCTGCCGTTCCCGAGCAGTTCATCCCGCAGCCCGCCGAACGTGCCCCGGTGCGCGCGCCGCGGATGCCGAAGTTCGACGAATTGCCGATGACCGCGCAGAACGAGATTCGCCAGTCCCGCGGCGAATCGGACGAGGATCATCCGCAGAAGGTCCGGATGTCGCTGCTGCAGCGCTTGGCCAATGTCGGTCTCGGTCGTCGCGACGACGAATCCGAGCCGCCGCTGGCCGGCCGCGCCGCGGCTCCTGCCATGGCCCCGATGCCGCCGCTGCCGGAACGCAAGCCGCAGCGCAGCGTCGCTGAGCAGATGGGCCAGGATCCGGTATCGGAATATGCCCGACGCCCCGCGCCGCAGGGCCTCGACAGCCACGGCCGTCCGGCACCTGTTGCTCCGGCGCCACAGGGTGACGACCATCTCGATATCCCGGCCTTCCTGCGCCGCCAGTCGAACTGAGATTTGTTACAATCGTGACGACCGCGAGGTCCCGGCTGCATCAGCCGGGACCTTTGCTTTGGCGACGTCGATACAGAGCGAAATATTAAGTGTCTGATTTTAATAGATAAAGAGACGTTTTCTATCTTGCTCGGCGGTGCAAAAAGTGCAAAACCGGCGGCAAGTTAGGTAAACGCTTGGCGCGATTGCGGCAGAGGTTGGGTAACAATCGGTAAAAAAGCGTGAGTTGGCGCACTTTGTGGCAGTCGGTATGGTCAATCCGACTCGGGGACACTTGAAGGCGATCGCCGGATACCGGTTTGGCTCGAATTCGAGTGGGTCATCAGTGGGTGGTTACGAATGAAATTTAGTCGGCAAACAACGCTCTGGTCGCAGGCCACCGTTACGGGCGTCGGCGTTCATTCCGGTTCCCCTGCCAGCCTGACTATTGGACCTGCCCCCGTCGACTCTGGTTTCATCTTCATCCGCACCGGCCTCGAAGGCCCCGACCGCGAAGTTCACGCCGACGCCAAATCCGTCATCTCCACCGAATTCGCCACCGTGCTCGGCGATCGCGATGGCCCGCTGGTCTCCACCGCCGAACATATTCTCGCAGCTTTGCGCGGCATGGGCGTCGACAACGCCACCATCGAAGTCGACGGGCCGGAAGTGCCGATCATGGACGGCTCCGCCGCCGCCTTCGTCGCCGCCATCGATCAGGCCGGCATCGTCGAGCAGGCCGCGCGCCGCCGCTACATCCAGGTTCTCAAGCCCGTGCAGGTCGCCATGGGCGACTCCTTCGGCGAATTGCGGCCCCACGCTGCGGGCTTCCGTGCCGAAGTCGAGATCAATTTCGCCAATCCGGTGATCGGCCGCCAGACCTACACCCTCGATCTCAATCCGCAGAGCTTCCGTCGTGACATCGGTCGTGCCCGCACCTTCGGCTGCATGAACGACGTTGCCCGCCTGTGGGACGCCGGCTTTGCGCTCGGTGCTTCGTTCGAGAATTCGGTGGTGTTCGACGATGACCGCCTGCTGAACGCCGAAGGCCTGCGCTATACCGACGAATGCGTGCGCCACAAGGTGCTCGACGTGGTCGGCGACCTCGCACTGGCCGGCCTGCCGCTGCTGGGTGCCTATCGCTCGGTCCGCGGCGGCCACAAGCTCAACCACGCCGTCCTCACCGCTCTGATCGCCGATCGCTCGGCCTGGAAGATCGTTGAAGCCGAACCGGCCCGCCGTCCGCGCGCCGAAGTCGCCAGCGGAATGCTCGGTGGCATGGTCGCCCCGGCCTTCGGCCCGGACGTTTCCTGAATCATCCACAGTAACCATAACCTGCCGTATTGCACCGGCCTTCGCCTTAATCCGGGCGAAATGCCTGCGTATCCGGTTAACTTACGGACATTATTCGGCTAAACAGCGCATGGTCTGGTTTCGGGACCGCCGCGCTGTTCCGGTATGTCCATGATCGTGCGCATGGCACGGGCAACGCATCACGAGCGTCAGGTCATCAATGTCGGCACAGCGTATCACGCGCGGACTGCGCAAGTTCTCAGCCTTCCACGGTCAGCGGCTCCGGCTGGCGTCGCTGCTGGTGATGGCTGTTCCGCTGAGCGGCTGCGGCACCGGTGCGATCTGGGACAAGTTCAGCACCAAGGACGACACCTACACCGAGGAGCCGGCCGACAAGCTCTACAATGAGGGCCTGTACCTCATGAACCAGAGCAAGGACCCGAAGGCCGCGGCGAAGAAGTTCGAGGAAGTCGACCGCCAGCATCCCTATTCGGAATGGGCCCGCAAGTCGCTGCTGATGTCGGCCTATGCGGCCTACGAATCGGCCGACTACGACACCTGTATCGGTTCGGCGACGCGCTACGTCACGCTGCATCCCGGCAGCGCCGATGCCGCCTATGCGCAGTACCTGATCGCCGCCTCGCACTACGACCAGATTCCGGACATCTCGCGCGACCAGGGCCGCACCGAGAAGGCGATGGCGGCACTTGAGGAAGTGATCCGCAAGTACCCCACCTCGGAATATGCCACCTCTGCCAAGAAGAAGCTGGAAGGCGCCCGTGACCAGCTGGCCGGCAAGGAAATGGAAATCGGCCGTTACAACCTGGAAAAGCGCAACTACACCGGCGCCATCAACCGCTTCAAGACCGTCGTGACCCAGTACCAGACCACCCGGCATGTCGAGGAAGCCCTGATGCGGCTGACCGAGGCCTATATGGCCATCGGCATTGTCGGCGAGGCGCAGACCGCCGCCGCAGTGCTCGGCCACAATTTTCCTGACAGCAGATGGTACAAAGACGCTTATAATCTTGTAAAGTCGGGCGGACTCGAACCGAGCGAGAACAAGGGCTCTTACCTCAGTAAGGCCTTCAAGCGATTTGGCCTCGGCTAGGAACTGACCTCTCATGCTGGCCCGTCTTTCGATCCGTGACATCGTCCTGATCGAACGGCTCGATATCGAGTTTTCCCGCGGTCTGGCCGTGCTGACCGGGGAGACCGGCGCCGGCAAATCCATCCTTCTCGATGCCTTCGCGCTGGCGCTTGGCGGTCGTGGCGATGCCAATCTGGTGCGCCATGGCGTCGAGCAGGGCCAGGTCACCGCCACCTTCGACATCGCCAAGGGCCACCCGGCCGCGGTGATTCTCGCCGCCAACGGGTTTGAAGACACCGGCGAAATGATTCTGCGCCGTGTGCAATTGGCCGACGGCCGCACCCGCGCTTTCATCAACGACCAGGCCATATCGGTGCAGACCCTGAAAGCGGTCGGCGCCGCTCTGGTGGAAATCCACGGCCAGCACGACGAGCGCGCTTTGGTGGACGCCGCCACCCATCGCCGGCTGCTCGATGCCTTTGCCGGGCTGGAAAAGGACGTGGCGGCGCTGGAGACCCTGTGGGACGCCCGCAAGGCCGCGCTGTCGGTGCTCGACGAGCACCGCGCCAACATGGAGCGCGCCGCCCGCGACGCCGATTATCTGCGCCACTCCGCCGACGAGCTGAAGAAGCTGGCGCCCAAGGAGGGCGAGGAGACCGCTTTGGCCGAGCGCCGCACCGGCATGATGCAGGGCGAGAAGGTCTCTGCCGACCTGCGCGAGGCGCAGGACGCTGTCTCCGGCCATCATTCGCCGGTGGCCACTTTGGCCGCCGCGGTGCGCCGCCTGGAGCGCCGCGCCGGCAGTGCGCCGGATCTGGTGGAGCCCGCGGTCAAGGCTATCGACATCGCCATCAACGCGCTGGAAGAGGCCGACCAGCACCTCACGGCTGCGCTGATCAAGGCCGATTTCGATCCCGCCGAACTGGAGCGAATCGAGGAGCGGCTGTTCGCGCTGCGCGCTGCCTCGCGAAAATTCTCCACCCCGGTGGACAACCTCGCGGCGCTGGCCAAACAGTATTCGGCCGATGTCGCATCCATCGATGCCGGCGCCGGCCGGCTGCAGGCGCTGGAACGCGCCGCCGCCGAGGCCGATGGCCGCTATGCCGCGGCGGCTTCCAAGCTGTCGATGGCGCGCACCAAGTCTGCCGAAAAGCTCAACAAGGCCGTCATCGCCGAGTTGGCGCCGCTCAAGCTCGAGCGCGCCAAGTTCATGACGCAGGTCGAATCGGACGCCAAAAGCCCGGGTCCGCAAGGCATCGACCGCGTCGAGTTCTGGGTGCAGACCAATCCCGGCACCCGCGCCGGTCCGCTGATGAAGGTCGCCTCCGGCGGCGAGCTGTCGCGCTTCCTGCTGGCCCTGAAGGTGGTGCTGTCCGATCGCGGCTCGGCGCCCACTCTGGTGTTCGACGAGATCGACACCGGCGTCGGTGGCGCCGTGGCCGACGCCATCGGCGCGCGGCTGGCGCGGCTCGCCGGCAAGGTCCAGGTGATGGCCGTCACCCACGCCCCGCAGGTCGCCGCCCGCGCCGACCAGCATCTGCTGATCTCCAAGGACGCCCTCGACCGCGGCAAACGCGTCGCCACCCGCGTCAACACGCTGGCCGCCGATCCGCGCCGCGAGGAAATCGCAAGGATGCTGGCGGGTGCGGAGATCACGGCAGAGGCCCGAGCCGCGGCGGACCGGCTGCTCAAGGGCGCGGCTTAGGCCATATGCGCAGCTGTCATCGCCCGGCCGGCGCGCACTTGCGCGCCAGGACCGGGCGACCCAGTAAACGCCGGCAGCGGTGATAGAGCCGAGACGCTGCCGTTTACTGGGTCCCCGCTTTCGCGGAGGACGACAGCGGAGCTTGCGGAACCATCCCCGCGCTACCTTTTCTCGCAACGCACTTCATCGTATCCATAGGCATGACCAAGACACCAAAGTCCAAAGCCACCCCCCAACATCGCCACTCTCACCAAGGCCAAAGCCAAGGTCGAGCTGATGCGGCTGTCGCTGGAGATGGAGGCGCACAAGAAACGCTATTATCAGGACGATGCGCCCGCCGTGTCCGATGCCGACTACGACGCGCTGCGCCGCCGCGTCGAGGCGATCGAAGCGAAGTTTCCCGAATTGGCGCCGCAAGTTCTCGTGGAGCGCCTCACGGAAGAAGAAGCCGAGATGGAGCTCCGGCGCCTCGCCGCCGAGATAGCCGCGCACGACAAGCGTTACTATCAGCAAGACGCGCCCACCATTTCAGACGCGGAATACGACAGACTGCGCGTGCGCAATAAAGAAATTGAAGAGCGTTTTCCAGATCTCCGTACATTGTTTAGTCCGTCCTTCTTGGTGGGGGCTTCGCCCCGAAAGGGATTTAGAGAACTTCGTCATGCGGTGCCGATGCTTTCACTCGACAATGCATTTTCTGACAAAGACTTAGAAGAATTTGTGGCTCGGGTTCGGCGGTCCCTAAAGCGGCCTAGTGATGAAGTTATTGCCTTCACGGCTGAGCCAAAGATCGACGGGCTTTCGATGTCACTTCGCTACGAAGATGGACTACTTGTCACGGGCGCAACTCGTGGAGATAAAATTACAGGAGAAGACGTCACGGCGAATATCGCAACTCTTAAGGAAATTCCTAAGAAGCTGACTTCGGAAAATGTTCCTAATATTTGTGAGATCCGCGGTGAAATTTACATGAGCCATAGCGAATTCTTTGAACTGAATAAGCGACAAGCTGAAGCAGGCAAGAAGGTCTTTGCGAACCCTCGCAATGCAGCGTCTGGCTCGCTCTTACAAAAGACCCAGCAGTTACGGCGTCACGATCACTGAAGTTTTTCGCCTATAGCTGGGGCGAGATGAGCGAGATGCCTGCAACTACGCAGATGGGGATGATTCAGTGGATCAAAAGTTCGGGTTTCGTCACCAACGGATTAACGACCCTGATCGAAACGACGGAAGACCTTCTCAAGTTTTATCGAAGGATTGAAGCCGACCGCGCCTCCCTCGGCTACGATATCGACGGTGTGGTCTACAAGGTTGATAGGCTGGACTGGCAGAATCAACTGGGCTTCCGGGAGCGTAGCCCGCGCTGGGCCATCGCGCACAAGTTCGCAGCGGAGCAAGCAACGACCATCCTCAACGGCATCGACATCCAGGTCGGGCGTACCGGCGCGCTGACGCCGGTGGCGCGGTTGGAGCCGGTGACGGTCGGCGGCGTCGTGGTTTCGAACGCGACGCTGCATAACGAAGATGAGATCAAACGCAAGGACATTCAGATAGGCGACACCGTCATCGTGCAACGCGCTGGCGACGTCATTCCTCAGATCGTTTCAGTGGTGAGCGAGAAGCGGCCAAACAACGCCGAGCCTTACCAATTTCCTCATCGATGCCCAGTCTGTGATAGCCTTGCTGTGCGAGATGATGAGGACGGTGAAGTCGTTAGGCGGTGTACGGGTGGTTTGATCTGTCCGGCTCAAGCGGTTGAACGCATACGACATTTTGTCTCGCGAGGTGCTTTAGATATCGAAGGCTTTGGCGAGACCTATGTTCAGCTTTTCTACGATGAGGGACTGGTTCGAAACCCGGCTGAAATATTTACCCTGCACCTGAAGCTCGATGAGCTGAAGGCTGTCCTCTATAAAAAGCGAGAGATGCAGGCCGTCCTTCGAGAGGAGGAGACTGGAAAAAAACGCAAAAGTTCGCTTTCGGAAGACAAGAGGCAATATACAGAAGCAGAGAATCTTCTCGCTGCAATCGAGGCGAGGCGGAGTGTTCCGTTCAATCGCCTGCTGTTCGGGTTAGGGATTCGGCATGTCGGCGAAGTTACGGCTAAAGCGTTGGCAAAACATTTCAAGAGCATCGCAGACTTCCGTGATGGGGTAGATGCTGCGACTGTAGATAGACCCGGTCCCGCATGGCGCGAATTGAGCGAAGTTCCCTACATTGGTCGGGTCACAGTGGGGAAATTGCTCGATAGTGAGGATTTGCCGAGCCGTCTGGCAGCTGGAGAAGATGAGCTTCCATCTGTTGATCGGCGCCAACGCGCAAGTTTGCTAGATCATTACCAGTCACTTCAAGCGCTTGGGAAAGCAATTGAACAGGCCCGTTTGGAGATGCCAAGACCCGCCTATCAGGAACTTGCAAGCGACAGCGATATCGGGACCGTAGCAACGGATCATCTAACTCAATTCTTTGAAGAACAGCACAATCGTGATGTGGTTGATGCGTTGATAGCTCAAATCAAAGTGTCTTTGCCGGAGAAATCCGTCACCGATTCTGCCGTTTCAGGAAAAACCATTGTGTTTACAGGAACACTGGAACGTATGACGCGCGATGAAGCCAAAGCAACTGCTGAACGGCTCGGCGCAAAGGTTTCAAACTCCGTTTCAAAGAAAACAGATGTCCTGGTTGCCGGTCCGGGCGCGGGCTCAAAGCTCAAAGATGCCGAGAAAAATAACGTGAAGGTCATTTCAGAACAAGATTGGATTGATCTGATAGGAGGCGTGAAGTAAAAAGAGTGCAACTTAAAATGTTGTATCTGATAGTTTCTGCGGGGGCGGGAATTGAAGTCCATCGCAATAGATTTCGAAACGGCGAATGAGAGCCGAGCAAGCCCATGTGCTATGGGCCTCGCCTGGATCGAGCGCGGCGAAATCGTTCGGCGTGAGTATCGTCTCATCAAGCCGAAGGAGATGCGGTTCGGCGTTTATGAATCCCGTGTACACGGCCTCTCTGCTCTGGACGTAAAGGATGCCGCTGAATTTCCGGAGGTAATCTCGGAATTCTTGCCGGACATTCAAGGCGGATTGCTGCTTGCTCACAATGCGCAATTTGATGTCGAGGTCCTTTGCGCCACGCTCGCTGCCTACAACGTCCCCATCCCTCGCTTCTCCTATCTCTGTAGTCAACGGATCGCCACCCTGGTGTGGCCAGATCATGGATCGTTCAAGCTATCTTCTCTCGGCCTGAAGCTCGGGATCGAATTCAATCATCATCACGCTTCAGACGATGCCCACGTTTGCGCGAGGATTGTTCTCGCTGCTGCCAATGACCTCGGAATTTCTGAAGTCCTTGACATTCCCGGTAGGATTTCCCTGCAGGTGGGTTTTGTTGATGATATCGGCGTCGTTGCTTGTAAAGGACTGTCCGTGAGGAGCGCGCCGTCTTCTCAGTATTCTAAACTACTCTCTGATTTTACTCGTGATGCGCAGGCCCACAGGGCGAGCCGGGGATTTCAGTTCGTTGTCGCAGGCAGTAACGGCAATTTTTACAATGTGACAGAAGTGCAAAAGGGGCAGTTCGATTTGAGCTGCGAGTGCATGGGATGGAAGACGGGTCGTCGTTGTCGACATATCCACGCGCTGCTGTATGGGGAAATCGACGATCTTGCTTCCGATAATAGCGACGATGTGGAACGACTTCGCGAAAAGGTTGAAAGCCTTGGCGGGGTACCAGAACTTTATCGAGACTGGACACCTTCGCCACGTGCGAAGCGGATGAAGACAGTTTCTGTAACGAAAACTAGCCCGATGGCGTTACAGGTTTCGGTCGGATCGGACGCTCTGACAACGACATTTCCTTTGAATGCCGTCATTGCCGGCAAGACGGTAGTTTTCACCGGATCGTTGATCAATTTTACTCGTGCCGAGGCAAAGGCGTCTGCACAATTGGTAGGTGCTAAAGTAACGACAAAGGTGTCTGAGCAGACGGACTATGTCGTTGCGGGCGAGGATGCTGGCTCGAGGCTGATCATGGCGCGTAATCTCGGCGTCGCTGTGCTGACGGAAGACGAGTGGTTGACGCTGATCGAGCGGACTTAGCGAGTCAGGCGCCGTCATTCCGGGGCGGGCGCGGCGATAGCCGCGACCGAACCCGGAATCCTGCAATGGCCGGGCACATAACATCTCTGGATTCCCGCCACTCCATCGGGAGTTGCTGAGGTTCGGATCCCGGCCGACTGCGCCGACCCGGGAGGAAGCCCAAATGACGGGGGATATTTTTTCCCAATCCTGTTGACTGCTCCTAAAATAGGTTTATAGTCCAGTTCATCCCGCCCCACCGAGAGGGGCGACTCGCGATCGTCAGGTTCGCGGGGCGGGGTGCGGTGGACGCGGCAGCGTCAGGCGCGGAATTCGGTTCAGGGCTCGCCGGAATGGCCAGTGAGAACCGGAGGAAGTGCAGACGACAGCGCTGCGCGGACGGCGAAGGCGTGCGGTCCTGGTGCCCCGCGTGAGCACCAAGCCCGGTGGAGAGTCCGCGGCAACCCGCCCGCGGAACACCCTCAACCGGAAGCGACGGCGACGAGAAACCGTGTCGGCCGCCGGGGAGAGCACGCAATAAGCCGTTAACACCATCGCGCGCGGAACGCCGGATCAGTCCAGTGAAACCGTAGCCAAGCCTTGTGCGCCTACTTACTACCACTGCGCACAAGCCCATGGGTGCATCGGGCACCCGGCGTTCCGCGCGCCCTCTCGATGGGAGGGCCAGGGAATGCAGCACAGCCCGGGCGCATTGGCGTCGCGGGATTGCGATTGCATGGCTGTTTGACAATTGAATCTGGAATGTTTTGGGAGCGCCGCAGAACGCGCGATATCCGGCGAACGGCGGCGGGCCTTTCTCGGTCCGCTGTCCCATCGCTCAAACCAAAGGGCCGCCCCTGCGGGCGGCCCTCTGGTCCGGCTTGGTGCCGAAATAACGTACTTACCAGCCGCGACCGCCGCCGAAGCTGAAGCCGATGCTCGGGCCGCCGCCGCCGTAATAGCCGCGGCGCTCGTAGCCGCGATTGTAGCCGCGGTAGCCGCGATCGTAGCCGCCGCCGTAACCGTAGCCACGGCCATAACCGCCGCCGTAGCCGTAGCGCGGTCCGCGGGTGCGATAGCAGCGGCCGTATTCGTCGCACACCATGCGCACCTGTTCGGCGCTGGCGCCGGCCTGGGCGCCGACAGCGGCGGGGCTGAGCGGCGCGGCGGTTGCCGCCGTGGTCAGCAGGGCGGTCGCCGCTGCGATCGAGAGGATAAGCTTCTTCATGTCAGTCTCCGGTTTGATTCTGTAGATGGTCGCTGCTCAGCGCCAGCCGCGATGATGGCCGCGCGACCAGCCGTAATGGTGTCCGCGTCCGCGCTGCCAGCCATGGTGATGGCCACGTCCGCCGCGGCGCATGGCATGACCGCCGCCGTGACCATGACCGCCGCGAACCTGGATGATGTCGCTGGCGCTGGTGGTCGTCGGCGCCAACGGGCTCACCGGCATTGCCACCGCCGGAAACATCAGGCCGAGACCGAGCAGTCCTGCGGTCGCAGCCGCGATGAGTGTTCGCTTCATGTGATTCCCTCAAGGCGCAACAGGCGCGCGCATCAAGCAATGACAGACAACATTGTTCCGCGTGGGGCGCAAATGATCGGCGAAGGAGGCAGAAAGGTGCGCCGGGACCGGTCGATGCCGCCGTGCGCTCGCGGCGCGACGCGCAGCACAATCTCTGGTGGTTTGTTGCGCTGCTGCGATCATCGTTCGCCGGCAGGTGATGAACAGCTGGCGAAAAACAGGGAGGTTTGCCATGTCCGATGAAGCGTCGAACGTTGCCGTCCTGAAAGAGGCCTACGACAATTGGCGCGCCAGCAAGGGGGCGCCGGACCACTTCATGAAACTCGTCGATCCCACCATCCGTTTCGGGTCGCTCGCGGACGGAAAGGAGCCGCTGAGCTTCGCCCGCGCATATGATGGCCGCGAGGCGCTCAGCCAGTATTTCGACGGTCTCGCCGCTGAATGGGAGATGGTGGATGCGGTGGTCGATGAATTCGTCGCGCAGGGCGAGGCCGTCGTGATGCGCGGCTCCTGCCAATGGGCCAACAAGCGCACCGGAAAGGTGCTCAAAACCCCAAGCTGGATTTCTGGCGGATGCGCAACGGCAAGGCCGTGGAGTTCTACGAATTCTACGACACCGCGGCCGCGGGCGCCGCCGCAGCCGAATGAACGTCAGATGCGGGGTGCGCGATCTACTTCGCGCCGACCGCCTTGGCGCGATATTTCATGTGCACGGCGCAGTTGCAGCCGGGCGGATGCGAGGCCATTTCCCGGGCCGCGTCGTTGGCCGGCGCCGGCGTGGCGGCAGGCAGGGCGGTGGCCTCCTTAACGCGGCGGTCCTGATCGGACTGGTCCCGCGTCGGGATATAGTTCAGCACCGGCGCCAGCCAGCGCTCGGCCTCGGCTACGCTCCAGCCTTTTCGCGTGGCGTAATCCTCGACCTGGTCGCGTTCGATCTTGCCGACGCCGAAATAGGCGCTCTCGGGATGGCCGAAATACAGGCCGGACACCGACGAGCCCGGCCACATGGCAAAGCTCTCGGTCAAGGTCACGCCGGCGGTGTTCTCGGCGTCGAGCAGCCGGAACAAAGTCGTCTTCTCGGTGTGGTCGGGCTGCGCCGGATAGCCCGGCGCCGGGCGGATGCCTTTGTATTTCTCCAGGATCAGGTCGTCGGGCGACAGCGCCTCGTCGGGATCGGTGGCCCAGAATTCGCGGCGCACGCGCTGGTGCATGCGCTCGGCGAAAGCCTCGGCGAGACGGTCAGCCAGCGCCTTGCACAGGATCGACGAGTAGTCGTCGTTGGCGTTCTTGAACTTGTCGGCAATGACATCCTCACCGATCCCCGCGGTGACCACGAAGGCGCCGATATAGTCGGGAATGCCGGAGGCGGCCGGCGCGATGAAGTCCGACAGCGCGGAATTGAAGCGGCCTTCGCGTTTCTCCAGCTGCTGGCGCAGCGTATGGAAGGTGGCGATCGGCGTGCTGCGGCTCTCGTCGGCATAGACGCGGATGTCGTCGCCGTCGGCATTGGCCGGCCAGAAGCCGACGGTCGCCTTGGCGGTGAACCACTTCTCGTCGACGATCTGCTTCAGCATTTTCTGCGCATCGGCGAACAGCGAGGCGGCGACCTCGCCGACCACCTTGTCGGTGAGAATGGCCGGATAGCGCCCGGACAATTCCCAGGTCTGGAAGAACGGCGTCCAGTCGATGTAATCCGCCAGCTCCTTCAGCGAATAGTCGCTGAAGGTCTTGGTGCCGAAAAAGGTCGGCTTTTTCGGCGGCGTTTTGGCGAAGTCGATGACCACGGCATTGGCACGGGCGTCGGCCAGTTTCAGCCGCTTCTTGTCGGCCTGGGCGCGGAAATGCGCCGCGGAGATCTTGGCATAGTCGGCGCGGATTTCCGCCGCATAGGCGTCGCGGCGATCCGCGGACATCAGCGCGGAGGCGACGCCGACGGCGCGGCTGGCGTCGTTGACATGGACGACCGGCCCGCCCTTGTAGTTCGGGTCGATCTTGACAGCCGTGTGCACGCGGCTGGTGGTGGCGCCGCCGATCAGCAACGGCACCTTGAGGCCCTGCCGCTCCAGCTCGCCGGCGAGGAAGCTCATTTCGTCGAGCGACGGCGTGATCAGGCCTGACAGGCCGATGATGTCGGCGTTTTCGGCCTTGGCCGTCTCGATGATTTTTGAGGCCGGCACCATGACGCCGAGATCGATCACCTCGAAGTTGTTGCACTGGAGCACGATGCCCACAATGTTCTTGCCGATGTCGTGGACGTCGCCCTTGACCGTGGCGAGCACGATCTTGCCGGCGTTCTTGCGGCCATCGCCTTCGATGCCGGCGGCCAGATTGTCGGCCTTTTCCTGCTCCATGAACGGCATCAGCCAGGCCACCGCCTGCTTCATGACGCGGGCGGACTTCACCACCTGCGGCAGGAACATCTTGCCGTCGCCAAAGAGGTCGCCGACGATGTTCATGCCGGCCATCAGCGGGCCCTCGATGACATGCAGCGGACGCGCCACGGTGAGGCGTGCCGCCTCGGTGTCCTCGTCGATATATTCGGTGATGCCGTGCACCAGCGCGTGGCTGAGCCGCTTCTCCACCGGCCATTCGCGCCAGGCGAGATCCTTCTCCTTGACCTCCTTGCCCTGGCCGCGGAATTTTTCCGCCAGTTCGAGCAGGCGCTCGGAGGCGCCGGGATCGCGATTGAGGATGACGTCTTCGCAGACCTGGCGCAGCTCGGGGTCGATATCGTCATAGACGATCATCTGCCCGGCATTGACGATGCCCATGTCCATGCCGGCCTTGATGGCATGATACAGGAACACCGAATGCATCGCCTCGCGCACCGGCTCGTTGCCGCGGAACGAGAACGAGAGATTCGAGACGCCACCGGAAATATGGGCGTGCGGCAGGTTCTGGCGGATCCAGCGCGTCGCCTCGATGAAGTCGACGCCGTAATTGTTGTGTTCCTCGAGACCGGTGGCGATGGCGAAGATGTTGGGATCGAAGATGATGTCTTCCGGCGGGAAGTCGAGCTGCCCGACCAGGATATCGTAGGCGCGTTTGCAGATCTCGGTCTTGCGCGCAAACGTATCGGCCTGGCCGACCTCGTCGAACGCCATCACCACCACGGCGGCGCCATGGCGGCGCGCGATCTTGGCCTCGTGGATGAACTTGGCTTCGCCTTCCTTCATCGAGATCGAGTTCACCACCGGCTTGCCCTGAACGCATTTCAGGCCGGCTTCGATCACGTTGAATTTGGACGAGTCGACCATAACGGGCACGCGGGCGATGTCCGGTTCCGCGGCGACGAGGTTGAGGAAGGTGATCATCGCCTGCTCAGAATCGAGCAGGCCTTCGTCCATGTTGACGTCGATGATCTGCGCGCCGTTCTCGACCTGGTCGCGCGCGACCTGCAAGGCGGCGGTATAGTCGCCGGCGGTGACCAGCTTGCGGAATTTCGCCGAGCCCGTGACGTTGGTGCGCTCGCCGACGTTGACGAACGGGATGGCTGGTGTCAGTTCGAACGGCTCGAGGCCGGAGAGCCGCAGCCGCGGCTCGATCACCGGCACAACGCGCGGCTTGTGCGGGGCGACCGCCTTGGCGATGGCCGCGATATGGTCCGGCGTGGTGCCGCAGCAGCCGCCGACGATGTTGACCAGGCCGGATTGCGCGAATTCGCCGATCAGCCGCGCCATGTAGTCCGGGCTCTCGTCGTACTGGCCGAACTCGTTGGGCAGGCCGGCATTGGGATAGGCGCAGACCAGCGTGTCGGCGACGCGGCCGATATCGGCGATATGGGCGCGCAGATCCTCGGCGCCGAGCGCGCAGTTGAAGCCGATGGTGATCGGCTTGGCGTGGCGCACCGAATTCCAGAACGCCTCGGGCAACTGGCCGGACAACAGGCGGCCGGACTTGTCGGTGATGGTGCCGGAGATCATGACGGGCATGTCGATGCCGCGGGCCTCGCAGATTTCCGCGATGGCATAGAGCGCCGCCTTGGCATTCAGCGTGTCGAAGATGGTTTCCAGCAGCAGCAGGTCGGCGCCGCCGTCGATCAGACCGTTGATCTGCTCGCTATAGGCGATGCGCAGGTCGTCGAAGGTCACGGCGCGGTAGCCGGGCGAGGAGACGTCCGGCGAGATCGATGCGGTGCGGTTGGTCGGGCCGATGGCGCCGGCGACGAAGCGCGGGCGGCCGTCTTCGGCGGAAACCTTGTTGGCCGCATTGCGGGCCAGGCGGGCGCCGTCGCGGCTCATCTCATAGGCGATGTCGGCGAGGTCGTAATCGGCCTGCGCGATGGAGGTCGAGGAAAAGGTGTTGGTGGCGACGATGTCGGCACCGGCGCGCAGATATTGCGCGTGGATATCCTCGATCGCCTGCGGCTGGGTCAGGATGAGCAGGTCGTTATTGCCGCGCAGGTCGCGGTGAAAATCCTTGTAGCGCTCGCCACGGAATGCCGCCTCGTCAAACTGCAGGCCCTGGATCATGGTGCCCATGGCGCCGTCGAGCACGAGAATGCGTTCGGCGGCGGCCTTCAGAAGTTCGGTACGCTTGATCGAGACGGGAACGGTCATATCAGGCTGCTTTCTGCGCGCCGTTCGGCCGGAAGCCGAGCAAATGGCTGATGGCGAAAACGAGGTCGGCGCGGTTCATGGTGTAGAAATGGAAGTCGGTGACGCCGTTCTTGGCGAGCTTCCGGACCTGGTCGGCGACGACGGTCGCGGCGACCAGCTTGCGGGTCTCGGCGTCGTCGTCGAGGCCGTCGAACTTTTCATCGAGCCAGGCCGGCACGGTGGTGCCGGCGCGGGTGACGAAATTGCGCGCCTGCTTGAAATTGTGCATCGGCATGATGCCCGGCAGGATCGGAATATCGATGCCGCGGGCGCGCACGCGGTCGAGGTAGCGGAAGTACAGGTCGTTGTCGAAGAACACCTGGGTGATGGCGCGGGTGGCGCCGGCATCGACCTTGGCCTTCAGCACATCGATGTCGGCGTCGAAATCCAGGCTCTCCGGATGCTTCTCGGGATAGGCCGACACGGTGACGTCGATGTCGGGATAGCGCTTCTTGATGGAGGCGACGAGGTCGGCGGAGGTCTGGTAGCCGGCGGGATGAGCGACATAGGGCGTTCCGATGCCCGTGGTCGGATCGCCGCGCAGCGCCACGATGTGGCGGACGCCCACCGCGTGATATTGCGCGACCACGTCATCGATATCCGCCTTCGAGGCGTTGACGCAGGTGAGATGCGCGGCCGGGATCAGCGCGGTCTCGTTGAGGATGCGGGTGATGGTGGAATGGGTGCGCTCGCGGGTCGAGCCGCCGGCCCCATAGGTCACGGACACGAAGTTCGGGTTGAGCGGCGCGAGGCGCGTGATGGTTTCCCACAGGCTGCGCTCCATCTCTTCGGTCTTCGGCGGGAAGAACTCGAAGGAGATGGCGGGCAGTTTCGCCGGCTGCGTCGTCTCGCTCATATGACCAAACTCCACGGGGCTGTCCCGGCTTCACATGCGTCTGCTGAAATTCGCCCGCTGCACTGCAATAATAGGACGGGCGAACGGCTTAAAATAGCCCATTGGCACCCCGGTTATTGTGGGAATTTGCCCACTGAAGTCCAGATATGCCCTAAATATTGATCGGGATATCTATGGATGGGCAGGCCGGATCTCAACGTGAGGCCAATCTTGATCGCGTAAAATCGCCTATATTAAGGGGTTTACCGACAAAGCACTTGATCGTAACCAGCTTGAACAAAAGTGGGCAGGAAATGGTTTAAAATCTGTATCGTCGGATATGTCCCACCGTCAGCATCTCCGGCAGCTGTAATCGCGCAGTCGAACCTGGCGTATGGCTCAGGGTTGTGCGTCGATCAGGAGGCGCTAGGTTACCGTCATGATCCCCTTGTCCATTCTCGACCTTTCGGTCGTCACCTCCGGCACGCCGCCTGCTGCAGCGCTGCGCAACAGCATCGATCTGGCCCGTCATGCCGACGACCTCGGCTATGTCCGCTACTGGCTCGCCGAGCATCACAACCTGGCCTCGGTGGCGAGCCCCGCGCCGGACATCATGATCGGCCAGATCGCCGCAGTGACGAAGCGCATCCGGGTCGGCTCCGGCGGCGTGATGCTGCCGAACCACGCGCCGTTGGTGGTGGCCGAACGCTTCAAGATGCTGGAGGCGCTGTTTCCCGGCCGCATCGACCTCGGGCTGGGGCGCGCGCCCGGCACCGATGGCGCCACCGCGCATGCGCTGCGCAGCCGGCTCGACGCTCGCGATGGCGATGATTTTCTGGAGCGGCTCAGCGAATTGATGCTGTGGGAGACCCGCGAATTCCCCGCTGGCCATCCCTACAACAACGTCGTGGCCATGCCCAACGATGCGCCGCTGCCGCCGATCTGGCTGCTCGGCTCCAGCGACTACAGTTCGGAACTGGCGGCACAGGTCGGCATGGGCTTCGCCTTTGCCCATCACTTCGCGTCGTTTGATGCCGCCGACGCGCTGGTGCATTACCGCGCCCATTTCAAACCGTCGCGTTGGCGCGCCGCGCCGCACGGCATCCTCGCCGTGGCGGCAATCGTCGCCGACACCGACGCCGAAGCCGAGCGGCTGGCAACTTCGTTCGATCTCAACCGGCTGCGCCGCGACCGCGGCGAATATCTGCCGCTGGCAAGCGTCGAGGAGGCGCTGGCCTATCCCTACACCGACAGCGACCGCGCCAAAATCGCCCGCCATCGGTCGCGGCTGTTTGTCGGCAGCCCTTCTACCGTGCGCGAGAGGCTGCAGCCGCTGATCGCGTCGAGCGCGGCGGATGAACTGATGGTGATCACCGCGGTCTACGACCACGAGGCGCGCAAGAAGTCGTATTCGCTATTGGCCGAGGCGTTTCAGCTGCGGCGAGCGGCGGCGTAGGCCACTCGCTCAAGCGCCGTCATCCCCACCGAACGCAATTGCGTTCGGCTGGAGGTACTCGCCCGAAGGGCGAGCCTCGAAGGATGCGGAGGCGAACGCCGGCGCTTGCGGCCCATCCTTCGAGGCCGTCGCAAGTGCGACGGCACCTCAGGATGACGGGAGAGAGTGATGAGCAGCGTGTCTCAGGCATGTCGGAAACTCTGTCAGTGAATCGTCCTTGATATTCAAATCCTCATGACGAAAGGCACGACCCATGCTTTACGCAATTCTGGCCTATCACGTCGAAGACGTGGTGACCTCCTGGACACCGGAGGAAGATGCCGCTGTCATGGCGGACCTCAGCAAGGCTCATGATCAGCTGAACCGCGACGGCCGGCTTGGGCCGGCAGCGCGGCTGGGGGCGACCAAGGCGGCATTCACGCTGCGCGGTCCCGGTGCCGGCGTGGTCATCGACGGTCCGTTTGCGGAAACCAAGGAACAGCTGCTTGGCTTCTATGTCGTCGATTGTGCGTCGCGCGAGGCGGCGATCAAGGCGGCGCGGGATTTGCGCAAGGCCAATCCGACCGCGGTCTACGAAGTCCGGCCGGTCGCGCTCTACCTTCCCGGCATGTCCGTTGCGGACGACGTCAAGACGGCATGACCCTGGCAGCCGGCGTCAGGTTTGCGTTTCGCCAAAGGTCGCGCGAAACGGATGCGCCGGATAGACGCCGAGGATGCGCAATTCCTTGGAGAAGAATTTCAGCTCCTCCAGCGCGAAGGCGAGCCGGGTGTCGTCGGGATGGCCGTCGACATCCGCATAGAACTGCGTGGCGGTGAAGTTGCCGTCGACCATGTAGCTTTCCAGCTTGGTCATGTTGACGCCGTTGGTGGCGAAGCCGCCCATGGCCTTGTAGAGCGCAGCCGGAATGTTGCGGACCTGGAACACAAACGACGTGACCAGCGGATCCGGGCTCTGCTTGGCCCACTTGGCTTCCTTCGCCAGCACCACGAAGCGCGTGGTGTTGTGGCTCTCGTCCTCGACGTCCTCGGCGAGAATATCGAGGCCGTAGATGTCGGCGGCCAGCCGTGACGCCAGCGAGGCGCAGCTCTTGTCGCCACGCTCGGCGACGATGCGTGCCGAGCCGGCGGTGTCCGCCGCGACGATCGGCTTGATGCCGAGCTTGCGGATGATGCGACGGCATTGGCCGAGCGCGTGCACATGGCTCTCCACGGTCTTGATGCCGTCGAGCGTCGCGCCGCGCGGCGCCATGAACTGGTGGCGGATCGGTAGAAACCACTCGCCGATGATGAACAGGCCAGAGGCCGGCAGCAAATGATGGATGTCGGCGACGCGCCCGGCGATCGAGTTCTCGATCGGGATCATGCCGAGGTCCGCTTCGCCCGAGGAGATCGCGGCCAGCGCGTCCTCGAAGGTCGGGCAGGGCATCGGCTCGGCGTCGGGATAGGCCTCGACGATGGCAATGTGGGAATTGGCGCCGGGCTCGCCCTGGAATGCAATTTTCATGGGTCTTGTCATTTCGTATGGGTTCGGAGTCTCACGATACCTTCAAAATCCGCCGTGCGGTTTCCAGATCCTCCGGCGTGTCGACGCCGAGCGGCACGGAATCGACAATGGCCGCATCGATCCGCATGCCGGTCTCGAGCGCGCGCAACTGCTCCAGCTTCTCGCGCAGTTCGAGCTGCGAGGGCGGCAGCCGGACGAAGCGCTCCAGCGCCGCGCGGCGATAGGCATAGAGCCCGATGTGATGGTAGCGCGGTCCGTCGCCGTAAGGCGCTGTGGCGCGGGTGAAATACAGCGCCCGTAGCCGTGCTGCATCCACCTGGGAGCCGATCAGCTTCACCACGCTGGGATTGCTGTGTTCCTCGTCCTTGCGGATCACGGCGGCCAGCGTCCCGATATCGACGCTGGCGTCGTCCAGCAGTCGGACGGCTGCGCCAATGTCTCCCGGCGGGATGGTCGGCAGGTCGCCCTGGACGTTGACGATGGTCCGCACCGCCCCGGCCGGGTCCAGTTTGCACAGCGCCTCATAGATCCGGTCGGAGCCGGACGGATGGTCCGCACGGGTCATCACCGCCTCGAAGCCGTGGGCGGTGACGGCGGCGGCAATCTCCGGGGTGTCGGTGGCGACCGCCACCCGGCCGATGCCGGCAGCGGCGGCCTGGCGTGCCACGTGGACGATCATCGGCTGGCCGGCAATGTCCAGCAGCGGCTTGCCCGGCAGGCGGGTGGCGGCCATGCGGGCGGGAATCAGCACCAAAGTGTGGGTCTCGGGCATTGTTATGGACTGTCTGGACCCAGCTGAAAGGCGCATGAAATGGCGGGAATTGGTCGAAAGTTCGGGCGTTTATACGGGTTGCCAGAGCGGGGGCAAACCGTTATCTCAAACCGGCTGCCAGTGCAGTGCGAATACACGATTCCGTGGCCGTCTCTGGCGGCTTTCAACAGACTTTCCCGGCGTGGGGCCTGATCGACAATGGACTCCTTCGAACTCAATAAAGTCATGGGCGCCGTGCTGGCCACGTGCCTGATCCTGCTGGTGACCAATTTCACGGCGCAGGCGGTGTTCGCGCCGAAGAAACTGGAAAAGCCCGGCTTTGACATTGCCGTGAAGGAAGAGGCCGGCGCTGGCGCCAAGGAGGCTGCCGCCCCGTCCGAGCCGATCGAGAAGCTGCTGCAGACCGCTTCGGTCGAAAAGGGCGCCACCGCCGCCAAGAAGTGCGCGGCCTGCCATACCTTCGAGAAGGGCGGCCCGAACCGCGTCGGCCCGAACCTGTACGGCACCGTCAACGAGCATGTCGGCCAGGGCAAGAATGGCTTCAATTTCTCGGCGGCCATGAAGGCCAAGGGCGGCACCTGGACGTTCGATGAACTGAACAAGTTCATCGCCAATCCCAAGGGTACCGTTCCCGGCACCGCCATGGGCTTTGCCGGCATCCAGAAAGACAGCGAGCGCGCCGACGTGATCGCCTATCTGGCATCGCTCGCGGATACCCCGGTGCCGCTGCCGACGGCGGCAAAGTAACGGTTTCCGTCCCATCACTTGTTTGATCGAAACGGCCAGGCTCTGCCTGGCCGTTTTCGTTTCCGGCATTACCAAACCTTAAGCGGGACGTTTGGCCGCAACGTGCTCAACTGGCGGGGTGGTATCCTCCGGGAAAACCGACATAATCGGTCGAATCCTCGCCGCATATGGCGTCTCTAATCGCGTTTTCGATTTGCACAGGAAGTTCGCGCTTTGACCCTATCCCGACGACAGCTTCTCCAGAGCGGCGCCCTGGCGGCGCTCGCCCCCGCGCTCGGCAGCGTCTCCGGCCTTGCCCCGATCGATGCGGCGCTGGCGCAGGCCGCGCCCGGCGAGCCGACCTGGCAGCACGCGCTGTCGCTGTTCGGCGAGATCAAATACCCCGCCGACTTCACGCGCTACGCTTACGTCAATCCCGACGCCCCCAAGGGCGGCATGGCGCGCCAAATCTCGATTGGCACCTTCGACAATTTCAACGTCGTGGTGGCCGGCGTGAAAGGGTCGATCGCACCCGCTGTCCAGTACCTCTATGAGACGCTGTCGACCGAGTCGCTGGACGAGATCAGCACCGAATATGGCTTGCTCGCCGAAGCGTCGCAGCATCCCGGCGATTTCTCCTGGGTGACGTATCGCCTGCGCAAGGAAGCCAAGTGGCATGACGGCAGGCCGGTAACGCCGGAAGACGTGATCTTCTCCATGGAGGTGCTGAAGAAATACAGCCCGCGCTACGCCGGCTATTATCGTCATGTCGGCAAGGTCGAGAAGGTTGGCGACCGCGACATCAAGTTCAGCTTCGATGCGCCGGGCAACCGCGAACTGCCGCTGATCGTCGGCCAGTTGATGGTGCTGCCGAAGCACTGGTGGGAGGGCAGCGACAGCGAAGGCCGCAAGCGCGACGTCTCGCAGACAACGCTGGAAAAGCCGCTCGGCTCCGGCCCCTACCGCATCAAGGAATTCACGCCCGGTCGCTCGGTGACCATGGAGCGAGTCAAGGACTACTGGGGCGCGAAGCTGCCGGTGCGCATCGGCCAGCACAATCTCGACGAGCTTCGCTTCGAATTCTTCCGCGACAACACGGTGGCGCTGGAAGCCTTCAAGGCCGATCAGGCCGACTGGATCGCGGAGAATTCCGCCAAGCAGTGGGCGACGCAATACGACTTTCCCGCGGTCGCGGAGAAGCGCGTGGTGAAAGAGGAGTTTCCGGTCCGCAATTCCGGCCGGATGCAGGGCTTCGTGCTCAACCTGCGACGCGACACCTTCAAGGACGCCCGCGTGCGCCGCGCCTTCAACTATGCGTTCGATTTCGAGGAGATGAACAAGCAGCTGTTCTACGGCCAGTACAAGCGCATCAACAGCTACTTCGAAGGCACCAAGCTTGCGTCGTCCGGACTTCCGGAAGGCGCCGAACTGGCGCTGCTCGAAACCTTGCGCGACAAGGTGCCGGCGGAAGTGTTCACCACGCCCTACGCCAATCCGGTGGGTGGCAATCCCGAGGCGGTGCGCAGCAATCTGCGCGAGGCCTCAAAGCTGCTGAAGGAAGCCGGCTTCGAGGTGCGCGAGCGCAAACTCGTCGACCCCGCCGGCAAGCCGGTGAGCGTCGAGATCCTGGTGCGCGATCCCGCGTCGGAACGCCTGGCCCTGTTCTACAAGCCATCGCTGGAACGTCTCGGCGTTACCGTCGCGATCCGCACCGTCGACGACGCGCAGTATCAGAATCGCATTCGCGCGTTCGACTACGACATGATCACCGACCTGTGGGCGCAGTCGCTGTCGCCGGGCAACGAGCAGCGCGATTACTGGGGCTCGCAGAGCGCCGATCAGCCGGGCTCCAACAACACGGTCGGCATCAAGAATCCGGCGATCGACGCGCTGATCGAGAAGATCATCTATGCCGTGGATCGCCCGTCGCTGGTGGCGGCCACCAAGGCGCTCGATCGCGTGCTCCTGTGGAATTTCTACGTAGTGCCGCAGTTCACCTATGGCTTCATCCGCTATGCGCGCTGGGATCGCTTCAGCCACGCCGAGCCGCTGCCGGAGTTCGGCGTGTCCGGCCTGCCGACGCTGTGGTGGTACGACGCCGACAAGGCCGCCAGGCTGGGTAAACGCTCTTGACGCCGATGATGGGTTTCAACCGTCGCGATGTGTTCGGCCTCGGAGTCGGCGCGCTGGCATCGGCGCGTTTTGCGGGCGTCGCGTCGGCGCAGACGGGCGGCGGTGCGGCGTCGTCGCACGGGCTGTCGATTTTCGGTGATCTCAAATATCCCGCCGACTTCAAGAATTTTGAGTATGTGAACCTGACCGCGCCGAAGGGCGGGATATTCTCCACCGTTCCGTCGGTACGCGCGTTCAACCAGTCGTATCAGACCTTCAATTCGCTGAACGCCTATATCCTGAAGGGTGACGGCGCACAGGGCATGGGCCTGACCTTCGCGCCCTTGATGGTGCGTGCCGGCGACGAGCCGGATGCCATGTACGGCCTTGTCGCCAGCGCCGTGCAGGTCTCGGCAGACAAGCTGACCTATCGTTTCACGCTGCGGCCGGAGGCGCGCTTTCACGACGGTAGCCGGCTCACCGCCCATGATGCGGCGTTCTCATTGACCACGCTGAAGGCCAAGGGCCATCCGCTCATCGTCCAGCAATTGCGCGACATGACCGGTGCCACCGCGACTGACGATGCAACGCTGGTCGTGACCTTCGCCGACAAGCGCGGTCGCGATGTGCCGCTGTTCGTTGCGGGGCTGCCGATCTTCTCCAGCGCCTATTACGCGACCAGGCCATTCGATGAATCGACCATGGATGTGCCGCTCGGCAGCGGCCCCTACAAGGTAGGTCGCGCGGAGATCGGTCGTTCGATCGAATTCGAGCGTGTCAGGGACTGGTGGGGAGCGGACCTTCCGGTCAGTCGCGGATCCTACAATTTCGATCGGGTGCGTTACGAATTCTACCGCGATCGCGAGGCCGCGCTGCAGGGCTTTTCCGCAAAGAACTATCTCTTCCGCGAAGAGTTCACGGCGCGGCTGTGGGCCACGGCCTACGACTTTCCCGCCGTCCGCGATGGTCGCATTCGCCGCGAGACGCTGCCGGACGAGACGCCGTCCGGCGCGCAGGGCTGGTTCATCAACACCCGCCGCGACAAATTCAGGGATCCGCGCATGCGCGAGGCGTTGACCAACGCCTTCGACTTCGAATGGACCAACAAGACCATCATGTATGGTGCCTACGAACGCACGCATTCGCCGTTCCAGAACTCCGATCTGATGGCCAAGGGCCCGCCGTCGCCGGACGAGTTGAAGCTGCTGGAGCCGTTTCGCGGGCAGGTGCCCGATGAGGTGTTCGGCGCGCCCTATATCCCGCCGGTGACCGATGGATCGGGCCAGGATCGCAGCCTGCTGCGCAAGGCAGGGGCGTTGTTGCAGGAAGCAGGCATGCCCATCAAGGACGGCAAGCGCGTGCTGCCCAACGGCGAGGTATTTCGCATCGAGTTTCTCGCCGACGAGCCGTCGTTGCAGGCCCACCACGCGCCCTACATCAAGAATCTGGGAACACTTGGCATCGAAGCGTCGCTGCGCATCGTCGATCCCGTGCAGTATCGCGCCCGCGTCGAGGACTTCGATTTCGACATGACGATCGAGCGGTTCAGCATGTCGGCCACGCCGGGCGACAGCATGCGGCCGTTCTTTTCCTCGCAGGCGGCGAAGACGAAGGGCTCGTACAATCTCTCCGGCATCCAGAATCCGGCGATCGACGCGTTGATCGACAAGATCCTGGCGGCCGATGACCGCACTGAGCTCACCATCGCCTGCCGGGCGTTCGATCGCGTCTTTCGCGCCGGACGCTACTGGGTGCCGCAGTGGTATCGCACCAGCCATCCGGTGGCCTATTGGGATATCTTCAGCCATCCCGCGGCGCCGCCGCGCTATTTCGGGGGCGTCGGCGCCATCGAATTCTGGTGGTCCGATCCCAACAAGGCGGCCAATGCCGCCGCCGCGACCCAGCCCGAGCAGGCCAAATAGATGAGCGCCTATATCGCCCGCCGTATCCTGCTGATGTTTCCGACGCTGTTGGGCATCCTGTTCGTGTCCTTCGTGGTGGTGCAGTTCGCGCCCGGCGGTCCGGTGGAGCGGGTGATCGCCCAGCTCTCCGGCGCAGACACTGGCGCGTCGTCGCGCGTCTCCGGCTCCTCCGGCGGCGATTTCGGTTCGCGCAGCCAGCCCGGCGCGGCCGGCGATGCGGTCAATTCGAAGTACCGCGGCGCTCAGGGGCTCGATCCGGCTTTTGTGAAGAGCCTGGAAAAGCAGTTCGGCTTCGACAAGCCGGCGCCGGAGCGTTTTGCACTGATGCTGTGGAATTACGCCCGTTTCGATTTCGGCAAGAGCTATTTCCGCGACGTCAGCGTGCTGCAGCTGATCAAGGAGAAGCTGCCGGTGTCGATGTCGCTGGGCATCTGGATGATGCTGCTGACTTATCTGATCTCGATTCCACTGGGCATCCGCAAGGCGGTCAAGGACGGCTCCAAGTTCGACACCTGGACCTCGGCGGTGATCATCGTCGGCTTCGCGATCCCCGGCTTCTTGTTTGCCATCCTGCTGATCATCCTGTTCTCCGGCGGATCGTTCTGGAGCATCTTCCCGCTGCGCGGGCTGACCTCCGATGGCTGGGACCAGTTCCCGTGGTACTGGAAGATCGTCGACTACTTCTGGCACATCACGCTGCCGCTGATCTCCATGGTGCTCGGCGCCTTCGCCACCATGACCTTGCTGACCAAGAACTCGTTCCTCGACGAGATTCGCAAGCAGTATGTGATGACGGCACGCGCCAAGGGCTGCAACGAACGGCAGGTGCTATATAACCACATCTTCCGCAACGCGATGCTGATCGTCATTGCCGGTTTTCCCGGAGCCTTCATCCACGCCTTCTTCTCCGGTTCTCTGCTGATCGAGACTATCTTCTCGCTCGACGGCCTCGGCCTGCTCGGCTTCGAAAGCGTGCTCAACCGCGATTATCCGGTGGTGTTCGGCACGCTGTTCATCTTTTCGCTGGTCGGCCTGGTGGTCAATCTGATCTCCGACCTTGCTTACATGTGGATCGATCCGCGGATCGACTTCGAAGCGCGGGACGTCTGATGAGTGTGATCGCGCCCCCGCCCGTGGAGACGTCAACGACAACGCCGCTCGGCGAAGCCGTGCCGCCGTCGCGCCACCCGTTCCGCGTCTCGCCGCTCAACCAGCGCCGCTGGCTGAATTTCAAATCGAACCGCCGCGGCTACTGGTCGCTGTGGATCTTCCTGTTCCTGTTCTTCGTCTCGCTGTTCGCCGAAGTGATCGCCAACGACCGGCCGTTCTTCATCAAGTTCGACGGCAAGATGTATTTCCCGGCCTTCGTCAGCTATTCGGAGACTACCTTCGGCGGCGACTTCGAGACCGCGGCGGACTACCGCGATCCCTATCTGCAGAAGCTGATCGCCGAGAAGAACGGCACCATTGTCTGGCCGCTGATCCGCTATTCCTACGACACCCACAATCTCGATCTGCCGACGCCGGCGCCGTCGAAGCCGACCTGGATGCTGACCGAGGCCGAATGCAGGCCGGTGGTGGAGAAGAAGGGGCTCAAGAGCTGCCGCGACCTCGAATACAACTGGCTCGGCACCGACGATCAGGGCCGCGACGTGGTGGCGCGGCTGATCTACGGCTTCCGCATCTCGGTGCTGTTCGGCCTTGCGCTCACCATCGTATCATCGGTCATCGGCATCGCCGCCGGCGGCGTGCAAGGCTATTTCGGCGGCTGGGTGGACCTGCTTTTCCAGCGCTTCATCGAGATCTGGAGCGCGATTCCGTCGCTGTACCTGTTGCTGATCCTGTCCTCGGTGCTGGTGCCCGGCTTCTTCGTGCTGCTCGGCATTCTCCTGCTGTTCTCCTGGGTGTCGCTGGTCGGCCTCGTCCGTGCCGAATTTTTGCGCGGCCGCAACTTCGAATACATCATGGCTGCGCGCGCGCTCGGCGTGTCCAATGCCAAGATCATGGTCCGGCATCTGTTGCCCAACGCCATGGTGGCGACCATGACCTTCCTGCCGTTCATCGTATCATCCTCGGTGATGACGCTGACCGCGCTGGACTTCCTCGGCTTCGGCCTGCCGCCCGGCTCGCCGTCGCTCGGCGAGCTGCTGTCGCAGGGCAAGGCCAACGTGCAGGCGCCGTGGCTTGGATTTACGGGCTTCTTTGCGGTCGCCATCATGCTGTCGCTGCTGATCTTCATCGGCGAAGGCGTCCGCGACGCGTTCGATCCGCGCAAGACGTTCCGGTGAGGTTGTGGTAGGTTGGGACGAGGGAAGGAGTGGAGCATGAACAAGATCGTGCCAAGTTACCCTGTCGATCAGCTTCCTGCCGACCTGCGTGAAGGTTTGCTGGCGCACGGTTCCGTCGAAATCGAGTTCCGGCTGAAGGATCTGTCGCGACCGCGCGTCCCGCTCACCTCTTTCGTGGGATCACTCGATAGCATTTACGAAAGCGACGATGCCGTTATCGATTATATCCGCCAGATGCGAGATGAGGGCTGATGAAGCCCGCGTTGTCTGGCTCGGTGCTCTATCTCGATTCGAACATCTTCATCTATGCCGTTCAGAAGTCGCATCAGTGGGCTGAGGTTGCAGAGGGATTGCTGGCGGCGATTGAAGAAGGCAGGGTTCGCGCCGTTGCCTCCGAACTTGTCTTGGCCGAAGTCTTGGCCAAGCCGTTTGCGGATCGAAATGCAGCGCACATCGAACAGTACCAGCGCCTGCTGTCGTCGGGAGCCGGCTTCTCGATGGCCGGTGTGAGCCGGGAAGTTTTGCTGCTCGCGGCCCAGTTGCGAGGCAACAAAGGTCTCAAGCTCTTTGATGCGATACATGTCGCTACGGCGCAGCTTGCGAGTCGCGATTATTTTCTGACACAAGACGAGCGGTTGGGACGTGCTTTGGCGGATCAGCCGAAATGGCTCAAACTTTCCGAGATTATGTAATGGATGCCATCAACCAGCCCTTGCTCGATGTTCGCGATCTCTCGGTGGCGTTTCACCAGCCGAGCGGCACGTCGGTCGCCGTCGATCATGTCTCGTTCCAGATCCGGCGCGGCGAATGCGTGGCGCTGGTTGGCGAGTCCGGCTCGGGCAAGTCGGTCAGCGCATTGTCGATCCTGCGGCTGCTGCCGTACCCGACCGCGTCGCATCCCTCGGGCCATATCCGCTTCAAGGGCCAGGAGTTGCTCGGCATGTCCGAGAACGAGATCCGAGGCATTCGCGGCAATGACATCTCGATCATCTTCCAGGAGCCGATGACGTCGCTCAATCCGCTGCACACGATCGAGTCGCAGATCGGCGAGATCCTGCAGTTGCATAGCGGCATGCGCGGTGCCAAGGCGAGGGCGCGGATTCTCGAACTGTTGACCCAGGTCGGCATTCCCGAACCCGAAACCAGGCTGGCCAGCTATCCGCATCAATTGTCTGGCGGCCAGCGCCAGCGGGTGATGATCGCCATGGCGCTGGCCAACGAGCCGGACCTGCTGATCGCCGACGAGCCGACCACCGCGCTCGACGTCACCGTGCAGGCGCAGATCCTGGCATTGCTCGCCGACATTCGCGCGCGGCTCGGCATGAGCCTGCTGTTCATCACTCATGACCTCGGCATTGTCCGTCGTATCGCCGACGTGGTCTGTGTGATGAAGAGCGGCAAGATCGTCGAGCAGGGGCCGGTCGAGGAGGTCTTCACTGCGCCGAAGCATCCCTATACGCGGGCGCTGCTGGCCGCCGAGCCGAAGCCGGATCCGGCGCCGCCGCGACCGGACCAGCCGGTGGTGATGTCGACCGACGATCTCAAGGTCTGGTTTCCCATCAAGCGCGGGCTGCTGCGCAAGACGGTGGGCCACATCAAGGCGGTGGACGGCGTCAGCATTTCCGTGCGCAAGGGCGAGACGCTCGGCGTGGTCGGCGAATCCGGTTCCGGCAAGACCACGCTCGGCCTGGCGCTGCTGCGGCTGATCTCGTCCGACGGGCCGATCGTGTTTCTCAGCAGGAATATCCAGGGCCTGCAGTTCAAAGACATGCGGCCGATCCGCCGGGACATGCAGATCGTGTTCCAGGATCCGTTCGGTGCCCTCAGCCCGCGCATGTCGGTGGGCGATATCGTCGCCGAGGGCCTCACTGTGCATCAGCCCGGCCTGTCGGAGGAAGACCGCGAGGCACGGGTGATCCGGGCGCTGCAGGATGTCGGGCTCGATCCGGCGACCCGGTTTCGCTATCCGCACGAATTCTCCGGCGGCCAGCGCCAGCGCATCTCGATCGCCCGCGCCGCGGTGCTGGAGCCGAGCTTCGTGGTGCTGGACGAGCCGACCAGCGCGCTCGACATGCTGTTCCAGGCGCAGATGGTCGATCTCTTGCGCGAGCTGCAGCGCAAGCGCGACCTCACTTACATGTTCATCTCGCACGATCTTCGCGTGGTGGCCTCCCTCGCGAGCCATCTGATCGTGATGCGTCACGGCAAGGTGGTGGAGGAGGGCGAGGCCGCGGATTTGTTCAAGCATCCGAAGACCGACTACACCCGCGCGCTGTTCGCCGCCGCGTTCCGGCTCGAGACCGCGCCGGGCGACGCAACTGCCCAGTAGGAACATCATGCACGAGTCCAGGACGACCGAACCCGCGATTGCCGATCGCGTGGCCGATGTCTCGCTGTCAGCACCCTCAGTGGTCGGCCGCGGCTTCATGACCTATGAGCGCTACGACGTCGCACTGCCGCGCGCCGGCGAGGCCACGCTGCACCAGAACCGCGACGTGCTGCGCGCGTCCCGCGTCGCAGCGGTGCTGCCCGTCGATCTGGCGCGCGGGCAGATCGTGCTGCTGCGCCAGTTCCGTCTGCCCGCGCATCTCGCCACCGGTCGAGGCGACATGGTGGAGATCGTCGCCGGCCGCGTCGATGAGGGCGAGGACGCCCTGTCTGCCGCATCGCGCGAATGTGTTGAGGAAATCGGCGTGACGCCGCAGCGGCTGATCGAACTCTACAGCGTGCTGCCGACGCCGGGCTTTACCGACGAATACGTCACCTTCTTTCTCGGCTTCGTCGATGCGTCGAAAGCGCTGACGCGCGGCGGTCTCGGCTCGGAGAGCGAGGACACGCGGCCCTTCGTTGTCTCGATGGACGAAGCGATCGCAGCGCTGGAGCACGGCGCGGTCGCCAACGGCCTGTTCGTCAGCGCGCTGCAATGGCTGGCGCTGCATCGCGAGCGGCTGCAGGACTACTACGACAGGGCGATGCCTAGCCCAGCCGCCTGATCCCGGTCACTTCGCTCCCCGCCGCGGCGATCCGCGCGATGGCGTCCTGCGTGTTCTCAATCGCGGTCGCCATATGAAACGCATTGGCATGCACGATGGTGGTGGCGTCGCGCACGATGGCCACATGGCCTTTCCAGAACATCAGGTCGCCGCGCTGCAGATGGCCGGCCTCGGTCGCGGACAACGTTCGCCCGAGCGCCGCTTCCTGCATGTCGCTGTCACGCGGGCAGCCGATGCCGCATGCGGTCAGCGCGACTTGCACAAGGCCGGAGCAATCGACGCCGAGGCTGCTCTTGCCGCCCCACAGATAGGGTGTGCCGATGAAACGTTCGGCCACGGCAACGAAATCGTTTTCGAATGTATCGATGGCGCCGACATGCGATGCCGGCAGGAAATGGCCCTCGCCGGTCACGGCGAACGCCTCGTGAAACCGGACCACCGCGATGCGTGCGCCGAGCGGCAGTGTGTCCACCGGTGGCAGCTTGATGGAGGGGCCGGGAAACGCAAAGGTGCGCAGGGCCGTCACCTTGTGGGTCGGCGGCGGGCCGGGCCGGTAGAGTGCCAGGTCCGGCAGCCAGCCGACATAGCCGTCGCTCTGCAACTGCCCCCACGCCCAGCCTTCGCTGGTGCGATCGTAGACGGTGACTCGCTCGCCCTTCAGCGCCTGCGTCTCCAGCGTTGCGCCGGAGAACGGCTCGCGGCGCATGGGGGCCACGCCGTCCATCACTTCGAACTCTTCGCCGTCGACGAAGCGCGCGGCGTCGACCTTGCCTTCGAGATATCTGGCGGCGAGGTCGGGCCGGGCCGGCGTCAGCCGCGGATCGCTGCCGAAATCATGCATAGCGTTCGCTCAGCAAGGCATAGATCGCCCGCGCCGCCTGGCACTCGCCGCCTTCCGGACGCGCGGGTTTTGCCGAGGGTGTCCAGCCGTAGATGTCGACGTGCAGCCAGTTGGTGGTCGGCTCGACGAAGCGCTGCAGGAACAGTGCGCAGGTGATCGAGCCGGCAAAGCCGCCGGTCGGCGCGTTGTTGATGTCGGCGGTCTTCGAATCCAGCCACGCGTCATACGGCGCCCACAGCGGCAGCCGCCACAGCGGATCGTTCTCCTGTGTCGCAAGGCGCGCGATGTCGAGCGCGAGCGACTCGTCGTTGGTGTAGTAGGGCGGCAGGTCCGGCCCCAGCGCCACGCGCGCCGCGCCGGTGAGGGTGCCGAGATCGACCAGCAGGTCGGGCTTGTCTTCGTCAGCCAGCGCCAGCGCGTCGGCCAGCACCAGCCGGCCCTCGGCGTCGGTATTGCCGATCTCCACCGTCGGCCCCTTGCGCGATCCGAAGATGTCCATCGGGCGGAAGGCGTTGCCGGCCACGGCATTCTCCACCGCCGGGATCAGCACGCGCAGCCGGACCTTCAGCCCGGCATCCATCACCATCAGTGCCAGCGCCAGCACATTGGCGGCGCCGCCCATGTCCTTCTTCATGATCAGCATGCCGGAGGACGGCTTGAGGTCGAGCCCGCCAGTGTCGAAGCAGACGCCCTTGCCGACCAGCGTCACCCTGGGATGGCTGGGATCGCCCCAGGAAAAGTCGATCAGCCGCGGCGCGCGGGTCGAGGCCATGCCGACGGCGTGAATCAGCGGAAAATTCTGCGCCACCAATTCGTCGCCGGTGATGCAGCCGAAAGTCGCGCCGAAGCGCTGCGCCAGCGCCTGCGCGGCGCCCGCCAACTCCTCAGGCCCCATGTCGTTGGACGGCGTGTTGATCAGGTCGCGCGCCAGCGCGGCGGCTTCCGCGACGCGGCTGATGTCGGCGATGTCGATATCGTCGGGCGGCACCAGTCTGACCTTCGGCGCTTCGTTCTTGCGGTAGCGGCCGAAACGATAGCTGCCCAGTGCAAAGGCCAGCACCGCCATCCGCATGTCATGCGGCGCGTTGGCGAAGCGGTAAAGGCCGGGGGCAGCAGACCGGGCAACTGGCCGGGCCGAAACAGGTCGCGGCTCTTGCTGCCGTCGTCCTCGAGGCCGAACACCACCTGGGCGATGGCGCCGTCCGGCGCCGGCAGGATCAGGCAGGCGCCGGGCTTGGCGGCATAGTCGCTGGCCTTGGCAAATTGCTGCGCCGGAGCAGGCAGGGCGGCCAGGATTGCCGGCCAGCTTGTCTTGGTGGCGAAGGTGACGGGAATGGCCGGCGTGGATGATGCGGCTTCAAAAGCAGAATGCATAAGCGGGGTCTCGCGGAAGGCAGCAGCGGGGACGCCCCACAGGCTTACCCCATGACGGCCGGAAATGTCAGAGGCCGGCGGCGAGATTGCGCATTGTCTCAGGCGGCCAGGTTCCGGCCGGCCGGTTAACCGGCCATTAGGGTTAACACTCTATTTCTGAAGCCATTCCGCGTTTGTCCAGCGCGCAGCACGAGTTCACGTTCATGCGTCCAACGTCCAGTATTGCCCGGCTTCTCGCCTCTGCCGCCGCGATCGCGGTGTTGGCTGTTGGACTGGCCGGCTGCCAGACCGCCGGCATGCCCGATATCACCGGCTCGCTCGGCGCCAGGGCCGAAGCGCGGCCGGACGTCGATCCCCGCGCGTCCATCGATGCCTACGGCGAGCGTTACCGCAGCAATCCCAAGGACGCCGACGCGGCGCTGCGCTACGGCCAGGCGCTGCGCACCGCCGGACAGCGCGCCCAGGCGGTCGCGGTGTTCGAACAGGCCACCATCGCCAATCCCGGCAACAAGCAGCTGCTCGCCGGCTATGGCCGTGCACTCGCCGACAACGGCAATTTCCAGCGCGCCTTTGACATGCTGGCTGCCGCGCACACGCCCGCCAATCCGGACTGGCGGATCCTCTCGGTCCAGGGCGCCGTGCTCGACCAGATGGGTCGCCATGACGAGGCGCGCCGCTATTATGACAGCGCGCTGAAGATGCGCCCGGAGGAGCCGTCGGTCCTGTCCAATCTCGGCCTGTCCTACATGCTGTCGAAGGATCTGCCGCAGGCCGAGTCGACGCTGCGCCGCGCCTATGGCGGCGGCAACGCCGATCCGCGCGTGCGGCAAAATCTCGGGCTGGTGGTCGGGCTGCAGGGCCGCTTCAGCGAGGCCGAAAGCATCGTCAAGGCCGATCTGCCGGCCGATGAGGCCGCAGCCAATGTCGCCTATCTCAAGCAGATGCTCAGCGGCAAGGGCAGCCCCAAGGTCGGCGCCGCCGGCCGTGACGACGCGCGCGGGCGGTCATAAGCATTCTCCAAAGCCGTCATCCTGAGGTGCTCGCCGTCTTCGGCGAGCCTCGAAGGATGCGGCGACATGCTACGGCGCTTGCGGGCCATTCTTCGAGGCCGTCGCAAGAGCGACGGCGCTTCAGGATGACGGCGTAGTTTGGAGCAAGCAACGAAAGCTTACTGCATCGCGGCGACCTTGATGCCGGTCGGTCCGAGAATGACCACGAACAGCACCGGCAGGAAGAACAGGATCATCGGCACAGTCAGCTTCGGCGGCAATGCGGCGGCCTTCTTTTCGGCCTCGTTCATGCGCATGTCGCGGTTTTCCTGGGCCATCACGCGCAGGCTCTGGCCGAGCGGGGTGCCGTAACGTTCCGACTGCATCAGCGCCAGGCAGACCGACTTGACGCCTTCGAGGCCGGTGCGCTTTGCTAGGTTTTCATAGGCCACCTTGCGATCCGGCAGGTACGACAGTTCGGCGGTGGTGAGGGTGAACTCCTCGGCCAGCGCGATCGACTGCGAGCCGATCTCGATGCTGACCTTGCGAAATGCGGTCTCGATCGACATGCCGGATTCGACGCAGATCAACAGCAGATCGAGCGCATCGGGAAATGCCCGCCGGATCGACAGCTGGCGCTTGGAGATGGCGTTCTTGAGGAAGATCATCGGGGCCTGCATGCCGAGCCAGGCCGCGGCGATGCACATGCCGATCTTGATCGGCAGCGACTGCTGCATCTGCGAGATCACGAATACATAGAGCACCGCCAGGACCAGCAACGCGATCGGCATCACCGCGCGAAAGAACAGGAACGTGACGTAAGGCGCCTGGCCGCGATAGCCGGCCATCACCAGCTTGTCGAGGGCGGCCTCCTGGGCCAGCCATTTTCCGAGGTTGAAGTCGGTGACGACCCGCGACACCAGTTGCTTCGGCGATTGCCGCAGCGACACCCGCTCGTTCTTGGTGAGCCGGTCGCGTTCGCGCGCGCGGATACGTTCGCGCTCGGAAGCCACCGCCTTCATGCGCTTGGCCAGGCCGTCGCCGGCCAGCAGCGGCGTGATCAAACTCCAGGCCGTCGCGCTCGCGGCGACGGCGGCCATCAACATCGTCAGGAAGCGGACATCGTGAAGCTTCGTGACCAGGTAATCAATCATGTTGCACCGTCAGAAGTCGAAGTTGATCATTTTCTTCATCACGAAAATGCCGCACGACATCCATACCGCGCTGGCGGCCAGCATCAGCCGGCCGGTCGGATGGGTCCACAGCAGCGAGATGTAGTCGGGCGTGCTCAGATAGACCAGCAGCATGACGATCGGCGGCAGCGAACCGATGATGGCCGCCGATGCCTTGGCTTCCATCGACATCGCCTGGATCTTCTCGGCCATCTTCTTGCGGTCGCGCAGCACCTTCGACAGGTTGCCGAGCGCTTCCGACAGGTTACCGCCTGATTTCTGCTGGATAGCGACGACGATGCCGAAGAAGTTGGCTTCCGGCACCGGCATCCGCTCGTACATGCGGGCGCAGGCCTCGCCAAGCGGCATGCCGATGGCCTGGGTCTCGATGATGGCGTAGAACTCGCTCCTCAGCGGCTCGGGCGCGTCGGCGGCCACCACCTTGATGGAATCGAACAGCGGCAGGCCAGCCTTGATGCCACGCACGATCACGTCGACGGCGTCAGGCAGTGCCTTGAGGAAGTTCTTCTCGCGGCGCTTCTTGAGAAAGTTCAGCACCCAGCGCGGCAGGCCGAAGCCGGCGGCAAAGCCGAGACCGAGCGCGGCAAGCAGGCTGCTGAAGAGGTCGCGGGTGACGGCGACATTGTACGCCACCATCTGCAGTCCCTTGTCGTCGAGCAGCACCATGCTGGCATCGCCCGTGGTCAGGCCTGTCACGAAGATGCTCTGTTCGGTGCGGCGGAGAACTTTCAAAACCTGCGGTGCGCTGACCTGCACGTTCCGGATCTCGCGCGGGAGTTCGATCACGATGGATTTTCCATAGCCGAGATCCAGTCCCCGCGACGTGCCCGGCCCGTCGAGAGCCGTCTCGCGAAGATAGCCCGGGGAGGTCAGCCCGGGATTGAGTGCCAGAAACATCGGAATGCCGAAGGCCACGGCGCCCAGAATGCAGGAAACCACCAGGAACTTCTGCGCCGTCCAGTCCAGCCCGGCCTGCGCGATACGGATCGGCAGCGCTACGTTCTTTTCCTTCAGGCGACGCGCCTCGACTTCCTTCAGCGACCCCTCGACCTGCTCGCGGCGGGTACGCTGCGCCTTGTCGACCTGGCGCACGACCGGGGCGGTCCGGGCCACCGAGGCGCGGCGCTGCTCGGCCTTTTTCTCGCCGGACAGCATCGGATAGATGAATACCCACGCGACTCCGCCGACCGCGGTGAAAGCGAGAAAGGCCAGTGCGAGCGCCTGTATGTTCATGGTCGCTGCCTCAGTTCGCCACGATGATTTCAGCCGCGTCAAGCGCTGCCGCCAATCGCTTTTCCTCGCCGTAATAACGTGCCCGATCCCAGAACCGCGGCCGGCCGATGCCGGTGGAGCGGTGGCGGCCGATGATGTGGCCGTTGGCGTCCTCGCCGACCATGTCGTAGAGGAACAGGTCCTGGGTGATGATGGTGTCGCCTTCCATCCCCATGACTTCGGTGATGTGGGTGATGCGGCGCGAGCCGTCGCGCAGGCGCGCGGCTTGCACCACGACGTCGATTGAGGCGCAGATCATCTCGCGGATGGTGCGCGACGGCAGCGAGAAGCCGCCCATGGTGATCATGGATTCGCAACGCGACAGCGCCTCGCGCGGATTGTTGGCGTGCAGCGTACCCATCGAGCCGTCATGGCCGGTGTTCATCGCCTGCAGCAGATCGAAGGCTTCGGGTCCGCGGACTTCGCCGACGATGATGCGTTCCGGGCGCATACGCAGGCAGTTGCGCACCAGTTCGCGCATGGTGACCTGGCCTTCGCCTTCGATGTTCGGCGGGCGGGTTTCCAGGCGCACCACATGCGGCTGCTGGAGCTGCAGTTCGGCGGCGTCCTCGCAGGTGATGATACGCTCGTCGTCGTCGATATATTGCGTCAGGCAGTTCAGCAGGGTGGTCTTGCCGGAGCCGGTACCGCCGGAGATCAGCACGTTGGCGCGGCAGCGGCCGATGATCTGGAGGATGGTGGCGCCTTCCGGCGAGATCGCGCCGAACTTGACCAGCTGGTCGAGCGTCAGCTTGTCCTTCTTGAACTTTCGAATCGTGAGCGCGGGGCCGTCGATCGCCAGCGGCGGCACGATGGCGTTGACGCGGCTGCCGTCGGCGAGGCGGGCGTCGCAGATCGGCGAGGATTCGTCGACGCGGCGGCCGACCTGGCTGACGATGCGCTGGCAGATGTTCAGCAGCTGCTGGTTGTCGCGGAAGCGGATGCCGGTCTTCTGGATGCGGCCGGCGACTTCGATGAACACCGTGCCCGCGCCGTTGACCATGATGTCGGAGATGTCGTCGCGCGACAGCAGCGGCTCCAGCGGGCCATAGCCGAGCACGTCGTTGCAGATGTCGTCGAGCAGTTCCTCCTGCTCGGCGATCGACATCACGATGTTCTTGATCGCGATGATCTCGTTGACGATGTCGCGGATTTCCTCGCGCGCGGATTCGCCGTCGAGCTTGGCGAGCTGGGCCAGATCGATGGCCTCGATCAGCGCGCCGAAGATCGTTGCCTTGACTTGGTAGTAGGTGTCGGAGCGACGGCCATCCAGGGCAGGCGGAGGCGGCGCTGCGCGGGCCGGGGACAGCGGTGGCGAAGACACGTGTTGCGCCGGTGCCTCCGGCGCGCGTGACGTGACGGCCATCCCGCCCGGCGAATTTCCCGGCGGGATGCTTGCGGGCTGCAGCGCCCGTTGATCTGTATCTGTGCCGCTACGCTTACCGAACACGACGACGCTCCAGGCGGTGTCTTACTTTGACCGCAACTTCTCGAGGAAAGGCGACAGGAACGAACCCTTGGGCTTCTTGGTTTCGCCCCGGCCGGTCAGCCGCTGCGCGATCTGCAGGAACATCTCGGTGGTGCGATGACCGGCGGCGATTTCCGCGATCATCTGGCCGTTGTTGGCCGCCGAGCCGAACATCTGCGGATCGAACGGGATGGCTGCGATCGGCGCGCTCTCGATCGCCTTGGCGAATTCGCTCGCGCTGATTTCCGGCCGCTTCGGCACGCCGACCTGGTTGAGGCAGTACAGCGGCGCGCGGTCGTTGGGCCGGGCCGCCTTGAGCAGGTCGTACATGTTCTTGGTGTTGCGCAGATTGGCGAGGTCGGGCGAGGCGACGACCAGAATGTCGTCGGCGCCGACCAGCGCCCGCTTGGTCCAGCCGGACCACTGGTGCGGCACGTCGAGGACGATGCAGGGCATCGTCGAGCGCAGGGTGTCGAAGATCGAGTCGAAGGCGTCGGCGCCGAAGTCGTAGACGCGCTCCAGCGTCGCCGGCGCGGCGAGCAGGCTGAGATGGTCGGTGCACTTCGACAACAGGCGGTCGATGAAGGCGGTATCGACGCGGTCCGGCGAGAACACGGCGTCGGCGATGCCCTGCGGCGGATCCTGATTGTAGTCGAGCCCGGCGGTGCCAAAGGCGAGGTCGAGGTCTGCCACCACGGAATCCAGCGCCAGGTCGCGGGCGATTGCCCAGGCGACGTTGTGGGCGATGGTGGAGGCGCCGACGCCGCCCTTGGCGCCGACCACGGCGATGATGCGGCCGACGGCCTTGGCTTCCGGCGCGGAAAACAGCCCGCAGATCGAGCGCACCACGTCGATGGTTGCGACGGGGGCAATGACATAGTCGCTGACGCCGCGGCGAACCAGCTCACGGTACAGCGTGACGTCGTTGACCTTGCCGATCACCACGACCCGTGTGCCAGCGTCGCACACCGACGCCAACTGGTCGAGACCGGCGAGGATGTCGGTGCGCGGTTCGGTCTCCAGCACGATGACGTTCGGCGTCGGTGCCGCGCGATAGGCTTCGGTGGCGGCGGCCATGCCGCCCATCTGCACCTTGATGTGGGCCTTGGCCAGCCGGCGATCCTCTGCGGCGGTCTGCACGGCCGCTGCGGTTTCCACGGTCTCGCAGAACGCCTGCACCGACACCCGGGGTGCCGGCGCAATGTGTTCATCCTCGGCGGGACGCGCCGGGGCGGCACTCTGTTCTTCTGCGCTCGGTTGGCGTGAGTAGGTAATCATTGGCCCACATTACTTATCTTGTTTTTGTCCGCATCGGGATTGGCCGTCGCCGTGGACTGGCCCTGACGATACTTGTCGAGAACGTAGGTGCGCCGCCCGGTGTAGATGCCGGCCTCTGCGCGCGGCTGCACCAGGTCTTCCGGATTGGCGACCATGGCAGCGAGGTTGCGCTGCTGCGAGCAGCCGAGGTTGTAGTACGGCTTGTTCTCGAAATAGCTCTTGTTCTTGATCGACGGTCCGAGATCTTCCGGCCACGTGCCGCAAGGTCCGGCCTCGGCAACGATCCGCGGATAGTTGAGCCGGATGGTGGCGAACTGGCGCGGGCTTTCGGTGCGGTAGTTGCGCATCACGAGGCCGCGCGGCGGCACGCCGCCGGCTGCCAGCAGCGACTGCACCTCGCGATATGCGTCCGCCGCGGCGCGGGCATTGGGCGCGTTGACCGGGACTTCGGCGGTGATGACGCCGGTGCCGGTCTGCGTCCAGGTCCCGGCGAGGGCCATGACTTCGGCGCGCTGCACGGCGGTCAGGCCGCCCCGCCCGGAGCCCACGAAAATCTCGACGAAGCGGTTGGATTCCTGCAGCACGATCGGATGCCGCGCCCGATAATCGGTGGGAACGCTGGCGGTGATGTCTTCGGCCTTGTGGGTGCAGGCGCCGAGAGCGATCGCGACGCCGACGAGCGCGAGCACGCTACGCAGGCGGCGGCCGGGGCTGTGGAATGGCTGGGTGGTTGTCATGAATTCCTCGTCCGCCTCAGTCCGTGATGAAGCCGTAGGTGCCGCGATAGCTCTTGTTTCCGGCTTCGACGCGGCCCGGGGCGCCGTAGATACGATTGATGTTGCCGAGCAGGTCGGACTGCGGATCGGACGGGTCGGCGAAGCCGTCATCCGGACGCGACAGGTCCTTCTGCGCCACGGCGCGCACCACGTAGGGCGTCACCATGATCATCAGCTCGGTGTTGTTGTTGACGTAGTCGCGGCTGCGGAACAGTGCGCCGAGCACCGGCAGTTGCGACATGCCGGGCAGGCCGCTGATGCTCTGCTTGGTCTGCTGCTTGATCAGGCCGGCCATCACCATGGTGCCGCCGGAGGGAATTTCCAGCGTGGTGTCCGCGCGGTTGGTCTTGATCGCCGGGATCGACGTGCCGCTGATGGTCACGGCATTTTCCTGGGTCACTTCGGAGACTTCGGTGGCGACGCGCATGCTGATGCGACCTTCGCTGAGCACGACCGGCGTGAAGCCGAGCGAGATACCGAACTTCTTGAAGGTGATCTGGGTGGTACAGATGCGCGTGGTCGGATCGCAGGTATTGCCGCCGGGTACCGGGAATTCGCCGCCGGCAAGGAAATTGGCGGTTTCGCCGGAGATCGCGGTCAGGCTCGGCTCGGCGAGCGTGCGCATGACGCCGGCGTTCTCCATCGCCTTCACCGTCGCCGTGACTGAGGGCGTCGAGCCGAACGATGCAGCGAGGCTGTTGCCGTCGACCAGGTTGCGGCCGAGTGCGGTGAACGGCGTGGTATTGTTGAACTTGACCACGGAGGTGCCGTAGCCCAGCGACGCCGACAGGTCGACGCCCATCTGCTTGACGATGTTGCGCTGGACTTCGGCGACGGTGACTTTGATCAGAACCTGATCGCGACCGCGCACCGTGATGCTGTTGACGACCTTGTCGGCCCCTCCCGCGAGCCGGGCGGCGATATCGCTGGCCTGCTGGGCCTCCTGCGGGCTTGCCACCGTGCCGGTCAGCATGATGCCGTCGCCGATGCCTTCGATACGGATATCGGCATTGGGCAGCACCTGCTTCAGCGCAGCACGGGCACCGTTGATGTCGCGGGTGACGGCGATGTCATAGGCTGCCATCTGCTGGCCGCTGGCATCGAAAAACACGATATTGGTCTGTCCGACGGTGGCGCCGATGATGTAGGCACGCTGCGCCGAGCGCACGACGGCATTGGCGATCTTGGGGTCGGCGACCAGCACATCCTTGATGTCGCGCGGCAGGTCGATGACGATGGATTTGCCGACGCCGAGCGCAAGAAAGCGGCCACCCATCTGTCCGTCGCCCGACAGCGCTGCCGCGGCGCGCAGCTCGGCTGCGTACACCGGCGTCAGCACCGGGTTGAGCGTGAACGCGCTCACAGCCGTGAACGACAGGGCGCGGACCATCAAGGTCTGGATCGATCCGCGGGTTGTCATGCGCCTCATCGCCTGCGTCCTCTTGGTCACTTGGTCGTGGTCGTCGTCGAAACGCCGAAGCGAATGATGTTGACGCTGGCGCTCTTGCCGTTGCGATCGTCAGTTGCAGTTTCGGGCACGTTGGCGTCGACCAGCGCGCGCAGCGCCAGCGACAGGGTGCCGCTCTGGCGCGCCCGCGCCAGCACCTCGGCCTGATCCGGCTTCAGCTCCAGCGTCGCGGTCTTGCCGACCACGGAGTTCTGGCCGTCTCTTTCCTTGGGAGCCTGGTCGATGGCCAGCACGCGCACGTTGCTGAGGATCACCTCCGAATTGACGACCTCGCCGCTGCTGCCGCGATCGGGATTCTTGTCGCGCTTGGACAGGATCACGTCGACGCGGTCGTTCGGCAGGATGAAGCCGCCGGCGCCGGTTTCCGGTGAGATTTCGGTGGAGACGGCGCGCATTCCGGCGGGCAGCACCGCCGCCATGAATCCGGAGCCGTTGGCGCGGACCAGCTTGGGCTCGCGGATGGGCTCGCCCGCGATGAACGGGGAACGCGCGATCGCGCCGGCGATCTGGGTGGTGGCGTCGGGACGTTCGGTGCGGCGAATGACGTTGGCGCTGGCGGCGGAGGCCGGCCAGCTCTGCCATTGCACGTCGGCCGCGTTCAGCGACTGGCCGAGCGCGATATCGGATCTGGCGACGAGAACGTCGACGGTCTGGAGCTGTGCGACCGGTTCGGCCTGCGGCGGCGGCTGCTGGTCGACGCCGCTTGCGAGATACAGCGCCACGCCACCGGCTCCGATGGCAATGGCCAGGACCACAATGCGTGCGGTATTCATACGCTTCACTTTCCACATTACGCTGCGACGCGGGCGCCGCTGTAATGGGGAGTTGACCAGCTATTCGTCAAAGCATGGTTAATGAGGCGTATCTAAATCGCGCGAGCGGTATTTTCTGCCGCCGTCAGTAGACGAAGCGCGCCAGGTCGATTGCCTTGATCCACTCGGTCTGCGGATAGATCATCAGCGCGCCGAGGGCGAGCGCGATGCCATAGGGAATGCCGCTGTCCTTGTGATGCAGCCGCAGCAGCCAGCTCTGGCCGCCCAGGGAATAGGGCAGCGGCCAGGCCCGGAACTGCAGCATGAGCAGGGTGAGGGCGCCGCCGAACAGCGAGGCGTAAACCAGATAGTCGAGCAGATGGCCGAAGCCGAACCACAGCCCGGCGGCTGCGGCCACCTTGGCGTCGCCGCCCCCGACCCAGCCCATGGCGAAACAGCCGAAGGCGACCACCAGCACGGTCAGTCCGGCGCCGATGTGGGACAGGGTATCCTGCAGGCCGAGGCCACCGAACAGCGCCAGCGCGAAAAAGCCGGCGACCAGCAGCAGCGACACGCGGTTGGAAATCGTCATGGTGAAGAGGTCGCTGGCGGCAGCGAAAGCCATCAGGGCCGGAAAAAACGTCAGGCGCGCAATATCAATGATCATGGCTTCACCAGCCCGTGCTTCAGGCGATCTGCCCGGGGGCCGGCGGGAGTCTAGCCGGCACAGATGAACAATCGGGAAACGGCGTTACGGCCAGACGTTGGCGATGCGCAGCGCCAGAACCACGACGGCCAGCGCCAGCCCGCCGCAGACCAGCCGGATGGATTCGTCGTCCCGCCCGCGTTCGGGCAGAGGGCGCGCTGCGGCGCGGTCGGAGGCTGGCTTACTCATATACAGGGAACCTGGCTCAGGGAACCTTGCCGGGACTGCGCGCGCCGTCTGCGGACAGTCCTGCAAACAACAAAGGCCCCGGTAACCGGGGCCTTTGATGACACAGCCGTCGCTTACTTGAGCGAGGAGTTGATCGAACCGAACTTGGTGTTCAGGTTGGTGCCGAGGCCGTTAACGACCGCGATGATCGCCAGCGAAATGCCGGCTGCGATCAGGCCGTATTCGATAGCGGTGGCGCCGGATTCATCCTTCACGAAACGCGCAACGAGATTCTTCATAATACACTCCATGTGACACGTGGCTGTCGAACTCAGGTTGGTCTCGCCGGCGTTCTCAGCACCGTGACCATGGCGTCACCATAGGGTCGGGAAATTGCAGCGCAGTTAATTCAATCGCGTAAACATGGCTGCATCTCCGTGTTCGAGAGCAGGGTAAACGACCACTTAAGGGGACAGCGTACCTGGCGTCTCTGGCCTGGTTCATCGCTCCTTAAGCACGTTGCGCTAACTGTCGGTCTCTGCGGTCTTCGGTCTCCGCGGTCTCATGAGGCGATCATGTCCACCTTGCCCCTCGAAGTCATTGAAATGCTCGGCCAGACCATCGCCAAGGTGGTGCCGATCACCATCGTGCTGGCGCTGACCTTTACGGTGCTGACCCACTTCTGGGCCTGCAATCCCGGCAAGCCCTGGTGGCGCAAAACCGAGATCGTCACCGACATCTGCTACTGGTTTTTCGTGCCGGTCATTTGCCGTGTGGTGCGGATCGGGCTTCTGGTGGTCGGTGCGGCGGCGGTGTTCAATATTCACGGCGCCGACGAATTGATTGCATTTTACGACAATGGTCACGGTCCGCTGGCGGAGCTGCCGCTGTGGGTCCAGGCGCTGCTGTTTCTCGTCGCGTCCGATTTCATGCTGTACTGGTTTCACCGCATGTATCATGGCGGCGGGTTCTGGAAGTATCACGCCATCCATCATTCCTCGACGGAGATCGACTGGATCTCGGCGGCGCGCTTTCACCCGGTCAACCTGTTCCTTGGCACCGTGGCGGTGGACGTCATCCTGCTGATGGCCGGCATCTCGCCCAACATCATGCTGTGGGTCGGTCCGTTCACGACGTTCCATTCGGCCTTCGTGCACGCCAATCTCAACTGGAGCCTCGGGCCCTTCAAATATGTGATCGCGACCCCGGTGTTCCACCGCTGGCACCACACCTCGCTGGAGGAGGGCGGCAATACCAACTTCGCCGGCACCTTCCCGATCTGGGACATCCTGTTCGGCACCTACCGGATGCCCGCCGACCAATTGCCGGAGACCTACGGCATCGATGGCGAGCCGCTGCCGTCGGAAATCGTCGGCCAGCTTGCTTATCCGTTCCGGCAATAGCTGTTCTGCCGCCTTCTTTCTTCCTTCTCCCCGCGCGCAGCGAAGCTTCGCGAGGAGGGAGAGGCTCGCAGGCAAGGCAGGCAAGCCGCCCCGTCAGCTGATCGTTTGCAGTTCCTTCATCAATTAACGGCACATTTGCCATGTCGGGCGCCGGCACCGCTGCGTATCTGCTTTTGCCGGCTTGTATCGTCCCGGAGTACAGAATGTCGTTTCAGTTTTTGCGCACACAGCTGCGCGCGTCTTTTATCGGCCTATCCATTGCGGCCGGAGTTATGCTGGTCTCCGCCGGAGGCGTCGCTGCAACGGCTGACGATGTCATCGAGGTGAAGGTCGACCAAGCCAAGCTGGTCAAGTTTCCTGCTCTCATCGCCACCGTCGTGATCGGCAATCCGATGATCGCCGATGTGTCGCTGCAACCGGGCGGCGTTGTCGTCGTGACCGGCAAGGGGTACGGCGCGACAAACCTCATCGCCTTGAACCGCCGCGGCGAAGTGCTGATGGACCGGGTCATCCAGGTCGCAGGTCCGTCGGACAACGTCGTCACCATCTATCGTGGCGTCAATCGTGAATCCTACAGCTGCGCGCCGGCCTGCGAGCGCCGGGTCACGCTTGGTGACGGCAATGAGTATTTCAAGACCACCCTGGAGCAGGCTGGCTCACTCAGCTCCTCGGCAGGTGGCGCCGCCGCGAAGGAAAACTGATCTGTCGGGCGCGACTATCGGGCATCATGGTAAATGCGCGGTTAATCCGCCGGGTCATTCTGTTCCGATCGTACGAAACACTTCCACAATCTGTTTCGGCTATGCCTGACCGGTAGATTATCCTCCGCCCAGGGTTTGACCGATGTTATTGCCTATCGTTTCGCCGGCCGCCATCGCAGCATCCCTTCGCCGCTTCCGGCGCAACAGGCATGGCTCCGCGGCGGTCGAGTTCGCGCTGGTGGCGCCAATTTTCTTCGCGCTGATCTTCGCCATCATCGAGACCTCGCTGGTGTTCTTCGCCGGGCAGGTGCTGGAGACCGGCAACCAGGACACGGCGCGCCTGATCCTCACCAGCCAGGTCAAGACACAGGCGGACTACAAGCAGTATCTGTGCGACCGCATTTCCGTATTGATGACCTGCGCGAACGTCGACATCGACGTCAGGTCCTATCCCGCGGGGACGGCATTCACCATCAAAGATCCGATCGTCGGCGGGGTCTATACCCCGAACTTCGTCTATCAGTTGCCGACGCCGGGCAGCAACGAGACGACCGTCGCCCGCGCCTTCTATCAATGGCCGCTGATCGTGACGCAGCTCGGCTACAACATCGCCAATATCTTCAACGGCAACCCTGCGAACAACAAGCGCCTGCTGGCATCGACGGCCGCGGTGCGGCAGCAATGACGGGGAACGCCATGATCAGGATCTTAAGGTCATTCGCGTTGCGTCGCTTGGGATCGCCGATGACGCGCTTTGCCCGCGACACAAGCGGGCTCGCCGCCGTGGAATTCGCGCTGATCGTCCCGCTGATGCTGGTGATGTTCTTCGGAACCATCGAGATTTCGAACGGCGTGGCGGCCGATCGCAAGGTCTCCATCATGACGCAAGCGATGTCCGATCTGACGTCGCGCTACACCTCGGTCAACGATACCGATATGAGCAACTTCCGCGCGATCTCGGTGGCGATGCTGACGCCGTATTCCGCGACCGGCCTGAAGTCCACCATCACCGAGGTCTATATCGATCCGACGTCCGGCGTGGCGCGCGCGCAGTGGAGCAAGGGCGATGCGGTGCGCAAGGACGGCAGCACCGTGCCGGTGCCGGCGGCGCTGATCGGCAAGGATTCCGCCGGCAAGATCATCGCCAACCAGTATCTGATCTTCAGCGAGGTGAGTTATCTCTACACGCCGGCGGTCGGCTATGTGATGGGGAAGGCCGGCGTCACGCTGACCGACCAGACCTATACGCGGCCGCGGCAGTCGACCTGCGTGTTCTACAGCCCCGACACTGCCTGCACCACGAAGTAGGGCGCGCCGGCGCGATCCGTCCATGACGCAGCAAAAAGGCCGCGCTGGAAGCGCGGCCTTTTCGTATTGGTGTCGCTGAAACTCCGCAGCCCTGAACCTTGCAATCCCGACTGGCGGAATTCCGTTTAGCCAGCGGCGCGCAGATTGTCGGCCGAGGACTTGCCAGAACGACGATCGGCAACGATTTCGTAGCTGATCTTCTGGCCTTCACGCAGGGTGCCAAGGCCGGCACGCTCGACGGCGCTGATGTGCACGAACACGTCGTTGCCGCCGTCATCCGGCTGAATGAAGCCGAAGCCCTTGGTCGCGTTAAACCACTTCACAGTTCCCATGCTCACGGGGGTAGTCCCTTCTCAAGAATATAGTAGTAGCCCACGATCATGCGGGCTGGTGATATCGAATTTTTGGAAGGGTCGTCAGTCTAGACCGGCTGTACCGGGGGATAGATAATGTCGTCCGGCCGAAAATCGATTAGCTCATGTTAAGCGAAGCGGGCGGTCAAGACAATCCTGACGCGCACGATTTTTTGATTGTGTACATCCGATCGAAACCAACGCCTTGCCGCGCAGGCATTTGCTGCCATGCGCGGTGTAGTTGTTGTGCAGTGCGTCGGTGCGAAGCGGGTTAGCGCCGACGGAACTGGCCGCGCGGTGGAGCGCCACGCGGGGCTCCGCCGCCGGGGCGTTCGTCCTTGTGGCGGAAGATCAACCGGCCCTTTTCGAGGTCGTAGGGCGACATCTCGATGGTCACGCGGTCGCCCGCGAGGGTCTTGATGCGGTTCTTCTTCATCTTGCCGGCGGTGTAGGCAACGATTTCATGCCCCGCATCGAGCTGCACGCGATAGCGCGCATCGGGGAGGATTTCCGTCACCAGTCCTTCGAACTGGATCAGCTCTTCTTTGGCCATTCGTTAGCTCCAGATCGATCGTGTGTTAGCGCGGACGCTGGGTGCGGTTCGGCGTGGTGTTGGGTCGGCTCTCGCGATGCAGGAAAGCGACGCCCTGCATCCCTTCTTTAGTCGTAGTTGCCGCCTGGGCGGCGGGACGTGAGATCGGTTCATGCCGTGCGGTCTCGTGACGTGGATTCTCGCGGTTCGGTTGCGCTGCGCCGCGGTTGCCGCCGGGGGCGCCACGACGGTTGCGTGCACTCTTGGCGCCCGCGCCGTCGCCGCCGCGCGGCTGCTGCGAGGACGACCGTCCACCGCGGCCCTGCGAGGGCGGCGGACCGACGTCGTTGCGGCCGGGGGTGCGGCGGTCTTCCTTCGGCAGGGTGATGCGGATCAGCTTTTCGATGTCGCGCAGATACGCCATTTCCTCGCCGGAGCAAAGCGAGATCGCGATGCCCTCGGCGCCGGCGCGCGCGGTGCGGCCGATGCGGTGGACGTAGGTTTCCGGGATGTTCGGCAGGTCGAAGTTCACCACGTGGGTAATTCCGTCGACGTCGATGCCACGGGCGGCGATGTCGGTGGCCACGAGGGTCTTGATCTCGCCGCTGCGGAAGTTCGCCAGCGTGCGCTCGCGGTGGTTCTGCGACTTGTTGCCGTGGATCGCGTCGGCGCGGATGCCGGCGCGCTCGAGGCCCTTCACGACCTTGTCGGCGCCGTGCTTGGTGCGGGTGAAGATCAGCGCGCGGTTGACCGTCTCCGACTTCAGGATCTGCGCCAGGATGGTCGGCTTGGCGGAGTGATCGACCTGGATCACGCGCTGTGCGATGCGCTCGACGGTGGACGCCACCGGGGTCACGGCGACGCGGGCCGGATCCTTCAGCATCGATTCGGCGAGCTCGGCGATGTCCTTCGGCATGGTGGCCGAGAAGAACAGGGTCTGGCGCTTGATCGGCAGCTTGGCGACGATTTTCCGGATGTCGTTGATGAAGCCCATGTCGAGCATGCGGTCGGCTTCGTCGAGCACGAGGAACTCAACCAGGTTGAGTTTCAGGCCGTTGCTCTGCACGAGGTCGATCAGCCGGCCGGGTGTGGCGACGAGGACGTCGACGCCCTGCATCAGCGAGCGCACCTGGCGGCCCATCGGCACGCCGCCGATGGCCAGCGCCGAGGTGAGGTTCATGTGGCGGCCGTAGGCGTTGAAGCTCTCGAGGATCTGGCCGGAGAGTTCGCGGGTCGGGCTCAGCACCAGCACGCGGCAATGCTTGGGCTGCACCTTGATGCGATCGAGCAGCAGGCGGTGAAGGATGGGCAGCGCGAAGGACGCGGTCTTGCCGGTGCCGGTCTGGGCGATGCCGATGACATCCTTGCCGGTGATGGCGATGGGGATGGTCTGCGCCTGGATCGGGGTCGGCGTGGTGTAGTTTTCTTCCTTGAGCGCACGGGTAATGGGATCGGCGAGGCCGAATTCCTGAAAGGAGGTCAAAAGATGTGTCTTTCCATAATGAAAGCAGGCGCCCGGCGGATATCAGCCAGGAGCGCGCGAGGGTGTCTGGAGACACCCGCGTGTCTGGGGCGTCGATCTGGTTAGCTGAAGGGGCAAGCCAGAAACCGTCATGTGAAGACGGGATCAGAACACGCGGCTCGCAATGACCCGATGATTCTCAAGGTCGTGGTGGTCATATGGAACATGAAGGCGGCGGTTTCAAGGTGAATCGCAGGCAACGGGCTTTCGCAGTCTTGATTCTGCCCAGGGGTCGCGACAATTAACCGCTGCATGAAATTTAGACAAAAAATACAATGCGCCTGTTTTTCGTGCTGTTTGCTGCGTGAGTGATCATTTTTGTGGCCTAAAAATAAGGCGGCAACTTTCGTGAATATCGCCGAAAAACGGAAATATATCTTACATATCAATATTTTGCGCGAATTCTTGTTGATGGCACGCTTCTTGCGATTCCGTTAACGCAGACGGCCGTGGGGCCGTTCCGCATTATTTTACGTCTGCGTCAGGGAGATGAGCGCACATGATCAATAATTTGACTCACGCGATAGCGAGACCGATGATCCGCCGTGGCCTGGTGGCTGCGACCGCGGGCCTGGTGATGGGCCTTGCGAGTTTCTCTTCAGCCAATGCCGCGGACGACACCATCAAGGTCGGCGTCCTGCATTCTCTCTCCGGCACCATGGCGATCTCCGAGACCACGCTCAAGGACACCGTTCTGTTCATGATCGATGAACAGAACAAGAAGGGCGGCGTGCTCGGCAAGAAGCTGGAAGCCGTCGTGGTCGATCCCGCTTCGAACTGGCCGCTGTTCGCTGAAAAGGCGCGCGAGCTGATCACCAAGGACAAGGTCGCCGTGGTGTTCGGCTGCTGGACCTCGGTGTCCCGCAAGTCGGTGCTCCCGGTGTTCAAGGAGCTGAACTCGATCCTGTTCTATCCAGTGCAGTACGAGGGCGAAGAGTCCGAGCGCAACGTGTTCTACACCGGCGCCGCCCCGAACCAGCAGGCGATCCCGGCGGTCGACTACCTGATGAAGGACGAAAAGGTGAAGCGCTGGGTGCTGGCCGGCACCGACTACGTCTATCCGCGCACCACCAACAAGGTGCTGGAAGCCTACTTGAAGTCGAAGGGCGTCAAGTCCGAAGACATCATGATCAACTACACCCCGTTCGGTCATTCGGACTGGCAGACCATCGTCGCCGACATCAAGAAGTTCGGCTCGGCCGGCAAGAAGACCGCGGTGGTCTCCACCATCAATGGTGACGCCAACGTGCCGTTCTACAAGGAACTCGGCAACCAGGGCATCAAGGCCAAGGACATCCCGGTGGTGGCGTTCTCGGTCGGCGAAGAAGAACTCGCCGGCATCGATACCAAGCCGCTGCTCGGCCATCTCGCCGCCTGGAACTACTTCCAGTCGATCAAGGATCCCGAGAACGAGAAGTTCATCAAGGCTTGGCAGGCCTTCACCAAGAACCCGAAGCGCGTGACCAACGACCCGATGGAAGCCACCGTGATCGGTTTCAATATGTGGGTGAAGGCGGTCGAGAAGGCCAAGTCGATCGAAGCCGACAAGGTCATCGACACCCTGCCGGGCATCGAAGCCAAGAACCTGACCGGCGGCACCTCGAAGATGCTGCCGAACCACCACATCACCAAGCCGGTGTTCATCGGCGAGATCAAGGGTAACGGCCAGTTCGACGTGGTCTGGAAGACCCCGGGTCTGGTGGCCGGCGATGCCTGGTCGAAGGAGCTCGAGGGCTCCAAGGACCTGATCGGCGACTGGGTCGGCAAGAAGTGCGGCAACTACAACACCAAGACCAACAAGTGCGGCGGTCAGGGTTCCTGATTTCCTGAGACTCCCAAAACTGGGGAGGGCGGCATTGCCGTCGCCCTCCCTTTCCTTCCGCCCGGGGTCAGCCAGTGCTCATCAATTTGTTCGACCGTTTTCGCACGCTCGTATTTGTCGTCTTTCTGATCGCCGCGTCCGCCATTCCGGCGCTGGCAGGTCCCTTCGAGGATGCTGTCGCAAAGTTCGCCAATGACGATTATTCCGACACCGACGACGCCATCGGCGTGATCGCCAGCTCCGGCAATCCGCAGGCCTTCGCCATCATCAGCGCGCTGCAGGACGGCCGCGTGATGGCCGATCCCGACAGCAAGAAAGTCTATCTCACCGATACGGACGGCAAGAGCGTCGAACTGGCCACCGGCACCCCGGTTGCCAGCGTGCCTGACAGCGCCGCCGCAGTACGCCTCAACAACCGCCTGCGCCGCACCATCGATGCCGCTTTGGGCGGGCTGACGCTGATGTCGCCGGATCCCGACAAGCGCGTCGAAGCCGCGCAGTCGGTGTTCAAGACCCACGACGCCGCGATGCTCCCGGTGGTCGACCAGGCCCTGGAAAAGGAAACCAACAAGAAGGCGAAGCAGGCCTTCATCGAAGCCCGCGCCGCCATCCTGCTTTTCAAGGAGGACGCCACCGACGCGGAGAAGATCGAATCCATCGCGGTGATCAAAGCGCGTGGCGACCAGGAAGCGTTGGCGCTGCTGACCGGCCTTGCCGGTGCCGAACAGTCCATCGGCGTGGCGCGCAGCGCCGCCAGCGCCACCACGGCGATCCAGAGCCGGCAGACCCTGTGGTCGATCGCCCAGAATGCCTGGTACGGCCTGTCGCTCGGCTCGGTGCTGCTGCTGGCCGCCATCGGCCTCGCCATCACTTTCGGCGTCATGGGCGTCATCAACATGGCCCATGGCGAGATGGTGATGATCGGTGCCTACGTCACCTTCGGCGTGCAGGAGATCATCCGCACCTCCTATCCCGCTCTGTTCGACTATTCGCTGCTGATGGCGGTGCCGCTGGCCTTCCTGATCGCAGGCATGATCGGCGTCGTCATCGAACGCACCATCATCCGCTTCCTCTATGGCCGTCCGCTGGAAACCCTGCTGGCCACCTGGGGCCTGTCGCTGGTGCTGCAGCAGGCGGTGCGCACCATGTTCGGCCCGACCAACCGCGAGGTCGGCAATCCCTCCTGGATGTCCGGCGCCTTCGAACTCGGCCAGATCACCATCACCTACAACCGGCTGTGGATCCTGTGCTTCACGCTGGCCGTGTTCGCGATCCTGCTGGCCATGCTGCGCTACTCCAGCATTGGCCTCGAGATGCGCGCCGTGACCCAGAACCGCCGGATGGCGGCCTCCATGGGCATCGCCACCTCGCGCGTCGATGCGCTGACCTTCGGGCTCGGCTCCGGCATTGCCGGCATCGCCGGCGTGGCACTGTCGCAGATCGACAATGTCAGCCCCAACCTCGGCCAGAGCTACATCATCGACAGCTTCATGGTCGTGGTGTTCGGCGGCGTCGGCAATCTGTGGGGCACGCTGGTCGGCGCCTTCACGCTGGGCATCGCCAACAAGTTCCTCGAGCCGGTCGCCGGCGCCGTGCTCGGCAAGATCGCGATCCTGGTGCTGATCATCCTGTTCATCCAGAAACGCCCGCGCGGCCTGTTCGCGCTCAAGGGCAGGGCGATCGAAGCATGATGATGATTTCCATTCTTCTCGGCCAGGAACTGCGCTCGTCATGTCCCCTCTCCCTTGTGGGAGAGGGTCAGGGAGAGGGGGGCACAGGCGACAGCGCTTGCGGCCTCCCTCTCCCGGCGCTACGCGCCACCCTCCCCACCCAGCGAAGCTTCGCTTCGCGCGGGGGAGGGGACCATCAGCGGCGGAGCCATGTCATGACCCCGCACATCCTCACCCGCTCGCTCGACCGCAGCGCCAGTGTATTCCTGCTGGTCGTCGCTGCGGTGGGCATCCTGATCCCGCTGTCGAACCTGCTGCTGCCTGCGGATTCCATATTCCAGGTGCCGACCTATCTGATGGCGCTGTTCGGCAAATATGTCTGCTACGCCATCCTGGCGCTGTCGATCGACCTGATCTGGGGCTATTGCGGCATTCTCTCGCTGGGTCACGGCGCGTTCTTCGCGCTCGGCGGCTACGCCATGGGCATGTACCTGATGCGCCAGATCGGCCCGCGCGGCGTCTATGGCAATCCGGTGTTGCCGGACTTCATGGTGTTCCTGAACTACAGCAAGCTGCCGTGGTACTGGTACGGTTTTGACATGTTCTGGTTTGCGGCGCTGATGGTGCTGGTCGTCCCCGGCCTGCTGGCCTTCGGCTTCGGCTGGCTCGCGTTCCGCTCCCGGGTCACCGGCGTCTATCTGTCGATCATCACCCAGGCCATGACCTACGCGCTGCTGCTCGCCTTCTTCCGCAACGATTTCGGCTTCGGCGGCAACAACGGTCTCACCGACTTCAAGGATATTCTGGGCTTCAACGTCCAGGCTGGCGGCACCCGCGCGGCATTGTTCGCGCTGAGCTGTCTCGCGCTGATGCTCGGCTTCCTGATGTGCCGCGCGGTGGTCACCTCGAAGCTCGGCAAGGTGCTGATCGCCATCCGCGATTCCGAATCGCGGACGCGCTTCCTCGGCTACCGCGTCGAATCCTACAAGCTGTTCGTGTTCACTTTGTCGGCCTGCATGGCCGGCGTCGCCGGCGCGCTCTACGTGCCGCAGGTCGGCATCATCAATCCCGGCGAATTCGCGCCGGCCAACTCCATCGAGGCGGTGATCTGGGTGGCAGTCGGCGGCCGCGGCACGCTGATCGGCGCGGCGCTCGGTGCCGTCGTGGTCAACTACGCCAAGACGGTGTTCACCTCCGGTCCGCTGGCGCCGTACTGGCTGTTCATGCTCGGCGCGCTGTTCATCCTGGTGACGCTGCTGCTGCCCAAGGGCATCATCGGCACCTTCAACGCCTGGTGGGAGCCGTGGAAGGCGCGGCGCGACACCGCCCTTGAAGACAGCGCGGCGGCGGAAGACGGCGTCACCAAACCCCATCTGGCGGAGTAGGGCGCATGACCTCCATCGAACAGCCCGTCCTCGACAAGCCGGCCGCCCACGCGCCCGCCGCCATCGACGCCCAGGCCGCCGCCCGCGAGGCCGAGGCGCGGCAGAAGCGCATCACCTCGGCGCAGTTGTATCTCGACGGCGTCCACGTCTCGTTCGACGGCTTTCACGCCATCAACAACCTGTCGCTGGTGCTGGCGCCGGGCGAGATGCGCGCCATCATCGGCCCGAACGGCGCCGGCAAGACCACGATGATGGATATCATCACCGGCAAGACCAAGCCCGACGAGGGCGACGTCTATTTCGACGGCACCCATGACCTCACGCTGCTAGACGAAACCCAGATCGCCACCCTCGGCATCGGCCGCAAATTCCAGAAGCCGACGGTGTTCGAAAGCCAGACCATCTGGGACAACCTGCTGCTGGCGCTGAACGTCGACCACCGCGTCCGCGGCACCCTGTTCTGGCGCAACACCAGGGAGCAGACCGAGCGCATCGGCAAGGTGCTGGAGACTATCCGCCTCACCGATTCCCGCCACCGCCTCGCCGGCAACCTGTCGCACGGCCAGAAGCAGTGGCTGGAGATCGGCATGCTGCTGGCGCAGGACCCCAAGCTGCTGCTGGTCGACGAGCCGGTCGCGGGCATGACCGACGTCGAGACCCACCAGACCGCCGAACTGCTGAAGGAGATCAACCGCGACCACAAGACCGTGGTGGTGGTCGAGCACGACATGACCTTCGTGCGCGAACTCGGCGTCAAGGTGACCTGCCTGCACGAAGGCACCGTGCTGGCCGAGGGCACCATCGATCAGGTATCCACGAATGATCGCGTGGTTGAAGTGTATTTGGGGCGATAGCGAATGGGATGGATTCGCGATCTCACAACCACCACTGTCATCGCCCGGACTGCGCGCAACGCGCGCCAGGACCGGGCGACCCAGTACACGCAGGTGGCCGTGATGGAGCCGCGACGCCGCCGTTTACTGGATCCCCGCTTTCGCGGGGGACGACAGCAAACCATGTTGCGGCTCTGCGCGCGTGCCGCGGCGCATCCCGGACAGACCAACGAAAGATGTTGCCATGCTGAAAGTCGACAACATCAGCCTGTATTACGGCGCGGCGCAGGCGCTGCGCGGCGTTACGGTGGCGGCGGAGCCCGGCAAGGTGACCTGCGTGCTGGGCCGCAACGGCGTTGGCAAGACCAGCCTGTTGCGCGCGCTGGTCGGCCAGCAGGCGATTTCGGCGGGCTCGATCACCTTCGACGGCCAAGACATCTCGGCCCTGAAGCCCTATGAACGCGCACGGCGCGGCATCTCCTTCGTGCCGCAGGGCCGCGAGATATTTCCGCTCCTCACGGTGGAAGAGAACCTCCGGACCGGCTACGCGCCGCTGAAGCGCGCCGACCGCAACATTCCCGACGACGTGTTCTCGCTGTTCCCGGTGCTGCAATCCATGCTCGGGCGCCGCGGCGGCGATCTGTCGGGCGGCCAGCAGCAGCAGCTCGCCATCGGCCGCGCGCTGGTGATGCGGCCGAAGCTTTTGCTGCTGGATGAGCCCACCGAAGGCATCCAGCCTTCGATCATCAAGGACATCGGCCGCGCCATTTCCTATCTGCGCAGCCTCGGCACCATGTCGATCGTGCTGGTCGAGCAATATCTCGATTTCGCCTGCGAGCTCGGCGACAATTTTGCGGTGATGGACCGCGGCGTGGTGAAGTTCGCCTGCGATCGCGCGACGCTGGATCCCGCCGAGATCAGCCGCCAGATGGCGCTTTGAGTTGGCGGCTGGCATGATGGCGGCCGGAGACAACATGGCCCCCGATTCCCCGAACGCATCATCCGCGATCTTCGCCGCCAACCGCGCGCGAGGCAGGGTGGCGTTCGACGTGCAACTGGTGGACGGCAGGACGCGTCGCCGCGAGTTGCATGAATCCGGCTCGCTGCGGGTGCGCTTCCCGTCGCCGGAGGACCACGGCCTGTCGGCGATGTTCGTCAACACGGCCGGCGGCGCCGCCGGCGGCGATCGTTTCGACATCGATATTGCCGCCGGCGAAGGCACCAGCCTGACCGTGACCACCGCCGCCGCCGAAAAGGTCTATCGCTCCCACGGGCCCGCCGCCGAGATCAACATCAAGCTGAGGGCGGGTGCGGATGCGCATCTTTCCTGGCTGCCGCAGGAGACCATCCTGTTCGACCGGTCGCGCACCGAACGCCGCATCGATATCGACCTCGACGCCACGGCCTCGCTGGTGGTCTGCGAGATTGTCATCTTCGGCCGCGCCGCTATGGGCGAGACAATGCTGTCCGGCGGCTTTGTCGATCGCTGGCGGCTGCGCCGTGGCGGCAGACTGGTGTTTGCCGAGACCGTGCGGCTCGACGGCGATCTCGGCGCAAAGCTGGCGCGCCCGGCCATCGCGGGTGGCGGCCTGGCCATCGGCACGGCGCTGATCGTGCCCGGTGACGAGGCGCTGGTGGAGCGGATCCGCGAGGCCGCGGAAAACTTCGGCGGCGAGGTCGGCATCTCCAGCTGGAACGGATTTGCAATGGCCCGCTTCTGTGCGCAAGATGCGGCGAAGCTGCGCACTGACATGATGAACGTGCTGGCGCGCTCCGGCGCTGCGCTGCCCAGGCTGTGGCTGAACTAGCAATCAAGAGTATGCGATGAATCTGTCCCCCGCGAAAAAGACAAGCTGCTGATCTCGATGGCCGCCATGGTGGCGCGCCGACGGCTGGAGCGCGGCGTCAAGCTCAACCATCCCGAGGCCATCGCCATCATCTCCGATTTCATCGTCGAGGGCGCCCGCGACGGCCGCACCGTGGCCGAGCTGATGAAGTCCGGCGCCGAGGTCATCACCCGCGCCCAGTGCATGGACGGGATCGCCGAGATGATCCACGATATCCAGGTCGAGGCCACGTTTCCGGACGGCACCAAGCTGGTCACCGTGCATGAACCCATCAGATAAAACTCCGTCATGCCCGGCCTTGTGCCGGGCATCCACGGCAGCGCGGAACATCGTGGATGGCCGGGACAAGCCCGGCCATGACGTCGCGAAACACGAGGTGACTACATGATCCCCGGCGAATTCTTCATCCAGGACGGCGACATCGAGCTCAATGCCGGCCGCGCCACCGTGACGCTGACTGTGGCCAATTCCGGCGACCGGCCGATCCAGGTCGGCTCGCACTACCATTTCTTCGAGACCAACCCCGGCCTCAAATTCGATCGCGCCAAGGCGCGGGGCATGCGCCTCGACATCGCCGCCGGCACCGCCGTCCGCTTCGAACCCGGCCAGAGCCGCGACGTTCAACTGGTCGAACTGGCCGGCAAGCGCGAGGTCTACGGCTTCCGCGGCGACGTGATGGGGAAGCTGTAAGATGTCCGTCAAGATCAAGCGTTCCGTCTATGCCGACATGTTCGGCCCCACCACCGGCGACCGCGTCAGGCTGGCAGATACCGATCTCATCATCGAGGTGGAGAAGGATTTCACCATCTATGGCGAGGAGGTGAAGTTCGGCGGCGGCAAGGTGATCCGCGACGGCATGGGACAGTCGCAGGCCACCAATGCCGAAGGCGCGGTGGACACCGTGATCACCAACGTGCTGATCGTCGACCACTGGGGCATCGTCAAGGCCGACGTCGCCATCAAGGAGGGGTACATCTGCGCCATCGGCAAGGCGGGGAATCCCGACATCCAGCCCGGTGTCACCATCAATGTCGGGCCGGGCACCGACGTGATCGCGGGCGAAGGAAAAATCCTCACTGCCGGCGGCTTCGACAGCCACATCCATTTCATCTGCCCGCAGCAGATCGAGCACGCGCTGATGTCCGGTGTCACCTCGATGCTCGGCGGCGGCACCGGCCCGTCGCACGGCACGTTTGCAACGACCTGCACGCCGGGCCCGTGGCACATCGGGCGGATGATCCAGTCCTTCGATGCCTTTCCGGTCAATCTCGGCATTTCCGGCAAGGGCAACGCCTCGAAGCCAGCGGCCTTGATCGAGATGATCAATGCGGGCGCCTGTGCGCTGAAGCTGCACGAGGACTGGGGCACCACGCCCGCCGCCATCGACAACTGCCTGACGGTGGCCGACGATCACGACGTCCAGGTGATGATCCACTCCGACACGCTGAACGAGTCCGGCTTCGTCGAAGACACCATCGCGGCCTTCAAGGGCCGCACCATCCACGCCTTCCACACCGAAGGCGCCGGCGGCGGCCATGCGCCTGATATCATCAAGGTCGCGGGCCTGCCCAACGTGCTGCCGTCGTCGACCAATCCGACCCGGCCGTTCACCCGCAATACCATCGACGAGCATCTGGACATGCTGATGGTCTGCCACCACCTCGATCCGTCCATCGCCGAAGATCTGGCCTTCGCCGAAAGCCGCATCCGCAAGGAAACGATTGCGGCTGAAGACATCCTGCACGATCTCGGCGCGCTCTCGATGATGTCGTCAGACAGCCAGGCGATGGGCCGGCTCGGCGAGGTCATCATCCGGACGTGGCAGACCGCCGACAAGATGAAGAAACAGCGTGGGTCCTTGCCGCAGGACAAGGGCAACAACGACAATTTTCGCGTCAAGCGCTACATCGCCAAATACACCATCAATCCGGCCATCGCCCACGGCGTCTCGAAGCTGATCGGCTCGGTGGCGGTCGGGAAGCTCGCCGACCTCGTGCTGTGGTCGCCGGCGTTCTTCGGCGTCAAGCCGGACCTGGTGGTGAAGGCCGGCATGATCGTGGCGGCGCCGATGGGCGATCCCAACGCTTCGATTCCGACGCCGCAGCCGGTGCACTACCAGCCGATGTTCGGCGCCTTCGGCCGCGCGCTAACGCAGTCGTCCTTCGTGTTCACGTCAGGAGCGGCGATCTCCAACGGGCTGCAGGCCCGGCTCGGCACCCAGAAGGCGCTGTACGCGGTGGAAAACACCCGCTCCGGCATCTCCAAGAAGAGCATGATCCACAACGACGCGACGCCGGATATCCAGGTCGATCCGGAGACCTACGAAGTCCGCGCCGATGGCGAGTTGCTGACTTGCGCCCCGGCCGAGGTGCTGCCGATGGCGCAAAGGTATTTCATGTATTGAGGGCGCGTCTTTCTTTCCCTCTCCCCGGCGCCGCGAAGCGGCGTTGATGGGAGAGGGTGGATCGAAGCCCCGCGAAGCGGGGTTCGAGACGGGAGAGGGGCTATTCCGGAGCGCGCGGCTTTCCCTCTCCCGCCTTCGATGCGCTCAGGCACCCTCTCCCGCGGCGCGCAGCTTCGCTGCGCTGGGGGAGAGGGAAAGGGAGCGATCGCTGCAGCCCCTTCATTCCCGCGCCATAACCCCCTAAGGTCCGCCCCGGCCGTCTCAGCGCCACAACAAAACACCGGGAGAACCGCCTTGATCTACGTCGTCGCCACCCTGTCCGTGAAACCTGAAATGCGTGCTGAACTGATCGAAGGCGCGAAAGCCTGCATCGCCGGAACCCGCAAGGAGCCCGGCAATATCGCCTATGACATGCATGAGAGCGTGACGGATCCAACCAAGATGGTTTTCGTCGAGCAGTGGGAAAACGCCGAAGCGCTCGTGCCGCATCGCCAGACCGAGCACATGAAGGCGTTCGGCCGTATCGCGGTGCAATGCTTCAGCGCGCCGCCGAAGATCGAGATCATCACCCCCGCCGACGTCGTCGTGCGATAGTCACGCGCTGGCGCGGATATTAAATATGAGAGTAAAGCCATGATCCGCGCCACCGACGTCAAGGGGCAGCACCTCTTCAAGCAAGCCGCGGCGGACACCGTCGTGCTGGATTTCGACGACCGGCATCGTCGCCGCATGGCGATGACCGGGACCCGCGGGCTGGAATTCCTGCTCGACCTGGAAAACGCCGTCGCCTTGCGCGGCGGCGATGCGCTGGTGCTGGAAGACGGCCGGCTTATCGAGGTGGTCGCCGCGCCCGAGCCGCTGATCGAGATCCGCGGCTCTGACCCCGCCCATCTGGTGCGCCTCGCCTGGCATCTCGGCAATCGCCATTTGCCGACCCAGATCACCGGCCGCGGGCTGCGTATCCGCCGCGACCATGTCATCGAGGAGATGGTCAAGGGGCTCGGCGCCCGCGTCATTGCCATCGAGGCGCCGTTCGATCCCGAAGGCGGCGCCTATGCGGCCGTCGCCGAGACGCACGACCATGCCGGCCATGGCCACGCGCATGATCGCCACGACCACGGCCATCATGGTCACGCGCATGGCAAGCACGGTCACGACAGCCATGACCATGCCGCCCATGGCGATGCCGGACACGTGCACGACGAGACCTGCGGTCACGACCACGGGCACCACGACCATTCCCATGCTCATGACCACAAGTAGGCCGGCGGATCTCATCCCGCCGGTCGACACCGTCGCGCTGTCCGCGGACGAGGGCGCGGCGCTGTACCGGCTGATGACGTGGCTGTCGCCGGCATTTCCGGTCGGCGCCTTCTCCTATTCCAGCGGCATCGAATGGGCGGTGGAAGCCGGCGACATTGTCGATGCCGCCAGCCTGCAGGACTGGCTGTCGGCCATGCTCACCGATGGCTCCGGCTTTTGCGACGGCGTGTTCCTCGCCCAGGTGCATCGTGCGGCGGTCGCCGGCGACGAAACGCTGCTGCGCGAGATTGCCGAACTGGCAAGCGCCTTCGTGCCGTCAAAGGAGCGCCAGCTCGAGACCACGTCGCAGGGCCGCGCCTTCATCGAGATCGCGCGCAGCGCCTGGAATCACGACGGCCTCGACCGCCTGATCGCCGCTTGCGACTCGGCAATCGTCTATCCGGTCGCGGTCGGCTTGGTCAGCGCCGCGCACGGCATTCCGCTGTCCGCCACCATGCACGGCTTTTCCACGCAGTGACCTCGAACTGGATCTCCGCCGGCGCACGACTGGTGCCGCTCGGCCAGACCGACAGCCAGCGCGTGCTGGCGGCGCTGGAGCCCGTCGTGGTCGCCACCGGCAAGCGTGCGATGGCCGCCAGCCTCGATGATCTCGGGGGCGCCACGTTCCGCGCCGACCTCGCCAGCCTGCGCCATGAGACGCAATATACGCGGCTGTTCCGGTCGTGAATGTCCATGATGCACGCGCTCGCACGACACCCACCGCTGTCATCGCCCGGCCTGCGCGCAATTGCGCGCCAGGACCGGGCGATCCAGTACACGCCGGCGCCAGCGATCAATCACGAACACCTGCGTCTACTGGATCCCCGCATGCGCGGGGATGACATTTCTTTGTGTGGCTGCGTATTGCATGGCTACACTTCGGCCCAACACTTCAACCCAGAGAGCATCTGACATGTCCTCCCTTCACGGTCCGCTGCGCGTCGGCATTGGCGGTCCCGTCGGCTCCGGCAAGACCGCGCTGATGGACCTCTTGTGCAAGACCATGCGCGAGCGCTACGACATCGCGGCCATCACCAACGACATCTACACCAAGTGGGATGCCGAATTTCTGGTGCGCTCGGGCTCGCTGACCGCCGATCGCATCGCCGGCGTTGAGACCGGCGGCTGCCCGCACACTGCGATCCGCGAGGACGCTTCCATGAACCTCGCCGCGGTCGCCGATATGCGCGCAAAATTTCCCGACCTCGACATGGTGCTGATCGAATCCGGCGGCGACAATCTCGCCGCCACCTTCTCGCCGGAACTGGCCGATCTGACCATCTACGTCATCGACGTCGCCGCCGGCGACAAGATTCCCTCAAGGGCGGGCCGGGCATCACCCGCTCCGACCTGCTGGTGATCAACAAGATCGACCTCGCGCCCTATGTCGGCGCTTCGCTGGAAAAGATGGACACCGACGCCCGGCGCATGCGCGGCAGCCGGCCGTTCGTGATGACCAACATGAAGACCAACGACGGTCTCGAGACCATCATTCGGTTCATCGAGACCAAGGGCGGCCTGCAGGCGTCCTGAAACAATTTGATTTTGTCCGGAACAAATCGGCTCTGGCGTGATTGGATCAGGATAGGTCGTCCAAAGGCGGACAATAAGGGTTTCCAGCCACCGGCCGTGTGGGTGTTGTCGGCGTCTTCATTTTCCGGGCAGTGTGGCGTGCATTTCAAACCAGTCTATAGGCCGTGCCGGCGCTCCGCCGGAGCAGTTCATCTCCTTCTCATGACCGGGTAAGTCCTTGATCCGGCTCGGATTCATTATCAGTCTCGTAGCCCTGATCGGGGTGCTGCTGTCGGGTCTCGCGGCCTTTCGGGTGCACGATCAGGAACTGGCCATCGACGGCATCGCACTGGCGCGGGCCGTGGATATCCATGCCAGCCTGGTGCAGGACCGCCTCACCGAGCGCGAATTGCTGGCGCGGGTCGGGGCCGGCCTGTTCCGTGCGCCGTCGGTCATCAAGGCCAACATGCTGCAGCCGCTGCGCTCGTCGATCTATGCCTTCAAGGTCGATTTCGTGGTGGCGAGCTGGATCGCCCGCTTGCAGCCTGGCGAACTGGCATCGGCATCCGCCGAGCTGTCGAGCGCCGGCTTCCGCAATCCCACCATCCGCAATTTCGACGACAAGCCGCTGGATGCCCAGTCGCGCGATACGTCGCTCGACGTGCTGATGGACCTCGAGCCGCGCAACTCCGAGACCGAGGGCTTTGCCGGCCGCGCCTTGAATTTCAGTCCCGCGCTGGGGCCGACGCTGGCGCGCGCCCTGGCCGAGGGCAAGCCGGTGGCGTCCGATCCGACGCCGCTGCTGCGGCCGAACGGCCCGGTCGGCATCGTGCTGGCCGCACCGGTGCTGCAGGAGGGCAATGCCAAGCCGGCGGGGTTTGTCTCCTTCTCCTATGAACTCGGCCCGCTGATGCTGGCGAACGACGAAATGTCGCTGTTCTCGGTGGCGCTGAAGGATCCGCGCAAGGTTGACGGCGAACTGGTCGCTGACGATAACGGGACGGTCACAGAGCGATCGTTGGTCCCCAACGGGCCGGCGCTGGCGATTCTGCGCACCGTCAGCTTCGGCAATCGCGACTGGTCGCTGGGCTATTATCCCAAGACGAATTCGGTGGTGCGCGCGCAGCAGGACCGCGTTCATCGTCGGCGGCATCGGCGTCGCGCTGACCGCCATCATCTGCGGCCTGTTTGGTTACGTCGGCTACAACAACCTGCGGCTCAGCCGCGAAGTGCAGATGCGGATCGGCTTCGAGCGGCGGCTGACCGCCGTGATCGACGAGCTCAACCACCGGGTCAAGAACATCCTTGCCGTCATCCAGTCCATCGTCACCCGCACGCTGCGCCACGGCAGCGACGTCGACGTCGACGTCGCCCGCGATCTGCTGATCGGGCGCATCCACGCCATGTCCAACGTGGTCTCGCTATTGTCCGAGAGCCAGTGGCAGGGCGTCAACCTGAAGGGGCTGTTCGAAGCGCGTGCGATTCCCCATGCCGACCGCATCGCCATCGACGGTCCTGACATTGTCGTCAGTGCCCGCGCGGCCCAGAGCCTGTCGCTGCTGTTCTTCGAGCTGGCATCGCATTCCGACGAGGGCCTGTCGCTGGTCGGCAAGCATCCGCACATCGTCGCCCATTGGGATGTGGAAGGCGCCGGCCCGGACGCCCTCTTCCATTTCCGCTGGGAGGAATTCAACACCAGCGCGGCGACCCGGCGTGCCGACAGCGACTTCGGCGTGGTGCTGCTCGACCGGGTCGCCCCGGAAGCGCTCGGCGGCACATCGAAGCGCTACTTCACCGACGTCAGCTATGTCTACGAGCTGACCGCGCCGATGGAGACCGTGGTCGACATGACCGAGCGCGATCGCACCGAGGCGCTGGCGGCGCCGATCAGGCGCCGCTCCTGAGCGGTTTCCGGCAAGCCGGACGCATCACAATTCCGCCCCCGGTTTGCCGCAACGCCGTCGCAAGCAAATTCGCATAAAGAGCGGCCACCGCGAGGTGGCCGCTCTGGCATTTTGCAGGTGAGCGCCGGTGCTAGCCGCCGCTGCCGCCGATGACCGCCCGCGTGGTGTTGTCGGGGCCGAAATCGTCGGCGCCGTCCACATAGAGCAGGGCGCTCAGCTTCGAGCGCGCGCGGTTGACGCGGCTCTTGATGGTGCCGACCGCGCAGCCGCAGATCGTTGCCGCATCCTCATAGGAGAAACCCGACGCGCCCACCAGGATCAGGGCTTCGCGCTGGTCCTGCGGAAGCTTCTCCAGTGCGGCACGAAACTCCTCGAACTCCAGATGAGCGTTCTGCGCCGGCTGGGTCTTCAGAGTCTTGGCATAGCTGCCATCGGCATCCTCGACCTCCCGCCGCCGCTTGCGGTAATCCGAGCGGAACAGGTTGCGCAGGATCGTGAACAGCCAGGCCGGCAAGTTGGAGCCGGGCTGGAATGAATCGATGTTGGCGAGCGCACGCAACAGCGTTTCCTGCACCAGATCGTCTGCCCGGTCGCCATTGCCGCTCAGCGAAATCGCGAAAGCGCGCAAGCTGGGGACCGACGCCAGGATGTCGTCGCGAAGAGAATCTGTGAGGGGCATTATTCGCTCCCTTCGGTTTTTGCCGCGGGATCGACGGCTTCAGGACCGTCAAGCTTGCGGATCAACTCCGCGAAGCGATCCGGGACGCCTTGCCGCACCACATCGTCGTACATAGCGCGAAGCTGGTGCCCGATCCGGGACTGGATCTCGGCATTGAGACCACCCTGCTTGGACTTCACATCTTTCATGACCCGTTCCACATTCCCCAAGAGTTGAGCCCCTGGAATTCGAGAAATTTTCTTGATTTCTGAGGCCTTTGCGGCGTCTGTACAGCTGCTAATGCAAAGCTGGCTGGAAAGTTCCGGGAGAGTGGAACTTTTGTCCGGCTGGGGCGTAAACATTGGCATCGCGCTGGGGATCCTTGCCCAGGCGTTATGCTTTGACTCAGACATGATGGAGTGGGGATGTCCCGATCACAGCTCGTAGCTGAACATTTACCCCTGTTGCGGCGGTATGCCCGTGCCTTGACCGGAAATCAGGCCTCAGGCGATGCCTATGTGGGAGCGATGCTGGAAGCGTTGCTGCAGGACCAGTCGCTGCTCGACGAAAAATTCGGCCCGCGCGCCGCGCTTTTTCGCCTGTTCACGCAGATCTGGAATTCGGTCGCGCTCAATGACGATACCGATGCCACAGCGCTGCCGATGCCGTCCGAACGCCGGTTGTCCAACATTACGCCGCTGCCGCGTCAGGCCTTCCTGTTGCTCTCGCTCGAAGGGTTCTCGGAAGAAGAAGTGGCTTTCGTGCTCGATACCGACGTCGCCGAGATCCGCACCCTGGCCGACACCGCCGGCCGCGAGATGGCTGCCGAGATCGCCACTGACGTGCTGATCATCGAAGACGAGACCTTCATCGCCATGGATCTCGAAAGCCTGGTCAAGAACCTCGGCCACAACGTGATTGGCGTTGCACGCACCCATTCGGATGCGATCGCACTTGCCAAGAACAAGAAGCCCGGGCTGATCCTCGCCGATATCCAGCTCGCCGATGGCAGCTCCGGCCTCGACGCGGTGAATGAACTGCTGCGGATCTTCGAGGTACCGGTGGTCTTCATCACCGCCTATCCCGAGCGCTTCCTGACCGGTGAGCGGCCGGAGCCGGCCTTCCTCATCTCGAAGCCGTTCCAGCCTGCCATGGTCTCCGCGGTCGCGAGCCAGGCTTTGTTCTTCCAGCGCAACTCGCGCAACAAGGCGCCGAAAGCGGCGGCGTCCTGATCCAAGCGCGCCCGTGCATTCCATGAAAAACGCCTGCATTGCAGGCGTTTTTTTATTGGGGGAGCATTCGACTGTCAGACATAAGAATGCGGGACGCAGCTGGCATCACCACAGCCGCCAGTGTTGTTCAGCGTTGTCCATGACGGTCGATTAAAATGCATAAAACTCCGACACAACAACGCGTTGCTTTATTTTTATCGTCCATGGTTGTCCAACGAAAGCTAAGGTAATCTGGACTGTAAGTTGGGACGTAAGGTAGGGTCGCGGCTGGCAATAACGTGGAGCCGCGAAAATGGCGACGTCAAAGCAAGGGAAACGGCCTCTCAACAAATTGAGCGCCGCATTTGCTCAGTCTCACAAGGAGCCAGGTCGGCATGGCGATGGGGGTGGGCTTTATCTGGTGATCAGACCAGGTGGCTCGCCCTGCAGGCCCGCTGCCGATCAGCAGGTCGCAGTTCTGGCTATTGGTAAAAGAAGGCCGGCTGAAAGCCTTCAAACTTTCGCCGCGTGTGACGGTTTTCGAAGTTTCTTCCATCAGAGCGTTGCTGACTGCCTCTAAAGCGGAGGGGCACGCAGATGGCAAGTGATGTCGACATCGCGGCGTATTCCGGCGAAACCGGAATAACGGCCCTGCCGCAGTTGTGCGAACTCGACGAGATGACGCCCGTCGAGGACCTGCAGCGACCGTGCGCCGAATTTGGTGGCAACCGGAGCGTCTTCTCCACCCGCGACGACGATATCGCCGCAGGCTTGGCGCTTGCGTATCCCCTGTCGCTGAGGATCAAGGACACGCGAGCTTTCGACCAGGCTTGGTGGCCGCGCACGCTGGATGGATCAACGATGACTGCTTCGTTTTCGGTGACGGCTCATTGGTATCGAGGCTGAACGGTAAACCGGTGAAACATGGGCTGCGCTGCCAGAAAAGAGAGGCTTCAGCTGTACTCCCATGCGAGCAGGCTGTTTCTGCTTTTAGACGTGGTGACCTCTGAAACCGTATGGCGTGCCGACTGCACTCGGGTTGAAACGGGAGGGGTGCAATCTACCCCTGCATTGCAGGAACTAGCTCATGTCTACGAATATTTTGCGATGATGTCAGGAGATATTGAATATGAGTTAGAGTAGGCAGCGTATCAATGGCTTCTGAGAAGGTAGTGGCAGCTCCCTCTCGCTGGACGAGGTTGATGTTCGCGGCTTAACGAGCTCTTCGAGCCCCGCCATGCCAGGCTGTGACAGTCAGACGGCAGCTTCAAGAGACCTGCCATCCTGTCGTCGCGCTGTGCGGTTCTCGGCGCTGGGGGCGTTACCGCCGAAAATACCGACAGCAATGAGAACTGCCCACCACTCCGGAACAAATAAGAAGAACGATCATTCCGACACCTCTGCGCGTTTAGTTGTTGTCGATGTGCTGCACAGCCTGGCGAGATTGCACCGGTGTCAGTCCGGCCCAGATCGAGTGGATGGAAGGCTGTTTCTTCAGTACCGGACTCTGCAGATGTCGTTCTGAATTTAGTCCCAAAGTAGCAGGAATAAAAGCCCTAAACCGTTGATTTATGTCGCTATTGACAGAGGTAATATTGTACCCTAAATTGGCGTCAGGTGCCTAATTCGGGCATTTTTGGAGGATTTTTATGTTTTTGACGGCCCCACCAAATCAGCCCCTCAGGGGGCGGCGAACCAGCCATTCGGCAGCATCCGAACTTTCCGCATCAAGGGCCCCTCTGGGGCCCTTCGGCATTTCAGAGAGGCAGTGATGACGGCCAAACGAAACACAGCTCAGAAGATCCCAGCCGATATTGCCCTGGTGGTGTTCGGGACTGATCGGGCCAAGAAGCACCGCGCCTCGCGGTTCGGCCTGGATGCCGTCAAACCAGCTCAGGAGGCCGCCAAGGCGATGGGCATGCGCGCCCTCTGCATCGTCAGCGACGAGCAGCGGGAGATAGCCCGCAAGCTGCCGAAGGGGACCGTTTCGCCGAAGGGGCGGACGGTGGTCCCGCTCGTTCGACCAGCGCTCTACAACCAACTGCTGGCGGTTGCAGGGACCGAGGGTGCCCCGGCGACGCCGCCAAGCCAACCGGCGAACGACGCAGGCAAACAGCCGGCGTCCGCCGCCGCCGCCAAGTCGGAGACCTCCGGCGGGTGGAATGGACTGATGCGCTCCTCAGTCGTTTTGGCGACCGAAAATATAGAAGAAGGTTGGTTCGCCGCCGAGGTCCAGCATGTCGATGGCGATGTGCTGACATTGCGCTGGCAGAGCTGGCCCGACCTTCCCAAGTTCAATCGCAAGCTGACCCAAGTCGCGCTGCTTCATCCGAAGATGGTGAAGGCATGCTGAGCACTCGTACCCCTCCGCATTCGACCAGCACGGACCGTAGCGACAACCTCCGGACAGCGACGATCCGAGCGCTCAATGACGATTTTCGCCAGAGTATCCCCCGTCCGCGTGACGGCTGTCGGCTAATCGTCACTGACGGCGTAGCGGCGTTGGGTCCAGGGGAGGTCGCCCGTATCCTCCTCGCGGTTCGAACACACGGTGATTTCGGCCCCGACAGCGATCCACATGGGGAGCATGACTTCGGCATCATCGAGCGCGACGGGGGCAGATTTTACTGGAAGATCGATTGCTATGACCAGTGGATGCAATTCGGATCTAGCACCTACGAGTTTAAATGACGACGCTTATGAAGATGAAGCGGAATGCGGTTTCCCTTATCTTCAGTCTTACGTGGCGCGAGCTTAGCGGCAGAAGGAAAGCGTGAGATCCGAGGCTATGCGCCGGGTATCCTAGCCCCCGGCAAACGAAGCTCAAGGGCAAAGCTTCGATGGCGCAAGGACAGCCCGCGGCTGTCCACCTGCCGACCGTCGGGCACATGCTGGAGCTTCCCAATGCGCGCCCGGGGCTCAGCGCCGGCCCTGGGCTGCTGCCAGCTAGGGCTTATAGCCCACCAGGGAGTCCCCGTCCGCCCTTGGGTGCTCCAAACCCAACCCTAGGCCCTTCCCAAGCCCCACGGCTTCCAAAGCCGCCCAGGGCCTTCGCTGCCCGCTCAGGGCTCCCCAGCCCGCTCAGGGCTCCCCAGCCCGCTCAGGGCTCCCCAGCCCGCTCAGGGCTCCCCAGCCCGCTCAGGGCTCCCCAGCCCGTTCAGCGCTCCCCAACCCGCTCGGGCGTCCAAACCCGCCCCATACTCGTCACGTGATCGTCGGCCGCGATCAATTTGATGAGCTACGTCAGAGTTTCACCTAGATCCACGCCGGCGCGTGGTCGCTGGCACCTTCATGCCCGCGGATATACCTGTCGACGCCGGCGGATGTGAGCCGCGGCGCGATAGCGGGGCTGAGCAGCAGATGATCGAGCCGAAGCCCGGCGTCCCGCGGCCAGCGGTTGCGCAGGTAGCTCCGGAAAGTGAAGATCGGCTCGTCGGGATGCATCTCCCGCAGACTGTCCGTCCAGCCCATATCGAGGAGCCGGGCAAAGGCGTCGCGCGCTGCAGGATGAAGCAGCGCGTTGTCGGCAAACGAGCGCGTGGCATAGATATCGAAATCTGTCGGCACGACGTTGTAGTCGCCGGCGAGAACGGCGGGGACGTCTTCGAACAGCAGCGCGGCGGCATGGTCGAGGAAACGGTCGAACCAGTCGAGCTTGTAGTCGAACTTGGGGCCCGGCTGGGGGTTGCCATTGGGCGTGTAGATTGAGCTGATCAGGATGCCGTTGACGGCGGCCTCGATGTAGCGGCTCTGCCGATCATCCCGGTCGCCGGGCAGTGCGTCGCGTATCAGAACCGGCTCGGCGCCCCGCGCCAGGATGGCGACGCCGTTCCACGAGCGCTCTCCTTTCCAGACGGCGCCGTAGCCCGCGTTGCGGATCGCATCGATCGGAAATCCCGCGTCGGTGCATTTAAGCTCCTGGAGGCAGACGACGTGCGGTTGGGCTGCGGCCAGCCAGTCAAAGAAATTGGCCAGCCGACGGTTCACGTCGTTGATGTTGAAGGTGGCAATCTTCAATCGAGTGGCTTGTCGTCGTCGGTTGGAGGCTGCTCTTCGAGCGAACAGATGTCGCCACCGCCAAGCTGCTCCTCTGGAGCGGGCTGGCTGTCTGTCCCTTTCTTCGCCTCCGGCTTCCGCGCGGAAGGCTTCGGTCCGTCTCTAAGCACCGCTCGCTTTGACATGGGATTTTCCTTCGAGAGGCTAACGCCGGCCGTCCTGCAATGTTGCATCCGAACGTCGCCATCTTTCGCGCCCACCCGAGCCACGATCTTCAGCACATCGTCGGACAGTGGCCCGCTACCGGTCCTGCTTCCTCCCCGTAGCGCACATCCAGATGTTGCAGTCCTCGGGCATCCTGAGGATCACCGGCATCGCCTTGGGGTGGGTCGTCCCGACGATGCCGTTTGGCTCTATGGCGCGAATCGCATAGGCGTCGTTGCAGAGCTCGCCTTCGCGGACTGATGCCCGTGTGGTCCAACGCGGGCGAAAACAGGCGAGGCTGCCGTGTTGTTCCGGCCCAAAAAACTCCCTGAAGTCCTGTCGGTAACTTTCGTATCGCGAAGCAATAGATCGATCTAAGATTGCTGGAAACGAGCGCTCACCATCGTCGTGCGACCACTGCGGATGAGGCGCCCTCGGTGATTGCCTTGCTCATAGCGCCATCGACCACGGACGTCTTAGATCGGCTGGGGCGGAACGATAGACCTTGGGTCTAACTGGCAATAAAAGGCGCAACATCAATGGGTGTGTAGGAAGGCAGCGCTCTATGGTTTAAGGGTAGCGGGGATCACCACGAATCCCGTGAACTCTCGGCGAACGTCTGAGCCTTCTCCCCAAAATGCAACCGACTGGAGATGTCGTCATAGGAGCAGATCGGGCGCGGCCCGCTTCAATACTAAGCTGAAATGTCCGACGATGTGTGATGAATTCGATGGTTAAAAACACTGGAGGCACTAGTGTGGCAGTTAGTGATGGATTTCGTATTCTCCAGCGATTTCGTCCTCCTGGCTATTTTAAGTTGCGATATCTTTATAGTCGTTGCCCACTTCAGTGGGCCTAGCTATAACAACTACATATTGCCAGCCTTTCTATTAGTTTTCGTGATTGGTATCGTAGTCTATGTGATGACGTCGGATTCAATTCCGATAAGCCATGCGCTCACAGCGGTTCTCTCCTATTCGGCCTTAGCATACACCGTAATTTGCGATTGGCTCAGAGAGCATGGGGCAGCAATTCTGACCTCGCGCCGAGGAGAAAAGTGGGTTAAGGAGATCGATTATCTATACCTTCTGTTAGGTTCGCTGGGTGTCGTGGCGACCATTTCAAAAATGCCAAACGTTACTAAGTCAAGCTCTCTGGTTGAGTATATTGGTCCTTTGTTCATTGCGACCGCCGTTGTTCTTCGTCTGATCAAGACCCGAGCAGAGATCGGCAGCTGGAATAAAGCGTCAGGGCCTATCGGACATCCGAAGTCATAGATCTAACGATGCGAGCATTCGATTCGCCTGCGGCAGCTAGCAAAAAATCGGCTCTAAAAAAGGCGCGGCGAAAAAGAAGACCGTGGGCACAAAATTCAAGGGCGTGCGGCCCGAGAAAAATGAGAGTCAGCCCGCGCCGTCCTTCTTGCCGCCGCGCGCGACGATCTGCAGCGTGTCGTTGGGCAGCGGCCGTTGCAGCGCCTTGGCCTCATCCCAGGGCGCGCGCATCCAGACGTCCACCTCTTCGGGCGTCGTCATGACCACCGGCATCTCCTTCGGATGGATGGCGCCCACCTCGGCGTTCGGCTCGGTGGTCAGGAAGGCGAAGAGGTCGTTGGTGGTCTCGCCCTCGCGAGCCTTCCAGACTCACGTCCAGTTGGTCCAAATGCCGGCGAAACAGACAGCGGCCGGATCGCGTCGCCACCACCGCACGTCGCTTCGGGTCAATGACGATCGCGAGCATGATGCCAAGCAAAGACCAAATCAACTGTGCAGCCGCTCGGCGGCCATCTGGAAGTGGCCAAGGGACACGGCTCATGGCAACAGTGTGACACTTGTCCGGAACAGCATTTATGGATCTCAATTGCGAGAGCGCATTTTTGCTGGTCGAGCGAATTTCCGCAACGTTTCTAATGTACTCCGAAGCATCATGCTTTGCACGATGCGTCAGAGCAACTCGGCGTAAGCCGGTGCCATCGTTGCGGCTCTGCAGCTATGAGACGATTTGATGGAATCATTTTTTTGATCGAAGAGAAATATCGCTTTGCGCCACGGTTGTGCGTGTTATGTTACCTTACGACCTCAAGTAGAATCGCAAGCTAGATGGTAGCCGTACAGCAAGATGCAGGTCTGCAGTGTCTCGCACTTCTCCTGCGGTTCCATGAAATAGCGATCGACCCAGCGCAAATTGCCCATCAATTTCCAGGTAACGCCATTGGCGTCCCTGAAATGTTGCGCTGTGCGAAGTCCCTGAAACTGAAGGCCAAGGCCGTAACCTTGCGATGGGACGGCGTAGCCGGACTCGCCCTGCCGGCGATTGCCGCGATGAACGACGGATCTTTCGTTATCCTCGGCAAAGCTTCAGCCGACGATGTGCTTGTGCAGGTGCCCGCTGAATCGAAGCCGCGGATCATGCAACGCCAGGAATTCGAGCGCGACTGGACGGGGCAAGTCGTGCTTATGGCGCGCCGCGCGTCGCTGGCAGATCTCGCCAGGCATTTCGATATCACCTGGTTTCTTCATGCGATGCACAAGTACAGGCGCTTGCTGGGCGAGGTGCTGATCGCTTCGTTCTTCCTGCAATTGTTCGCGTTGGTGACACCTTTGTTCTTTCAGGTGGTCACCGACAAGGTCCTGACGCACCGCGGCTTCACCACGCTCGACGTCCTGGTCATCGGCCTGATCACTGTCTCGATCTTCGAAACGGTTCTCGGGGCACTCCGGACATATGTCTTCGCTCATACAACGAACAGGATCGACGTCGAACTCGGCGCTCGCCTGTTCAAGCATCTGGTTTCGCTGCCAATTAGCTATTTCGAAGCGCGCCGCGCCGGGGATTCGGTGGCGCGGGTCAGAGAACTTGAGAATATCCGCAATTTCCTCACCAGTTCCGCCTTGACGCTGGTGATCGACCTCGGCTTCACCTTCGTTTTCCTGGCAGTGATGTTCTACTACTCGCCGCTGCTGTCTTGGATTGTGGTCGGATCCTTCCCGTTTTACATCGCGCTTTCCGCTGGAGTGACGCCGATCTTTCGCCGTCGGCTCGAAGTGAAATTCGATCGCGGTGCCGAGAATCAATCGTTTCTGGTGGAAAGCGTCAGCGCCATCCAGACCCTCAAGGCAATGGCGATCGAGCCGCAGATGCAGCGGCGCTGGGAGGAACAGCTGGCCGGCTATGTCGGCTCTAGCTTCGATGTTCTGTCCCTCGGCAACTGGACCAGCCAAGCGGTTCAGTTCGTCAGCAAGATCGTCACCGCGCTGACTCTTTATTTCGGTGCGCGACTGGTGATCGACGGGCAACTAACGGTCGGCGAGTTGATCGCGTTCAACATGCTGGCCGGTCGTGTGGCTCAGCCGGTGCTGCGGTTGGCCCAGCTCTGGCAAGATTTCCACCAGGCGCGAGTTTCCATTGCCCGCTTGGGAGATATTTTGAATACCACGCCGGAACCGGCCTTCACCGCGTCGCGCGCGGCGTTGCCGCAGATCCGTGGCGAAATCACCTTCGACCACGTCTCGTTCCGCTATCGTCTCGATGGCCCGACGGCGCTTCAGGACGTATCGCTCAAGATCGGCGCCGGCCAAGTAATTGGCATCGTCGGGCCGTCCGGCTCCGGCAAATCGACCCTGACCAAGCTCGTGCAGCGTCTCTATGTCCCCGAAAGCGGGCGCATTTTGGTCGATGGCATCGATCTGACCATGGCCGACGTCGCATGGCTGCGCCGCCAGACCGGATCGGTGCTGCAGGAGAACGTGCTGTTCAACCGCTCCATCCGCGACAACATCGCGCTCGCCGAACCCGGCATGGCTATGGATCGCGTGATTGCGGCAGCGGAGCTCGCGGGGGCCCACGAATTCATCCTCGGGCTTCCCGACGGATACGACACCATGGTCGGCGAGCGCGGCGCCAGTCTTTCCGGCGGCCAGCGCCAACGCATCGCCATCGCCCGGGCGCTGGTGACCAACCCGCGGATTCTCATCTTCGACGAAGCTACCAGCGCCCTCGATTACGAGAGCGAGAACATCATCCAGCGCAACATGCGCCGGATCGCGACCGGGCGTACGGTGCTGATCATCGCCCACCGGCTGTCCGCGGTGCGCCATGCCGACCGCATTCTGACTATCGAGGCCGGCCGGCTGGTCGAGGATGGCACACACGACGAACTGATGGCCCGCGCCGGCCGCTACGCCAAACTTCACCAGTTGCAGGCGGGGCTCCATGTCGTCAGTTGAAGCCTCTGCAAAAGAGCCGGCCGCCCAAGAGGCCGCGCGGCGCTGGAAGCGTGATGAGACCGCGCGCCAGTTCCTGCCCGCCGCGCTTGAAATCCTCGAAACGCCAGCCTCGCCGATTGGCCGGGCGATCGGGATGACGATCATCCTGTTCTTCGTGATCGCCATTGTCTGGGCGGTTGTCGGCCATGTGGACATCATCGCTACCGCCTCGGGTAAGGTTGTCCCGAGCGGGCGAACCAAGACCATCCAGCCACTGGAGGCGGGCACTGTATCAGCGATTTTGGTGCAGGACGGTGACCGCGTGAGCAACGGACAGGTCTTGATCGAACTCGATCAGACCGTCACGCTGGCGGAGCGCAGGCACGTCGCGCAGGATCTTCTCGCCAGCCGGCTCGACGTCGCGCGCCTGTCGGCGCTTCGCGGCGGTTTTGGCAACGACAAGGTCGCCCCGGACCTGGTGCCGCCCCCCGGCGCATTGCCGTCCGATGTTTCCCGCGCCCGTTTGTCGATGCTGGCGCAGGCCGCCGAGCAGTCGGCAAAGCTTGCCTCGCTGGACCGCCAGATCGAGCAGAAGCACGCCGAATCCGATTCCGTTTCCGCGACCATCGCCAAGATCGATGCGTCGTTGCCGTTGGTCGAGGAGGGCGCCACCATCCGCCGCAAGGCGATGGAGATTCAGTACGGCAACCATATCGCCTATCTCGATGCCCAGACCCGCCTGGTCGACCAGCGCAACGAGCGCCTCGTGCAACAGCGCAAGTTGGTGGAAGTGGCGGCCGCCCGTCGGGCTGTTGAGCAGCAGCGTGAACAGACCAAAGCGGGTTACGAACGCCAGGTGCTGAGTGATCTGGCCGATGCCGAACGCAAGGTCGACCAGCTGGGTCAGGATCTGGTCAAGGCGGAGCGCAAGGCCGGCGAGCAGGTATTGCGATCGCCGATCGATGGGACGGTGCAGCAGCTCGTGCTGCACACTGTCGGCGGCGTGGTGACCCCGGCCCAGCAGTTGATGCTGATCGTGCCAAGCGACAGCACGCTGGAAGTCGAAGCGATGATCTCCAATCGCGACGTCGGCTTCGTCAGCGAAGGGCAGATCGTCGAGGTCAAGATCGATACGTTCAATTTTACGCGTTACGGTCTGCTGCAGGGCAAGGTGGTCAGCGTCTCGCAGGACGCGATCGTTAAGGACAAGCCGCAGGATCCGTCACGCGCACGGGGCGGCGGCGCGCTTGCCGACACCAGCGAGCCGGCAGGACAGGAACTGCTATATTCCACGCGCGTTGCGCTAGATCGCACGGTCATGAAGATCGATGATAGGACGGTCACTCTTGCGCCCGGCATGGCGGTCACCGTGGAGATCAAGACGGGAACGCGGCGATTGATCGAATACCTGATGTCGCCGTTGCTCAGGTATCGGCATGAAAGCCTGCGCGAGCGATGAGTGACAGAGCTGGATTTAGTCTTTGGCCCAGTTACGGGGAAGCCTATTTCAAAGACTCCGTCACAGCAAAACCGAGAGCACCATTCTACAAACGTGATGTTTTTAGAGCGGCCGCGCTACCTTCGAATGAGATCTTTTTTTGCTCAATTTCCGCTTGAGTTTCGAAATGTTGCTTAATATGGTTGGTAAATGGGTGTGGTGTTCGCTTCGGTAGCTACTTCCAAATGGGCGGCTGGCGATGACTAATATCTGCAGCGAATCTTCGGATTTCGCGTGCGGTTTGCTGCCCGTAGGCGTTGTGGGGACAGTGTTGTCACGATTGCAATGGCGAAGTTTCTCCAAAGAAGTGTCTATTGATGAACAAAGGCTTGGCTGCTCTTATCTCGCTCGGGCTTCTGGGTATCGCAGCCAACTACATCACTCTTTTGAATTTTCATTCAGAGCAGGATACTTGCAGCTTTGGCCCGGTATCAAATGCGGAATATCGCGACTATCTAGCTAAGGCGCGCAGTCTGTCGGGGATCGTGACATCGTCGCTTTCGGCAGACGACACTTCGACATCGGCCAATTTTACCAAGTTGTTCGAAACGCTGAGCTCAGGCAAGTCGGACGTCTATTCGCGGCTGGCAATAATGCACGCGGTGCTGCGTTCGTTAGGAGCAGAGTATCGTAACACGAACGGTACAAATCTAGACCAAGGAAAATCAGACCCGTTTGTCGCAGCTATGAATAAAACGAATGTCGTTCTGTTCCATTACGTTCTCGACGTGTTTCGGATCGGGGCCGTCGTGATCTGGCCGCGAGAAGCGTGGGTCATCGCAACTCTTGCCGGTCCAAGGTATAAGCGCCCGTTCGCGCCGACATATCCCAAAGCGCCGGGAGAATTAACCATCATTTTTCATGGGCCAACATTGGAACGTCCATATCGAACCGATATCGAGCCCAAGGGGAGCTGTCCGCCAATTCCAGGCGGGGAGATCGCCGAAAACTTCTCTCTATCAAGAAAGTAGCAACGGAACATGGCCCTGCGAATCTTCCTGGAAGCGAAGCCGGCGTTCAGCGAACATACTGGCGCTGGCCATATGTATCTTGTTCTCCGCGATGTCGCGGTGGACGTCAACGGCGTAGTAATCAGCAATAACCGTAACGAAGATGACTGGGTTTTAAGGGGAACATCTGGCTTAGATCCTAGCGCACCTGCGACTTTGGGACTCTTATCAACATCTCTAGACCTGCTAAAAGCGTCCGGTGACAGTTATAGCCCAGGCGAAACGCCGCAGTCGCGCCATAGCGTGGATATTACTGATAGGGTGATGGCTGGCGGCGACTGGTCAGACGTCAATGGAGCGTGGAATTCATTAATCGTGGATGTCCTCGGCATTAACAATCAATATCGTTACGAGTTTCCTGATCCGGCAAATTCTCACATTGCCAATTCCAATGCGACCATCTTTTCGGCATTGGCGAACTACGGCGTCGATGCGCGCGAGATATTTGATACTTCTGGCCTACGTTTCGTTGACTCCTATTTCTCGTATGGAATGCCGGGCGGAAATTCGACAACTGCCACAATTATCGCGACAGACCGCACCGATATTATATCAGCGAAGGGTATTGAGGACCAACTCTTTAATCGGGATATCAAAGTCTTAGGACGAGATTTTAGAGAAGATATCTTTCTTAATACGTCACTAAATGAGACATTTTACGGAGAGCAGTCTCTTTCGGGGAGTAATGATGATACCGTTCGTTATACGGGCGATGATGAGACCCACGGCGTAGATATATCAATAAGCGCACAAGGAGTCGGTGTCCAACGTCTTCATTTATCCAGCGAAAATACTGGAGAAGATACACTAGATGGCATCGAGCGCGTAGAACTGAGCTCTGCTGAGGATATTCTGCATATCAATACAAATATTGCGGGTATTCCTAATAAAGTACTTGTCGACGGAGGCTCTCAATCAAGCGGCGGCCAAGGCGATGCTCTTGATTTTTCTGCTCATGCTGGACCGGTTTATGCCGGATCAGCAAAGGCGCCGTTCCTTAGCCTGAGCTCAGCGCCCCAGGTAGTGGAGCTCTACCAAGGTCGCGATAGCCAAAGTCTCACCGGCGCAACTGGGGTGCGCTTGACTGACTTTGAACGTGTTGTTGGCTCTTCTAGCGGAGATTACCTCAATCTCCACTGGTTAAACCCCGGAGGCGTATTAACGGCCGCGCAAGAGCAAATTCTTAGTGCGGCTAGGGCGGTTCCGACTAGCTTCGCAAAGACTCCGTCCGAAATAGCACAGGCAGCACAAGGGCGCCTCGAACAAGCGCGGGCTATTTCGCAAAATCAAATCAACGTGGTTATCGACGGTGGCAACGGCAATGACGTCATCGTCGGCACAAGGACTGGTGCCAATACGATCAACGGCGGCGAGGGTGACGACTTCCTTGTAGCAGGTGATTTCACGTCGATCATTCACGGCGGAGCCGGTAGTGACGTCGTCGTTGGCGGCGGCTTTGGTAGCGAACTCTACGGCGACTCTGGTTCCGATTTGTTCGGCCTTGCCGACAATACGTTCGTCAAGGATGCGACCGCTGAAGATTACGCGTCTTGGGGCTCGTTCGTCCTAACGGGCGGCGTACAGCAGTACTGGATGGAGGATGGCTGGGCCTACTATGCACCGCTGTCCAGCCTCCTGTCGGGCGCGCCTGTCGGGTTCCTGGACGTATTCGGGGCGCTCGCCCTCGCCCTCGACGTCCCGGCCATGACAACTGTGCGCTATGCCGTGACCGAATCGAATCAGCTCATCGTTCAGTTCGCGCGCGGCCGTGGCGGGCAGGCGGTGATCGACAATTATAACCTCGACCTCGATACCGGTGCGGCCACTGCACACATCGTCGCATTCCGTCAAATTCTCGCACACGGCTCCCTTGATGACTACAAGCGCTACCTCAACCTCGCGCTGCTTGCTGGCTTCGGTGGTGAACCCGCTGGCACCGATCCGCTGGTTTTGGACCTCGATGGAGACGGCCTCGAGCTAACGCGGCCGGATGCGGCAAATGTCTATTTCGACGTCGACCACGATGGCTTTGCAGAGCGAACCGCCTGGGTTAGTGGTGACGACGGTCTTCTGGCGCGCGATCTGAACGGCAACGGCATAATCGACGACAGCAGCGAGCTATTCGGTGACAATAGCCATTCCGGCTTCTCCGTGCTTGCCACCCTCGATTCCAACCACGATGGCAAGATCAACACTGCCGATAGTGCTTTCGCATCCCTCCGTGTCTGGCGCGACCTCAATGGCAACGGTGTTACCGACGCCGGTGAACTCAAGACCCTGGCCGAGACCGGAATAGCAGAAATCTCGCTCTCCACCTCGACGCCGGCCCATGGCAGCATACGCGGAAATACCGTGACAGCGGAGGCGACCTTTACCCGTGCCGACGGGACAACCTCGACGATCGGCGATACGATCCTCCAGAACAACCAGATCGACACCAAATATCTCGGTGATACCACGGTCTCGGCGGCTGCTGCGACGCTGATGAACCTGAAAGGGTTCGGCAGCCTGACCGACCTGGCGGTGGCGATGACGCACGACGCCACGCTGCTCGCGTCGGTGGCGGCGCTGAAGGCGCGTCCCGTCGGCACCGCCTGGAGCACGTTGCGGGCTGACGCACAGGCGATACTGTTCCGCTGGGCTGGCGTTGACGGCATGACGGCGACGCCGATGGGCGGCGGCGCTTTTGATACCCAACGCCTGGCGTTGCTCGAACGCTACATGGGACAGCAACTCGCGCCGCGCGACGGTAACGGTCAACCAACCGACGCGAACGTTGCCGAGCTGGTCACCAGTTGGAACAACGTTCTCAATAAAGCCACGGTCCGCCTCGCCGTTCAGGGGCCGCTGCATGCCATCTTTGGTGATATCGCCTATGACCTCGCCGGGGATCAGTTCGTATCGCCGGGCCCGGCCACCCTGTCCGATGCCTATCGTGCAGCTATTGCGCAGCTTTCTGCGGATCCCGCCACCGCGCTGGCCGACTGGAACGCCAACTGGGCTCCGGCGATGGTTGCCTATGGCAGCGCGCTGGTGCGACAGCAAGGCCAGGAGATCCTCACCGACTACGAGGTCCAGGGGCTGGTTCGTGCGCTCGACGGCACCAACTCGCCGCTGACGCTGGCGCAACTCGTCGCTGGCCTCGGTCTTACTGGCGTGACCATCGGCACCGCAGGGAGCGATACGCTGGCGCGCGGCAGCGCAACCGGTCCGCAGGTCTATGTGGCCGGAGCTGGAAATGACACGATCACGGGTGGCAGCGGCCAGGACGTCTTTGTTTTCGGTCGCAATTTCGGCCAGGACGACATCTTTGACTCCGAATATGGTGTTAACGGCGACAGAATTCGTCTCGCGCTCTACAATCCCGACGATGTCACCATTTCGCGCGAGGGCGTCGATCTCGTTATCCGCGTCAAGGGAACTACGGACAGGATCACGGTTCACGGTCAATTCACTGCCCCGATGATTACTCTTGCTGGCCAGGTACTAACGCCGGACCAGGCCATCGAGGAGATCCAGTTTGCGGACGGAACGATTTATGAGGCAGGCGACATCGCCGCTGCGATCGGCCTAGGTACGAATGGCAATGATATCCTCGACGGCTCGGCATTCGCAGATGAAATCGAAGGTCTGAAGGGCGACGATCTGCTTCGCGGCGGCGACAGCGGCGACAGTTATTATTACACGCGCGGCGATGGAAACGACACTATCCAAGACGTGATGACAAACCCAGCCCTTCGCGCCACCGATACGCTTTTCCTTTTTGGCGGGATCACATCGAGCGACGTTCGTCTGGTGCGAAATGCAGACAGTAGTGACCTGACCATCTACTTTGGCTGGGCCGGAGACAGCATCACCCTCAAGGATCAATTCGCTTATACTCCATACGGCTACGGCGCGCAGCTCTCCCTGGACAACCGTATCGACAGCATCTTGTTCTATGGCGGAACCGGATGGTCATGGCGTGACATCCAGGTCAAGACGCTCGCGTCGTCTTTTACGGATGACAACGACACGAGCTACGGCTACGGGACCGGCGACCAGTTCTACGCCAGCGCCGGTGATGACCTGCTGGTCGGTTACGATGGCGGCGACACCTACAGATTCGGATATGCATCAGGCCATGACACCATTTACGATCAACAGCGATATCCGGAGACGTTTATCTCTGGACTCATTGGCTATGGCTGGGGTGAGGATGACGTCCTCGAATTCGCCAGCGGTGTTACGCCGAGCAACGTCACATTCCAGCGGACGGGAGCGACGCCGGACCTGTTGATCACGCTGACGGGCAGCACAGACACCTTGACGATCAAGAACCAGTTCGTCGGGCAGGTGTTAGACATCTTCGGCCTTCTCGGCATGGCCTGGTTCAATCGCGTCGAGACGTTTAAGTTTGCCGATGGCACCATCATGACGTGGGAAGACATCGAGCACATAGTGACCACCGGCACGTCAGCCGACGACAACCTGTACGGAGCATTCTATCCGGACGTCATCGATGGTCATGGCGGCAACGACTACCTTTCGGGTGGCGACGACGGAGATACCTATGTCTTCAACAGAGGCTACGGACACGTCTCCATTGAGGATCAGCAGTTCAGCATTCTCAACGAGAACGCTGACAGTGTGCAGTTTGGGCCGGGAATCACGGCGGCAGATCTGATATTCAATCGAGTGGGGAACAGTAACGACCTGCAGATTTCGATTGCCAATTCAACCGATACGCTAACTATCAGCGGACAGTTCCTATATTACTACAATATTTACGATATGCAGCCTGACCGCGTCGAGTTTTTCAAGTTTATCGACGGTAGCTCAGTTAACTGGGAAAGTGTGATTCAAGGGCTCAATGCAGCCGCGGGAACGAGCGGCGACGATACGATCTATGGCTTCTCATATTCCGATTTGCTCGACGGCAAGACGGGTAACGATTTCCTGTCCGGTGGAAACGAGAGCGATACGTACATCTTTGGACACGGCTACGGCCATGACACTATTAGCGACAATATGGGGTCGCTCTTGGCCACCAACAACGACGTATTGCGTTTCAAGGATGCCGCTTTCGCGGATGTCACCTTCCAACGCGTTGGCAATTTGGACGATCTTCAGATTTCCATCAATGGCACTAGCGACGTCGTCACAGTGAGCGGCCAATTCACCATCCTTTACGGCTTGTTCAATTTCATTCCTAGCCAAATTGAGCATTTTGAATTCGCCGACGGTACAATCCTGAGCGCAAACGACGTTATTGAACGGTTTAACAGCGCCGCTGGAACTGACGGCAACGACACAATCTACGGATTCTCCTATGAGGATACGTTAAGCGGAGGTAAGGGCGACGACGTCATCAATGGTGGCCGCGAGAATGACACTTATGTCTACGGTCGCGGCGACGGTCATGATACTATTATCGAAGGTTCTGACGCGCAGACGAGTGCATTCGATACGCTCGTTCTTCACGGTATCGCTCCGACTGCGGTCAGCCTCGTTCGTTCAGGGAATGACGTTAATCTGATCATCGCTGACAGCGCGCCCGGAGCGGCGGACAGCGGGTCTGTTCTGCTGAAGGACGAACTTGACGATTTCTTCAGCACTGGCGTCGAGCGGATTATGTTCGACAACGGGACGGTGTGGACCCGGGACGACCTGCGTCTCGCGCTTTTGACCCAAACCTCGACTTCCGGAAACGACACCATTGTCGGCTTCAATACAAACGACGTTTTGCGCGGGGGACTTGGCAACGACACGCTGCGCGGCGGTCCGGGAGACGATACATACCGTTATGCAAGGGGAGACGGAAATGACGTCATCATCGAAGGAGCGGCAGGAAATTTCAGCACGTTCGACACTCTTATTCTCGAAGGTCTGAATACCGCAGACGTCAGCCTGATCCGGAATGGAAACGACGTCACGCTGCAGATCGCCGCGAGTTCCGCCGGCGCTGGTGATGGTGGGTCCATTCTCCTCAAGGACGAACTCAACGATTTCTTCAGTCAGGGCGTCGAGCGGATCGTCTTTGCCGATGGAACAGTCTGGACACAGGCGGTTCTCAGGTCGATGTTGATTACAGCGTCCGGAACGAATGGTGACGACATCATCAATGGGTCCAACGTGTCGGACCTCATCGCGGGCGGTCTCGGCGACGACACGGTCAATGGCGGCCCTGGTGACGACGTTTACCTTTACGCTCGTGGCGATGGAAACGATGTCATTGTCGAAGGCGCCGCTGGCAATTTCAGTCAATTCGATACGCTGAAGTTGCAGGATATTAATCCCTCTGAAGCAAGTCTGGTTCGAAATGGCAACGACGTAACGGTCCTCTTCGCTGCAACCGCGGCTGGAAATGGAGACGCTGGATCGGTCTTACTGAAGGACGAACTGGATAACTGGTTTGCACAGGGAATTGAGCAGATCGTCTTCGCCGATGGCACCATCTGGACGCAGAACGATTTGCGGTTAAAGCTCTTGGCCCAGGCGTCGACTTCCGGAAACGACATCATTATTGGTTACAATACCAACGATACTATCTCCGGTGCAGGTGGCGACGATACTCTCAGTGGAGGCGCCGGCGACGACATCTACGTTTATACACGTGGCGACGGCAACGATTCCATCATCGAAGGCACTGCGGGGAATTTCAGCCAGTTCGATACGCTGAGATTGCATGGGATCGCGCCATCCGCTGTCTCTCTTTTCCGCAATGGCAATGACGTTGCTTTGGAGGTAGCAGAAACGGCACCGGGTGCCGGCAACGGCGGCTCGATATTACTAAAGGAGGAGCTCGACAATTGGTTTGCGCAAGGCGTTGAGCAGGTCGTATTCGATGACGGCACCGTCTGGACCCAGTCTAGTCTCCGCACCATGCTGCTTGCGCAATCGTCTAACGCCGGAGCCGGCCAGATCCTCGGATTCAATGTTGCCGATACCCTAATTGCTGGACTCGGCGACAGGTTCATGAACGGCAGGGGCGGGGCCGACATTTACGTTTATTCCTCGGCTGGCGGAAACGACGTGATCGCTGATCCAGGCAGGTTCACGTCGACGCTGCAAATGGCGGATATCGCATCGGCTGGTGTGAGGTTGACGCGGTCGGGCGCAAATGATGGCAGTGATCTGATTATTACCAACAAGGCGACCGGAAAGACGGTTACGGTGCAAGGCGAGTTTGGCGGTGGCGGTGGTCCGCTGTTGGCAATCACGTTCGCGGATGGCGTCACCTGGAGCCAAGCTCAAGTTCTGGAAATATTAGCGAACAATTCCGGTGACGGCGATGTGCAGAGCTATCTGTTCAGTCGGGGTGATGGCCAGGTAACCATAGATGGCGGCACTGGATCCGTTAGGTTCGATTCTGTCCATCCTAGTCGGCGACATTATATTGCAGGCGGATAATTCGGATCTTTTGGTTCTGATTAGGGGCGCCGACGATCTTATCCGGGTAGTCAACGGCTTGACGGTGAATGAGTGGGGAGTATCGAGCGCGATCAATCAACTCAGGTTTAGCGACGGTAGCACGATGGACATCGGGCAGCCCGCGCCTGGAGTCGGATCGCCGATTACATTTACCTGGGTCGGAACAAGCACGTCAGTCTACAACGGAAGCACTTACGGAAACGATGTCTTCGAGATGGTTTCAGGGTCTGGCTGGGGTTTCGACGCGGTCGGCGAGACGACTGTTCTCTACAGTGGAGGACAGAGCTATATCTGGGCAAATGGCGGCACCGGTATCATCAAATTCGGCCAGGGAATAACGGCAGGCGATATTATACTTCAGTCGGGAGACACGAACCTTGTCATCCGCGTGCGAGGCACCGACGACGAAATTGTGATCTATCAAGGCCTGACGGTGAACGAGTGGGGAGTATCGAGCGCGATCCGGCAGTTGCAGTTCAGCGACGGTAGCACGATGGATATCGGGCAGCCTGCGCCTGGAGTCGGATCGCCAATCACGTTCACGTGGCTAGAGGCCGGTAGCGGAAGCAGCTACGGGAACAATGTATTTGAGCTGTCTCCTGGAGCAAACCTCACATTCAACAGTGAGAATAGCGGCCAGAACACCGTCGTGTTTGGCGGAGGTCAGAACAGCATCAATCCAAATGGCTCCGCAGGCATCATCCGATTCGGCGCCGGAATATCGGCCGCCGATATTTTGCTTCAGTCGGACGGCTCGGATCTGGTGATCCTTGTGCGGGGGACCGAGGACAGCATCCGTGTCGGCGGAGATCTGGCGATGAACGACTGGGGGTGTCCAGCGCGATTCGGCAGCTCAAGTTCAACGATGGTAGTACCATGGACATCGGGCAGCCTGCGCCTGGAGTCGGATCGCCAATCACGTTCACGTGGGTAGGAACGAGCACTTCGGTATATAACGGCAGCATCTACGGGAATGATGTCTTCGAGATGGTCTCGGGATCCGGCTGGGGATTTGACGCGGTCGGCGAGACGACTGTTCTCTACAGCGGAGGGCAGAGCTATATTTGGGCAAACGGAGGCACCGGTGTCATCAAATTCGGCCAGGGAATAACGGCCGACGATATCATACTTCAGTCGGGAGACACGAACCTTGTCATCCGCGTGCGAGGCACCGACGACGAAATTGTGATCTATCAAGGCTTGACGGTGAATGAGTGGGGAGTATCGAGCGCGATCAATCAACTCAGGTTTAGCGACGGTAGCACGATGGACATCGGGCAGCCCGCGCCTGGAGTCGGATCGCCGATTACATTTACCTGGGTCGGAACAAGCACGTCAGTCTACAACGGAAGCACTTACGGAAACGATGTCTTCGAGATGGTTTCAGGGTCTGGCTGGGGTTTCGACGCGGTCGGCGAGACGACTGTTCTCTACAGTGGAGGACAGAGCTATATCTGGGCAAATGGCGGCACCGGTATCATCAAATTCGGCCAGGGAATAACGGCAGGCGATATTATACTTCAGTCGGGAGACACGAACCTTGTCATCCGCGTGCGAGGCACCGACGACGAAATTGTGATCTATCAAGGCCTGACGGTGAACGAGTGGGGAGTATCGAGCGCGATCCGGCAGTTGCAGTTCAGCGACGGTAGCACGATGGATATCGGGCAGCCTGCGCCTGGAGTCGGATCGCCAATCACGTTCACGTGGCTAGAGGCCGGTAGCGGAAGCAGCTACGGGAACAATGTATTTGAGCTGTCTCCTGGAGCAAACCTCACATTCAACAGTGAGAATAGCGGCCAGAACACCGTCGTGTTTGGCGGAGGTCAGAACAGCATCAATCCAAATGGCTCCGCAGGCATCATCCGATTCGGCGCCGGAATATCGGCCGCCGATATTTTGCTTCAGTCGGACGGCTCGGATCTGGTGATCCTTGTGCGGGGGACCGAGGACAGCATCCGTGTCGGCGGAGATCTGGCGATGAACGACTGGGGGTGTCCAGCGCGATTCGGCAGCTCAAGTTCAACGATGGTAGTACCATGGACATCGGGCAGCCTGCGCCTGGAGTCGGATCGCCAATCACGTTCACGTGGGTAGGAACGAGCACTTCGGTATATAACGGCAGCATCTACGGGAATGATGTCTTCGAGATGGTCTCGGGATCCGGCTGGGGATTTGACGCGGTCGGCGAGACGACTGTTCTCTACAGCGGAGGGCAGAGCTATATTTGGGCAAACGGAGGCACCGGTGTCATCAAATTCGGCCAGGGAATAACGGCCGACGATATCATACTTCAGTCGGGAGACACGAACCTTGTCATCCGCGTGCGAGGCACCGACGACGAAATTGTGATCTATCAAGGCTTGACGGTGAATGAGTGGGGAGTATCGAGCGCGATCAATCAACTCAGGTTTAGCGACGGTAGCACGATGGACATCGGGCAGCCCGCGCCGGGCGTGGGCTCACCGATCACGTTCACGTGGACTGGAAGCCCAGGCAGCGCCATAAACGGTAGCAGCTTTGGCATCAATATTTTCGAGATGGGCTCCGGAGTCGAAACGTTTGGTACCGCTGGGAGTGAGAATGGCAGCAGCGGAAATGATACGTACATCGCGTCGCGAGATACCGGTGAAGCTCACATCTATGCAAACGGAGCTGTCGGCCCTACAAACGAGCTTGTTTTCGATGGCGGCATCACCGATGAAAATCTTTGGTTCCTGCAATCAGGCAACGATTTGAAAATCGATGTGTTGGGAAGTGCTTCCAACATCACCATCCATAACTGGTACGTAGGAAGCTCTACTCAACTGGATGACGTTGCAGCCGGAGGCCTAAAGATAGACAGTCAAATATCTCAATTGGTTCAGGCGATGGCGACGTATTCAGCGAACAACCCTGGTTTCGATCCGACGTCATCCAGCATACACGAGTTGCCGTCTGATTCCGGCTTGCAGAATGCGGTTGCTGCCGCATGGCACGCTTAGTAGCTCACACTGCGAGAGGCCTTTTTTCAAGGGGCCTCTCGTCCTGTTGTGTCAACAAGTCAAGCTACCGAGCCGCCGCGTTTGGCCATCTAGCGATTCTCGTGCGGATGCAGCCGGCGGGGCCCTTTGGATCGCGCCGCGCGACCGTTCCCCGATATTATCTGGGATTCAATTATTTTGCTCGGTGTCTTCTGGCAGCCCTTGTACCGTCCCTCGGGCCTAGCCTTGGCCCCGCGCCTATCGACGCCATCGGTCATCGAAGTCCTTGCGGGCGATAGCGGCGAATATCTCCAGGAGCAGGCATTCGCTCTTACGTTTTTGCGACGCCGACATTGACTACCCTTTGTACGGTCGAAACGCCGATTCCAAGATCGCTGGCGATCCTTCGTATTCCAAACCCGGATGTTTTCAGCTCTCGGATTTTTAGCTCCACCGCGGTCCCGACGGTCGGTCGACCCAGCACCTTTCCTTCGGCCTTCGCTCTCGCCAAACCGTAAGCGTCGTCCCGGCCGCACCTTTCGGTTGACGTGCTGATCTGCGACGTTTCGGTTCGTTCGAACCGCTAGGCTTAGAATGGACACAGTGGATAGTGCTATCACCAAGCCGGTTCGGCGACTGGAGGTGTTCACCGGTGCGGGGCGCCGGCGGACGTGGAGCGCCGAGGACAAGGCGCGGGTCGTTGCGGAGATCGAAGCCAGTGGCGACTCTGTTTCCGGCGTGGCGCGGCGGCACGGATTGTCACCGCAGCAATTGTTTGGCTGGCGCCGGCGAGTCAGGGAAGCTCAGGCGGTCGTTTCCAAGGATGATGAACCACGGTTCGTCCCGGCGGTGGTTACCGCGGCACTGTGCGAGACTGCGGGATCTCGACAGCGCAAGGCGCGGCGGCAGCAGCGGGACGAACCGCTTGGCGGAATGATCGAGGTTGCGATCGACGGCGTGACGGTGCGCATCGGCGCGGGCGCTCCGTCGGACACCATCGCCGCGGTGTTGCGGGCGCTGAAAGCCGGAGCGTGATCGGCCCGACGGGCGCGGTCCGGGTGATGGTGGCGACCAGGCCTGTGGACTTCCGCAAGGGCGCCGATGGGTTGGCGGCCCTGGTGCGGGAGAGCATGGCGGCGGATCCGTTCTCGGGCGCGGTCTACGTGTTCCGTGCCAAGCGCGCGGATCGGATCAAGCTGGTGTATTGGGATGGCACGGGTCTGTGCCTGTTCGCCAAGCGGCTGGAGGACGGCATCTTCCGCTGGCCGAAGATCGAAGATGGCGTGATCCATTTGTCGGCCGCGCAATTGTCGGCGCTGCTCGAAGGGTTGGATTGGCGGCGTGTCCACGCGGCGCGCGAGACGGTGACGCCGGCACAGCCCGGCTAACGCCTGGACGTTTGTTGCTGTGGCAAAGTGAATCAGCAGCATCGAGCACGTCGCAAAATGCTGGTAAATATGATCTGATTTGATCATGCCGCGCGACGCATTGCCCGATGATTCCGAGACCTTGAAAGCGATGCTGCTCGCCGAGCGGGTGCAGAACGAACGGCTGCGTCAGATCATCAGGGACCTGCAGCGCCACCAGTTTGGCCGCCGGGCGGAGACGCTGCCCGAGGACCAGATGCAGCTCGGTTTGGAAGACGTCGAGCAGGCGGCGGCGCGTGACGTCGCGGAAGCTGAGCAGGCGACACCGGCCGCACGACAGGCCGGAGCTGCGAAGCGTCGGGCCAATCGCGGCGCGCTGCCGGCGCATCTGCCGCGGATCGAGACCACCATCGATATCGACGACAAGACCTGCCGCTGCTGCCAGGGCGCGTTGCACCGGATCGGCGAAGACAAGAGCGAGCGGCTGGATATCGTGCCGGCGAAGTTCCGGGTGCTGGTCACGATCCGGCCGAAATACGCTTGTCGCCAATGTGAGGATGGCGTCGTGCAGGCCCCAGTGCCGGCGCGGCTGATCGAGGGTGGGCTTCCGACCGAAGCCACCATCGCCCAGGTGCTGGTCTCCAAATATGCGGATCATCTGCCGCTGTATCGGCAGGCCCAGATCTATGGCCGCCAGGGCGTCAACCTAGACCGCTCGACGCTGGCAGACTGGGTGGGCCATGCCGCCTGGCATCTGCGTCCGCTGCACCAACGCCTGCTCGACAAGCTCAGAGAGCGGCCAAAACTGTTTGCCGATGAGACGACGTTGCCGGTACTGGATCCTGGTCGTGGTCGCACCAAGACCGGGCAGTTGTGGGCCTATGCCGCCGACGACCGGCCATGGAACGGATCCGAGCCGCCAGGCGTGGCCTATGTCTACGCGCCGGACCGCAAGGCCGAGCGGCCGATCGCCCATCTCGACAGCTTCAGGGGCATCTTGCAGGTCGATGGCTATGCCGGCTACCGCCGGCTGGCCGAGCGCGGCGACGTGCAGCTGGCGTTCTGCTGGGTCCATGTGCGGCGCAACTTCTACAAGCTCGCCACACCCGGACCTGCGCCGATCGCCAGCGAAGCGCTGCAGCGCATCGCCGCGCTCTATGCGATCGAGAACGACATCCGCGGCCGCACCGCCGAGGAGCGTCGGACCGTGCGGCAGCAGAAAAGCCGCTCGCTGGTCGACGCATTGGAGAGTTGGCTGCGCGCAAAACTCGGGCTGATCAGCCAGAAGGGCAAGCTCGCCGAGGCAATCCGCTATGCGCTGTCGCGCTGGGAGGGCCTCACCCGCTTCCTCGACGATGGCCGCATCGAACTCGACAACAACGCCGTCGAGCGTTCTATCCGCCCGATCACACTGAACCGGAAAAATGCCTTGTTCGCGGGCTCCGACGGAGGTGCCGAGCACTGGGCCACCATCGCCTCGCTGATCGAGACCTGTAAACTCAATGATATCGATCCGCTCGGCTACCTGACAGACGTCCTTACCAGGATCGCCAGCGGTCATCCCAACCGCGACATCGACGCGCTCTTGCCGTGGGCCTACCAAAAGCAAGACCTCAGAGCCGTGGCCTGAGAACGACGCTTACGCCAAACCCACCATGACCCGCTCCCTAATAATTGCGCGCTCGAACTCGGCAAAGACGCCCATCATCTGGAACATTGCGCGACCAGCAGGCGTACTTGTGTCGAGGCCTTGCTGATGCAGGTATAGGTCGCATCCCTTTGCGTGAATTTCGCCGAGGAACGATAATAGGTCAGTCAGGGATCTCCCCAGCCGGTCGACCGACCATGCGGCGACGAGGTCGACTTCGCGCCGAGTGATTGCGTTGAGTAGTTTATCGTACCCAGGGCGATCCTTTCGGCCTTTAGCGCCAGATATGCCCGTATCGGTGAATGTCGCTACGACATTCCAACCCGCCCGACTTGCGACTTCGGTAAGCTCACGAAGCTGATTTTCTGTACGTTGATCGTGCGTCGATACCCTCAGGTAGAGCGCCACGCGCTTGATATGCGCCACCCATAGCCACCCCCTTGAGGCTGTACCGAATATACATGATTTCGGTACAGCTGGACAAGAGGAATTTGGTCAACGAAATCAATGGCTGGCTGTGTCAAAAACGGATGGGTTTTCGGTACAGCCAGCGCTCAACCAAAATGGACCATTGGCATTGCTCGAATGTGGGCGGGCAGCCCCATCAATAGCTGCACGACGGTCAGGCTCATAACCTGAAGGTCATAGGTTCAAATCCTATCCCCGCAACCAAACTTCTTAAATGATTACAATGAATTAGCCCGCATCTCGCGGGCTTTTTCATGTCTTGCAGGCGCTTACTGAACGTTACCATCCATTATCGCTAAAAGCTTAGTATTATCATATTGTTATGGCGTCGCATTCCAGTTGCTTTCCAAACGCTACAATTTTCTACATGGCACATGATTGGCACATGAAATCCCGAAAGGTGTCGTCGCCTGGAGCCGAAGCCCCTACGCCTTATGTTTCTGGTCCCGAAGTCGCTCGAATTCAATCTGCGGTGCCTGAACTCGCAAAATTAAACGATAGGCCCAGGTGACACATGCGCTGTCGCGTCGTGCGATGGGTGGCATTTGAAACGTGCTGACTGGTTGCCCATAGAGGGCATGCGTGGCGCCAGCCTTTCCACCCCGCTACCAATTGGCTGCCCGTCCTTATGTGCGCCACGAGTCGCCTTTTATCGCGCGCTGCAGACGCCGGTACTTACATAGTCATTGCGGCCATTGGTTCAGCGTATCACAATGTGCAATCAATGCGGGTATCTAGACGCTCAATACACACCAAGCAGGCCCTATGACTGAAGCGCGTCCGCTCCATCTGCATACCGTGGAAAGCGTTTGCACTGCTCTGATCGGAGGGCGGGCAATTGCTGTCGGTGCCGATGGCAAAACTCATTCGCTTGACAACGAGACAGCTCGTGCGGTGCTCGCTTGGTATTTCAAGAACCGTGCAAAATGGGCTGGCAATGTTTCTGTTACCGATGCTGAAGCCATCGTGGACGCGGCAAAGGTTAAACCGCCTTCGTTGGCGCAGACTAAGGCTCCAACAGTACAGAAAAGACGCTCACTTACCCTGGTAAAGGTCGAGGCACACCGCTTTGGCGGCCTGCACGCCTTCAGCGACGGCGGCCGGTCACCTGAAAGTTTTGTCTTCGAACCCGTGAAGCCAATCTCACTGCTGGAAGGCTGGAATGGATCGGGGAAAACGTCTGTTCTTAACGCCATTATTTGGTGTCTGACCGGACAACTGCTCCGCCCACAGCGCAAGCCTGAAGAGACCGAAGAGGAGTTTGCGTGTCGAATTCAGCTCGACGCGTCAAGCCCATCGAGTGAGTACAAACTGACGCCAGTTACCCCACTACCCGACACGCGCTTTCCGCCAGACTTATCGCGCGAACGGTTGCCTCTCGATACGTGGGTCGAACTCACCTTTGCCGATGAGGACGCGAACAAGCTACCTCCTGTTCGCAGGACACAGAAGCGCACGCCCAAGGGCGCTGTCGATGAGACAGCGGCGGATATCGCGTCGTTGGGTATCGATCCGATCGCAGCAAAGATCGGCACAACGATACCTGGGCTACTACCATTTATCCAGATCGGTTCGGTTTCTGAATTCGGACAGGCAATTGCCCAACTTACGGGACTTGCTGATTTGGTTGATCTTGCGAAGCATGCAAAGAGGACGCAGGAACGCATCGGCAAGGAATTCACGAAGGGCCGGAAGGAAGAGATAGATGGTCTGAACAACGCGTTCAGGCAAGCCCGGAATGATCTTCAGAGTCTGATCGACGAGACGCCGAGCCTGAAACCCGCAGGCGCATTGCCCGACCCGGCGAGTGCCGGAAAACTCGAAGACGAATTGACAGCTACCGAGCAACATTTTTCTGCCTGTAAAGAGCGTGCTTTAGAGGATGCGAAGAACGTTCTTGGAACCGACTTCGATCCCTCGGATAAGGCGGCACGGGACAACCTTGAGAACAGTGTGTCGCCTGCGCTTCAACAGTTGAGCGATTTTGGAAAGCTTTCCAGTTGCGCGAGGTTAGCAGGCCTGGCCCGGCTCACAGACGAACAGGTCGACAACGTCGAGAAACTCATTGCTGAAATTAACAGCGAAGCGATCACCCTTGCCGAACTACCTTGGACGTTTGCGCGGTCTAGTCGGCAAGCCGCCAAACGAACTTTTCCGAAGGAAGCTGGTCGTCGACTTCTGTAACGATGTCGCCCTTAAGGACGGCGCGGGCTGTCTAAGCTTGCTTAACAAAGCGCACCACCGTGACAAGTCGAGAATCTCTTACAAGGACGTGAAGGACGAGGCCGAGCAACTTAAGCGCTTGCGTGGGCGGATCGAAGACCTGCATGAAGAGTTCCGCCGTTGGAAATGGCGTGATGCCGGAGTATCACCCGCCAATATTGTGCCGCTAAAGCCCGCAAAATATCCAACGTTCAAGGTTGATAAAGGTTCAGCTAAGCAACGCCTAGACATTGAGGCAGAGAACGATCAAGAATGCCGTCGTGTCCCACATCGCGGTCAAATGCTCCGGCGAGGGGGCAAAGTTGGGAGAATGAACGTAACGATTCAAAGTATCCATCGAAAACAAGTGATCTTGCTGCGGAAACTTTTTGACGATGCCAAATTCCTTGTCGTTGAGCTTACCTTTTGCGTGCAAATCAGCGCCCACCTTGAGCGCTCGTTGGGAGAGTTTGTCGCCAGGATTTATTGACGCCAGTTTGGTTTGACTGACATAGTTCTCAATCGACAGTTCCAGCAAAACGCGAAAGAGAACCGATATCGCATTTGCATGGATACTCAAGTCGAGATGAAATTGAAGTTCTTCCCAAATAGCCTTGTGTCGATAGATTCGACCGGCCCATGCGACGCTATATTCTATCTGCGGAATCAGATTCTTTCGCCGCGTCGGTTTGGGGGCGGGAGTCGGCTTCGGCGCGGGTTCAGGCGGCTTGGCGGTGGCCTTCGGCTTTGGAGCCGCATTGTTGGCCGATGGCAGAACGCCCTCGCGTTCGAGTTTGTCTAAATAACTTCGTTTGCCATCTACATCCCAAAGATCGCCAAGGACAATATCACGGGAAGCGAGGTCACTTGCAATTCTTTGTAGCGCGGCAAGAACGACCGCCTCATCGTGAGTAAATTCGAACTTGCCGCGTGAGACGGTAATGCCGACCCGATTGCGAAATGCTTCTGCTGACAACAGCCGATTCAGAGTGGAGCGCGGAATCTTTTTCTTACCCGGCAAGCGGTTTGCTGCAGCAAGGCGCTTCTCGATCTCATCGGCTACGTTCAGTCCACCTCCTTTGCCCGTCCTCTGGACAAAGTTATCCTTCATCCGGTCGTCCCACGTGCTTTGACCGATGCCGCTCTGCGACCCCGTATGGCGACGGAACAGGATGTCATCAACCCGATCCCGGTCCGCCTCCACCTGACACACAATGGTTGATGGGAAATCGCCTTGCCATGCGACGCGTTGTTCGCGAAAGAAGTCTTGAAGCTCGACGGTGGGGGCCCGGCGGGGATCCTCAAGCAGTTTTAGGCACGTGACGCGACGATTGCCGTCGAAGACAATGAACTTATCTCCCTGCGGTGAAACAAGCGGTGGCTCGTATATTTCACCGGTCCGAGCCAAGTCACGCGCGAGGTTGCGCATGTGTTGCTCGCGATTGTTGAAAAGCCACGCGATTGCAGCCGTCTCGTTTTCGAGTTCGCCGTGACGATCATTTGCGCGATTAATGAGAAGATTGTCTATTGAAAGGGCTTTGTAACTCATGAAATTAATCTACGCGCATCAAGGCGGTGATGCAACTTCGAGGCAGATGTTGCAGCGCGCAATGCAGTCGAATGGGGGTAGGCCGCTGGGTCGCTTGCCTTGGCTTCGCGCGCACCTTTTCTGTCTCACGTTAGGCGGCCTTCAGTTCGAGAAGGTTGGTTACGATCTGGGTACTGTATTTGCTATCCAGTCCCGCCTGCCTCGCCAGACTACAAAACATGTTCTCAGCAACGATCACGTCGGCGTAAGCGACGACGGCGCAGAACGCTTGCATATCCCGAAAATCATTCTCGGCTATTTCTCTTGATTGAGTCTCCAGCTTGAGGGTGAGTTCTCGTTCAATGAAATACGAAGGGGATTCTGCGATCAGCTTCTTTGCGCATTTGCGAAGAACGTGATTCTCATTCGTAGTTGGAAGGCATGCCCTGGATATGAAGTCGGAAAGCAATTCAAGATCGTCTACCATGAGATTTGCGCTGTAAATTCGTCGGCGCATGGAGAGCGACTCGTTTGCATCGCGAGTTCGACGTGCTTCTACTCGCTGCCTGAGCTTTTCGGAATCTTCTGAAAACCTCTTCACCGCCGCCACTCGCACCGCTTCCGGCGTGTTCATGAGGTATTCATAGAGAAAGCGTGGCGGGTCTTGTTGAATTGCCTCAAATAAACGAGATGAGACCATTCCTCCGAGCCGGTCATTGTTCCATTCGATTGCGGCTTCAAAGAATGCGTTTGAGAGAAACCAGTTGGATGGACGAGGTATTGGATCAAGCCCATAAGCGCGACGCATTACGTCCGTGGCTTCAACTTCAAGCCGTTTATGCCGTCCACGAAAAACCCGCCCCTGACTCAAGTTCGCTTGCGTAAACGCCAAATCATGCCGCCGTTCTGGATCGGAAATCTTGTGCGTTTCATAGATATTCGTTTGCGTCAGCGGGACAATGAGGCGACCAGCCTTTGCCCCTTCCACGAGTTTTTCGAGCACTGAGTAGTGCTCTGAATAGCCATCGGGGTCCTTGACGGCGCGCGCCAGATCAATCCATTTGTTTTGATCGAGATAGACAATTTTGGGGTTTGCAACCGCCTGCGGGCCGGTCAAGTCGATGTCCGGCGCAGACATTGTCACTCCTTACCGTTACACATTGCGTTGCCCATCATTGCCGGACGCGAGAGCAAAGCCTTGTTGATCGGCATCCGCGCATATCTCGGCGCAAACATGGTCGGTATGCCGCGACGAATACATGGCATTGATTGCGTACCGCCAAAGCAAGCCGTTCAAACCTCCGGCGCTGCCTCTAAGCGGATAGTAATGTCCATCCGGTTCCGACATCCGATTGTCAATGTGTAGCACACGCGTCGGGCTGAGCGGAAACACCACGCTTGTCTCGGCATTTTTTATGCCCCGAAACTGAAGGGACAGATGCAGCGTCACGACAGGATTGCGGGTTGTGATAGACGAGCGCCCTTGCGCGGTCCCTTGCAGGCGCCAGGGGCGGCGTATAGGAAATGGCTACGAAATCAATGGTGGGGTCGAAGGTGGGGATCATATCAGAATAGCGAAAATAATGTAATAAAATCAGTAAAAAGAATGCGAGGCGCAGCTGGCATCACCACAGCCGCGCCCCGCGTCGCCGGTCTTTTGGGGCAGGGGACGACCGGCTGCAGACTTGACGCACAATCCGAAAAAACGTTCCGGCGGATGCGAGAAACACGGTTAATTGATCGAACGATCAAGAACTGAGCCTCGACAACTACGTTGCTAGGATGGGCGTCGAATGGCGCTGGAGAGCGACGAGCGAGGCGGCGATGTCTCAGGTCTTGAACGGAATTTTTGGAGTGCTGGCGGCAACGGCAACCTTCGGTGCGATCCAGTTCGCCTCCGGTAGTGATCTCGGCAGCATCCATGGCGACATCCGCCAGATCCAGTCCGATCAAAGTAGCGTCAATCGCGCTGCCAAGGCGGACCGGGGAGCGCCCCGTTTGCCGCTGGCTTCGGGAACGACGTTGTTATTCAAATCGGACAGTCTTGCTGACACGTCAGTCCTGATACGTCTTCATTCGAAGCCCGCCAACGTCGAAACCGTGAACAACGGCCCTGCACCGATAGCGGTACGGCCCCCACCCCGCGAAAGTCGACCGTCGCTTGCGAACCGGTGGTGAGCGTTTTGACCGAAGTTGCTAAGCATCTGCAGCCCGGGCGCTGCATCACCTGACGGTACGCTTAACGACTATTCCGCGTCGGTTGGCTCTTCGTCACTGGAGGCCGCAGTATTGCGGCTCATGAGAAAACCGAGCGCTACGCCGCCAACGGCGAGCAGGGGGATCAGTTTCTTGAGCCCGACCGCGCGGACCAATTGGAGGCCTGCGGCAAGCAGCATGGGATCAGCCAGGATCGAGGAGGCCGCGGATTTCGCGGCTTCTCGTGCGGCTGCAGCAGCCGCTGCGGCGCGAATTTCGGCTTGCCGTTTTTTGTTCGTGTAAACCGCCGCTACGATCAGCGAGATCACCAGGAAGATGCCGGCCACCGTCAGGCAGGCTTCCACGGGACCATATTTCTGCAGCACCGCCATGAAAGCCGCAGCGCTCAGGAACGCCAGCGTCACGAACAGCGCAAACCCAGCCGCCGCAGCGAGCGACGTCATGCGAACCGCCGTACCGGTGCCCGACTTGAAATCCTCGATCATTCGTTGAAACATAAACGCCCCCGCATTCAAAAAACGATAGCTTAAAACAATCTGACGGCGCCTGCGCGGCGCCGTCAGATCAGGTCAGAGCCGCCCAACCGTCCTGAAGGGCTTACTATTTAATTGTCAGCGGCGCCACGTCACGCCGATCAGGAAGCCGAGGCCGAGCGCCAGGCCGACGGTCGCCAGCGGGCGCTGCTGGACGACGTCTTCCAGCGTTTCCTCGAAGGAATAGGCTGCGTCCTGCGCGGCGTCGAAGGCGGCATTGCCGCGTTCGGAAACGTCGGACATGACGGAATCGACGTTGGCGCGCGCCTGCTTGAATCCACGGCGGGCCTGTTTGCTGGCCTGGCCGGTGAAGGCATTGAGCGCATCGGTGATCTGGTCGGTGAGTGCTGCGATATCGTTTTTCACGGCTGTGAGGTCCTTTTCGAGACGATTGTAAGTGTCTTTCTCTGCGAGGTTTTTGATTTCACCTTCGCCATCGATACTCGACATCCCTGTGCTCCTGCGACTTGGAGAATGCGAGGCACAAACGCCCCGTTTTTGCGGAAGTTCCCGCAGCCGGACCAGATTAGTCCGGCGGCAGCTGAGGCGAATTGACGGGCATCAAATGCTCTTTCAGGACCAGTCCGACGATCAGCAGGGGCGAGGCGAGGAAGCCTCCCATGGGCCCCCACAGCCAGGTCCAGAAAGCCAGCGCGATGAACACCGCAAGGGCGTTCAGCTGCAGTCGACGGCCGATAATCGCCGGGGTGACGAAGTGCCCCTCCAGGAAGGTCAGTCCGACAAAGGCCAGTGCCGCGATCAGGCCGGCGCCGAGGGTCGATGACGCGATGATGCCGACAACGGCGAGGATCACGAACATGGCCACGGGACCGATGATGGGAAAGAAGTTCAGCGTCGCCGCGAGCGCGCCGAGTCCGGCCGGATTGGGCATGCCTGTGACAGCGCAGATCAGGCCGGTGGCGATGCCAACGCCGAAATTGATCATGGTCACCGTAAATAGGTAACCGCCCAGGCTGGTCTCGATCGTATTGAGGATGCGCAGCGTTCGCAGCCGCCACTCGTGGTCGGCGAAATTCATCACCAGCCCGCGACGCAGATCCTTCCAGCTGGCGATGAACAACACCAGGATGGCAAAGAACAGCAGGAATTCGGTGAATGTCGGCGACAGGAATTCCAGCGTCGGCTGCACCCAGTCGATCTTCGGCAATTCAAACTTGGTGGACGAAAGCGGGTCCGTGGCACCGAACATGTTCTGCACCTGGTGCCACAGCGCCAGCGGACGATCGAAAATGTGCAGCTTGTCCTTGAGCCGCAAGCCGAGCTCCGGCAGACGGTTGGTCCACTCCACCAATGGCGAGGAAATCAGTCCGACGATGAAGGCGATGCCGGCGCAGACGAAGGTGACGATCAGGACCGCAGACACCGCGCGCGGAATGCGGTGGCGCTCGAGAAAGTTCGCGGCCGGGGACAACATGGTGCCGACGATGAAGGCGGTCACGATCGGCAGAAAGAACGCCTTGGCCACGTAAAGAACGGCCACCACCGTAATCAGCAACAGGGAAACCAGCGTGAAGGCCACCACCTCTGCACGTGCACGACGGATCACCGGCGGCTGTTCGGCGTTGCTGTCAGGCAGTGGCGTGCCAGCTTGCGCATCGTTAGAAACGGCGCGAACCCGGCCTGGCGGATTGTCGCGGCTGCCGGCCATCCGGGCCACGGCTAGATCTTACCAAGGACGAGCAGCACCAGGATGACGACAAGCACGGTACCGACAACGCCGGAGGGCCCGTACCCCCAGCCGCTACTGTAGCCCCAGCTCGGAAAGACACCGAGCAGGACAAGGACCAGGACGATGATCAGAATGGTGCCAAGCGACATGAGCTGTGATCTCGCGATGGGCGGAAATGCCACCCGCGGTCCAGTCCGCGTTCAACGCTATCAACAGCGGAACGCGGTTAAGGTTCCGTCGCGAAAGCGTGATTGCGGGGGTGGTTGACAGCCTCGGAATGCGTCGCATCGCTGGGAACCACGGGGCTCCGGTCGGGTTGGTACAGCGGATATCAACGCGACGCATCACAACGGGGCCGATCATGACACAGGCATCTTCCGCAAATCGCAAGCAGTCGCTCCGCACCTCTGGTGCATTGCTATTTGCCGCGGCTTTGATGACTGCCACGGCGCTAATGGCGACCGCCGCCTCGGCGCAGGTGATGAGCTACGCATCGCCAGAGAACGCCTTCCCGTCCGACGTGATGGCGAACCCCGACGTCGACGAGAACGATACGAATGTAGTGCCGGAGCGGCTTCGCCGCGCGATCGTTGCTTTCGACACCCGCGAGGCACCCGGCACCGTGGTCATCGATACCGCCAATACTCAGCTCTATTATGTTCTCGGACAAGGACGCGCTGTGCGCTACGGCGTTGGCGTCGGCCGCGAAGGTTTCAGATGGTCCGGCACGCAGACCGTGACGCGCAAGGCGGAATGGCCGGACTGGCGTCCGCCGGCGGAAATGATCGCTCGCCAACCCTATCTGCCGCGCTTCATGGCAGGCGGTCCGGGCAATCCTCTGGGCGCTCGCGCGATGTATCTCGGCACCAGCGACTATCGTATCCATGGCACCAACGATCCGTCGACCATAGGCAAGTTCGTGTCGTCGGGCTGCATCCGCCTCACCAATGAGGATGTCGCCGACCTGTTCAACCGGGTCGATGTCGGCACCAAGGTGGTCGTGCTGCCGAAGACCGGCGCCCCGCGCCTTGAGGCGCGCAATGCACCCGTGCCCCGCACCGTGAGCGATAGTCGGGTCCGCCCGTCATCTGCGCAGAACGGCCGACAGGCGATGAACGTCTCGATGTCGTCGCTGTACTAACAGCTACAGATCGGAGATCGCGATGACTGGGATATCACGCAAGCGCCTGGCACTCGGGCTGATGGCCGTGTTTTCTGTCGGCGGTGCATCGAGTGCGGTCCAGGCGCAGGATTTTCTGTCGGCCCTGTTCGGTTCGCTTGCGGGCGGGCGTGGGCCGGCGCCGTCGATCCAGATACCGTTCGCCGGCGATGGCGGGCCTGTGCAACCGCATGACACGCGACCGCGCAGCACGGGCGGTGGCCGTCAGGCATTCTGTGTTCGTACCTGCGATGGCCGTTATTTCCCGATCACGGGCTCGGATAGCCAAAGTCGCGCTGCCTCGTGCAACAATTTCTGCCCGTCGAGCGAGACCAAGGTGGTCTACGGGAGCAATATCGATCAGGCTGCCACCGAGACTGGAAAGCCGTATTCCGAACTGCCCAATGCGTTCCGCTACCGCAATGAGCTGGTCTCCGGCTGCACCTGCAACGGCAAGGACCCGGCGGGGCTTGCAGCGGTCAAGATCGAGGACGATCCGACTCTGCGCAAAGGCGATATCGTGGCGGGTGCCGATGGCCTGATGGTGGCCCGAAGCCCGGACAGGCGTGGAGCGTCGCTGAATATGTCACCCGCCCCAGCGTCGCTTCGCGCCAGATATGAACGCGTGCCGGTAGTCGCTTCCGATTGAACGGATTGGTCCCGTGCAAGGTCTGCGGTGAAGCCGCCGCGGGCTCCCTTTGCCTGAAGAAACAGGGCGCGCAATCTCTGTTCCCCATATGGAACCCAAACGTTGGGTCCACGTTGTTCCAGTATCAGGCAACGCGCACCAGCCGACGTTGCCATCCGTTCACCAAGTGGGGGTTATCGCTATGCTCGTCGGCGTCCTGATCACGTTTCTCGTCGTTATTCTCATTCTGTATCTGATCAACCTGCTGCCGATTGACGGCCGGGCCAAACAGATCTGCCGCGTCGTGGTGATCATCCTCGGTGTGATCTCGCTCCTGAAATATATCGCGGTTTTCTGACGCCATTAGAATTCATAGGAAAAAGCCCCGGCGGATCCGCCGGGGCTTCTTATGTCTGCGGCAACTGGCAGCCAACAAGTCCATCGTCATCCTGAGGTGCCGTCGCTCTTGCGACGGCCTCGAAGGATGCACCGCAAGCGCTGGCGCCCGCTCCGCATCCTTCGAGGCTCGCCCTACGGGCGAGCGCCTCAGGATGACGACGGGGAGTAACGCCCAGCAAGAGCCAATCACACCGCCGCTTTGGCCTCGCGACGACGCGCGGTCAGGATGAATTCGGTATAGCCGTTCGGCTGCTCTCGGCCCTTGAAGATCAGGTCGGCAGCGGCCTTGAAGGCGACGCCGTCGAAGCCCGGGGCCATCGGCTGATACAGCGCGTCGCCGTCGTTCTGCTTGTCGACCACGACCGCCATGCGCTTCAGCGATTCCATCACCTGCTCCTTGGTGATGACGCCCTGGTGCAGCCAGTTGGCGAGATGCTGCGCGGAAATGCGCAGCGTGGCGCGATCTTCCATCAGGCCGACGCCATGGATGTCCGGCACCTTGGAGCAGCCGACGCCCTGGTCGATCCAGCGCACCACGTAGCCGAGAATGCCCTGGCAGTTGTTGTCGATCTCCTGCTTGACGTCATCGGGCGCCCAGTTGGACTGCGACACCGGGATGGTCAGGATGTCCGACAGTTTTGCGCGCGGTCCGCCCTTGCTCAGTTCCTGCTGGCGCGCGGCAACGTCGATCTGGTGATAATGCAGGGCATGCAGCGTTGCCGCGGTCGGCGACGGCACCCAAGCCGTGGTGGCGCCGGCCTGCGGATGCGCGACCTTCTGCGTGAGCATGTCGGCCATCTTGTCGGGCGCCGCCCACATGCCCTTGCCGATCTGGGCATGGCCGGGAAGCCCGTCGACCAGGCCCATGTCGACGTTCCAGTCTTCATAGGCCTTGATCCAGGCGGTGGCCTTCATGTCGTTCTTGCGGATCATCGGGCCCGCTTCCATCGAGGTGTGGATCTCATCGCCGGTGCGATCGAGGAAGCCGGTGTTGATGAAGCAGATCCGCTTCGAGGCAGTCTGGATGCAGGCCTTGAGGTTCACCGTGGTGCGGCGTTCCTCGTCCATGATGCCGAACTTCAGCGTGTTCTCCGGCAACGACAGCATCTTCTCGACACGGCCGAACAGCTCGCAGGTCAGCGCCACTTCGTCGGGGCCGTGCATCTTCGGCTTGACGATATAGACCGAGCCGGTGCGGCTGTTGCGCAGGCCGGTCGACTTGAGATCGTGGATGGCGAGCAGGCCGGCAACCGCGGCGTCGAGCAGGCCCTCGGGGATTTCCTCGCTTTTGGAGTCCAGCACCGCGTCGGTGAACATGTGGTGACCGACATTGCGCATCAAGAGCAGGCTGCGGCCGTGCAGCGTGACATCCTTGCCGTCGAGGCCCTTGTAAACGCGGTCCTTGTTAAGCGAGCGCTTCAGCGTCTTGCCGCCCTTCTCGAAGTCTGCCGAAAGCGTGCCGTCCATCAGGCCGAGCGTGTTGCGATAGACCAGCACCTTGTCCTCGGCATCCACCGTCGCCACGCTGTCTTCCATGTCGAGAATGGTCGAGACTGCGGATTCGATGATCATGTCGGCGACACCAGCGGAATCGTCCTTGCCGATGGTGTTGCTGCGATCGATCTTCACCTCGATGTGCAGGCCGTTATTGATCAGCAGGATCGAGGTCGGCGCGGCGAGGTCGCCGAGATAGCCCTTCAGCTGATTTTGGTTCTTGAGTGCCGTCAGGTTGCCGCTCTTGAGTTTGGCGGAGAGCTGGCCGGCGACGATGCTGTAGGCGGTGACGTCGGTGTGGCTGCCGGTGGCCAGCGGCACGGCATGGTCGAGGAATGCCTTGGCCTTGGCGATGACGCGGTCGCCGCGCGCCTTGTTGTAGCCCTTGCCGCCGTCGGTGGCCTCGTGCGGGATCGCATCGGTGCCGTACAGTGCGTCGTAGAGCGAACCCCAGCGCGCATTGGCAGCATTCAGCGCGTAGCGCGCATTGGTCAGCGGTACCACCAGCTGCGGACCGCAGATCTGACCGATCTCCTCATCCACATTGGTCGTCTCGACCTTGGCTGTGGCCGGCTCCGGCAGCAGGTAGCCGATCTCCTTGAGGAACGCCGTATAGGCGGCCATGTCGAAGCTCTTGCCCTTGTTGGCGCGATGCCAGGCGTCGATCTTGTCCTGCAAGGTGTCGCGCACCGCGAGCAGCGCGCGGTTCTTCGGGCCGAGATCGCCGACGATTCCGGCAAGGCCGACCCAGAAGGCGTCCGGCGAAATCCCGGTCTTGGGGGTGGCTTCCTTGGAAATGAAATCGAACAGGACGGGGGCGATCTTCAATCCGTGGGCGTCGATGCGTTTCATGTGTGATTTCTCGCGAAAGCGGCAATTCTGCTCAATTTTCAGGGAAAGTGACGGCCAAACGGCGTCACACGGCGTCCTGCCGTCCTTTTAGCGATAAAGCGCGGCGGCTGAAAGACCCCGGTTTTCTCGCCTTGTGGCAGGGGCCCGCGCGTCGGCGCGGCCGGGCGAGGGAGTGTTACGCTCGGGACCGCTATCCGACGCGGACGGAGGCTGGCATCGGGCCAGCTTTGCTGGCTCGTGGGTCCGTGCCACCTTCTTCCACTCAGAGCAGGTCAGCTAGATGTTGGCGGCGAGATCGACATGTTCGTCGAACAGGATCCCGGTCTCCGCCAGCATGCGTTCGATGGCGTCGGTCGCGTCGGCGACCGACCGCTGCGAGGTATCGATGGTCAGTTCGACCGCGCCGGGCGCCTGATAGTTGTTGCCGATGCCGGTGAAGCCATGCAGCGCCCCGGCGCGGGCCTTGGCGTAGTGGCCCTTGGGATCGCGTTGCTCGCAAATTTCCGCGGGCGTGGAGACGTAGATCTCGCGAAACGCTGCGTCGGCGATCCGCCGCGCCGCAGCACGATCTTCCAAGGCCGGAGACACCGCCGCGACGATGGCGATGTGTCCATTCTTGGCGAGATGGGCGGCGACTTCGGCGAGGCGGCGAATGTTCTCGCTGCGATCCTGGGCCGAGAAACCGAGATCGTTGTTGAGCCCGGCGCGCAGCGTGTCGCCGTCGAGCAGGATCGGCGAGCCGCCGCGGCTGAACAGCCGGCGCTCCAGCGCCAGCGCCAGCGTCGATTTGCCGGAGCCGGGCAGGCCGGTCAACCATAGCACGGCGCCGTTATGGCGATAGCGCGCCGAGCGTTCGTCGGGCCGCAGCGCGGATTCCACCGGCACGATGTCGACTGGCACGGCGCGCTGCCCGGCATCCACGGACAGCACCAGTCCGCCGCCGGCGATGCGGCCGTTGACCTCGATCACCAGCCGGCCGGTGCGGGGGTTGTCGGTATAGGGGTCGGCGGCAATCGGTTGCGCCAGCGAGATGTCGATTTCGCCCACATGGTTGCGGGCGATGGCCTTGGCGGCGACGCTCTGCAGGTCGCCGGGATCGACAGCCTTCTCGATGGCGACGATGGTGGCGCGGCTTTCCCGTGTGCCGACCCGCAGCAGTACCGAGGCGCCGACGGCCAGCGGCGCATCGTGCAGCCAGAAGATCCGCGCGCGAAGCCGGCGGGTATCGCGGGGAGCGGCGCCGACATGGGCGATAACGTCGCCGCGCTCGATGAACAATTCGCGGTCCAGGGTAATGCCGGTGGAGCGGCCGGCGCCCTGCGGACCCGACAGCGGCGTTAGCGGCCAGCTCTCGACGCTCTTGATTTTCGCAATCTTGCCGGCCGGCATGATGACGATCTCGTCGCCGGTGCGGAGATTGCCGGATTCGATCCGGCCGGCAACGATGCGACGGTCGTCGAACTTGTAGATGGCTTGCACCGGCAGGCGCAGCGGCAATTCGTCGAGCGCGCGCGCCGGCGTCAGCGCATCCAGCGCCTCGACGACCGTCAGGCCCTTGTACCAGCCGATGCGATCGGTGCGCTCGGCGACGCCGTCGCCGTCGCGCGCGGAAATCGGGATCACCGCGCTCGGCGTCACGCCGAGGTCGATCAGGTGCGCTGAGATCTCGTCGCTGATGTCTCGGAACCGCGCTTCGGAAAAGTCGACGCGGTCCATCTTGTTGACGACCACCGCGACTTGTTTGATGCCGAGCAGATGCAGCAGATAGCCATGTCGTCGCGTCTGGTCGCGCACACCTTCCAGTGCGTCGATGATCAGTACGGCACCGTCGGCCTGCGAGGCGCCGGTGATCATGTTGCGCAAGAACTCCGCATGGCCGGGCGCGTCGATCAGGACGACGTCGCGCGATTTGGTTCGGAAGCGGATCTGCGTGGTGTCGATGGTGATGCCCTGGTCGCGCTCGGTCTGCAGCGCGTCAAGCAGGAACGACCATTCGAACGGCATGCCGCGGCGGGCGCTGACCGCCTTCAGCATTTCCAGCTTGCCGTCGGGCAGCGAGCCGGTCTCATGCAGCAGCCGCCCCACCAGCGTCGACTTGCCGTGATCGACGTGGCCGACGATGACGATGCGGACCTGCGGGCGGGTGGTGCCGTTGGGCGTCGCGAGGTTTGGTGAGACAGCGATGTTCATCGGAGCGCTCGGTTTCTTGTTCGTTACAGGTAGCCGGCGACGCGAAGCCGTTCGAAGGCGTCTTCGGTCTCGTGATCGAGCGCACGCCCGGCGCGCTCCGGCACCTTGGTGCCGTCGAGTTCGATCAGGATCTCGTCGATCGTGGTCGCGGTCGATGCCACGGGATTGGTGATGTCCTGATCGCCCAGCGAGCGGTAGCGCTTGCCGTCTTTCGCCAGGTACAGCGGGATGATCGGGATATTCTCGCGCTTGGTGTAGGCCCAGATATCCGCCTCGGTCCAATGCAGGATCGGGTGGATGCGCAGATGCGCGCCGGGCGGCGGCGAGGCGTTGAACTGGTCCCAGAATTCCGGCGGCTGATCGCGGACGTCCCATCCGCCTTCGGTGCCGCGCGGCGAGAACACGCGCTCCTTGGCGCGGGTAGCTTCCTCGTCGCGGCGAATGCCGGCAATCAGCCCGTCGAAGCCGTATTTGGCGAGCGCCAGCTTCAACCCTTCCGTTTTCCGCGCAGCCGAGCGTGCGGCCGGGGGCAGGGTCGGATCGATGCTTTCGATCGGCGGGCAATAGTCGACCTTGAGGTCGAGGCCCCATTCGCCCGCATACTGGTCGCGGAACGTGTACATTTCAGGAAATTTCTTGCCGGTGTCGACGTGGAGCGCAGGAAACGGGACCCGTCCGAAGAACGCCTTGCGCGCCAGCCAGATCATCACATTGGAGTCCTTGCCGAGCGACCACAGCAGTGCGAGCTTCTTCAGGCGCGCAAAGGCCTCGCGAAAAATATAGATGCTTTGCGCTTCCAACTCGTCGAGATGATCCATTGAGGGCATCCGCACGTCGGCACTCTCGCGTGGCGCGCCGCGCAACCCGTCTCTGCCATTATCGTTGTCGAGAAGATGCATCTCTATCTCTTGGTGTTTGGAGACAAAAATTCTATAGTTGCACTGCGGGAGAGAAGAAATAATTTTCTCTTTGCGCGGCTTGAATGAGAGATATATAGAAAATAATTCCAGTCAACCCCGGATTTTGGGGAGCGGAGTATCGGATGCGATTCTTGCCGGTGTTTCTCGATCTGCAGACCGGACCGATCCTGCTGATCGGTGCGGGCGAGCTCGTGCGCGCCAAGTTGCGATTGCTGCTGGCGGCCGGCGCGCGGATTCGCTGGTACGCCACCGACGGCAATCGCGACACGGCTGGGCTCGATCCTGAGGGAGTTGCGCGGATCGAGCATGCCGATGGCGACCCTCTCACGACCGATCTGTCCGGCGTCGTTGCGGTTCTCTGCGCTGGCGCGGGTGAACTGGGACATGCGATGGCCGCGCGGGCGAGGGCGTCGGGTGTTCCCGTCAACGTCATGGACGAACTTGCGCACTCCACTTTTATCCTTCCCGCCATCGTCGATCGCGGCGATGTCGTCGTCGCCATCGGCACCGGCGGCTCTGCCCCCGTGCTGGCGCGCCGCGTACGCGAAAAAATCGAATCCGTTCTGCCAGCGCGGATCGGAGATCTGGCCGGTTTCATCGGCCGCTGGCGCAAGCCGATGTCCGGCCGGCTCCCGGACATGTCGCTGCGGCGCCGGTTCTGGGAACGCGTGGTCGATGGCCCGATCGGCGCGCTGGTGCTTGCCGGTCGCGGCGCGGATGCCGAGCAGGCGTTACACGACATCGCCGACCCCATCGCCTTTGCCGGAGCGCTGTCATCCGGTGAGGTCGCCGGTCACGTGACATTGGTCGGCGCCGGTCCCGGTGATCCCGATCTGCTGACCGTCAAGGCGCTGCGCGCCCTGCAGGACGCGGACGTTGTTTTCTATGACGAGTTGGTTTCGCCTGAAATTCTCGATCGCATTCGCCGCGATGCATCGCGGGTGCCGGTCGGACGCCGCGTGGGCAGACCGGGCATCGGCCAGGACGCCGTCAACGCCCTGCTGATCGAGGCGGCGAAAGCCGGGCAGCGCGCGTTGCGCCTGAAGGGCGGCGATTGCTTCATCTTCGGCCGCGGCGGCGAGGAAATCGAAGCGCTGCGCCAAGCCGGTGTGTCCTACTCCATCATTCCGGGCATCACCGCGGCGCTGGGCGGCGCGGCGCAGTTCGAAGTGCCGCTGACCTACCGCCACGAGGCGCTGCGGCTCACATTTCTGACCGCCCACAAGGCCAAGGATGCGGAGACCGTCGACTGGGGCGCGCTCACCGACGAAAAAATGACGGTAGTTGTCTATATGGGCATGACGGCGGCGCCGACGATCCGCGAAGGTCTGCTCGCCGCGGGCCGTTCGCCGCAAACCCCGGTCGGCGTGTTTGCGCGCGTCACCCGGCCCGATGCGCAGGCGGTGGTCGGTACGCTCGGCGATCTGCCGGCGCTGGTTGCGCAGATCGAGAGCGGCCCGGCCATTCTCGTCATTGGCGATGTGGTCGCACATTCCGCGCCGTGGCGCCAATTGAACCTCTCTGAACTGATCCCCGAACTTCTGGTGGCTGCCGAATGACGTCTCCTCTGCAACAAAAAATCAAGATCACCGGCCCGTCGGTCATCACCGCCAACCGCACCTGGGACGGCGCAGTGATCTATCGCGACGGCCAGCACGGCTGGACCACCGATCTGTCCAGCGCCGCGGTTGTCCGTACGGCGGACGATGCGCGCGCGCTACTCACCGAATCCACCGCCGATGATGTCGGCGCGATCGGTCCCTATATCGCCCCTGTCGACGTCAAGGACGACGGCACGATCGAGCCCGGCAATCTGCGTGAGCAGATCCGGCGGCAAGGCGTCACCATCGATCTCCCGGTCCCGGCCTGAGGCTTTCTGAATCATGTATGCTTATGATGAAATCGACCGCACGCTGATCAACGAGCGCGTCTCCGAATTTCGCGACCAGGTGAAGCGCCGGCTGTCCGGTGAACTCACCGAGGACGAGTTCAAGATGCTGCGGCTGATGAACGGCGTCTATCTGCAACTGCACGCCTATATGTTCCGCGTCGCGATTCCCTACGGCACGCTGTCGGCCGACCAGATGCGCAAGATGGCCCATGTGGCGCGGCGCTATGATCGCGGCTACGGTCACTTCACCACGCGGCAGAACATCCAGTTCAACTGGATCAAGCTGGCCGATCTGCCCGACGCGCTGGAAGACCTCGCCAAGGTCGGTATCCATGCCATGCAGACCTCGGGCAACTGCACCCGCAACATCACCACCGATCAATGGGCCGGCGTAGCGCCCGGCGAGGTCGAAGACCCCCGGATCTGGTGCGAGCTGCTGCGGCAGTATTCCACCATGCATCCGGAATTCTCGTTCCTGCCGCGTAAGTTCAAGTTCGCCATCACTGCGTCGGCACATGACCGTGCCGCCATCAAGGTGCACGACATAGGCCTGCGGCTGCACAAGAACGACGGCGGCGAGACCGGCTTCGAGGTGCTCGTCGGTGGCGGTCTCGGCCGCACGCCGTTCATCGGCAAGACCATCAAGCCATTCGTGCCTGGGCGCGATCTGCTGAGCTATGTCGAGGCGATCCTGCGCGTCTACAACCAGTACGGTCGCCGCGACAACATCTACAAGGCGCGCATCAAGATCCTGGTGCACGAGCTCGGCATCGAGAAGTTTGCCGCCGAGGTCGAAGACGAGTGGCTGGCGATGCGCGATAATGCGCTGACGCTGGACGATGAGGTGGTCGAGGACATCCGTTCGCGCTTCACCTATCCGCACTACAAGCAGCTCACGGATCTGCCTGACGAGCTGAAGGCGGCATCGGCCGATCCGCATTTCGAAGCCTGGCGCCTGAATTCTGTCGCGCCCCACCGGCGGCCGGGTTATTCCATCGTGACGCTATCGCTGAAGCCGATCGGCGGCCCGCCCGGCGATGCCACCGCGGATCAGATGGACGCCATCGCCGATCTCGCCGACAAGTATTCGTTCGGCGAGATCCGCGTCGGTCACGAGCAAAATCTGGCGCTGCCCCATGTCGCCCAGCGCGACCTGCCGGCGCTGTGGCGCGCGCTCGACAAGATTGGCGTCGCCACGCCGAACGTCAATCTCGTGACCGACATCATCGCCTGTCCGGGGTTGGACTACTGCTCGCTTGCCAATACCCGCTCGATTCCGATCGCGCAGGAACTGACGCGACGCTTCGCCAATCACGACACGGCCAACCTGATCGGCCGCCTGCATGTCAATATTTCCGGCTGCATCAATGCCTGCGGGCATCATCACGTCGGTCATATCGGCATTCTCGGCGTCGAGAAGAACGGCGAGGAATTCTACCAGATCACCATCGGCGGCCGCGCCGACGAGCATGCCGTGGTCGGCACGCTGATCGGTCCGGCGGTTCCCTATGCTGATGTCGCCGATGTCGTCGAAGATATTGTCGAGGCCTATCTTGCGTTGCGCGCCCGGCCTGACGAACTGTTCATAGACGCCGTCAAGCGGCTCGGCGTCGAGCCCTTCAAGGAGCGCGTCTATGCCACTCGTTAAGGACGGCAAGATCGTCGGCGATTCATTCATTCACGTCGCCGACGATGTGGAGATTCCGGCCGAGGGCGCCGTGCTGATGTCGGCGGCGCGGTTCCTTGCCGATCCCGAGGCACTGGTGGGTCGCAACAATCCGACGGCTGTGATCTGGCCGAACAATCGGGATGTCGACGATCTCGTGCCCTGGCTCAGCAAGCTCGCCGCTGTTGCCCTGGTGTTCCCGACATTCCGCGATGGCCGTGCCTATAGCCAGGCGCGGTTGCTGCGCGAGCGTTACAAGTATCGTGGCGAACTGCGCGCCACCGGCCAGGTGCTGCGCGACCAGTTCGTGTTCATGCTGCGCGCCGGCTTCGATACGTTCGAGGTCAAAAAGGATGCCGACGCCGAGGCCTTCGCGGCCACTGCGCGGCGCTACACGGTGTTTTACCAGCCCACCGGCGATGGCCGGATCACTGCGCTGCATCGTCGCATGCAGCAGCGCCATCAGGCGGAGAGTGCAAATCCATGAACGCGCCGCTGCACCAGCGCAAGCCTGCCTTGCCGGTCGAATCCGCTACTCCCACGGAGCTGGTGGCTGAACTCGAGCAGGAGCTGCGTGCGGCGTCGCCGGCACAGATCATCGGCGCCGCCTTGAAGGTCGTCGCTCGCGACAGGCTTGCGGTGGTGTCGTCGTTCGGTACCGAGTCGGCGGCCCTGCTCAAGGTGATGTCCGAAGTCGATCCGGCGATCCCGGTGATCTTCCTCGATACCGGGTGGCTATTCGCGGAGACGCTGGCCTATCGCGATACGCTGATCGCCCAATTGGGCTTGCGCGATGTGCGCTCGATCAAGCCGCTTGATGCCGACCTTGATCGCGATGATCCCGAGCGCGATTTGTGGTTCTCCAATCCGGATCAATGCTGCTTCATTCGCAAGGTCGAACCGCTTCGCCGTTCGCTGGCGCCGTTCGACGCCTGGATCAACGGCCGCAAGCGGTTTCAGGGTGGTGCCCGCGCGGCGATCCCCGTGGTCGAGGCCGATGGCGCCCGTTTGAAGTTCAATCCGTTCGCCAATGTCTCGCGCGAGGACATCGAACTGATCTATGCGTCGGCCAAACTGCCGCCGCATCCGCTCACGACGTCGGGATTTCTGTCGGTCGGCTGCATGCCCTGCACCAGCAGAAGCGCGCCGGATGAGGACCAGCGCGCCGGCCGCTGGCGTGGCAAAGCCAAGACGGAATGTGGTATCCATACGATGCCGACTTCGTAGGATATTGCTGCCGTCACGCTGCCAACATTGAAATGTGGTTTCGTTGACTTCGAGTCTCGATTTCAAGAGTTTGAACGCGTTGCCGACGACGCTTCTGTTGTTGTGCTGGAGGTAGGTCATCATGGTTCGTCGTATCATTCCCGTCATCGCAAGCCTGCTCTGGGCTGGCTCTGCTTTCGCCGCCGACGTCACACTGCTCAACGTCTCCTACGATCCGACGCGCGAACTCTACTCCGATTTCAACAAGGCTTTCGCCGCGTCCTATCAGAAGGACACCGGCAAGAGCATCGAGATCAAGCAGTCCCATGGCGGGTCCGGTGCTCAGGCCCGTTCGGTCATCGATGGCCTTCAGGCCGATGTGGTTACCCTTGCGCTCGCCTACGATGTCGATGCCATCGCCAACAAGGGCCTGCTGGCCAAGGATTGGCAGAAGCGGCTGCCGCAGAATTCGTCGCCCTATACGTCGACCATCGTGTTCCTGGTGCGCAAAGGCAATCCCAAGGGCATCAAGGATTGGGATGACCTGATCAAATCCGGCGTCAGCGTGATTACGCCGAACCCGAAAACCTCCGGCGGGGCGCGCTGGAACTATCTCGCCGCCTGGGGCTATGCGGAGAAAAAGTTCGGTTCGAAGGACAAGGCGCGCGAATTCGTCGGCAATATCTTCAAGAACGTGCCGGTGCTGGATACCGGCGCGCGCGGTTCGACCATCACTTTCGTCGAGCGTGGCGTCGGCGACGTCTTGCTCGCGTGGGAGAACGAAGCCTTTCTCGCGGTGAAGGAATTCGGTAAGGACAAGTTCGAGATCGTGGCCCCGCCATTGTCGATCCTGGCCGAGCCGCCGGTCGCGGTGGTCGATACCGTCTCCGACAAGAAGGGTACCAAGGCCGCGGCTGAAGCCTACCTGAAATACTGGTATACCCCGGAAGGACAAGAAATTGCCGCACGCAATTTCTATCGTCCACGCGATTCCGCGGTGGGCGAGAAGTATGCGGCGTCATTTGCCAAGGTGAACCTGTTCACCATCGACGACGTGTTCGGCGGCTGGACCAAGGCGCAGAGCGAGCATTTCAGCGATGGCGGGATCTTCGATAAGATCTACAAGAACTGATCGACGACACCTGCTGTCCGGGCCGGATCGGCGCCCGGGCAGCAACTGAATAGTTAGGGGACATTGTGGGCGGGGCATCAAGACGGAGCGCATTGCCGGGATTCGGGCTGACCATGGGCCTGACCCTGACATGGCTGTCGCTGCTTATCCTGATCCCGCTCGCAGGCCTTTTCGTCAAGACTACAGAACTCAGCTTCGCCCAGTTCATCGAAACGGTCACCAGCAATCGCACGCTGCACGCGCTGAAGATCTCGTTCGGCCTCGCCTTCCTCGCTGCACTCGTCAATCTTGTGGCGGGCCTGATCATCGTCTGGGCGCTGGTGCGCTACCGGTTTCCCGGTCGCCGTATCTTCGATGCGATCGTCGATATCCCATTCGCGCTGCCGACTGCGGTGGCCGGCGTGGCGCTGACCACGCTGTTCGCGCAGAAGGGCTGGCTCGGCGCGCCGCTGGCGGAGCTCGGCATCAAGGTGGCGTTCACGCCGCTGGGCATCTTCATCGCAATGATCTTCATTGGGATTCCTTTCGTGGTGCGCACGGTGCAGCCGGTGCTGATCGATCTCGAAGTGGAGATCGAGGAGGCGGCAGCCTGTCTCGGCGCCAACCGGTGGCAGACCATCACCCGCGTGATCCTGCCCAGCCTGACGCCTGCTATCCTCACCGGCTTTGCGCTGGCCTTCGCCCGTGCCGTCGGTGAATACGGCTCGGTCATTTTTATCGCCGGCAACCTGCCCAACGTCTCGGAGATTGCGCCGCTGCTGATCGTGATCCGGTTGTCCGAATTTCGCTACGCGGACGCGACCGCCATCGCAGTCGTGATGCTGGTCACATCGTTTCTGATCATCTTCGTTCTGAACCGTATCCAGCGGTGGGCGCAGACGCGCGCGCTGACCATCGGATGAAGCGGTCATGACCATCACCTCCACCAATGCCACCGCTGCCGCCCCGCCTGCAGCTGCGGACACCGCGTCGGCAGCATTGCCGGCCAAGCCCTACGTGGCACCGCTGGCGAGGCGTGATGCCCGCACCGAACCGCGTCTGGTCCGCTGCATCATCATTACGCTGGCGTTATCGTTTCTGACGGTATTCGTCGTGCTGCCGCTGGTGCTGGTGTTTGCCGAGGCATTTTCCAAGGGCGTCAGCTTCTATCTCAAGGCGCTGGCCGATCCCGAGGCGCTCGCTGCGATCTGGCTGACACTGATCACCGCGGCGATCTCGGTCGGCCTCAACCTGGTGTTCGGAGTGGCGGCGGCCTGGGCTATCGCGAAATTCGAATTTCGCGGCAAGACCTTGCTGATTACCCTGATCGATCTGCCGTTCTCGGTGAGTCCGGTGATCTCCGGCCTGGTGTTCGTGCTGCTGTTCGGTGCGCAGGGTTTCTTCGGACCATGGCTGATGGCTCATGGCATTCATATCCTGTTTGCAATGCCGGCCATCGTGCTGGCCACCACCTTCGTGACCTTCCCCTTTGTCGCGCGTGAATTGATTCCGCTGATGCAGGAGCAGGGATCGCAAGAGGAGGAGGCGGCCATTTCGCTCGGCGCTTCTGGCTGGCAAACCTTCATGAAGGTGACGCTGCCCAACGTGAAATGGGGTCTGCTGTACGGCGTTTTGCTGTGCAATGCCCGCGCAATGGGCGAATTCGGTGCCGTCTCGGTGGTCTCCGGGCATATCCGCGGCGAGACCAACACCATGCCGCTGCTGGTGGAGATCCTGTATAATGAATATCAGATGGTGGGCGCCTTCGCGATCGCGTCGCTGCTGGCCATGCTGGCGCTGATCACGCTGATCGCGAAGACAATCCTGGAAGGTCAAATCGTGGAAGGACAGCAGGCCCGTGACGATTGAAGTTCGCAATATCGTCAAGCAGTTCGGCTCCTTCAAGGCGCTGGACAATGTTGATCTCAAGGTCGAGACCGGCGAGCTGGTGGCGCTGCTCGGTCCATCAGGCTCGGGGAAGACCACGCTGCTGCGGATCATCGCCGGCCTGGACTGGCCAGACTCCGGGAGCGTCAGTTTTGACGGCGAGGACGCGCTGTCGCGCGGCGCCGGCGAACGCCATGTCGGCTTCGTGTTCCAGCACTACGCGCTGTTCCGCCATATGAGCGTGTTCGAGAACGTCGCCTTCGGCCTGCGCGTGCAGCCCCGCGCCGTCCGCCGTTCCGACGCCGAGATCAGGAAGCGGGTCAAGGATCTGCTCGACCTCGTGCAGCTCGACTGGCTGGCCGACCGCTATCCGAGCCAGCTGTCCGGCGGCCAGCGCCAGCGCATCGCGCTGGCTCGCGCGCTGGCCATCGAGCCGCGCATCCTGCTGCTTGACGAGCCGTTCGGCGCGCTCGACGCCAAGGTGCGCAAGGAACTGCGCAAATGGCTGCGCTCGCTGCATGAGGAAATCCACGTCACCTCGATCTTCGTCACCCACGACCAGGAGGAGGCCCTCGAGGTCGCCAACCGCGTGGTGGTCATGGACAAGGGCCGTATCGAGCAGATCGGCACGCCGGGCGACGTCTATGACGAGCCGGCGACCGCCTTCGTGCACGGCTTCATTGGTGAATCCATCATGCTGCCCGTGAACATCAGCGACGGCCGGGTCCGGCTGGGTGACCAAGTGCTCAACCTGGAGGCGCGCAACGCGGCCTCCGGCCCGTCGCAGCTGTTCATTCGCCGTCACGATATCGCCATCGGTCCGGCCGGCAGCGGCGTCCTGGAAGGTGCCGTCAAGCGGGTCCGCGCCTTCGGCCCGACCCAGCGCGCCGATATCCTGCTCAATGCCGCCGGCGACGACCGGCTGATCGAGATCGACGCGCCGCGCGACGGTGTGCTCAAGGCTGGCGACATCGTCGGCCTGCAGCCGCGTCGGTATCGGATCTTCGCCGCGCAGGATTAAGCCCAAACTCCCTTGTCGTCCCCGCGCATGCGAGGACCCGGTAAACGCAGGTGTTGGTGAGACTCCCGAACGTGCGCGTCTACTGGGGCGCCCAGCCCAGGCGCGCAATTGCGCACCCGATCGGGCGATGACACCTGGGTGGGGGCAACATCCTCGTTTCTTCACCTTTCAGCCACGGTTGGTGTGCAACAAACGCGCCTCAGGTTGGGAGATGTTTGATGCGCGCGGCGGTGGCCATAGTTGGATTTTTGCTGCTCGGCGGCTGTGCCGGGGATGTCGCGCCGTCGACCGACCAGCCCACCATGTATCTCAGCATGGCCAACGGCGGCGCCAAGCTCGATCCGGTGGCCGCGGCCTCAATGATTTCGCTGTACCGCCAGAACAACGGCCTCGGCCCCGTTGTGGTCGATCCCGCATTGATGGCGCTGGCCGAAGACCAGTCCACCGCCATGGCGAAGAAGAACAAGCTCGATCATGACATCAAGGCGCCGCTGGCCAAGCGCCTGAACGCCGGCGGCTATCCGGCCACCCTCGCGGTGGAAAATGTCTCCGCCGGCTATCACACCATGGCCGAAGCATTTTCCGGTTGGCGGGACTCGCCTCCGCACCGCGCCAACATGCTGAAAAGCGGCGTCACAAAATTGGGTATCGCTGCGACCTATGCTCCCAACACCAAATACAAGGTGTTCTGGACCATGATTCTGGCCTCTACCGACAACAAATGATTGTGCATGTTGCCATGCAGCATCGCCGTTGACCTCGTCGCCAAGGGGCGGCACGGTAGGGCTTCGTTCATCAGGTTTGATTGAGGGGCTATGGACACGTCCGATCAATCCGGTACCGCGGTGCCGGCCAAGGCGCACCGCGTGCTGGTGCTGCAGGGCGGCGGTGCGCTCGGTTCGTACCAGGCCGGCGCCTATCAGTCGCTGTGCCACCATGATTTCGAACCGGAATGGGTCGCCGGGATTTCGATTGGCGCGATCAACGCCGCCATCATCGCCGGGAATCCACGCGACAAGCGCATCGGCCGGCTAAAGGAGTTCTGGGAACTGGCGTCGTCGCCGGTGCCCTGGCAGCCTGAACTGCCGAACGATCGCGCACACTCGGCGTTCGATGGCGCCAGTGCCGCGATGATCCTTGCCTTCGGCGTTCCCGGATTCTTCACGCCGCGCTTTCCGCCGGCACAATTGTTTCCGTCCAGCAGTCTGCCGTCGATGAGCTATTACGACACGACGCCGCTGCGCGCGACGCTGCTGCGGCTGGTGGACTTCGATCGCATCAACGCCAAGACCACGCGGTTCAGCGTCGGCGCCGTCAACATCGCCACCGGCAATTTCACCTACTTCGACAACATGAAGCAGACCATCGGGCCGGAGCACATCATGGCCTCGGCAGCGCTGCCGCCGGGCTTTCCGGCTATCGAGATCGATGGCGAGTTCTACTGGGACGGCGGCATCGCTTCCAACACGCCGCTGGATTACGTGCTGGATCAGCACACGACCGAGGACCTGCTGATCTTTCAGGTCGATCTGTTCAGCGCGCGCGGGCCGCTGCCGGCAACGCTGCTGGATGCGGCGGAGCGTGAAAAGGACATCCGCTTTTCCAGCCGAACGCGCATGAACACCGACAAGAACAAGAAGATTCACAACACCATCAAGGCGCTCAGCGACCTGATCGCCAAGTTGCCCGATGAACTGAAAAACGATCCGTCGGTGGCCATTCTCGAGGAAGCCACCAAGGAAAACACCGTCACCGTGGTGCACCTGATCTATCGCCGCAAGAATTACGAGTCGTCGTCGAAAGACTACAATTTCTCCCGGCTCAACATGATCGATCACTGGCAGTCCGGCGAACGCGACGTCCATCTCTCGATGAAGCATCCCGAATGGTTCGAACGGCCGCAGAACGGCGAGACCATGGTGACCTGGGATCTGACAGCGGATGACTTGGCCTGAGATCCGAATTCCGAACCGCACACAGCATCAACAGGAGCGAATGAATGGCTAATCTTAAAGGCAAGACCGCGGTCGTCACCGGCTCGACCAGCGGCATCGGGTTGGCCTATGCGCGCGCCTTCGCCGGCGCCGGAGCCAATATCGTGCTGAACGGCATGGGCGCCCCCGACGATATCGAGAAGGAACGCGCTGGAATTGAAAAGGATTTTGGTGTCAAGGCGATCCATTCGCCGGCCGACATGACCAAGCCTGCGGAAATCGCGGCCATGGTGGCACTCGGCGAGAGCACCTATGGCTCCGTCGACATCCTGGTCAACAATGCCGGCATCCAGTTCGTGTCGCCGATCGAGGAGTTTCCCATCGAAAAATGGGACGCCATCATTGCCATCAACCTGTCGTCTGCGTTTCACGGCATCCGCGCCGCCGTGCCGCTGATGAAGAAGGCCGGCTGGGGCCGTATCATCAACACCGCGTCGGCGCATTCGCTGGTCGCCTCGCCGTTCAAGTCCGCCTACGTCTCCGCCAAGCACGGCATTGCCGGCCTGACCAAGACCGTGGCGCTGGAGCTGGCGACCCACAAGATCACCTGCAACTGCATCAGCCCGGGCTATGTCTGGACGCCGCTTGTGGAGAAGCAGATCCCCGACACCATGAAGGCGCGTGGCCTCACCAAGGAGCAGGTCATCAAGGACGTGCTGCTGGAAGCCCAGCCGACCAAGGAGTTCGTAACCTCCGAGCAGGTCGCGGCGCTGGCCCTGTTCCTGTGCGGCGATGACGCCGCCCAGATCACCGGTGCCAACCTGTCCATCGACGGCGGTTGGACCGCGGAGTAGGGCGGTACACGCTCCGACTTTGACGTTTGTCATGGCCGGGGATGTTGTCCCGGCCATCCACGGCGATCCTCAGTCGACGTCCTTCAAGGGGCGTCGCGAGGTATGCCGCATGTACAGGATATCAATTTCGTTGCCGCGTACTCGATAGAATATCTGATACGGATAGCGCACGACGGACGCGACCCGGACATTCGAGCGTTGAGACACGCGCGGCGCGGCTTCCGGTGTCCGACCAATGCGATTGATAACATCGCGGAAGCGCAGTTCGACCGCCTCGGCTATCGCAGGACTGGCGTTCTCGACGTAGTACGCTGCGATCTCGTGGAGATCAGCGAGCGCGCGCGGCGAATAGACCAGCTTCATCGCTGCCGGAATTTGGCAAAAGCCGCTTCTACCTCCGCCTCGCTGGCGACGTCGCCCGCGTCAATCGAGGCTATGGCGGCATCGATGATGCGCAGTTCCTCTGGCGTCGCGACGTAGTCTCCGCCCTGCAGCTCGCTTTCGATCTGGTTCGCCACGGCGACCAGTTCATCCTGGGCCGCCTCGGGCCAGGATGTTGCGCGCTCCAAAAGGGTCTTGAGCTCGTTCGCGGTCATACCCAAATGCTAACAGATGTCGGCCGCCCATTCCAGCCGGGGGCGTCAGGCCCGCTTCCCGAATGCCAGCACGTGCAGTCCCAATCGCGTGCGGACGATCCAGAACAGCAGCACCGTCTCGAACGCCAGCGAGATCGAGGTGGCGGCGGCGGCGCCATGGCCGCCGAAGCGCGGCACCACCGCCAGGCACAGCACCACATTCATTGCGAAGGCGGAGGCATAGGCCAGCGCGCAGATGTTCTGGTGGCCGAGCATGTTGAGCAGCCGCTCCACCGGGCCGATGGCCGAGCGCACCACCAGGCCGATGGCCGCGATAAACATGATATCGTAACCGTCGACGAATGTCGGCCCGAACAGCCACAGCAGAGGCTTGCCCAGCGCCAGCAGGATGACGGTGGCGGCCAGCGACGGCCAGAACGTCCACTTGATGGCGTGGGTGACGTAGGCCGCCAGCCGGTCGTTGTCGCCGGCGTTGTGATATTCGGTGAAGCGATGCGCGGTGGTCGCGGACATCGCGTAGTGAATGAACGACACCAGCGCCAGCGTCTTGACCACGGCGAAATACACGCCGACCTCGTCCGAGGGGCGGAACTGCTGCAGCACCAGCACGTCGGTGTAGGACAGCAGCAGATAGAAGCTCTCGACCAGTAGGATCGGCAGCGAGGTCTTGAGCCAGCCGCGGTAGTCATAGGCCTTTGGCCCGGGCGTCATGTGCGCTTTGAGGCGGCGGTTGAGCACGAGCATCTGGCCGATCATGGCGATCCACACCGCAGCGACGCTGGCCAGCATCGCAATGGCGGCGCCGAGATGGAAGCCGAGCGCGAAGGCGCCGGCGGTGAACCCGATGATCAACGCCTGTCGCACGATGAATTGCGGCATCAGGCCGAGCGACATCCAGTCATGGGAGCGGGCGATGCCGTCCTGGGTGTTGGCGACGACGAAGGCCGGCAGCGTCAGGCAGCCGAGATACAGCGGCACGATGCTGGCAGGGTCGATCCACGGCGACAGGAGTTTCACAAGGCCGGCGAGCAGCAGCGATATGATCGCCGAGACGATGCCGGTCATCCAGCGGCTGCCAGAGAGAAATCCGCGTAGCCGTGCATGGTCGCCGCTGATGCGATATTCGGGAATGATCTTCTGCGCGGAGGCCGAGATCCCGAAGTCCATCATCGAGCCGAGCAGCAGCACCCAGGTCCAGACGTAGACGTAGACGCCGTAATCCGACCCGCCCATCCAGCGCGCCAGCAGGATCTGCGAGACATAGGCGAGGCCCGCGCTGATAAAGCGGATCAGAAAGATCGTGCCGGCCAGCCGTCGCGTCAGCGACGCGTCGCCGGAGCCGGTGAAAATTCCGCGCAGCCGCGCCCATGGGCCGGCAGGCTGCACGACGGGTGCGTCTTGAAGATTCAGCACGGCCACAACGGGATCTCTGGCCGCACGGAGCGCGGCGACGCGCCATGGTCGCAAAGAATCCTTAATATCCGGTTGGGCGATGCGCTGGACGGGGCCGCTACGGGGCCTACGGCAGTTTGACGTCGAATTCGTACGCCTGGTCCGCGCCCAGCAAAGTGAGCTTCAGGGCTGCCCCTCGGCAGTCGCGCCGGGCGGCAGGCCAGTCAGGTCGAACGCGAAGCGGCGCGCCCCGGCAGGGCCTGAGCTGACCTGCTTCGGTGCCGGCAGCGCCCAGTCCGAGGTCGGGCCTTCGGCCAGCAGGCTTACCTCGCCGGTCTCCGGAGCGGTCACGTCGACCAGCACGGTCTTGTCCTCGCGCTTGACGCTCCGGATGGTCAGCGGATTGTCGTCGCCGACCTTGGCGGGCTTCGGTACCGTCGCGAGAGCGGCGTGGAGCGCGCTGTCCGAGGTGCTGGCGGGGCTATTGAAGGCGAGCTCGGCGCTGGCCTCCACCGGTACGCAGAGCTTTTCACAGACCGCATAGTTGATGGTGGCGCGCAGCGTCAGCGGCTTGTCGGAATGCTTCGCCACGATCTCGCAGCGGCATCAGGACCCCCGTCCGATAGCCGATCGACTGCCCGCCGGCACCATCGTCGAACCGCTGCGGCGCAGGCCACAGTGCGGTGACCGATGCCACATTGTCGGATTTGGAGAAGTCGAAGCGCGGCGGCACACCGGAGTCGCCAGGATCGCGCCAGTAGGTATGCCATCCGGGATCGAGCTGGAACGCCACGCCGCCCAAGACCGTGCCGCCGCTGCGCGAGCCCGCCAGCAATTGGATACTGGAATGGCGGTCCTTCTGCCACGCCGATGCGTCCTGCGCGTGGGCACCGGACGGGGCGGATAGGGCCAGCAGCCCGGCGAACAGGCCGGTGAGACCGGCGGGAACCATCGTTTTCATAGCGTTTTCTTACAGGGAGCGGTCGTCTGAAACCACTGAACTGCTTGTGATACCGATTTTAGGTGCGCTGCGAAGGTTGATTGACAGACGACACACCCAATATCAGGATGGGCACCAACACGAGAGCGCTTTGCCGATGGAACCGACACGCAAGCGGACCAGGAAAAGCCGGAGCACGAGCGAGAACACCTCGTCCGGCAGTTATCTCGACGGCCAGTTGCTGATCGCCATGCCGGTGATGGAAGACGAACGGTTCGCGCGCTCGGTGATCTACGTCTGCGCGCATTCCTCCGAAGGTGCCATGGGCATCATCGTCAATCGCCCGGCGGGAAGCATCGATTTTCCGGAACTGCTGGTTCAGCTCGAGATCATCGATAAGGCCGACCAGATCAAGCTGCCGGAAAATGCCGAATCCATGAAGGTGCTGAAGGGCGGCCCGGTGGAAACCGGCCGCGGATTCGTGCTGCATTCCAGCGACTTCTTCATCAAGGACGCCACGCTGCCGATCGACGATGGCATCTGCCTCACCGCGACGGTGGATATCCTGCGGGCCATCGCAAAGGGCGGCGGGCCGAAGCACGCCATACTGGCGCTGGGCTATGCCGGCTGGGCGCCCGGGCAGCTCGAGACCGAGATCCAGGGCAATGGCTGGCTGCACTGCGCGGCCGACGAGGATCTGATTTTCGGCGGCGACGTCGAGGCCAAATACCTCCGCGCCCTCAACAAGATCGGCATTGATCCCGGCATGCTGTCCAACGAGGCCGGCCACGCCTGACCTGACGGCTTTCGTGCTGTCAACGTCTGGCCACCGCCGCCAACCTGGCGGCGCACAAACGCAACTTCAGCTCGCTGCTTCCAGCCGCTGCTCTTCCGTCAACATCCGCATCGCCGCATCGGCGTCCATCGGCTCGCCGAAGGCAAAGCCCTGCGCGTATTCGCAACCGAGCTGGTAAAGCTCGACGGCGTCGGAATCGGTCTCGACGCCCTCTGCGACCACGTCCATGCCGAGATCGTGGGCCATGGCGATGATCGACTTCAGGATCACCGGGCGGGTGCCGCGCGCGGTGGTGCGGACGAAGGACTGGTCGATCTTCAGCGTGTCGAACGGGAAGCGCTGCAGGTAGCTCAGCGATGAGTGGCCGGTGCCGAAATCGTCCAGTGACAGGCCGGTGCCGAGCTCGCGGATTCGGTGCAGCATTTGCGCCGCGTGTTCCGGGTTTTCCATCACCAGCGATTCCGTCAGCTCCAGCTTGAGCGTTCCGCGCGCGACCGACGAGCGCGACAGCACGGTGCGGATGTCATGCAGCAGGTCGTGGCGCAGCAACTGCCGCGACGACACGTTGACGCTGGCGAAGATCGGCTCGCGCGAGCGCATCGCGCGCTGCCAGATCGCCAGCTGCTTGGCGGTCTGGTCCATCACGAACATGCCGAGGTCGATGATCAGTCCGATTTCCTCGGCGATGGCGATGAATTCCACCGGCGACATGCGGCCGAGCTTGGGATGATCCCAGCGCGCCAGCGCCTCGAAGCCGGCGATGGATCGATCCTCCAGCCGCACGATCGGCTGGTACAGGATGGTGATTTCCTGACGCTCGATGGCGCGGCGCAGTTCGGACTCCAGCGTCAGCCGGTCGGTCTTGCGGGCGCGCATCGCGGGCTTGTAGACGTCGATGCGGTCGCCGCCGATGCGCTTGGAGTGATACATCGCCAGCTCGGCGTCCTTGATGATCTCATCAGTGAGCTGCACGGCGGGATCGCTAAGCGCGAGGCCGATCGATGCGGTCAGGAAGATCTCGCGGTCGTTGAAGGCGATGGGCGCGCGGATGGTCTTGCGAATGGTCTCGGCGAAGGCGGTGATCTTGGCGGGGTCCTGCTCGGACATCAGGATCAGGCCGAACTGGTCGCCGGCGAGCCGGGCCAGGGTGTCCTGCGGCTTCAGGATGCGGGTCAGGCGGCGCGCCAGCGTCAGCAGGATCGAATCGCCGACCGCGATGCCGACCGAATCGTTGACCTGCTTGAAGCGGTCGAGGTCGATCACCATCAGGGTCGGCCGCAATGTCGGGATGGTCTTGGCGAGATTGGCCACCGCGTTGAGGCGGTCGATGAACAGCTTGCGGTTGGGCAGTCCGGTGAGGTTGTCGTGCACGGAGTCGTGCAGCATGCGTTCTTCGGCATTCTTGGCTTCGGTGACGTCGGTCAGCGTGCCGACCACGCGCGAGACTTCGCCGTCGGAGCCGACCACCGGGCGCGCCTTCAGCGCAAACCACATGAAATGGCCGTCCGGGGTGCGCAGCCGGAAATCCTGCACCAGACGGCCGCGGCGCTGATCGAGCACGCTGTCGAGCGCGGCCCTGAACCGGTCCTGATCGAGCGGATGCAGCACTTCGAGCCATTTCGCGGCAGGGCCTTCCAGCGTGCCGCGTTTCAGCCCGAGCAGATGTTCGGTCTCGGGGCTGGTGAATACCTTGTCGGCGGAGACGTCCCAGTCCCAGATCAGGTCGCCCGAGCCGGTCAGCGCCAGAGCGCGGCGCTCGACATCGGAGACGATACCGTTGGTGGCGCCGCCGCCGGCGAAGGCATGCTGCATCACTGTGAAGCCGATCAGCATCACGATAAGCACCAGGCCGCCGAGCAGGGCCGGGCCGACGATGTCGTTGGTGACTGACCCCGCCACCGCCATGCCGGCGGCGACGACCCAGACCACCAGCAGGAACCAGGTCGGGATCAGCAGTACCGCGCGGTCGAAGCCATGGGTCGAGAGATAGATGATCAGGCCGAAACCGGCGAAGGCGATCAGCACCAGCGAGATGCGGGCGATGCCGGAAGCTACCGCGGGATCGAACAGCGCCAGCGCCACCAGCGAGCCGAGGAAGACCAGCCACGCCAGCGTGATGTGCGAGTAGCGCACATGCCAGCGGCTGAGGTTGAGATAGGCGAACAGGAACACCAGCAGGGTGGCCGCGAGGATCGCTTCGCCCGAAGCGCGCCACACGCGCTCGGCGCCGGCGGACATGTCGAGCACCTTGCCCCAGAAGCCGAAGTCGACGCCGATATAGACCAGCACGGCCCAGGCCAGCGCGGCGGCGGCGGGGAACATGATGCTGCCCTTGACCACGAACAGGATAGTCAGCACCAGCGCCAGCAGGCCGGAAATGCCGATCACGATGCCCTGGTATAGCGTGAAGGAGTTGACCTTGTCCTTGTAGGCTTCCGGCTCCCACAGATAGAGCTGCGGCAGCTTGTCGGTGCGCAATTCGGCGACGAAGGTGATCACCGCGCCGGGGTCGAGCGTGACCCGGAAGATGTCCGCGGTGGCGGAGTCCTGCCGTTCCGGACGATCGCCGGTGGACGGCGTGATGGTGGCGATGCGGGACAGGCCGAGATCGGGCCATAGCAGCCCGGACGAGACGATCCGGTAATGCGGCGCGACGATCAGGCGGTCGAGTTGGTCGTCGGTGTTGTTGGCAAGCGCGAACACCACCCAGTTCTGGCCGGCTTCGCGGCCGCGGACCTCGATGCGGCGGACGATGCCGTCGGTGCCAGGCGCGGTGGAGACCTGGATGCGATCGGTGTCGCTGCGCTGATACTCGAGGATAGCCGTGAGGTCGATTGCGGGCGCGTCGCTGCGGACACTGACCGCATCGATGGCGCGTGCCGGTTGCGCGGCAACAGCAATCATGAGGCCCAGCGCGAGGGGCGCAAGCCACCTGATCAGACGCAATGTCAGTACTCCGCTTTCAACCCGTGAGCGGAACGCGGCCTGCGGGGCAGGGCCTGTTCCGACACGCGATAAATGACATGAAAGTGAGGATTATCAAAGGGTTTCCCGCCAGTTACCCCGGCTAAACGACCAACACAATTTTGCCAATATGTTGGCTGGATTCCATCCGCCGATGAGCGTCGGCGGCCTGTTCCAGCGGGAACGTGCTGTCCATCAAGGGTTTCACCTTTCCGTCGCGCAGCAGCGGCAGCACATTGGCCTCGATGGCCCGCACCATGGCCGCCTTGTCGGCGGCGGAGCGCGGCCGCAGCGTCGAGCCGGTATGATGCAGCCGCTTTCGCATGATCTTGGAGATGTTGACTGTAGCCTTCATGCCGTTCAGCACCGCGATCTGGACGATGCGGCCGTCCATTGCCGCGGCGTCGTAATTTTTGTCGACATAGTCGCCGCCGACCATGTCGAGGATTAACTCGACGCCGTTGCCGTCGGTGATCTCCTTGACGCGGGCGACGAAGTCCTCGGTCTTGTAATTGATGGCGTGGTCGGCGCCGAGCTTGAGGCAGGCGTCGGCCTTGTCCTGCGAGCCGACGGTGACGATCACTTTTGAGCCGAATGCCTTGGCGAGCTGGATCGCCATGGTGCCGATGCCGGAGGAGCCGCCATGGATCAGCACGGTCTCGCCGGGTTGCAAGCCGCCGCGCTCGAACACATTGTGCCACACCGTCATCAGCGTTTCGGCGGTGGCGCCGGCCTCGATCATCGAGAACCCGTCAGGCACGGTCATGGCCTGGGCGTCCGGCGCGATGCAATATTGCGCGTAGCCGCCGCCGGCCACCAGCGACATCACCTTGTCACCGATCTTGTGCTTGCTGGCGCCTTCGCCGAGAGCCACCACCTCGCCGGAGATTTCGAGGCCGGGCAGGTCGGAGGCACCGGGCGGCGGCGGATAGCTGCCGGAGCGCTGCGCCACGTCCGGTCGGTTGACCCCGGCGGCGGCGACCTTGACCAGGATCTCGCCGGGACCGGGCATCGGGACCGGGCGGGTCTCGGGTAACAGCACTTCGGGGCCGCCGGGCTTGCTGATGCCAATGACGGTCATTTGCGCGGGCAGCTTTTCCATGATTTGTCCTTGCGGCGAACGGGGGTATCGAAGAGACCCTGATTAGACAGCCGCGCAAGGGCTGGCAACCATCCCACTGACCGTTGCAGACGGGGTACCCATGGCGATCGACGACGAAGACAAGCCGAAAAAGAAGGTCAGCCACGAGATCGGCCAGGACCTGACCCTGCTGTCGGTCGAGGAACTCGCCGAGCGCATCGCTTTGCTCAATGCGGAGATCCAGCGATTGCAATCCAGCATGCAACTCAAGCGCGCCACGCGCGACGCTGCGGATCGTTTTTTCAAAAGCTGAGAAAGCGCGAAGGCGCCCTTGCCCGGATGCTGCGCAACGCGCTGCTGTTCGCAACGGTGCGCGCAGCCTGTCCGGAGTTCGGCTTTGTCGCCGCGAACCTGGATCCCGAACATGTGGAGCGGAGCAAGCTTTGCTTCGCGAGGGCGCATCGCTTTTGATGCGCGCCGACATCGCAGTCCCGTTTTGAGACACGTCATGCGGGATGGCAAACAACATGTGAAGAAAACCCGCTCATTTACGGGCAATTAAGCTTTCCCGGATATTACTTGAATTGTCCTTGTTTGGACACCGAGTGGCTCCTGTCCACTCTGTTTGACGCCTCCCTGTTATCAACTTCAAAGCCGCCGGAAACGGCGGCTCTTTTTTGCGTCGTTGGTGCCGGCATGGCGCTGGAAACCATAACGAGTGATTAATTTTCGCGCCGCTGGACTCTCCGTCCGGCGCGCGCAATGATTTGTTCATCATAAAGCCGGTTGTTTTGCGGCCGGCGGACATTCATTTGCGTGAGGCGTTAACTATGTCGGATCGTTTGCACAGCGAAACCGCTCTTGTTCAGTTCAGCGAGCGGCTGACCAACTCAGCGGCGTTCGGCACCCTGTTCCGGGAGGGCATGGACCTGGTCGAGGAGACGGCGGCGTATCTGGACGGTGCAGGGCGCCTCGAGGCCAAGGCGCTCGATCGTTCGGTCAGCCTGACCTACGCCACCGAAAGCATGCGGCTTACCACACGGCTGATGCAGCTCGCGTCCTGGCTGCTGCTGCACCGTGCGGTCAAGGAGGGCGAGATGACGCTCTCCCAGGCCAACCGCGAAAAGACCAAGGTCAAGCTCAGCGCGGCTGATCCCAGTCCCGACGACATGTTGTTGAAGCTGCCGCAGCAATTGCAGGAATTGATTGCCCGTTCGATGGCCTTGCAGACCAAGGTTCGCCGCCTCGATGGCACCATTCATGCCCCGGTCTCGGAGCAGGCGTCGATCGGCAATCCGCTGGTGCCGCAGATGAATCGTCTGAAGGCGGCGTTCGAGCGCTGAGATCCCGTCATTTCCCGCCACGCCGATTGGTGTGGCGGGAATGCCAAACTGTTGCGCAGCCAACCACCGCTAAAGTGCGCTAAGTATCCCCTCGCTAGATGAGGGGCACTATCATGGCATCTGATATCAGGGCACTGACCGGCGTGCGAGGCGTCGCCGCCGCGGTCATTGTGGTCTATCACTTCGGCGACGTTCAGCTCGCCACCGGCGGCACCGCCTCGTATTTCCGGATTCCGTTCGGCTATCTGCTGGTCGATCTGTTCTTCATGCTCAGCGGCTATGTGATGGCGCTGACCTACAAGGACGCCTTTGCTCACCTCACGCTCAGCAAATTCTCCACCTTCATGGTGAAGCGCGTGGCGCGGCTGTACCCGGCCTATTTCGTCATCGGCCTGTTCTATGTGGCAAAGATGGCGGCCGGTCTGTCAGGCGACCATCTGTCGATGTATTCGGCATGGGACTGGGTCGGCAATCTGCTGATGATGACCGGATGGGGCCTGTACATCTATCCGGTGATCGGCGTGGCCTGGGCGGCGAGCGCCGAGATGGGCTCCTATCTGCTGCTGCCGATCCTGATGGCGTTCACATTGCGCAAGAGTGCGGCGACCGCAGGCATCGCCGTACTGGCTGCCTTCGTCGCGATCTATGCCGTCAGCGTCAGCGGCCGGGGCTCCGGCGGCTCGCTCGATGTGGTCAACGGCAATTCGTTCTATCCGTTGGTCCGCGCCGTGGCCGGCTTCACGCTGGGACTGGCGATCTTCCGTTTCGCTGACATCCTCGACCGGCTGTCGATGGCGGTGCAGGACGCGCTGGTGATCGGCATTCTCATGGCGATGGTCGCGGTGGGCATGTTCAGCCGCAGCGACTTGCCGCTGTATTTTCTGTTCATTCCGCTGGTCGCGGTGCTGTCGCGCGACGGCCGCATGGCGCAATGGCTGTTCGGCAATGCGCTGGTCTACCGCCTCGGCATCATCTCCTATTCGATCTACCTCATCCATCCGCTGTTCGTGAGCTTTGCGGTGCGTACCTGGCGGCATTTTGGCCAGAGCGAGGGAGTCTATGTGGCGGCGGCTGTTGCCTGCTTCGCCGCAATCTGGCTGCTGGCCGAACTGAGCTATCGCTTCGTCGAGATGCCCGGCCGCGCCACAATTGCGGGGGCGTTGTTGCCGCGCAGGAGCGGTGCGACCGCGGCGTGATCGCCCGTCCGCTGCTGTGGCGTGATGCCACATCGGAATACCGCTCGATCTTGTGGACGGCACAAAGAAAAACGCCCCGCAGAGCGGGGCGTTTTGCAACTGGGAGATCCGAAGGATCAGGCCGAAGCGGCCTCGTCCTTCTTGAGGAAGCCCGAGAACTTCTTCTGGAAGCGCGACACGCGACCGCCGCGATCGAGCAACTGGGCGGAACCGCCGGTCCAGGCCGGATGGGTCTTGCAGTCGATGTCGAGGTTCAGCTTGTCGCCTTCCTTGCCCCAAGTGGAGCGGGTCTGGTACTCGGTCCCGTCGGTCATAACGACCGTAATCATATGATATTCCGGGTGAATTTCGGCTTTCATAGCATATCCTTCGGCGCGCTGACGCCTGAATCACGATGATTTCGGGGGCGAATTTGGCTGCTCTATATCGCAGGAATGCCGGTGAGACAAGGACGCCGGTCATTTGCGTCGAACGTCATGCAGGCCTATTTGAGGCTGGCGATGAGGATGGTCAGATCTGATGAGTGCAGTCGAACGGCTTGAAATCCCAGCCGGCGAGAAATCGCCGCTTCCGCAGCCCGCTGCTGTGCCTCCGGAGCCGTCACTGGTTGAGGTCGTCGCTGACGCGCCGGCGCCCAGTCGGGCCAGGCTGCGCCCGCTGCTGGCGCTGGCGCCCTATGTGGCGCGCTACCGCGGGCGGGCGCTGCTGGCGCTGGTGTCCCTGACGATTGCGGCGCTGACCACGCTGGTGGTGCCGGTGGCGGCGCGCCGCATGATCGACTTCGGCTTCAGCCCCGAAGGCTTCGCACTCATCAACAGCTATTTCAGCGTCATGATCGCCGTGGTCGCGGTGCTCGCGCTGGCCAGTGCCGCCCGCTACTATCTGGTGATGACCATCGGCGAGCGCATCGTTGCCGATCTGCGCCGCGACGTGTTCGCGCACCTCACCGCGCTGTCGCCGTCGTTCTTCGATTCGGCCCGGTCCGGCGAACTGGTGTCGCGGCTGACCGCCGATACCACGCAGATCAAGGCCGCCGTCGGTGCTTCGGTGTCGATCGCGTTGCGCAACATCATCATGTTCCTCGGCGCCTCCGCCATGATGGTGATCTCGAGCCCGAAGCTGTCCGGCTTCGTGCTGGCGGCGATTCCGCTGATCGTGATTCCGCTGGTGGCGTTCGGGCGCTGGGTGCGCCGGCTGTCGCGGACGGCGCAGGACACGCTGGGCGAGGCTTCTGCCTATGCCGGCGAACTGGTGGGCGCGATCCGCACCGTGCAGGCCTATACCAACGAAAACCTTGCCAATGCCCGGTTCGGCGGCGAGGTCGAGCAGGCCTATGAGGCCGCGCGCAGCTCGACCCGCGCCCGCGCGGTGTTGACCGCCATCATCATCTTCATCGTGTTTTCCAGCGTCGTCGGCATCCTCTGGGTCGGCTCGCATGACGTGCTGTCGGGCGCCCTGACGGCGGGCCGGCTCGGGCAGTTCGTGCTCTATGCGGCATTTGCCGCCTCGAGCCTCGGGCAGCTCAGCGAAGTCTGGGGCGAGGTCTCGGCAGCATCCGGCGCATCCGAGCGGCTGTTCGAAATCCTCAACGTCAAGTCTGCCATTCAGGCGCCTCCCGTGCCGCGCGCGCTGCCGAAGCCCGCCCGCGGCGACGTGACCTTCGACAAGGTGGTGTTCGCCTATCCGACACGTCCCGACATCATGTCGGTGGATGGCGTGTCGCTGGCGGTGAAATCCGGCGAGAAGGTCGCCATCGTCGGTCCATCGGGCGCCGGCAAGAGCACGCTGTTTCATCTGCTGCTGCGGTTTTACGATCCGAAGAGCGGCACGATCTCGTTCGACGGCACGCCGATCCGCGACACCGATCCGCGCGAGCTGCGCAAGCGTATCGCGCTGGTGCCGCAGGATTCGGTGATTTTCGCCGCCACCGCGCGCGAGAATATCCGCTTCGGTCGCCCCGATGCCACCGACGCCGAGGTCGAGCATGCCGCCAGCCTGGCGCATGCCACCGAGTTCATTCGCCGCCTGCCGGACGGCTTCGAAGCGCAGCTCGGCGAGCGCGGCGTCACCCTGTCCGGCGGCCAGCGCCAGCGCATCGCCATTGCCCGCGCCATCCTGCGCGATGCGCCGTTGCTGTTGCTCGACGAGGCGACCTCGGCGCTCGATGCCGAATCCGAGACGCTGGTGCAGACCGCGCTGGAAGAACTGATGAGACACCGCACCACGCTGGTGATCGCGCATCGCCTCGCCACCGTTCTGTCCTGCGACCGCATCCTGGTGATGGAGCACGGCCGCATCGTCGAGCAGGGCACCCACGCCTCGCTGGTCGCTGCCGGCGGGCTTTATGCCCGGCTGGCAAGGCTGCAGTTCGGGGTGTGATCTAAAGCGAGCCAGGCATTCCTGACGGATCACGGGCCGCGTGCCGTATGGCGTGGACAACGATCTCGGTGTCGGTGGCCTCGTAGAAGACCAGATAGGGATAGGGCGTTGTGGTCAGCCGGCGAATTGCAGGGTCGTCGGTACGCACTCCGATGTGAGGGTGGGTGACCAGAAGCGCGATGACTTTCTGAACACGTCCCTGAACCCGCTTCGCGCCAAGAGGCGACCGGGCAGCGATGTCATCGAGAATTGAATGAAGATCGGCGAGTGCCGGGATGGTGAAGCGGAGCTTCACAGCCCGTGTTTGGCCCAGGCGGCGCGGACTTGCTCGTCCGTCGCGAATTCACCGCGTGCCGCGGCGGCTTTCGAAGCAGCAATGGCAGCGAGTTCCTCGGGGAGAGCGTCACACGAGGAGTCTCGCTCCCTGCGAGCTGCAGCACAATGCGCGCGATATCGTCCTGTGCCTCTGACGAAAGGCCGCGCGCGGCTTCAAGGGCCTGATCCAGGAGACGAGTCATGGGTCGGAGGCTATCTCATTTTCCGTCAGTGGTGAAGTACTTGCCGTCGACGACGATTTAGGGTGCCCACGCCATCAGCAGCACCGCGCGCCCCGACGAGTTCACTTCCTCTCCGGTCCGGACGAATCCATTGCGCTCGTAAAATCGGATCGCGCGAGAATTGTCGGCATTGACCTTCAGGGTCACGCCATCTGGCGACAGCCGCTTGGCCTCGTCCACCAGCGCCCGGCTGACGTCCGTGCCCCAATGCGCGGGGCTCACCACCAACTGATCGAGATACCCGGTGCCGTCGATGGTGACGAAGCCGATCAGCGCATTGTCCTGCTCGGCGACGACAATCTGCGCCACCGGCACCAATTCGCTGCGCCAGCGTTCCCGCCACCAGTCAACGCGCCTGTCGAAGTCGATCAATGGATAGGCCTGCCGCCAGGTCTCCAGCCATAGCGCGATGGAGGCGTCTTCGTCGGCAAGGCAGTAGGGCCGCAGTTCAAACGAGTGTGTCACCGTTCCGTCAGCTTCAGTTCGATACGGCGGTTGCGCTTGTAGGCGTCCTCGGTGGTGCCGACGTCGAGCGGTTGGAATTCGGCAAAGCCGGCGGCAACCAGCCGCTGGGCCGGGACGCCGAGCGAGATCAGATACTGCACCACCGAGATGGCGCGTGCGCTCGACAGCTCCCAGTTCGACTTGAACAGCGGACTGTTGAGGATGGGCCGCGAATCGGTGTGGCCGTCGACCCGCATCACCCAGGCGATCTCGGGCGGGATCTGCTTGTCGAGCTCGGTCAGCGCGCTGGCGACCTTGTCGAGCTCGGCCTTGCCTTCAGGCAGCAGCAGCGCCTGCCCGGTGTCGAAGAACACTTCCGACTGGAACACGAAGCGGTCGCCGACGATGCGGATGTCCGGCCGGTTGCCGAGAATGGCGCGCAGGCGCCCGAAGAACTCCGAGCGGTAGCGCGACAGCTCCTGTACGCGCTGCGCCAGTGCGACGTTGAGGCGCTGGCCGAGATCGGCGATCCGGCTGTTGGATTCCTTGTCGCGCTTCTCGGAGGCGTCGAGCGCTTCCTCAAGGGCGGCGAGCTGGCGGCGCAGCGCCGCGATCTGCTGGTTCAGCACCTCGACCTGCGCCAGCGCGCGCGACGACAGCTGCTTTTCGGAATCCAGCGCCTTGTTGAGTTCGGTGGCGCGGCCTGCAGCATCGGAGCCGGCACCGGCGAGGCCGTCGTAGAGTCCCTTCACGCGGTCGCGCTCGGCTTCCGCCGAGGCGAGGCCGGCGCGCATCTGCGACAACTGGTCGTCGAGATTGAGTTTGCCGAGCTTTTCCAGCGACAGGAGGTCGTTGAGCTGCGCCAGCTTGGCGTTGAGCTGCTCCAGCGCCTTGTCCTTGCCGGTGACCTCCTGCGACAGCACAAACTGCACCACGAGAAAAACCGTCAGCAGGAACACCACCGCCAGCACCAGCGTCGACAGCGCGTCGACGAAGCCGGGCCAGTAGTTGAATTCGGAAGAACCGCGCCGTCCGCGTGCGAGAGCCATCAGATGTTCTCCTGGATGCGGGCATGTTTCCCGGACGCGCTGCAGCGTTCTTCACGCTGCTGCGCAGAGCCGGGATCCCGGTTGGTGCAATCACCGGGGCCCCGGATCTGCGAAGCATCACGCCGCAAGTGCGGCGCGCTGCATCGCGTCCGGGGAACGAGAGTCATCAATTCTTTTCCGGCTGGCGGGCGATATGCTCGAGCAGTTTCTTGATCTCGCGGTTCTGTTCGCCCTGGCCGTCGGCCCACTCGCGGATCATTTCCTGTTCGGAGCGCATATGCGCCACCAGGCTCTGGATGGCGTCGGCGAGGTTGGCCATGGCGGTGGTGGTGCCGCGGTTGTTGCCGCCTTCCTCCATGGTGACCCGCAGCCGCTCCATGGCATGCTGCAATTCGCCCGAGGCGCCGGCGGCGCTGTCACCGGAATATTCCCGCACCGTGGAGGCCAGCCAGTCTTCCAGATCGGTGTAGAAGCGGTTCTGCGCGCCGGACGACTGCAGGTCGAGGAAGCCGAGGATCAGCGACCCCGCCAGACCGAACAGGGACGACGAGAACGAAATGCCCATGCCGGCAAGCGGGGACTTCAGGCCGTCCTTGAGGTTTTCGAACAGCGAGCCGGCATCGCCGCCGACCTTGAGCCCGTCGATGACCGTGCCGATCGAGCCCACCGTCTCGATGAGGCCCCAGAAGGTGCCAAGCAGACCGAGGAACACCAGCAGGCCGGTCATGTAGCGCGAGATGTCGCGGGCCTCATCCAGGCGGGTGGCGATGGAATCCAGCAGATGCCGCATGGTCTGCTGCGTGATCCGCATCCGCCCGGTGCGCTCGCCGCCGAGAATCGCCGCCATCGGCGCCAGCAGGGTCGGGCGCTTGTCCAGCGCCAGGCCGGGATCGGAGATGCGGAAATTGTTGACCCAGGACACCTCGGGATAGAGCCGGATCACCTGCCGGAACGCGAGGATGATGCCGATGAACAGCACCGCGCCGATCAGGGCGTTGAGGCCGGGATTGGCGAAGAAGGCGGTGACGATCTGCTTGTAGAGCACGGTCATCACCAGCCCGCACAGCACGAGGAACACCAGCATCCGCACCAGGAAGATCCGTGGCGACGACAGCTTTGTCAGTTCGATCTCCATCGCGGAGCGGGAAGAGGAGCCTGGCGCCATGGGTGCATTCATCTGGGTGCGAGGGAAGTTGTCGTGCGCAATATGGCACAGCCCGGCGACAAGAAAAGAACGTATCCACGGGAATTGAGCGGCTGATGGAACTTAGCCGTGAAACCCGGCTTGAATTGAGGCGTAGTTGTAAAACACGTCCCGGCTCAGCCATTTAGCGGAATTCTCATGACGGTCCTGTACCTCGAAGCGCTCGCCGCCATTGCTGTATCGCTGTCGGTGCTGATGGCGATTGCCTGGGTCGTGCAGCAGCGCACGGGCAATTCCGGCTGGGTCGATACGATCTGGACGTTCTCGGTCGGCCTGGTTGGCGCGGGCAGCGCGCTGTGGCCGGTGGCCGGCGCCGCGCCCAACGCCCGACAATGGCTCGTCGCCGCTTTGGTGGCGATCTGGTCGGTGCGGCTCGGCAGCCATATTGCGCAGCGCACCAAGGGGATCACCGACGATCCGCGCTATGCCGCCTTCGCCAGGGATTGGGGCGTCGACGCGCCACGCAAAATGTTCGTCTTCCTGCAGAACCAGGGCTTCGGGTCGATTCCGCTGGTGTTCGCGATCTTCCTGGCGGCGCGGTTTCCCGACCCTGCGTTGCGGATGCAGGATTATCTCGGCGCGCTGGTGCTGTTCGCCGGCATCGCCGGCGAGGCCGTGGCCGACGCCCAGCTGAAATCCTTCCGCGGCGATCCCGCCAACAAGGGGAAGGTCTGCGATGTCGGTCTGTGGCGCTGGTCGCGGCATCCGAACTACTTCTTTGAATGGTTCGGCTGGCTGGCTTATCCCGTGATCGCCTTGTCGTTCGACTATCCGTGGGGCCTCGCGACGCTGCTGGCGCCGCTGTTCATGTTCTGGATCCTGCGTTATGTCACGGGCGTGCCGCCGCTGGAGGATCAGATGATCATATCGCGCGGCGACGCCTACCGGGACTATCAGGCGCGCACCAGCGCGTTCTTCCCGCTGCCGCCGAGAAAACTGTCTGACGTTCAGGGAGCGGCCTGATGAGCGTCGTATCCCGCATCATCGGCACCGCGGAGCGGGTACCGCTGCCGGATGCGCTTATCCGGGCCGGCATCCAGCAACTCTGTTCGCGAACAGCGACGCGGCTGGCGTCCGGGGACGCCGTCAGCGATGCCGCCTTTGCCGGCGAGATGGCGGCGCGCAGCATCGCCGAACACACCGACGCTGCCAATGCCCAGCACTACGAGGTCCCGGCGGCGTTCTTCGCGCTGGTTCTGGGGCCGAACCGCAAATACTCGTCGTGCTTCTACAAGGAGCCGGAATCGACGCTGCAGGAGGCCGAGGAAGAGGCGCTGCGGCAGACCATCGAACATGCCGACCTCGCCGATGGCCAGTCGATCCTCGAACTCGGCTGCGGCTGGGGCTCGCTGTCGCTGTCGATGGCGCGGCAATTTCCCAACTCGCAGATCACGGCCGTGTCCAACTCCAGCTCGCAGCGCCTCTATATCGAGGCTCAGGCGACATCGCGTGGCCTGACGAACCTGCGCGTCATCACCCACGACATGAACTTCTTCGCGCCGTCGCAACAATTCGACCGCATCGTCTCGGTCGAGATGTTCGAGCACATGATTAACTGGCGCGAGCTGATGACGCGGGTGCGTTCGTGGCTCGCTCCCGACGGCCGTTTCTTCATGCACATCTTCACCCATCGCTCCGGCACCTATCTGTTCGATCGCGCCGACAAGGAGGACTGGATCGCGCAGCATTTCTTCACCGGCGGCGTGATGCCGAGCCATCATTTGATCCGGCAATACGAAGACCTGTTCGATGTCGAGAAGGAGTGGCGTTGGAGTGGCGTGCACTACCAGCGCACGGCGCTCGACTGGCTGGCCAACTTCGACCGCAACCGCCGCGACATCGAGGCGATACTCCGCCCGGTCTATGGCCGCGCGACCGGCCTGTGGATGCGACGCTGGCGCTGGTTCCTTCTCGCCACCGCCGGCCTGTTCGGTTACGGCGCCGGCAGCGAATGGGGCGTCAGCCATTACCGGATGGCGGCGGCGGGCCGGAATCCAACCACCACACAATTGCGTGAGGGGACGGAACTCGCTGCAGTTACAACGCGATAAGCGCATGTGGCATTGCGCCGCCGCGAAATGTATTGCGCTGCAGCGCATCTGATTTATCGTCACTTATCAACAGGTTCGAAATATCCGGAAAAGTCGCGACGGGCATCGGTCCGGCGGCTCCGTCGATGCATGTCCAAGCTGACGAGCGCTTCGAACACCAGAGCAGGAACGATAGCTACCATGACGACATTCAACGCACGCTCCGCAGGCCTGGCGCTGTTGCTGGCCGGTCTCGCGCCGCTGCTGGCGGGATGCAATGAGCCGAAACAGGCCGTCGCGGCAACTCAGCCGTCCGAGCCTGAAGTGAGTGTCGTCTCGGTCAAGCCGCAAGCCCGTTCGCTGGTGCGCGAGTTGCCAGGCCGAATCGCCCCGACCCGGGTTGCCGATGTCCGTCCGCGTGTCTCCGGCATCGTCGTGGAACGTATGTTCCATCAAGGCAGCGTGGTGATGGCCGGCGAGCCGCTGTACCGGATCGATCCGAAGCCGTTCCAGGTCGAGCTGCAGGCCAGCGATGCGGCGCTCGCCAAGGCGGACGCGGCCTATGATCTTGCCGCGCAGCACGCGCGTCGCATTGCCACCCTTGCCGGTCAGAAGGCTGTTTCCGAAGCCGAGAACGAGAAGGCCATCGGCGCCATGCGTCAGGCAGAGGCCGAGATCGCCGGCCGCAAGGCCGACGTCGCGCGCGCCAAGCTCAACCTCGACTACGCCACCATCCGCGCGCCGATCAGCGGCATCATCGGCGCCGCGCTGGTCAGCGAGGGCGCGCTGGTGGTGCAGAACGAAAACACCAATCTGGCAACCATTCAGCAGCTCGATCCGATCTACGCCGACTTCACCCAGTCGGTCAGCGAGATGAACTCCCTGCGCCGCGCCTTCGAGAGCGGCGACCTCGACCAGATCGCCGATGACGCCGCACGCGTGCGCCTGGTGCTCGACGATGGCCAAGTCTATCCGCTGCCCGGCAAACTGCTGTTCTCCGAAGCCAAGGTCGATGCCTTCACTGGCCAGGTGACGTTGCGCGGCCAGTTCCCCAATCCGAAGCGCGAATTGCTGCCGGGCATGTATGTCCGCGTTCAAATCGAGCAGGGCATCGACACCGATTCCATCGCGGTGCCGCAGCAGGCGGTGCAGCGCAACGGCGGCGGCGGCAGCGAAGTGTTCGTGGTCAAGGACGATGGTCATGTCGCGACGCAGGTCGTGCGCATGGGCGCGATCCAGGACGGCCAGTGGTTCGTGACCGAGGGTCTGAAGGGTGGCGAGCGCGTGGTGGTCGAAGGCTTCCAGAAATTCGCACCGGGCGACAAGGTGAATGCGCAGCTGTGGCCGGTGGCGGAAGCCGCGCACGACGCTGCTGCCGGCGAGCAGCAGACGATCCAAGCGAAACCCTGAGATCTGACACATGGCTAATTTCTTTATCGACAGGCCGATTTTCGCCTGGGTCGTAGCGCTTTTCATTTGTCTGTTCGGGGCCATCGCCATTCCGCAGCTGCCGATTGCGCAGTACCCGATCATCGCGCCGCCTTCGATCTCGATCTCCACCAGCTATCCTGGCGCGTCGCCGGAGAACCTCTACAACTCAGTCACACGTCTGATTGAGGAAGAGCTCAACGGCGCCGCCGGCATTCTCAACTTCGAGTCGACGTCCGACTCGCTCGGCGCCGTGGAAATCATCGCCAACTTCGTGCCGGGCACCGACACAAGCCAGGCTTCGGTGGAAGTGCAGAACCGCCTGAAGCGCGTCGAAGCGCGGTTGCCGCGCGCGGTGATTCAGCAGGGCATTCTGGTGGAAGAAGCCTCCGCTGCGGTGCTCAACATCATCACGCTGCGCTCCACCGACGGCAGCCTCGACGAAGTCGGCCTCGGCGACTTCATGATCCGCAACATTCTCGGCGAAATCCGTCGCATTCCCGGCGTCGGCCGTGCCTCGCTGTATTCCACCGAGCGCTCGCTGCGCGTCTGGGTCGATCCGGCCCGGCTGGTCGGCTACAATCTGACCTCCGACGACGTCAACAAGGCGATCGCTGCGCAGAACGCCCAGGTCGCCTCCGGCAGCGTGGGCGCCGAGCCGTCGACCGCGACCACCAAGACGTCCTCGCTCGTGCTCGTCAAAGGCCAGCTCACGACGCCGGAGGAATTCGGCGCCATCGTGCTGCGCGCCAATTCCGACGGTTCCACGGTGCGGCTGCGCGATGTCGCGCGGATCGAGGTCGGCGGCCTCAGCTATCAGTTCACCACCCGACTCGACGGCAAGCCGACGGCCGGCCTTTCCGTGCTGATGTCGCCTAAGGGCAACGCGCTGGCCACCGCCGCCGCCATCGAAGCCAAGATGAAGGAGCTGTCGAACTTCTTCCCGGCCAATATCGCCTACGACATTCCCTACAACGTCACGCCGGTGGTCGAAGCGTCGATCGAGAAGGTGGTTCACACGCTGCTGGAGGCGGTCGCGCTGGTCTTCATCGTGATGTTCATCTTCCTGCAGAACTTCCGCTACACGCTGATCCCGACCATCGTGGTGCCGATCGCGCTGCTCGGCACCTGCACGATGCTGCTGATGGCCGGCTACTCCATCAACATGCTCACCATGTTCGGCATGGTGCTGGCCGTGGGCATTCTCGTCGACGACGCCATCGTCGTGGTGGAGAACGTCGAGCGCATCATGAGCGAAGAGGGCCTGCCGCCGAAGGAGGCCACCAAGAAGGCGATGAGCCAGATCTCCAGCGCCATCATCGGCGTCACGCTGGTGATGATCGGCGTGTTCGTGCCGATGGCGTTCTTCCCGGGCTCGGTCGGCATCATCTACCGGCAATTCTCCGTCACCATGGTCGCCTCCATCGCGTTCTCCGCGTTGCTGGCGCTGTCGCTGACGCCGGCTTTGTGCGCCACCTTCCTGAAGCCGATCAAGGAAGGCCATGGCCACGCCAGGAAGGGCTTCTTCGGCTGGTTCAACCGCAAGCTCGACGGCACCCGCGACGGCTATTCGAAGACGGTCGGCTGGTCGCTGAAGCGCACCGGGCGACTGCTCGTCGTCTATGTCGCGCTGCTGGTCGGTCTCACCTGGGGCTTCATGCGGATGCCCGGCGGCTTCCTGCCGATCGACGACCAGGGCTTCATCACCACCGACGTGCAGACGCCGTCCGATTCGTCGTTCGCCCGCACCGAAGGGGCGATCGAGAAGGTCGAGGAATATCTGAAGAAGCGTTCGGGCATTGAAAGCGTCGTGTTTCTCACCGGCTTCAGCTTTCTCGGCCAGGGCATGAACACCGCGCAGGCCTTCATCACCCTGAAGGACTGGTCCGAGCGTCCGCCCGGCGATTCCGCCGCCGCCCTTGTCAACGACATCAACCGCGAATTGTCGTCGATCCGCGATGCCAAGATCTCCGCACTGCAGCCGCCGCCGATAGACAACCTCGGTAACTCTTCGGGCTTCAGCTTCCGCCTGCAGGATCGCGGCCAGAAGGGCTTTGTTGCGCTGAACGCCGCGTCCGACAAGCTGATCGCCGATGCCAATGCCAGCCCGGTGCTGCAGAAGGTCTTCGTCGAAGGCCTGCCGCCGGCGCCTCTGGTCAACCTGATGATCGATCGCGAAAAGGCCGGCGCCTTCGGCGTCACCTTCGAGGACATCAACTCGACGATCTCGACCAATCTCGGCTCGAACTACGTCAACGACTTCCCGAACCGCGGCCGCATGCAGCGCGTCGTGGTGCAGTCGGAAGCCGCCAACCGGATGAACGCCACCGACATCCTGAACTACAACGTCAAGAACAGCCGCGGGCAGCTGGTGCCGTTCTCCTCCTTTGCCACGGTGGAATGGGCGAAGGGCCCGACCCAGATCACCGGCTTCAACTTCTATCCGGCGGTGCGCATTTCCGGCGAGGCGCGGCCCGGATTTACCTCGGGCGACGCCATCAACGAGATGGAGCGTCTGGCGGGCCTTCTGCCGCGCGGCTTCGGCTTCGAGTGGACCGGCCAGTCGTTGCAGGAAAAGCTGTCGGGCTCGCAGGCGCCGTTCCTGCTCGGCCTGTCGGCGCTAGTGGTGTTCCTGGTGCTCGCCGCGCTCTATGAGAGCTGGACGATCCCGATGGCGGTGCTGATGACGGTGCCGCTCGGCATCTGCGGCGCCGTGCTGGCGGCGACGCTGCGCGGATTGCCGAACGACGTGTACTTCACGGTGGGTCTGATCACGATCATCGGGCTAGCGGCCAAGAACGCGATCTTGATCATCGAATTCGCCAAGGACCTGCGCGCTGGCGGCAAGTCGCTGATCGACGCGACTATGGAAGCCTGCTACCTGCGTTTCCGCCCGATCGTGATGACCGGCCTGGCCTTCATCTGCGGCGTGCTGCCGATGGTGGTTGCCAACGGCGCCGGCGCCCAGAGCCAGCAGGCATTGGGTACGTCGGTCACCGGCGGCATGATCGCGGTGGTGGTGCTGGCGCTGCTGATGGTCCCGGTGTTCTTCGTCGCCGTGCAGCGGCTGTTCAATCCGGACAAGGAAACCAAGACGGATGAGGTGAAGTCGGAACAGCCGGCCGGACAGGCGACGGCCGCGCATCCGTAACAAACGTTACTCTTTACTTCCTTCCTCTCCCCCGCGCGAAGCGAAGCTTCGCTAGGTGGGAAAGGGTGGACTGATCCGCGAAGCGGTTCGAGCGTGAGGGGCCACACGCTCCAAGCCCGGAGCCCCTCATTCGAGGCGCCTACGGTGGGGACTGCTTCGCCACTTCGTTTGCAGCGGGCGCAATTGCTTCTGCAACATGCGGTTCGGCCATCTCGGGCGCGGACGCGGCGATACTGTCCGGCGACTCGGCGGGCACCAGCGCCGGCAGATCTATTTTCTCCGACACTGGCGTAGCAACCGCGTCAGTTGTCGATTGTGGCGCAGGAGTGGTGACCGGAGCAGCCGCAGGGGCTGCCGGGGTCTCAACCGTGTTGACGCGCGATTTCCGCCAGAGATAGCCGATCGCGCCCAGCAACACGACTACCAGTGCACTCAGGAAGATCACCAGGCCGTTGCCGCCGCCTGAATTGGTCGGCGTCGGTGTTGGTGTGGCGACCGGTGTCGTGGGGCGCAAGGCGATCGGTGGGCCGACGACCCGCACCTCGGCGGGAGGCGCGGCCTTCGCTTGTGGCGGGGCGACAGCGGGCTCCGCAGGCTTCTGAACCGTCGGCGCGGCAGCTTGCGGCGGCACTGCTGCGTCGACAGGTTTCGGCGCCTCCGCGGCGGTCCCAGCGGCCGGAGCAGGGGCGACGGCGGCTGGCTCTGGTGGTTTCGTGTCCGCCGCCGCGCCCGGCAGTTTTGACGCATCGATCGCCAGCATACGCAGCGTGCCGCGGCCGCGACCGTTCCAACTGGCAGACCAGACGTAGCCGGCTCCGCCGCCGAGCCGGTAGATCGGTAACCCCAGCTGCGCCGACCTTTGCAGATTGTTGCCGCTGTCGATCAGGATGCCCGGCGCGTCGTCGGTGCCGGCGGCCAGCGCTGCCCTGCGCTCCGGCTCCAGCGGCTGCATCGATACCGCGCCCCAAGAAGCGATAACCCCGCTGGCTACGCCTCTGGCGTCCTGCAGCGGCAGCAGCGTTGCCTTGCCGAGCGTTTCCGACAGTCGGGCGATTTCGTCGTGGGCGTCGATGTCGTCCATGACGACGGGATCGAGGCTCTGGTTGATATAGACCACGGACCCGTCGGCGGCGTGCAGGAACGCCGAGGCCTCGGAGACGCGACGGCGGCCCGAGCGTTCTGCGGTCTGGCGCTGGCACCCGGTCAAGCCGGCATATTGCTGGCTGGGCGCGCAGGCGTAGTCCAGATAGTCGGGGCTGCCGACGTTGACGGCGCTGCCGAGCCGTATGCCGTTGACGACATAGGCCGGGTTGTCGCGTGCGGTCACCTGCGCCGCGGCCGGCACCTGCACCGGCGCGCCGCGCGCCTGGAAGGCGGCGATGGCCGCCAGTTGCACGCGCTTGATACAATCCGCATCGGGCCCGCAGGCGTGCCGGCGCCGCAGCAGCGGTTCGGCAATGCTTTTCGCGGTGTCGGCGCCATCGCTGCCGATCACCTGCTGATAGCCCTCCACGACGGCGCGATCGAGACGCGCCAGTTCGGGATTGCCGCAGATGGCGATTTCGTCCGGCTGTGTCGCGACGTTGCAGTTGAAGCTTGGCGTGGCCGTAACACGCGGGACGTTGACGTCCGCGTTGGCGCGGCAATCATCGACGATGCCGGCCACGCGGCTGTCGGTGGGGCCGATGCCGCGATCGATCAGCCTATTCACGGATCTGCGGGCGCCGCGCAGTGCGTTGTCGATGCACCGCATCTCGCCGGGAGAGATCCGTTCCCATTCGGCCTGGATCGCCGCCCTGCGCGGTTGACCGAGACGGCCGATGTCCTCGAAGAAACGGTCAAGGCCCTGGGCTGATGCGCTGCTGATGTTGGCAAGGCCTAGCAGTCCGACACAGAACACTCTCGCAGCAAGGCGCATCACCAGCTCCAGGCCGGTCTGTGAAACCTGAATGGTCTCAACGGGGCGGCCTAGATAAGGAACGCACCGGTGCTCCCGCGAGTTCCATGGGCCGGGATCCTGTCATTCCGGGTTCGCATGCGCCTGGAATACGCCCGCGTCCCGGATTGACGGCGCCTGTCGCCTACAGCGGCTTCAGAATCTTCGTCAGCTCGCTATAGACGAATTCGTTGCCGCAGACGATGTTGCCGGTCTTCAGCACGTCGCCGCCATGAATGTCGCCGACGGTGCCGCCGGCTTCCTTGATCAGGATGATGCCGGCCGCGATGTCCCAAGGCTGCAGGTTGCGTTCCCAGTAGCCGTCGAGGCGGCCGGCGGCGACAAAGGCGAGGTCAAGCGACGCGGCGCCGAAGCGGCGCAGGCCGGCGACCTTGGGCTGCAGCGCCGCCATTTCCTTGCGCGACTGCTCGTGGTCGCCGCGGCCGATATGCGGCAGGCCGCAGGCGATGACACATTCGTTGAGCTGCTTGCGGCCGGCGACACGCAGGCGGGTATCGTTCAGAAACGCGCCGCCACCTTTTTCGGCCATGTAGAGTTCGTCATTGGCCGGATTGTAGATCAACCCGGCGATCGGTACGCCTTCGCGCAACAGGCCGATCGAGACCGCGAACTGCGGGATGCCGTGCAGGAAGTTGGTGGTGCCGTCGAGCGGATCGACCACCCAGGTGTGGGTCTTGTCGGTGCCTTCGCGGTTGCCGCCTTCCTCGCCAAGGAAGCCGTAGCCCGGCCGTGCCTTGTTGAGGTCGGTGTAGAGCATCTCCTCGGCGCGCTTGTCGGCGAGGCTGACGAAGTTCGCCGGGCCCTTCATCGACACTTGCAGGTTCTCGACTTCGCCGAGATCGCGCTTGAGGCTGCGGCCGGCGCGGCGCGCGGCTTTGACCATGACGTTCATGAGAGCGGAATTGATCATGATTTGGACTCAAGACGACCTGGCGCCAAATCGCGGCAGCAGGTCTGGACAGGGATGATTGAGGGGCGATGGGTGCCCGTTGGGGCTGCGCACGTCAAGGGTGGATCATTTGTCGACGCCGAGCCATTTGCGCGCGGCCTCCTGGGCCTTGGTGCGGTCCTCCGGCGTGGCCTGGGCCAGCATCTCGTCGAGCATCAGGTCGCCCTTGCCGGCGGTTTTGGCCACGATATGCCATTTCAGCCCCTCGATCTTGTCCATCGGGGCGCCCTGGCCGGTCACCAGCACGCGGGCGAGCCGGTTCTGGGCGATCGGGCTGTTCTGCCGGGCAGCCTTGCGCAGCAAGGCCACCCCGGCGGCCTCGTTTTTCGGTGTTCCGGTGCCGTTGTAGAGCGCAATGGCGTACTCGACCTCGGCATCGACGTTGTCGGCCAATGACGCGGCCTGCAGCAGGCGCACCGCCTTTTCGATGTTCTTCTCTACCCCGGTGCCCTCCTTGTAGAAGGTGGCCAGCGCGTATTGCGCCTCGGGGTTGCCGGCGTCGGCGGCCACCCGCAGCAGTTCGGCGGCGCGCTTGACGTCCTGCGGAAAGATCTGGCCGTCTAGATACAGCAGCGCCAGATTATAGGCCGCCTTGGGACTGCCGAGCTTGGCGGCGGAGGCCAGCCACTTGGCGCCCTCGCTACGGTTGCCGGTATTGCCGCGATCGGACAGCCGCAGCATCGCCAGCGCGAACATGCCTTCGCGATCGCCGCGCTCGGCGGCACGCTGGTACCATTCCGCCGCCTTGGCATAGTCGCGTTTGACCCCCAGCGCGTTGGCATAGAGCTCGCCCAGCATGGCCATCGCCTTGGGGTCGTTATTCTCCTCCGCGCGCTTTGAGGCGAGATCGAAGGCTGTCTTGTACTGGCCGCGCTGATAGGCGCCGTAGACGAGGTCCACGTTGGCGTCGCCCGTCGGGGCGGATGTTGCAGGAGTCGGCGCTGTAGATGGTGCCGGAGGCACCACCGCGGGCTTCTTTGCCGCTACCGGGGCTTTTGCGGCGGGCTTGGGCGCGGCCTTCGGTTTTGCCGGGGCCGGTTTGCTGGCCGGCGCCTGCGCAGCCGGGGGCGTCAGCGAGATCTGCGCCATGGCGCCGCCTGCCCAGGCCAGGCACGCCGCCAGCAACGCGATCGGACGCAGGATTGTCATGCCTGGCGTCATTCCTGTTCAACTTCGACTTTTCCGGCCATCGCGGCGTGACCCTGCCGGATCGCGGTTTCCGCGTCCATCAGCGCCGCTGCGGGACCGCGCGGGTCGTCCCAGATGAAGTCGCCGACCAGCACGAAATCGGCGCCGGCAGCGCCAAAGGCGCGCGCCTCATCAAGCGAGACCGCATAGCCGACGCAGGGCGGCTCGAACAGTTCGGCCCACCAGTTCAGCCGCTCGGCGATGGCCTCGGTCGACGGCCGCTGCCCCTGCGCGTCGGGCTCGCCGAACAGCACGTAGTCGGCGCCGGCTTCGCCCGCCGCCATGGAATCGTGGCGCGTCGGCAGGCCGCCGACGCCGCAGATGCGGTCCGGCTTCAGCGTCGGCAGCGCGTCCGACATCGCCTCTATGCCGTTAAGATGCGCGCCATCGGCTCCGCCGCGCGCCACCAGCTCGGCATGGCCCTCGATCAGCAGCGCCGCGCCGGCGTTCTGCACCGCCGGCGCAAGTGCCTTGATGCGGGCGATCATGGTGCGCTGGTCGGTGGTCTTGAGCCGTAGCAGGACGGCGGCGACGTCGGCGTTATCAAGCAGTGCGGGGAGGCCGGCGGCCAGCGACGCGGGATCGTCAACCTCAGGCGTGGCGAGATAGAGCCGCGGTATCGGCGGCGGTGGAACTGGTTTGCTGGCCATCGGGACTCAAGCTGCCTTGTCGGTTTCGAGCGCTGCGCTCCACGTGCCTGTGCTGGCGAGTGAATTCATGCGCGCGCGATGGGTGAAGGCCCGTTGGCCGGCGGCGATGTTCTCCGCCTTGCCGGACCATGCCTTTGCGGCGCCGCCTGCAGCGCGCGGCCATAGGAAAATGTGAGGGGCCACGGCAGTCCGCCGATCCGGTTCATGGCGTCGAGATGCGCGGTGGCGTCCTCGTCGGACTGGCCGCCGGACAGGAAGGCGATGCCCGGCACCGCCGCCGGCACGCAGGCCTTCAACATCCGGATGGTCTTTTCTGCGACTTCCGTGACGCTGGCCTGCTTTGCGCACTTCTTGCCGGCTATCGCCATGTTCGGCTTCAGGATCATGCCCTCCAGCGCGACGCGCTGGATACGCAACTCCTGGAAGGTCTTGTTGAGTACCCGGGTGGTGACCTCGACGCAGCGGTCGATGTCGTGATCGCCGTCCATCAGCACTTCCGGCTCGACGATCGGCACGATCTGCGCCTGCTGGCACAGCGCCGCATAGCGCGCCAGCGCGTGGGCGTTGACGTGGATCGCGGTCATGCTGGGAATATGCGCGGACTGGTTGATATCGATCACCGCGCGCCATTTGGCGAAGCGCGCGCCGCGCTCGTAGTACTTCGCAAGGCGCTCGGCCAGCCGGTCGAGGCCGACAGTAATGGTCTCGCCTGGGCAGTTCGGCAGCGCCTGCGTGCCCTCGTCGACCTTGATGCCGGGAATGGCGCCGGCCGCCTCGATCAGCTTCACCAGCGGCGTGCCGTCGGCCGCGTTCTGCCAGATGGTCTCGTCGTACAGGATCACGCCTGAAATGGTCTCGGTCATCGCTGCGCTGGAGCGGAACAGCATCTCGCGATAGTCGCGGCGGGTGGCCTCGGTGGACTCCACGCCGATCGCGTCAAAGCGCTTCTTGATGGTGCCGCCGGATTCGTCGGCGGCGAGCAGGCCCTTGCCGGGCGCGACCATGGCGAGAGCGACTTTGTTGAGATCGGCGAGGTTCATAGCTCAGTCCTATTGCCTATATTGGGCGGTCTTCAGGCAAGCCCTGTAAAAATTGCGAATGCGCGATCGACGCGCTCCATATCGTTAGAAGCCAGGCGTCCGAAGACAGGCCCGATCTTCGTGCGCGGCAACGTGGCGCATTTATCGGCCATAACCTGAGATGTCACTTGCAGGCCGTTTTCGGACGTCGGCTCAACCAAAATCCGAAATATCCGGGCGGTCGACAGCTCGCTGGTCAGCGGCAAGAACGTTACCGAGTTCAAACCCTCGACCCAAGTCGCTTGAATGATGACCGCCGGTCTCGCTTTTCCATAGGCGCCTTGCATCACGGCGGTCACAAGGTCGCCGCGCTTCATTTCCAGCCTTCGATTTCGATTTCCGAAAGCTCGTCGAGGATGGTCTTTTCGTCTGCACTGGCATTAATGGCCGCGATGTCGCGAGCGACCTGCGCCTTGAAGTCCGGCGCGTTCACATCCGGTACCCAGATGGTCACCGGCTTGAGGCCGGCGGCTCTCATCTTCTCGCGGTGCTTGCGGACGCGCTTGGCACCATCGGACATGGCGGCCTCCATTTGTTACATGTAACATATGGCCGGCCGCCTGTCGCTTCAAGCTTTGCAGTCGCCGATCAGGCGATCTTCGGCGCCAGTTCGCCGGCGGCGTAGCGCTTGGCCATGTCGGCGGGCGTGAGGACCTTCTTGATCTTGCCTGCCTGTCCAGCCGTGTTGAACTCCTGCAGGCGCTGCTTGCACAGCTTGACCATGGCCTCCATCGCCGGCTTCAGGTACTTGCGCGGGTCGAACTCTTCCGGATGCTCGGCGAGGATCTTGCGGATCTGGCCGGTCATCGCCATGCGGTTGTCGGTGTCGATGTTGATCTTGCGCACGCCATGCTTGATGCCGCGCTGGATCTCGGCCACCGGCACGCCCCAGGTCGGCTTCATCTTGCCGCCGAACGCGTTGATGATGTCCTGCAGGTCCTGCGGCACCGACGACGAGCCGTGCATCACCAGATGGGTGTTGGGCAGCTTGCGGTGGATTTCCTCGATCACGCCCATGGCCAGGATGTCGCCATCCGGCTTGCGGGTGAACTTGTAGGCGCCGTGCGAGGTGCCCATGGCGATGGCCAGCGCGTCGACCTGGGTCTCCTGGACGAACTTCACGGCCTCGTCGGGATTGGTCAGCAGCTGGTCGTGGGACAGCTTGCCCTCGGCGCCGTGGCCGTCTTCCTTGTCGCCCATGCCGGTTTCCAGCGAGCCGAGCACGCCGAGTTCGCCTTCCACCGAGATGCCGCCGAGATGCGCCATGTCGGTCACGGTCTTGGTGACGCCGACATTGTAGTCCCAGTCGGCCGGGGTCTTGCCGTCGGCTTTCAGCGAGCCGTCCATCATCACCGAGGTGAAGCCGGCCTGGATCGCGGTCATGCAGGTCGCAGCGCCGTTGCCGTGGTCAAGATGCACGCAGACCGGGATCTGCGGATAGATTTCGGTGACCGCATCCATCATGTGCTTGAGCATGATGTCGTTGGCGTAGGAGCGGGCGCCGCGCGAGGCCTGGATGATCACCGGCGCGTCCACGCTCGATGCTGCCTCCATGATCGCCAGCGCCTGTTCCATATTGTTGATATTGAAGGCCGGCACGCCATAGTCATGTTCTGCAGCATGATCGAGCAGTTGACGCAGCGTGATACGGGCCATGGGGAACTCCTTGCAAGGGTGGGGCGCGGTCGATCCGGATTGACCGGCGACAGACGAACGACCCCCGCTCTTAACGCGACGGGCGGGGAATCCAAGCTGCCGAAGGTCGCGGCTGGCGTGGAGGTTAACTAGGACGGAGCGCATACAAGCGGGGGTGTCAGTTGTCGCCAGCTTCCAAGGCAGCCACGCGCTCCTCGACCTCGCTGACGCGTTCGTCGAAATCGGTGACCGTGGCGCGCATCATGACAAGCATTCCGGCGCTATCGCGGCGTTGCTTGGACATGATGCGTTCGATGTTTTCGAACCGTGCTTCCGTCGCCTGTCTGAACTGACCTCTCTCCGATCTGAGCGTGCCAATGCTCTCCTGAATTTTCATCAGGATCTGGGGTACAGCATCGGTAGGAGCATCGACCATAAACAGAACATAGCGGAAACACTCGCGCCCGGCAAGTGTAGTGTCAGCCCTTTGCAACCCTCAAAACCTCGACGCCCGGCAATGGCTTGCCTTCTATCCATTCCAGAAAGGCGCCGCCGGCGGTCGAGATGTAGGAGAAGTCCTCCGCCACGCCGGCATGGTTGAGTGCAGCGACGGTGTCGCCGCCGCCGGCCACGGAGACCAGCTTGCCGGCCTTGGTGCGCGCCGCGGCGTGCCTGGCGCTGGAGACGGTACCCTTGTCGAACGGCGCGATCTCGAAGGCGCCGACCGGGCCGTTCCAGACCAGCGTCGCGGCATCGTCGATCGCCGCATTGATGCGGTCGATAGAGCGCGGGCCGACGTCGAGGATCATGCCGTCGTCCGGGATCGCCTCGATGCCATAGGCGTGCGACGGGGCATTGGCTTCGAACTTGGTGGCGACCACGCCATCGACGGGCAGGATAATGGCGCAGTTGGCGGTCTCGGCCTTTTCCATGATGCGCAGGGCAGTGGCGGCGAGGTCCTTCTCGCACAGCGATTTGCCGATGCCAAAACCCTGGGCGTGCAGGAATGTGTTGGCCATGCCGCCGCCGATCACCAGCGCGTCGACCTTGGTGACGAGGTTTTCCAGCAGATCGATTTTCGACGACACCTTGGCGCCGCCGACGATGGCGATCACCGGGCGGGTCGGCGCGTCGAGCGCCTTGCCGAGCGCCACCAGCTCGGCCTGCATGGTACGGCCGGCGAAAGCGGGGAGGACGTGCCCGAGGCCTTCGGTCGACGCGTGGGCGCGGTGCGCGGCCGAGAACGCGTCGTTGACCCAGATGTCGCCAAGTGCCGCCAGTTGGGCAACGAAGGTCGGATCGTTCTTCTCTTCGCGGGTATGGAAGCGGGTGTTTTCGAGGCAGAGGATGTCGCCATCCTTCATGGCCGCCACCGCGTTCGTGGCGATATCGCCGACGCAGTCGTCGGCAAAGGCGACGGGCTTCTTGATGACGTCTGCGAGCGCGGCGGCGACAGGCTTGAGCGACTGCTTGGGATCGACGCCCTTGGGCCGGCCGAAATGCGCCAGCAGGATGACGCGACCGCCCTTGCCGGAAATCTCGGTAATGGTCGGAGCGATGCGCTCGAGCCGCGTGGCATCGGTGACGCGGCCATTGTCCATGGGCACGTTGAGATCGACGCGCACCAGCACGCGCTTGCCGGAAACGTTGACGTCGTCGAGGGTGCGGAAGGAATTGGTCATGATGAGCCCCGGTGCCTTGAAGCTCATCCTTCGAGACGCCTCGCTTGGCTCGGCTCCTCAGGGTGAGCGTTTGCGCTCGCGGCGAGGAGAAATGCTCCTCGCGCTCAGTTACGGCTCCTCATGGTGAGGAGCGAGCCTCTCGGCGCGCGTCCCGAACCATGAAGTATGCGTTAGCTCAGATCAGCTTGCCGATCGCCACAGCCGTGTCGGCCATGCGGTTCGAGAAGCCCCACTCGTTGTCGTACCAGGAGAGCACGCGCACCAGCGTGCCGTTCTGCACCTTGGTCTGGTCGAAGGCGAAGGTCGAGGAATGCGGGTCGTGGTTGAAGTCGATCGACACGTTCGGATGGCTGGTGGTGCCGAGGATGCCCTTCAGTTCGCCGGCAGCGGCGGCCTTGAACGCGCCGTTGATCTCTTCCTTGGTCGTTGCCTTCTTGGCGACGATCTTGAGGTCGATCACCGACACGTTCGGGGTCGGCACGCGGATCGACACGCCGTCGAGCTTGCCGGCCAGTTCCGGCATCACTAGGCCGATGGCCTTGGCGGCACCGGTCGAGGTCGGGATCATCGACATCGCCGCGGCGCGGCCGCGATAGAGGTCGCTGTGCAGCGTGTCCAGCGTCGGCTGGTCGCCGGTGTAAGCGTGGATCGTGGTCATGAAGCCGGTCTCGATGCCCACGACTTCGTTCAGCACCTTGGCGACGGGCGCCAGGCAGTTGGTGGTGCAGGAGCCGTTGGAGACGACCAGGTGATCCTTGGTCAGGGTCTTGTGGTTGACGCCGTAGACGATGGTCGCGTCGGCGCCGTCCGAGGGGCGGACACCAGCACGCGCTTGGCGCCGGCGGTCAGGTGCATCGAGGCCTTCGCCTTTGCGCTGAAGATGCCGGTGCATTCCAGCGCGATGTCGATGCCGAGGTCCTTCCAGGGCAGCGTGTTGGGATCGCGCACGGCGGTGACCTTGATCTTGCCGCGGCCGATATCGATGCTGTCGCCGTCGACGGTGACTTCGCCGGGGAAGCGGCCGTGCACGCTGTCGAAGCGCAGCAGATGGGCGTTGCTCTCCACCGAGCCGAGATCGTTGATGGCGACGACTTCGATGTCGGTTCGCTTGGACTCATAGATCGCCCGCAGGACGTTGCGGCCGATGCGGCCAAACCCGTTGATCGAAACCCGGATTGCCATTCAACTTCTCCCTTAGCTCAAAACCTTGGCGTTGCTTGCATATGGTGACGTTTGACGCGCGTTCCATGCCCTGATTGGAACGCCGGCGCAATGTGTCTTATGCGCCGGCATTCCGTCAGGGGTTAGGCCGCGTTGTGGCGCTTGGTGGCGGCGTCCACCACGGCTTCCGCCGTGATGCCGAAAAACTTGTACAATTCCTTCGCCGGAGCGCTCGCCCCGAACGTGCTCATGCCGATGAAGGTGCCATCGTGCCCGATCACCGCATCCCAGCCGAACCGCACCGCAGCCTCGACGGCGATCTTGATCGGCGCCTTGCCAATGATGGCCTGCTGCTTTTCCGGCGACTGCTGCAGCAGCAGTTCGAGCGACGGCACCGACACGACGCGGGCGGCGATGCCCTTGTCTGCCAGCTGCTTCTGGGCGGCGACTGCGATTTCGACCTCGGAGCCGGAGGCGAAGATCGAGACCTTGGCCTCACCCTGTGCGGCGACCAGCTCGTAGCCGCCATGCGCGCAGAGATTTTCATCGTGATGCACGGTGCGCGCCGGCGTCAGGTTCTGCCGCGACAGCGCCAGCACGGTGGGGCCGGTGGTGTTTTCCAGCGCCAGCTGCCAGCATTCCGCGGTCTCGACCGGGTCGGCCGGGCGGAACACCCGCATGTTGGGCATCGCCCGCAATGAGGCCAGATGCTCCACCGGCTGGTGGGTCGGGCCGTCTTCGCCGAGGCCGATCGAGTCGTGGGTCATGATGTAGACCACCGGGATGTGCGACAGCGCCGCGATGCGCATCGAGGGCCGCGCATAATCGGTGAAGCACATGAAGGTGCCGCCGGCCGGCGCAAATCCGCCATGGGTGGAGATGCCGTTCATGGCTGCGGCCATGCCCATTTCGCGGATGCCGTAGTGGATATAGCGACCGCTGAAATCGGTCGGCGTCACATCCTTGGCGTGCTTGGTGCGGGTGTTGTTGGACGGCGTGAGATCGGCCGAGCCGAGCAGCAGTTCCGGCATCACGGCGACCAGCGCTTCCAGCGCCAGCTCGCTGGCCTTGCGCGTTGCGATGGTCTGCGGCGCGTCGACCAGTTGCTTCTTCAGCGCGCGGATGGCGTCATTGAGCCCCTCCGGGCGCTTGCGGTCGATGACGCGGCGCATGAATTCGGCGCGCTCGGCATCCGGCCGGGCGTCAAAGCGCTCCTGCCAGTCGACATGGGCGGTGGCGCCCTGCTTGCCGACCGCGCGCCAGGCGGCGAGCACGTCGTCTGGGATTTCGAACGGGCCGTAATTCCAGCCCAGCGCCTTCTTGGCGCCGGCCAGTTCCTCGGCCCCGAGCGGCTCGCCATGGGCCTTCGAGGTACCGGCGCGGGTCGGGGCGCCGAAGCCGATGGTGGTCTTGCAGGCGATCAGCGACGGGCGGTCGGACGATTGCGCGGCGGTGATGGCGGCGGCGATGGCCTTCTGGTCGTGACCGTCCACATGGACCGCGTTCCAGCCATGAGCCTTGAAGCGGGCCACCTGGTCGACATTGTCCGACAGCGACAGCGGGCCGTCGATGGTGATGCCGTTGTCGTCCCACAGCAGGATCAGCTTCGACAGCTTGAGGTGACCGGCCAGCGCCAGCGCCTCGTGGCTGACGCCCTCCATCAGGTCGCCGTCCGAGCACAGCACGTAGGTGTAATGATCGACGATGTCACCGAATTCGGCGGCCAGCAGCCGTTCGGCCAGCGCCGTGCCGACCGAGGACGCGACGCCCTGGCCGAGCGGGCCGGTGGTGGTCTCGACGCCGGCGGTGATGAAGTTCTCGGGATGGCCCGGGGTCTTGGAATGCAGCTGACGAAAGTTCTTGAGCTGGTCGAGGGTAACGTCCTCGTTGCCGGTCAGATACAGCAGCGCATAGAGCAGCATCGAGCCATGGCCCGCCGACAGGACGAAGCGGTCGCGGTCGGGCCAGCGCGGGTCGGCGGCATCGAATTTGAGGAACTGGGTCCACAGCACGGTCGCCACGTCGGCGGCGCCCATCGGCAGGCCGGGATGGCCGGATTTGGCCTTTTCGACGCCATCCATGGCCAGCGCCCGAATCGCATTGGCCATCTTTGCGTGATCAACCTGCGTCATGATCGTTTCCGTCTGCGTGGAAGGGTGGGGACGTTCCGCATCCGCGGGACATGCGGCGTGCAGCGAAGTCTCGGTATACCGGTGGAGAAAGCGCTGGATAGCATCTGCGTTCCCGGGAGTCCAAGCCGGCGGGTCGTTATCGCCCGTTTTTATGGCCTTTGCGGTGCATAGCTGCTGAGCAGCGTTGCGCCAGGCTTGCTTGCCACGTAAATTTCCCCGCCTAAACGCTTGCCGAGCCGCAGTTTTTGCGCCCCGGCGGGTTTTGCAGCGAAGGTCCGCGTAAACAGTATGATCGATCGACCCGCTTATGGTCCCAGTCCGGACGCCGCCCTCGGCGGATCCTCCGAGATTGACGCCGCGACGCGGCGCCTGATGGCGGCGCTGGATGCGCTGGAGAGCGCGGCGGAGCGACGCCGCGAGGCCGATCGCGACGAGGACGAGCTGGCAACGCGGATCCAGGCGCTGGGCGCAGACCGGTCGCGGCTGGCCGACGAACTCGACGGCACGCTGGTGAAATCGCGCCGGCTGGAACGCGCCAACCGCGAAATCGCCGGCCGCCTCGACGCCGCCATAGGCACCATCCGTTCCGTGCTCGACTCCGAACTGCCGGAGGGTGACGCCTCATGAGCCACGTCAACGTCACCATCAACGGCCGGCAATACCGCATGGCCTGCGAGGAGGGTCAGGAAACCCGCCTGCTCCGCTTGGCCGAGAGCCTTGAGGCGCGGGTCGAGAATTTGCGCGGAAAATTCGGCGAGATCGGCGACGCCCGCCTCACAGTGATGGCGGCGCTGACCGTGGCGGACGAGCTGGTCGACGCCAACCAGAAGATCCGCGCGCTGGAAGAGGAACTCGCCGCCTTGCGCGATGTCCGCGTGGCCGCCGCCGACCGCGCCCGCGCCACCCAGGCGGCCGTCGCCGCGGCGCTGAATTCCGCTGCGGAGCGCATCGAGAAGACCACCCAAGTGCTCAACCGCACCATCGGCGGCGGTGTCTCGATCGGGTAGGGGCTTCTATCAAGCGCGCTTTCCGGTGAGAAACTGGCGAGGCGAAGGGCTTTGCCTGTCGTCCCCGCGAAAGCGGGGCCCCAGTAAACACTGATATGAGGGATGAACACTGTCGTCGCGGCATACTGAGTCGCCCGGTCCTGGCGCGCAATTGCGCGCAGGCCGGGCGACGACAGGGCGCGTATGCGGCGAAGGGCGATGAAGGCGCAAAAGCTGCGACATCCCACTTCCCACTGGCAAAACCAGCCCACCGCGCCTACATTGCTGTTGCGAGGCTGTGTCGCGCGTCAGAAGCCATAATTCTCCGGGGCCTTATCGATCCTCACGGGAACTGTCCCTGACCAGGTCCGTGGATCTGGTCACACGGTGCCCACCTACTTTCGTAGGTGCTCCGGGATCGAGTGCTTCAACGGCCAACGCGGCTTCGCACTTTTCTTTTTGGTTGTCGCTGATTTGATCATCGCCGCTCACATCCGCACTGTTGTCATCCTCGCGAAAGCGGGGATCCAGTATGCGGTGGACTCTCAGCTGCATCACCGGCTCCTCGGAATACTGGGTCACCCGCTTTCGCGGGTGACGACAGCGGAGTCCAACTCCCCCGCGCGAAATTGGTGCCGGTGCTGATGTCGGCACCAGAGAACGCCCCAAACGCCGATAAGTCGTCACTCCGCACCGCGGCCATCCAACGCCGCGAGGCGCTGGGCGTAGAACAGCGCGCCGCAGCCGCGCAGGCCATGGCCGCGCAAAAATTCCCCGTCGCCATCAAGCCCGGCGCCATCGTGTCCGGCTACTGGCCGATCCGCGCCGAGCTCGATCCGCTGCCGCTGATGCGACAGCTTGAAGCGCAGGGCGCGCAACTGGCGTTGCCGGTGATCATGGGGCGCGAGCAGCCGCTGATTTTTCGCGCATGGAATGCGGATGCGCAATTGCTGCGCGGCCAATTCGGCATCATGGAGCCGTCGCCGCAATCCCCCGCCGTGCTGCCCGACATCGTGCTGGTGCCGCTCGCGGCCTTCGATCGCCTCGGCCACCGCATCGGCTACGGCGCCGGCCATTACGATCGCACCTTCGAAGTGTTGCATGCCGCCAAGCCCATCATCGCCATTGGCGTCGCCTTTGCCGTGCAGGAAATCGACACCGTGCCGGCCGAGCCGCACGACGTGCAGCTCGATTATGTGCTAACCGAAGCGCGCACATTCGATTTCCGGAGTTTATGATTTGCGTATTCTGTTTATCGGCGACGTGGTCGGAAAGACCGGGCGCACCATCATCCTTGACCGCCTGCCGGGCCTGGTGCGCGACTGGAAGCTCGATCTCGTGGTCATCAATGGCGAGAACGCCGCCGGCGGCTTCGGCATCACCGAGAGCATCTATAACGATCTGATCGATGCCGGCGCCGATGCGGTGACGCTCGGCAACCACGCCTGGAATCAGAAGGAGGCGCTGGTGTTCATCGAACGTGCGCCGCGGCTGATTCGGCCGTTGAATTTTCCGCGCCACACGCCGGGCCGTGGTGCCGCGCTGATCGATACCAAGAACGGCGCCCGCGCGCTGGTGATCAACGCCATGGGCCGCGTCTTCATGGAGCCGCTCAACGATCCCTTCAGCGCCATCGGCAAGGAGATCGACGCTTGTCCGCTGGTCGAGGCGGCCGATGCCATCGTGGTGGATTTCCATGGCGAGGCGTCGAGCGAGAAGCAGGGCATGGGCTATTTCTGCGACGGCCGCGTCAGCCTCGTGGTCGGCACGCATACCCACGTGCCCACCGCCGATCACCAGATCCTGGCGGGCGGCACCGCCTACATGACCGATGCCGGCATGACCGGCGACTATGATTCGGTGATCGGCATGCAGAAGGAAGAACCGGTGCGCCGCTTCACCACCGGCATTCCCTCCGGCCGCTTCGAGCCCGCCTTCGGCCCGGCAACGCTGTCGGGCGTCGCGGTGGAAACCGACGACAAGACTGGCCTCGCGCTGCATGTGGGGCCCGTGCGTCTCGGCGGACGGCTGTCGCAGGCGGTGCCGGAGTTTTGGGTGAGCTGAGCGCACAGCGCCCATGCGAAGACGTCCCGCGTCAGAGCCCGCTCAAACATGCGTCAGAGTCCAATCCACTCCCTCTGAAGCCTAGGCGGTTCCTCTCCGCGCTGGATTAAGCTTTGTGAACCGGACGCTTAAAAACCTCGGCTGCAGCCGAGGGAAATCCGTGGGCCGGCCGTACTTCCCTGTCTTGCGGCGCATCGCGCCGCGCTACCAGGGGATCAGCATGAAGAAAGCAATTGGTTTGGCGTGCCTGCTCGGCCTGTCCGGCATCGGCAAGGGGTTGGCTGCCGATCTCGGCGTGGCGGCGCCTGTCGCGCAGCGGCAGTCTGTGGTGCCGCTGCTGCCGAGCTGGGCGGGGCCTTATGTCGGCGTCCAGGCCGGCTATCTGTGGGGCGGCGGAGAAATCGGCATTCCCTCGACCGGTGAATCCCATGTCGTCGATCCGAAGTCGTTCATGGGCGGCGTCACGCTCGGTTACGCCAGGCAGCGGGGCCGCTTCGTCAGCGGTCTTGAGGCTGACATCAATGTCGTCGGTGGCAGCGCGACCATCGATACCGGCCTCGCGCCCGATCCCACGCTGACCCAGTTGCAGACCAGGATGACCTGGAACGGGCATCTGCGCGCCCGGCTCGGCTATAGCTTCGATCAGGCGATGATCTTCATGGCCGGCGGCCTGGCACTGGCGGGCGTGCAGAACAAGGCGATCGACAACGCCGCCGGGCTTTCCGCGAGCTGGAGCGATACGCGGGCGGGCTGGACGCTCGGCGGCGGTGTCGACTACCGCATCTCGCCGCTGACAACGTTCCGGCTCGAATATCTCTACGACAACTACGGCACCGCGACGCTTGCGGCGCAGTCGTTCGACAACGTCGCTTTCGCCGAGCGCGAACACAAGCTCGACACCCACACGCTTCGCGCCGGCGTCAACTGGAGCTTCTGATCGTCCATCACTCAGCGAAAGAAAGGATATCACCATGTGGAAATTTCCGATCCTCGCAGCGCTGCTCGTCGCCGCGCCCGTGGCCAAGGCAGCGCCGCTGATGGCGCCGGATGCGCTGCGTCCCGCCATCGCCGCGGCCTCGAACGTGGAAACGGTGGCCTGCGTGCGTTATGGTTGGCGCGGCGTCGGCGTCTATCCCGGCTGCTATCGGCCGCGCTACGCGATGGCGGCGCCGTATTACGTTGCGCCGCCCGTCTATGTCGCACCGCCCGCCTATGTGCCGCCGCCGCGGCGGTGCTGGTACGCGGGCGCGTGGCGGCGCTGCTGATGCCATGGCATTGGCATCCGTAGCCCGGCGTGTCCGTGCGACGTTGCCGCGCGGCGAACCTGGGACGCAGGCGATGGAGAACGAAACGGACGAAGCCCTGATGCTGGCGGTCGCGGCGCGCCAGCAGCAGGCGTTTCGCATCCTGATGGGCCGGTACATGCCGCGCGCCATCCGCGTCGCCCAGCGCGTCGTCCGCAATGCCGCCGAGGCCGACGAGATCGGTCAGGAAGCCTTCCTGCGAATCTGGACGCGCGCGACATCGTTCGATCCGGCAGTGGCGCGGTTCACCACCTGGCTCTACCGGATCGTGCTCAATCTCGCTTTCGACCGCGTGCGCAAGCCGGCCTTCGCGCCGATCGAAGACGCAGGCGATGTGCGGGATGACAGGCCCGAACCGGTGGAGCGGCTGATCGCGGATCAGGAGCGGCGGATGCTGGAGCAGGCAATGGCGCATCTGTCCGACCGGCAACGTGGCGCCATCGCGCTGTTTCACATGGAAGGGCTGAGCGGCGAGCAGTCCGCCGAGGCCATGAACATCAGCGCCAAGGCATTCGAGTCGCTGCTGGCGCGCGCACGCGACGCGCTCAGGGAGCAAGTCAGGAAAATTCAGGATGGCGGGAGGCAGGTATGACACGCGATCAATTCAGGCAATTGGCGGAGACATGGGGAGGCGACATCGATCGCTGGCCGGTGGCCACGCAGGCTGCCGCACGCGGCATCGCGGCGAGCGCGGACGGCGCGGCAATTCTCGAGGCGCAGCGCGGTTTCGACCGGCTGTTCGCAACCGCGCCCGACATCGGCAATGCGCGCGCCGGACAAGCGGGCCTGGCGGTCCTGCAGCGCCTCGCGCGGGCACAGGCGGTGCTGCCTTGGTACCGGCGGCTATGGCAGCCGGGATCGATGGTTCCGGTCACCGGCCTAGCCTGTTCGTTACTGGTCGGCGTCTGGCTGGCGAGCGCGCTTCCCTATCATCCGTCGGACGAGGGCATGTCGCTGGTCAGCATGCTGTTCGATAGTTCCGTCATCTCGCCCTGGGGGGTCCAATGACATTCTGGCCCTCTCCGCCGAAGCGCCTGCGCTGGGCGCTCCTGGCATCGCTCTGCATCAATCTCGCGCTGGCGACCTATGTTTCGGTGCAGTGGTTTCAACCGGACGGGCCGCCGGCCAATGCCGGTATGCCGCTGAGAATGGTCGAGCGCATCGCCGCACGGCTGCCGCAGGAGGATGCAGATATCCTGTGGCGGATCTACCGCGAGAAGCAGCCCGACATGCTGCCGCTACAGGCAGACTACCTGAGGGCGATGCGCAAGACGCTGCAACTGACGGGACAGCCGGAGCTGGACAAGGCCGCATTGCGCGCCGCGATTCTGGATGCGCGCGACAAGCGCATCAAGATCGGCGACGCCGTGATCGACACCTTCATCGAGACGCTGGACCAGATTTCTCCGAAAGGGCGACGTCAACTCGTCGGCGGGTTTCCGCGCTGAGACGTTGCGGCGCCGCGAGGGATCTCCGCAACCGGTGCGTATCAACTCTATCGGCCTGGATGGTCCGGGCCTGAGCGATCTCAAGCATGGGGAGCCGATATGGTGCAGCGAGTGAATTCACGGATGCCGCGTAACGACGGCAAGAGGTTCGTTTTTCGCCCGAGCGACACGTTCATGCGGGCGCTGCTCGCGGCGGCATGCCTGATCGGGATCCTGGTGGTGACGTTGTCTGTGGCGATGGCACAGGACGGCCGCGGCCAGGCCCGCCAGGCCTGCGAGGCGGACTACCGCAAACTATGCGCGGGCACCATTCCCGGCGGCGGTCGGGTTCGCAAATGCCTGAACGAGAATTTCAGCGCGCTGTCGGATCCTTGCAAGAAGGCCGTGTCGACGTGGCCCGGCAGGTAGCCGGCCCGGCGATCCGGCCGCGCGCCGGTCGCGGTGCCGGTGTCTACGACTTCACTGCACCGGCCGTCAGACCGCCGACCATGTAGCGCTTGAAGGCGTAGTACATCGCCGCCGGCGGCAGCGCATAGATCAGGCCGGTGGTCATCAGCAGTTCCCACGGCGAGTCGTCGGCGGCGAGGAAGTTGCCGAGCGCTACCGGCAGGGTGATCTCGGTGTCCTTGGACAGCAGCAGGAATGCGTAGAGATATTCGTTCCACGCCAGCAGCACCGCATAGGCGCCGACTGCCACCAGCGACGGCAGCATCAAGGGCAGATAGACCAGCCGGAACAGCTGGGGCGTTGTGGCGCCGTCCATGATGGCGGCCTCGTCGAGCTCGACCGGCAACTTGTCGGAGGCCTGCTTGAGCACCCAGATGGCATAGGGCGAGGCGATGGTCACCATGGCCAGGATCAGCGACCAGTGATTGTTGAGCAGACCGTAATTGCCCATGGTGCGATACATCGGCACGGCAAGGAATGCCGCCGGAATGAAGTAGGTGAACAGCGCCAGATTCATCACCAGCCGTCCGCCGCGCACCCGTAGCCGCGAGATAGCGAACGCTGCCGCGGTGGCGATCACCAGCGTCAGCACGCCGACCGACAGCGCGATCACCGTGGAATTCCAGAACTGCGCCCAGAAATCGCGCAGGAAGTAGTGCTTCTGGCCGAACACGATGCCGAAATTGTGCAGCGTCGGATGATCCGGCCACAGCTTGCCTGCGAAGGCATCCTGCTTCGGCGAGATCGCGAACAGGAACAGGTGATACAGCGGCAGCATGGTCCAGATGAACACGGGAATGCCGATCAGCAGCAGGCGCGCCTCGACGCCGACCTCGCGCAGGGTGGGCATGCGCATCTCTGATATCTTCATCGCGACAACCGTTTCATCATCACATAGACCAGAGGCAGCACCAGCGGCAGCGCGCAGACGATCGCCGCCATCGACAGGTCGAGCTGGTCGAGGCGGAGATAGCGGATGCCCAATGTGGCCAGCACATGGGTGAGGTCGGCAGGGCCGCCGCCGGTGAGCAGATAGACGCTGTTGAAGTCGCCGAGCGTCCAGATCATCGAGAGCAGCGTGCAGGTCAGATACAGCGTGCGCATCGACGGCCAGGTGACGTAGCGGAACTTCTGCCACGGGCTGGCGCCGTCGACCTCCGCGGCCTCGAACTGGTCGTCGGGAATCGCCAGCCGCCCGGTGATCAGGATCAGCGTCCAGAACGGCAGCGACTTCCAGATGTGCATGCCGATCGCCATGGTCAGCGCGATGGTGGGATCGTTGAGCCAGTTCGGCCCGTCCTCGCCGGTGAACCTGAAGATCAGATTATTGACCATGCCCCATTCGGGATTGAACATGAATCGCACCGACAGGATGGTCGGGATCGACGGTACCGCCCAGGGCAGGATGAACAGCACCGACAGCCATTTGATCCAGGTGCGCGTGTTGACGAAGAAGCCGGACAGGAACAGCGCGATCAGCATTTTGAAATTGATGCCGATGATCAGGAAGATCAGCGTGTTGACCGCGGCGCGGGCGAAAATCGGATCGTGATACAGCGCCACGTAGCTCGCCGGATGCCGCGCCAGCCACAGCCCGTAGCAGACGGGATAGACGACGAAAGCCAGGAACACGAGCATGTACGGCGTCAGCAACGCCAGCCCCCAGACCTGCTGCGTCGACAGCCGCGCCGACCACGGTTTTCGCGGGATCGTGTCTTGGGGCGAGGAGAGCGTGAGTGACGTCATGGCGTACCTGTAGAAGATCGAGGTGTCGTGCTTCCGAGAACGGCCGATCCGAGCCGTGCCCTCATCCTGAGGAGCGGTCGTCTTCGGCCGCGTCTCCTGCGAATGGCACGCCATTCGCTCGGGATGACGAATACACTTCATGGTTCGAGACCCGCGCTCAGAGGCGCGCTCCTCACCATGAGGTCGGTGCTCCGGGGCGCGCAGCGATGCTGCGCGCCCCGGAATGACGGACTTAGCCCGCGACCTGCTTGATGCGGGCGATCAGCTCATCCACGGCCTTGTCGACCGGCACCTTCTCGCTGACCACGCGGTTCATGGCCTTGGCCCAGGCGTTCTCGTTGTTGAGGATCGTGAACTTGTAGTTCTTCACGAAGTCGAACGTCGAGGTGCCGCCCATGAACTGGTTGTACACCGCCTTGCGATGACGGTCGGCCTGCCAGAATGCGCTCTTCTGGCCGGCGGTGGTCACCGGGAACCAGCGGCCCAGCGCGCCTTCGATGTAGGGCTGCAGGTTTTCTTCCTGCAGCAGGAATTTGACGAATTCCTTGGCCTCCGGCTTGTTCTTGGACGCGCTGAAGATCATGCCGGTCTTGACGTCGGAGCGATACTTGATCGGCGTGCCGTCGGGCTTGTTGGGGAACGACGCCGTGATGATGGTTTCCTCATAGGCCTTCTTGCCCGCGGCGCGCTGTTCCGGCGTCAGTGCCTGGTTCTGCGAGTCCTCGAACCACTTGGCCGCGATCGAGATCGTGAAGTTGTGGGTCATCACGATGGTCTTGTTGTGGAACGCGACGTTGTTGTCGGGGTCCTTCCACGTGGTCGAGGAGGGCGGCGAGCAGCCCTTGATATAGGTGTCGGTGTAATCGCGGAGCGCGCCGATCAGGCCTTCGCGCACCTTGGGATCGTCGACCAGCAGCTTGCCGTCGTCGTCGACCAGCTTGACGTTGTAGGCGTCCATGAAGGTGTAGAACGACTGGAAGGAGTCTGTGGATTCCACGCCCATCGGCTGTCCGACGCCGAAGGCGCGGGTGCCGGATGCCTTGCGGTAGGCCGGCTGCACCTTGTCGCACCAGAACGACCAGTAACCCTTCCAGTCCTTCGGGATATCGCTGACCTTGAAGCCGGCCTGCTCCAGCATGTCGCCCCAGATTTCCACATGCATCGACTGCTGCTTCAGCGGAAAGCCGTAATAGGCCTTCTTTTTGGTGACGTCATTGTAGAGGAATGCCGTCTCGATGGTGTTGGGCGCGAAATTGCCCTTGATCGGCGTCAGGATGTCGGTGAGGTCCTCGAGCTTGCCCTCGGATGCCCACTTGCCGGAGGCCTGCACGTCATAGGTGTCGGCATAGGCGACGTCCGGCGGTGTGCCGGAATCCAGCGCCGCCACCGTCTTCGGGATCATGTCCTGAATAGCGTATTGCGACAGCTCGACCTTGATGCCGGTCTTGGCTTCGAATTTCTTGATCGCCTCGATCAGCGATTCATCCTCGGACTTGTAGAAGCCCTTGCTGAACCAGACCGTGATCTTCTTTTCCTGGGCAAACGCCACGCCGCCGGCGTGGACGAGAAACGTGCCGGCAAGCGCCGCAAATGCAAACGTACGAAACGTGGATGTCACAATTGTCCTCCCTGATATTTTATTTTTATCCCGCCACTGTAGGGAGGCGTATCAATCCGGCAAGTGAATTGGATGCTGCAAAGCAGCATTAGCCAGAGTTGTACGATGATCGTACCTTCGACTTTCGTAGCAGGCGCAGATCCGGCGGGCCGGTTGAGGTCTTTGCAAAACCTATGGCCGCGCGTGCCGCCGTCCCGCCTGGCGATAAGCCTTGCGTCGGGGAGTGAGAAGGGGAGCGCACCGCCTTGCCGTTTCGCTGCTTCGACCGGCATACTCTACCGACCGCCCCGGCCGACATTTGCCATGGCCCAACAAAATTCCGAATGGAGTCCCGATGCCATCTCCCTCGCTGTTCACGCCGCTGCAGATCGGTCCGTATACGCTGAGCCACCGCGTGGTGATGGCGCCGCTGACGCGGATGCGCGCCGATCGCGACAGCCTCGCTGCGCGGCCGCTCAATGCCGAATACTACGGTCAGCGGGCGAGCGAAGGCGGCCTGATCATCGCCGAGGCCTCGCAGGTCATGCCGGAAGGGCGCGGTAATCCGGATACGCCTGGCATTCATTCGGAGCAGCAGGTCGCCGGCTGGAAGCAGGTCACCGACGCCGCTCATGCCAAAGGCGGCGTCATCTTCCTGCAGCTCTGGCATGTCGGTCGCGCCTCGCATTCCTCATTCCAGCCCGGCGGCGTGCTGCCCGTGTCGGCGTCGGCCATCGCCATTTCCGGCACCACCCGCAGCGCCGATGGTGCGACGGTGCCGTATGAAGTCCCCCGGGCGCTCGAGACCGCGGAGATCGCCGCTGTAATCGAGGCCTATCGCCAGGGCGCGCGCAACGCGATGGCGGCCGGCTTCGATGGCGTCGAAGTGCACGGCGCCAATGGCTATCTGCTGGAGCAGTTCCTGCAGTCACGCTCCAACCAGCGCACCGACCGGTATGGCGGCTCCATCGAGAACCGCGCGCGGTTGCTGCTGGAGGTCACGCAGGCGGTCATCGACGTGTGGGGCGCCGACCGCGTCGCGGTACGGCTGTCACCCTATGGCGTCGCCAATGATACCGGCGAGGCCGATCCGATGCCGCTGTACACCTACGTCATCGAAGAGTTGAAGACGCCGGGCCTGGCCTATCTGCATTTTGTCGAGCCGCGTTCGAGTGGCTCCGGTCGCGCCGAGGTCAACCACACCAATGTGCCGGCGGCGTTCGAACTGTTCCGGCCGTTCTGGCCGGGCGTGCTGATCACGGCCGGCGGCTTCGATGCGGCGTCGGCAGAGGCGGCGGTGGAGTCCGGCAATGCCGATGCGATCGCGTTCGGCCGCGCCTTCATCGCCAATCCCGACCTGCCGGAACGGATCCGGCGCCAGGTGGCGTTCACGCCCTACAACCGCGCCACTTTCTACGGCGGCGATGTCGCCGGCTACACGGACTATCCGTTCATGGCAGGCTGAGTCGTTTAGCAGGCAGATTCATCAAGCCGCGGCCATCACCTGTTTCAAGCGAGACGAACGAAGGCGAGGCACTCTTGGCGGCGAGTCTGTCGGGGCGCCTCGCGTCGCTACGTCCGGACTCAGATCGGTCCTGACTCTGTTTTCCCTCGAATGACCATCGAGCGCTTATGGGCTTGTGCGGCGTCGGCATAGCGCCCCTGATCCTTGTAGAAGCCGGCCAGGTTCTCCAGGACACCAGCGAGATCCGGATGGTTCGGGCCGAGCGTCCTTTCAAACATGGCCGCCGACTGCTTGAACAGATACTCGGCATCCGCCTTACGTCCCTGACGGGAGTAGAGTTCTGCCAGATTGTTCTGCGCCTGCGCGATGTCGGGATGGTTGGGGCCGAACGCTTTCGACGTCACCACGATCGCTCTCTTGAGCAGGCGCTCTGCATCCGCATAACGATGCCGCTGGATGTAGCTATTGGCCAGGTTGCTCATCGATACCGCAGCTTCGGGATCGTCGGGACCGTTCGCCTTCTCGAGGATGGCCAGTGCCCTTTCGAACATCGGAATGGCCTTGTCGTTACGGCCTTGAAGACTGTGGACAGCGGCGAGGTTGTTCAACGGCAGCACGATCGACGTATCGTCAGGGCCGCGCTTTTTTGTGCCGATGGCGATGGACCGCTTGAGAAACGACTCAGCTTCCGCGTAACGCTTTTCCGCACGATAGACGTCGCCCAGATTATTCAGCACCATTGCGAGGTCCGCATCATCCGGACCGAGCGTCTTCTCCTGACGGCCAGTGAGCGCTTGTAAAATTGCTCGGCAACGGCGTATTGACCCAGCTGGTAGTGGATTGTGCCGAGGTCATTCAGCGGCATTGCGACGTGCACATCGTCTGACCCAAACTCCTTCTCGCGAAGCGCAAGGGACTTCTGCGCCAATGGCAGCGCCTCCACGTATTTCCCGGCCTGATAAAATTCTTTCATCTGCAGAATGAGGGTGGTCGCCTCATCCTCTGCCGCGTAGGACGTTGCGCTGGGCGACAGGCTCAGGGCGAGCGCGGCGACCACGACACAGATCGATGCTTTCAGGGCCCTCATCGCGCATTCCTTGCTCGTCATTCTCGGGATGTCTGCGATTTTGTGTTGTCAGAGGCCGCACAGGTTCAATTCGGGCTGTGAGACAGCGGATCGTCCACGGCTTGCCGTCGCTGCTGGCATTTCGCGGCCAGCGCACGGCCGCACAAACTTGATCACTTTGGGGCAGCGCGGCCGCGGCGCGCATCGCATCACTGGTTTGGACACGGTCCGGTGCGAATGCGTCGCGGATGCTTATTCTATCGTGGTGAGGCAGCACCAGGACGTGGCTGACCTCACCCGACCGCAGGTGGAAGAGATAAAGAAAGCCGATCTACAATCTATAGGCCGGAAATGCTATTTGGTGATCAACTTCGCCGCCTGCTGCGCGCCGAACGCGTAGTTCATGCCGAAGCGGCCGCCATAATTCATCGCGCCGGATAGTCCGAGCTGGGCGTTGACGGCGGCGAGCGCAGTCCAGTCCTGCGCAAATGCAATGGTGGTGCCGATGCTGGCGCTGGCCCAGTCGCGGCCGAGCTGAACGACGGGCAGTGAGTAGCTCGGCGCCGTCGCCAGCGTCGTCAGGCTGGCCGTGACCGTGCGGCCTGCAGTGTCGTCAAACTCGTGATTCCAAGTCACCTGCGCGAACGGTCGCCAAATGCCGAGGTCAACGGCTGCGCGATAGCCCAGCGCGCTGACCGTCGAGGTCCGGCCGATGCCGGAAAAGGCCAGGCTGGTGAAGCTGCCGGTCTCCGTGAAGTTGTCGATGCCTACCGACTGCACTTCCACGCCGACCACCGGGCCATGGGTCACAGCGCCGTGGCGGAAATCGTAGCCGGTCAGCGCTGCGAACGAGAAATTGCGGCCGTGGGTGGAGGCGGAATTGCTGTCGAAGGTAATGCCCAGCGGCACCACGCGGTTGACGTCGTACTTCAGCCAGCCGAAGCTCATGATCGCATTGGCCCACAAGGCGCCGCTGCGCGCGGCGCCGAAGATCGTCGCGGCGACCTCTCGCTCCCTGAAGCCGCCGCCCGATGAAAAACTCGGATCCTGCGATCCCAGCGTGACGGCGGCGCCGACCAGCGCATGGGCGCCGAAACTGTAGCTGGCGCCCAACGTGCCGGAAATGGGCGTGCTCGGGTCATTGGGGAAGCCCGCCGAACTGTTGTTCAGCTTCAGCGAGGACACGTCGCCATTGAACCAGACATTGAAGCCGGGGCCGCCGCGGCGTTGTGCGACGTCGATCTGCTCCTGGATGCCCAGCGTCACGCCGCGGCGGAACTGGATCGCGCTTTCGGTCAGGAACGAGATCTGACTGGGCGCGACGATCAGGCTGTAGAAGTAATCGGACTCGATCTGCTGGCCGGCCGGCGAAAAATGGATATTGTCGGAAAACAGGCTGGTCTGCAGCGCGGTGGCCGAACCGAGAGATGCGACGTTCGGGGCCGGCCGCGTCGTCGAGGCCACGCAATACAGTCCGTAACCGGAATAGCCGTTGCTGGGCGGCTGACAGGCGGATGGCGACGTCAGTACCGGTGGCACGGTGCCTACCGCGGTCGACGTCAGCCCGAACCGCTCCGGCGTCGCGCGGATTGCGCCGACCATGGCCGCGAGATCCGCAGGAATGAAGTTGACGCCGGCAGCGGTGAGATTGCTGTAGATCTGGGTATTGAGGAAATCCCTGCTGGTGTTGGGGATCAGAATGTAGCGCGCGCCGGCCGCCTGAAGTCGCGCGACCGAGTCCGTGAACAGGCCGGCCTGGGTGGCGAGAACGGCCTGCGTGGCGCCGGGAGCGGTGACGTCGTTGCTGCCTGCGCTGATCACATAGAGCGCATTCGCATTGGCTACGCCACCGGTCGAGGCGAGGTAGTTGGTCATCTGTTGGGTGATGCTTGGCGTGAGAGCGGCCGATGCAAACGCGGGCGTGAAGGAGTTGGCTGCAGTGATGCGCGCGCCGGACACCGCGTAGTTGGTGCCGTTCGGCGATACGCCTTGCGACACATCGGTCAGCCCGAACCGGGCGGACAGTAAGTCGGTGACCATGAGGCCGGCCGACGGGGTCATGGCGGCACCATTGGTGCGCGCGACTGTGAAATGATTGTCGCCGCCGGATGTCTTGAAGGAGCCGCTGTCGAGATTGCTTGGGCCGAACACCAGGAACTGATCGAAGCTCTGCGCGGAGGCGGAAAGTGACGTGGAAACCAGGAGCAATGCTGCGGCTGAGGCCCTGAGAAACATGAAATGCCTTACAAAATAAACGCGGAGATCGTGCAATACATCCCGCTTACCGCGTGTAACGCACGGCGTCGATGGCTTGCGGGCGATTCTGAGAGGTTCTCGAATTCCCGCAACACATCCTACCCCCAATTGGGTGAGACGCGGTGCCGGGGGTGCCCGGTCAGGGCTTTGCGACCACTTGCAATCAAACGGGAAACTGCGCGACACTGCGCCTTTCGGTGGCATCACTTATTGATCGAGCAATCATGCGGTCTATTTCATTCGACCGGGCTGCGCTGTCGCTGCTCGACGCCGCCGTCGATCCGGCGTTATGGACCGCGGCGATGGATACGGTAGCCCAGTACGCCAATGCCACCGGCGCGGTGTTGCTGCCACTCAGGGGCCGCGGTCCCGGTACACCGCACTCCTCGTCGCTCGGCGAAGGCTTCGAGGAATACTTCAGGGACGAATGGCATCTGCGCGATCAGCGCGAGCGGGGATTCCGCACCTGCGGGCCAAGGGCATCTCCGTCGACCAGGATTTCGTGACCTCGGAGGAGCTGAAGACCTCCGACTACTACAACGGTTTTCTGCGCAAGTACGATGCGATCTGGTCGGCCTGCATCGGCTTCTCCAATGACGACGACGAATGGTGTCTGGTCATGGAGCGCGGGGACGCCGGAGGTTTTTATACCGACCGCGAGCAGGCCGATCTGGTGCGGTTCGGCGCCTATCTCGACCGCGCCGCGCAGCTGGCGCGCCAGCTGGCCTACGCCAACGCCACCGGTATGCTTGACGCCTTCGCGGCACTGGGCTGCGCCAGTTTCCTGCTCGATCACGCCGGTTGCGTGATCCGCCACAACGCACAGGCGGAGCGACTGCTCGGCAACGGGTTGATGCTGGCGCGCGGCCGGCTGCGCTGTGACCGCGCCCCTGACAGCCTTGCCCTCGGCCAGCTCACCGCCGCCCTCGGCCGCAGCGCAGCCGCACCGCCGGTGGTGGTGCACCGGCTGTCGAAGCGGCCGCTGGTGATCCAGGGCATCCCGCTGGCCGGTCTCGCCAGCGCAATCTTCTCGCCGGCGACGGCCATCCTTCTGATCTCCGACACCGACCTCCGGCCACCGCCGACGGCCATGGAGACCACGCAGCAGATGTTCGGTTTGACGGTGATGGAATCGACGGTGCTGTCGCTGCTCGAGCAGGAAGTGCCGCTTCCGGCCGTCGCCGAGGTGATTGGCATGTCCTACGAGACGGCGCGCTCGCACCTGAAGCGCATCCTGTCCAAGACCCGCACCACCCGCCAGGCCGAGTTGCTGTCGCTGCTCGCCCGCATCCAGCGCGCGCCAACCTAGGCGGCTGCGTTTCCACGCCTCTCCGCGAGCGACAGAGCCTAACGGAAGCCCTCCTTTGGCGCAGCCTCAGTCACCCAATTGGGTGACTGAGGCTGCGCGGCGCCGTGGCCTGCTGGATTCGTCGGGCCGCAGCGAAAACTCGCATCGGCTGGCGGCGACGCTAATCCAAAACGATCACATGAAGGGAACACCGATGATCTCGATGAAAACGGCGCTGCTTGCTGCGGCTTTGCTCGGCGCTATGGCCGTCACGCACACCGCATCCGCGCAGGTCGTCGCGCTCGGCGCCAGCAACACCGAAGGTCACGGCGTCGGCGCGTCGGAGGCCTATCCCGCCCAGCTGGAGCGGATGCTGCAGGCAAAGGGCAAGGGGATGTCGGTGCGCAACGCCGGCGTGTTCGGCGACACCTCCGCGGGCATGCTGTCGCGGCTGTCCAGCAGCGTGCCGGAGGGCACGAAAATCGTTATCCTGCAGTTTGGCGGCAACGACATGCGCCAGGGGATCACGCCGCCGCAACGGGCCGCCAACATCGCCAGCATCCAGCAGCAGCTCAGGGCGCGCGGCATCAAGACCGTGCAGGCCGACGGCTACGTCAAGTCTGCGCTGCAGTCGGGCATGGCGCAGAACGACCGCATCCATTTGACCGCCGCCGGCCATCAGAAGGTGGCCGCCCAGCTCGTTGGGTCGATCAGGTAACTTCACCTCTCCCGCAGGCGGAGCAGGAGGTCATCAGGAACCAGTCGAGCGTATTCCGTGACGCACTTCTCAATGCAGTTCTTTCGACAAGGCCCGCCGCGGCTGATGCTGCGGCGGGCCTTGCGTTCGTCGCAATCATCTCATTTCGGGAAGCCCGCCATGTCCACTGAGAGCGTTCCGCAAGAACGATTGCAGCCGACCATCGCTTCGGCTGCGCCGAGGAAGCGGAAGTTGCACGTCCGCGCCGGGCAATATCTGGCGTCGCAGGTCCGCGAAAGGTCGGCGGCCGAACTTGTGATGTTTGCCAAGGGGCTCGCGGTGGTGGTCGTGACCGTGGTGCCGATTGTTCTGACGGTGATCGTGGTCGCCAAGGCGATGATCGAGAACGGCATCGTTATGACCGCGCTGCGCGTGCCGCAATCGCTGGAAAATGCAGGCTATACCGCGGAGACGGCCACCCAGCGGCTGCTGGACGAGATCTCCGCGCTCAACCGCAATTCCAACGCGGCGAAGCCAAAGACCGCACTTGGCGATACCCAGTTGATCGACGCGCTGTCGTCGATCGAAACGCCGGCCGGAAACATCGACCTCAAGTCGTTCCAGTCGCTGATCCAGAAGGTGCTCGGCAAGCAGATCGTGCAGATCTCCGGCGAGATCACCACCCGCACCGAGGACGGCAAGGAGCTGCTGCGGCTTCGCCTGCGTCAAAATCCTGGCCGGGAGGGGTTGATTGACGTCGAGACGGCGCAGGGCGCCGAGACCCTGTTCAGGAAGGCCGCGCTGAACCTGCTGGAGCACATCGATCCGGAGATCGCGGCCGGCATCTATTTTCGCGAGTACGGCGACGAGGAAGCCGCCATGCGGCTGACGGCCGTGGCGCTATCGGGCAGTCATCCTGGCGCCGAGAAGTATGCCATGAACCTGCGCACCTACATCTATCTCAGCCGCGGCCAGATTGGCGAGGCCGCCTCGGCCACCGACGGCGCGCGCGCCATGGATCCGGAGTTCGCCGCGGCGGAATACACCCGCGCCTTCGTGCTGATGGCGCAGAAGAAGCCGGAGGAGGCGCTGCAGGCGGCGAAGCTCGGGGTCGCGCGCGCGCCGGATGCCGACAACAGCTACAATTCGCTGGGCATCGTGCTCAATTCCATCGGCCGCAAGGACGAGGCCATCGAGGCGCACCGCACCGCGCTGAAGAAGAACGTGCGCAGCATCGTCGCCTACCGCCGGCTCGGCATCGTGCTGCGCGAGGCCGGCCGAACCCGCGAGGCCAGCGACGCGCTGCTCACCGGCGTGGCGGTGGCGCCGAACAGTTCGCTGCTGCAGTTCGACTACGGTGAGGACCTGCAGCGCCAGGGCCGCAGCTTCGAGGCGATTGCGCCGTTGCGCCGGGCGATCGAGGCGCAGCCCGACAACCTCCGGTTCCAGGTGGCGCTGGCCGAGACCGAATACGCCCTGGGGCACGGCGCCGAGGGCGACAAGCTCGCCAGCATCGTGAAGAACCGCATCGCCACCGGCGAAAAGGTGCCGCCCAATCTCAGGGCGCGCGCCGATGCGGTGGTGGCGCGGGCGCCCCCGGCCCAGGGAAAATAGCCGGCGAGGCCACCGTAGCTTCCTCGCTCGCCGGCGGGAGATGGCCGGAGTGAGGGCTGCAAGGGGAGCGGAGCGTAACGGCAACACGAAAAGCGACAGTTCCGGAGCTACTACAATTTGTACGCCGTGCGGAATCCGCCCCAATGCCGGCCGTGCACGCGGATCGGTACGTCGATCTCGCGCATCATCACCGTGGTGCCGTTGCCCATGTCGCGGGCATAGCTCTGGATCAGGTAGGCGCGGGTGTTGCGGCCGGCGGCGAGGCCGGCGGGATCGTTGAAGATGCGACGGTTGCGCGAATTGGCGGTGTTGAAGGCGACGTCGCCGGGCCGTTGCGGCTTGGAATAGATGCTGTTGTGCACCGGCAGGTAGCCGTTGCGGTCGATCGCGGCGCAGAACGCCATGCGCGGGTCGGTCGCCAGCAATTTGTCCTGGAAATCCGGCAGCGCGCGGTCGGCCCAGTCGAGAATCCGCGTGCGCACCTGCACCGGATTGGAGCCGGCGATCTCCACATAACTTTCGTCGAACATGTCGTCGATGCCGATGGCGCCGGAGGCGATACCGTCGGCGAAGATCTTGTTGAGCGTGACGCCGGCATCGATGGCGCGGGTGACGAATTCGGTGTTCTCGTCGTGGATCGCCCATAGCCGGTCCTCGATCCGGCTGGTCAGGGCGGCGTCCGGCGCCACGAACAGGGCGCGGGCACCGGCCTTGGACTGTTCGGTGACACGCAGCCGGCAGGTGCCGACCTCGACAAGATCGGCCGTCAGCATCTCGTGCGGTTGCAGCGAGGCCGCGTCCGGGCCGCCGATCAGAATGCCTTCCAGGGAAATCTCGTAGACCGGCGCACGCAGCGTCGTGTTGCGGGTCTTGATCTCGATCTGCAGGTGGCACGGCAGCCGCTCGCGCTTGCGCTCGTCCTCGCGTTCGTCCTGGCGCAGCAGCGTGGCGCAGCGCGACTTCAGCTTCTGTGCGAACATGGTCACGGCGCGGCCGGCCTCGGCGACGCTCTGGCCATGCACCTCAGCGGCCTGGGTGGCGCTGTCGATCTCGGCAGCGCTGTCGCCGACGGCGACGATGAATTGCGACGCCGAGGCGGCATTGTCGGACATGTCGGAGGTCGTGGCGTTCTGTTCGGCCACTGCGCCGTTGACGCTGTCGAACACCGGGCGGATCGCCTGGATCGCGTTGGAGATGCGGTGCACCGCATCCACTGAACTCGCGGCATCCTTCTGCAGCGCGTCGATCTTCTTCTTGATCTCTTCGGTGGCCTCTGCGGTCTGCACCGCCAGCGCCTTGACCTCGGTGGCGACCACCGCGAAGCCGCGGCCGGCGGCGCCGGCGCGTGCGGCCTCGATCGTCGAGTTGAGCGCCAGCAGCGTGGTCTGCTTGGCGATCTGGGCGATCAGGTTGACCACGTTGCCGATTGCGGCGGAGGATTCCCTGAGGCGGTCGACGTTGCGGCTGGCCTCGTCCGCGGCGGCGCCGGCGTCGTCGGCCAGTTTGCTGGCGTTGCGCACCTGGGCGCCGATGCCTTCGGCGGAATGGGTGAACTTGTCGGCGGCCTGCGCAAAGGTGGTGGCGGTGGTCTGCGCCGCGCTGGTCTGGCCGGTGAGGGCGTCGGTGCGCTGGCGGATGGTGGAGAGGGTGGAGGCGGTGGATTCGGCGCCGCCGGCCACCGACTGCGCGGCGCGCTCGAGCTGGCGGATTAGCGCCCCCAGTTCCAGCTCCAGCAGTTCCAGGATCTCGCGCGCCGAATCGCGCTCCGGCTCGGGCACGGCGGCCGCCGCCACCACCACCACCGCGGGCTGCGCAACAGGAACAGGCGCCGGCGCCTGCCGCTTCCGAAACATTCCGAAGACCATGTCGTCTCTCTGGGGGATACAATCTATGCGGGTATCCTTGCACCCTGACGTGAAGCCGTGGTTAACGGATGTGCGACGCTTGCGCGCAGCCGGTATCCCAAGGCGGAAACCGGACTGTTTTTTGATTTTGCCGGGCTCGCGGCCTATAACCCCGCGCCGCCGCACCCCTGACAGACCGCACGAATCCGAAAGAGACCGCATGGCCGGACATTCCCAATTCAAGAACATCATGCACCGCAAGGGCCGGCAGGATGCCCAGAAGTCGAAACTGTTCAGCAAGCTGGCCCGGGAAATTACCGTGGCCGCCAAGCTCGGCACCCCCGACCCGTCGATGAATGCCCGGCTGCGCGCCGCGGTCACCGCCGCCCGCCAGGAAAACATGCCGCGCGACAATATCGAGCGCGCCATCAAGAAGGCGATCGGCTCCGACGGCGAGAATTATGACGAGATGCGCTACGAGGGCTACGGCCCCGGCGGCGTCGCCGTGATCGTCCAGGCGCTCACCGACAACAAAAACCGCGCCGCCTCGGACATCCGCTCCTATTTCACCAAGTCCGGCGGCAATCTCGGCGAAACCGGCTCCGTGTCGTTCATGTTCGACCATGTGGGGATCATCGAATACGACGCCGCCAAGGCCTCCGCCGACGACATGCTGGAAGCCGCCATCGAGGCCGGCGCCGACGACGTGATCTCGTCCGAGACCGGTCATGAAGTCTATGCCGCCCAGGAAACCTTTCGCGACGTCGCCAAGGCGCTGGAAGCGAAATTCGGCGAGCCGCGCAAGGCGGAACTGACCTGGAAGCCGCAAAACACCGTCGCGGTCGACGACGAGACCGGCGAGAAGTTGCTGAAGCTCATCGACCTGCTCAACGATCACGACGACGTCCAGAACGTCTACGCCAACTTCGAGGTATCCGACGCGCTGGTCGCCAAGATGGGCGGCTGAGGCCAGCCGTTGCGTCAAACTCCGCTGTCATCACCCGGCCGGCGCGCACTTGCGCGCTGGACCGGGGACCCAGTAGACACTGGCCTTTCGGGGCACATGCAGGCCGGCGTTTACTCGATCCCCGCATCCGCGGGGACGACAGCCTGTGGTCGGGGCGCACCGTCTCCGCCCACTTTCGCCGTGCAAACCCGTCTGTTGCTATTTTGTTCTTAAGCTTTCGGCGTTATCACTGCGCCCATGACAGCTGTCCCGATTCGCCCATCCGTCCGCATCATCGGCATCGATCCGGGCCTGCGCCGCACCGGCTGGGGCGTCATCGAGATCGATGGCAACCGGCTGACCTATATCGCGTGCGGCTCGGTGGAGCCGACGGACACCCTGCCGCTGGCAAGCCGGCTGCTCGGCATCCATGAGGGGCTGTCGAAAGTGCTCGGCGACTTCCAGCCGGCCGAGGCCGCGGTCGAGAACACCTTCGTCAACAAGGACGGCGTCGCCACGCTCAAGCTCGGCCAGGCCCGCGGCATCGCCATGATGACGCCGGCGATGTTCGGCATCGCGGTGGCCGAATATGCGCCGAACCAGGTCAAGAAGACCGTGGTCGGCGCCGGCCATGCCGACAAGAACCAGATCCAGATGATGCTGAAGATCCTGCTGCCCAAGGCCGAGCCGAAATCCGCCGACGCCGCCGATGCGCTGGCCATCGCCATTACGCATGCGCATCACCGTCAGAGCGCGCAGCGGCTGCTGCGGGTGGTGGGGGCATAATGTGTAGTTTGATCCTGCGCTGCAAACGTCGTCGGTTCCTTCCCCCTTGCGGGGGAGGGTCGGGGAGGGGGTCCACAAGCGACGTCGCCCGTAACACCCCCACCCCGGCCCCTCCCCGCAAGGGGAGGGGAGCATGCGCACCGGAGCTCTCTCATGATCGGCAAGCTCAAGGGCCTGATCGACAGCTACGGTGATGACTACGTCATCCTCGACGTCTCCGGCGTCGGCTACCAAGTGCATTGCTCCGCGCGTACGCTGCAGGCGCTGCCGCAGCCGGGCGGGGCGGCGGTGCTGTCGATCGAGACCTATGTCCGCGAGGACCAGATCAAGCTGTTCGGCTTTCGCTCCGACCAGGAGCGCGAATGGTTCCGGCTGCTGCAGACCGTGCAGGGCGTCGGCGCCAAGGTGGCGCTGGCGGTGCTGTCGACATTGCCGCCGGCCGACCTCGCCAATGCCATCGCGCTGCGCGACAAGGCTGCGGTGGCGCGCACCGTCGGCGTCGGCCCGAAAGTCGCCGAGCGGATCGTCAGCGAGTTGAAGGACAAGGCGCCGGCATTTGCATCGGTCGATCCGGCGCTGGTCAATCTGTCCGGCGCCATCGAGGACAACACCGCGCCGCGTCCGGTGTCGGATGCGATCTCCGCTCTGGTCAATCTCGGCTACGGCGCGCCGCAGGCGGCCGCGGCGATTGCCGGTGCCGCGCGCATTGCGGGAGAGGGCGCTGAGACGGCGCAACTGATCCGGCTCGGGCTGAAGGAGTTGGCGAAGTGAGTTTCGGCCGGCTCGGACGCGTGATCGGTATCGTGGCGATCTTCTCCATTGTCGGTCCACTGGCGATGGCGGCGGTGGTTGCGCTGATCGTCGTCGTGCTCGGCGCGCCCATCGTCCAGCTGGTGTTTGCGGTCGCCGATCTTGACGCGTTGCGTGGCGTGCTGTCGATCGCGGTCTGGCTGCTGGCCTTCGTGGTCGTTATCGCCACGCTGCTTCCCTCCATGGCCGCAGGACTGACCTTTGCGGTCGCGGCGATCTATGCCGGTCTCAGTCCGATCTGGATGGCCTGGCTTGCCGCGGCCGCCGCCATTGCCGCCGTGGTGCTGCTCGGCGCTTTCATCCAGCCGTCAGAATCCTCGGCGGTGATGCTGCCCGGTACCCAGTCGCTGCCGCAGGCACTGTCGCTGTCGGCGCTGCTCGCGGTGCTGGCGATCGGTCCCGCCAGCCTGTGCTGGTGGCTCGCGAAGCCGCTGCATCGTGCTAACGTGACCCCATGACCACTGCTCCCACCCGCCTGATCACCCCCGAGCGCCGCGCCGATGACATCGGCGACACCTCGCTGCGCCCGCAGAACCTGTCCGAATTCGTCGGCCAGCAGCAGGCCCGCGCCAATCTGCAGATCTTCATCGACGCCGCCCGCAAACGCGGCGAGGCGCTCGACCATGTGCTGTTCGTCGGCCCGCCCGGCCTCGGCAAGACCACGCTGGCGCAGATCGTGGCGCGCGAGCTCGGCGTCGGTTTTCGCGCGACGTCGGGGCCTGTCATAGCCAAGGCCGGTGATCTCGCCGCACTCCTGACCAATCTCGAAGAACGCGACGTGCTGTTCATCGACGAGATTCATCGTCTCGCGCCCGCGGTCGAGGAAGTGCTCTATCCCGCGATGGAAGACTTCCAGCTCGATTTGATCATAGGCGAGGGCCCCGCCGCGCGCTCGGTAAAAATCGAACTGGCGAAGTTCACTCTTGTCGGCGCCACCACGCGCGCCGGTCTGCTCACCAATCCGCTGCGCGACCGTTTCGGCATTCCCGTGCGGCTGAATTTCTACACCGTGGAAGAGCTGGAAAAGATCGTCACCCGCGGCGCCCGTGTGCTGGAGATCGGCATGACCGCCGACGGCGCCAACGAGATCGCCCGCCGTGCCCGCGGCACGCCGCGCATCGCCGGCCGCCTACTGCGCCGCGTCCGCGATTTCGCGTCGGCCGCCGACGCCTCGGCCATCGACCGCAAGATCGCCGACCACGCACTGTCCGCGCTGGAAGTCGACAGCGCCGGCCTCGATGCCATGGACCGTCGCTATCTCACCACCATCGCCATGAACTACGGCGGCGGCCCGGTCGGCGTCGAAACCATGGCGGCGGCGCTGTCGGAGCCGCGCGACGCCATCGAGGACATCATCGAGCCGTTCCTGATCCAGTGCGGCTACCTGCAGCGCACCCCGCGCGGCAGGCTGCTCACCTCGCATGCGTTCAAGCATCTCGGGCTGAATGAACCCAGCCGCGATCCGAGCCAGATCGGGTTGTTCGGGCAAGGCATTGAGGACGAGTGATGGCGGCGGATCTGCTGGAGCAGATGCGGCGCAATCCGGCGGGCGACTGGACCATCGGCGATGTCGAGAAGGTCTGCCTTTCCCATGGCCTGCTGTTTCGGGCTGGCAAGGGAACCTCGCACTGCCACGCCAAGCACCCGGCAGCGGCCGAAATTCTGACCATTCCGGCCCGGCGACCGATCAAGCCGGTCTACTTTCGCAAACTCGTGCATTGTATTGATGACCACGGAGGTCACCGATGAAACTCGAATATGCCATTCGGATCGAGCGGCTGGCGGACAGCGACGGCGGCGGCTATCTCGCCACAGCGCCGAAGCTTCCGGGATGCATGTCCGATGGGGCGACGCCGGAAGAGGCTCTGCGCAATGTGCAGGAGGCCATCGCTTCGTGGATCGAGGCGGCGAAGGAATGGAAGCAGGAGATCCCCAAGCCCGCGCCGCCATTGGCGCGCGCGGGCTGAGGCCTTTTGATCTCAGCTCATCAGCGTCTTCATGGCGCGATACAGCACCGCCGGATCGTGCTCGCCCTTGTATAGCGGCGAGACCTTGTTCTCGAGGCCGAGCAGCGCAAACACCGCGGTCTGCGCCGAGCGCACCGAATACTCCACGGTGAACACGACATCGTCAGGGATTTCGCAATACTGCCCGAGGAAGGCGAGGTTGCTGGTGCCGGCCGGCGTCACCGCCGGGCGGTCGCCCTTGACGCGCGGCATGAACTGGCTGGTGATATAGGGCATCATGCAGGGGATGCAGTTGGCTGCCTTGATGATCTTGTCCTTGTCGGCATCGAAGCGGAGATGGCCTATCAGTTCAGTCATCAGTTCCTCGCCGGTGCAGTCCGACATCTTCTTCTTCACGAAGTTGCCGATCTGGTCGACGAACAGGCCGTAGCCCCAGAAGGTCTGAACGTTCTTCGGCTGGCCGATGAAATGCGGCTGCGCCGCCAGCACCACCGACATCAACCAGTTGGAATCGGTGAAGGTGACGAGGCCGCCGGTGCCGGCTTCGTTGCCGGTGAATTTCTCCATCAGGTCGAAGAAGATCGGATCCTTCATGGTGGTGGTGAACGACAGCCACTTGGATTCATCGACCCGGCTGTTGAAGGCCGACGGCTTGCCGAATTCCGGGTGTTTTTTCGCCAGCGTCTCCCACAGCGCCCATGAGCCGTCGGTCTTGTCGTCCTTTGCGGTCAGCTCGGAGGGCCGCGTCATCGAGCCCAGGGTGGAGGCGGTGGTCATCGAACCGTTGGTGACGAACACCAGGTCGTCGTCGCCGACCGCGATCAGCTTCGGCACGCCATGCTCGACCACATGCAGACGCTCCACCGCCTTGCCGCGTGGCCCGTACTTGAAGTCCATGTCGGCCACGCGGACGCCCGTGACAAAGTTTACGCCCTGGGCCTTCAGCCAGGTGGTCAGCGGCAGCACGATGGAATCGTATTGATTGTACGGCGTGCGGCGCACGCCGCCCAGCGTCTGGATGCGTGGGAATTCCTGGATGAAGCGATGCAGGTAACGCTTCAACTCGACCGCGCTGTGCCAGGGCTGGAATGCGAAGGTGGTGACCCACATGTACCAGAAATTGGTGGTGAAGAACGACGGCTGGAACATGTCCGCGATGCGCCTGGCACCCAGCGTCGCTTCCGACGTCGCCATCAGTTCGATCAGGTCGAGCCGGTCCTGGGCGGAAAAGCCCATGGTGGAGACGTCGACCTTCTGGCCGCCGCGCACCAGCCGCGCCTTGGAATTCGGAATGTGCTTCTCGTTGAAGGCGTAGATCTCGTCCTTGACGGTGATGGCGGGATTGCCGAGCGAGGGAATGCCCGACAGCAGGTCGAAGGTGCAGGTATAGGCCTCATAGGTGAACATGCGGCCGCCGCGGATCACATAGCCCTTGTCGGCGTTGCCGTCGCCGTCGAGGCTGCCGCCGAGCAGTTCGGTCTCCTCGAACACGCTGATATTGTCGCCCTTTAACCCGCCGTCGCGGATGAGATAGGCTGCGCTGGCCAGCGATGCGATGCCGCCGCCCGCCAGATAGGCCTTGATGTCGCTCCGCGCTGCGGTTCGATTGCTGGATGTCATGGATTTGCCTTTACGTGGGATATCTTGGTGTCGGCGCGATGGGCGATCGGGTCGTAGGCTGCGGGATCGGGCAGGGCGCCATCAGGTTCAGCGGATGAGGAAGAGTAACCGCTCGTTTCGATCGCCGACTTGACCTCGATCAAAGTGCCGCGTTTGGTGCGACGGCCGCGCGCGGCGGACCAAATCCAATGGCGGAATTTTGCCGTGGCCATCGTCTGGGCTATATCGTCAGTCACTTGTGCCGGCCCCGCCTGCGACAACCAGATTTGACGAGTATGTTTCCCGATGACCACCCATCTCGACGGCGCCATTGCTGACGGCCTGCATCGCATGCAGGTCCGGGTCTATTACGAAGACACCGACTTCTCCGGTATTGTCTATCATGCCAACTACCTGCGCTTCATGGAGCGCGGCCGCACCAACTATCTGCGGCTGCTCGGCGCCGACCAGCGCGCGCTGTTTGCGGAAGCCGAGAGCGAGGCGCCCGGCTTTGCCTTCGTGGTGCGTGCGATGACGCTCGAATTCCTGAAGCCGAGCCGGATGGACGACGTGCTGGAGATCGTGACGCGCCCGATCGACGTGAAGGGCGCCTCGATTACGCTGAGCCAGGAAGTGCGGCGCGGCGACGAACTGCTGCTGGAGGCGAAAGTGAAAGTCGCGTTCGTGTCAGACGGCCGGGCCAGGCCGATCCCGAAGGCGCTGCGAACAGCAATGAAGGCCGATCAGCTTTAGCAATCGGGCGATAGGCAAGTTGCCATCGACTCTCCGACATGCCGGGCTACAATCGCAGCGAGCCAACGGAGATGCCCATGTCGCGCCCGCCATTGCCGCCGTTCACCCGCGAGACCGCCGCGCAAAAAGCGCGTATGGCCGAAGACGCCTGGAATTCCCGCGACCCGGTCAAGGTCTCGCTGGCCTATACCGAAAACAGCGTATGGCGTAACCGCGTCGAGTTCTTCGAAGGGCGCCCGGCGATTGTCGACTTCCTGACCCGCAAATGGGCGAAGGAGCATGAGTATCGCCTGATCAAGGATCTGTGGGCCTTCGACGGCAACTTCATCGCGGTGCGCTTCCAGTATGAATGGCACGACGACGCCGGAAACTGGTTTCGCTCCTACGGCAACGAGCAGTGGGAATTCGATGCCGAAGGTTTGATGGCGCGCCGCGAGGCCAGCATCAACGATCTGGCGATTGCCGAGAAGGACCGCCGCTTCCTGTGGCCGGCGCCCGGGCCGCGCCCGGCCGATGTGCCGGGGCTGGCCGCGACGCCGTTCTAGGCCGCGCTGCTCCGCGCGGGTCTATTCGTCGAAGCCGACGAATACCGTGGCTTCCGCCACCGACTTGCGTTCGGAGACCACCGCATTGGCCGGGAAGCTGTCGTCCGGCCAGCCCAGCGCGATGCTCTTCATGATGACCTGGTCGTCGGCAATGCCGGCGTGCTCGCGCACTACGGGCGATTGCATGATGCCCTGGCTGTTGATCACGGCGCCCAGCCCACGCGACCAGGCGGCGGTGACCAGAGCGGTCGCCACCGCGCCGCAGTCGAACGGCGTGTCGTCGCTGCCGTCCAGCACGCGGTCATAGGTCACGATCACGCAGACCGGCGCGTCGAACTGACGGAAGCCGCGCAGCACCCAGTCCTGGCGCATCTCCTTGTCGTCCCGGGCGATTCCCATGGCGGAGAACAATTGCTTGGCGACGCCGACCTGGCGGTCGCGGTGCGGACCGGCAAATGGCTGGCCGATGCGGAATTCGCGCGACTGCGGCACCCCCGCCACCATCCGCTCGGTATTGCCGGCGCGGATGCGGTTCAGCGGTTCGCCGGTGACAATGTAGAAATTCCACGGCTGGCTGTTCATGGACGACGGCGCGCGCATCGCCAGCGCGATGACTTCCTCGATCAATTTCCGCGGCACGGGATCAGGCTTGTAGCCGCGAATGCTGCGGCGACCGAGAATGACGTCATCGAACTTCATGGACCTGCGCTTCCCCGGATGGCTTCTCAATTGGCCGCGATCTTTGCGGTTTCCCGGGTATCACGCAAGGGCGTGCCGGGGGCGGTGGCGACCACCCCCGGACGTGTATTTACGCCGCTGCTCTGTGCCGCGCCTGTTCGGCCTTGAACAGTTCGAACTCCTCGGCCACGGCGCGCGCAATGCTCGGCCGTGCGCGCAGCCGCTGGTGATAGGCCTTGATCGCCGGCCATTGCGCAAAGTCGAGTTGCGGTGTCGCCATGGTCCAGTTTATCACCGTCGCGAGGTAAGCATCGGCGAGGCTGAAGCGGTCGAGCAGGAATTCGCGGCCTTGCAGATGCGCCTCAAGGTAATCCAGCCGCGAGGTGCCTCTCGCCAGCGCCCACGCCTTGGTCTCCGCCGACGCTTTCGGGTCGAGCAGCGGGATGAACAGCGCCTTGTGCAGTTCGGTGCCGATGAAGCATAGCCACTGCTGCAGGCGGGTGCGCTCGATGCCGGTGCCGGCGGCAATCGGCGAGTCGGGAAAGCGGTCGGCGACATATTGCAGGATCGCGGCATTCTCGGTCAGGATCACGCCGTCGTCGGTGCGCAGGGTCGGCACCATGCCGAGCGGGTTGAGGGTGCGAAAATCCGAGCCGTCCTGCAGCACTTGCTTGGTCTTCGGATCGACTTCGAGATAGGTGGCGTCGGCGCCGGCCTCGTCGAGCGCGATGCGGGTGGCCATCGAACAGGCCATCGGCGAGAAATACAGATCCATGGAAGGCCTCCTTGGCTTGCGTCCCGTTGCGATCGGAGCGCGGGTTGATTTTTATACCGTCTCGCATAATATAAAACACGTCAAGGAATTAAATTCGAAATGGTACAAAAAAGAAGCCCGCGCCGGACAAGGCCGACAGTGCGGCGCCGAAGCGGCGCGGCCGGCCGCGGGCCTATGAGCCGGAGCTGGCGCTGGGTCAGGCGCTGGCGTTGTTTCGCAAGGATGGCTTCGCCGCCACCTCGCTGGACGATCTGTCCGCCGCCACTGGCATGAACCGGCCGAGCCTGTATGGCGCGTTCGGCGACAAGCGCGCGCTCTACATCAAGAGCTATGCGCGCTACCGCGAGGACTACAGCGGCGCCGCCGCGGAGATCTTCAAGGCCGATATCGATATCCGCGAGCGGTTGCGCCGCTTCTACGGCGCCGCGCTCGACATCTATCTGCAGGGCGGCCCGCGCGGCTGCTTCACGGTGATGACGGTGGCCTCCGACGCCATCGCCGATCCCGAGATCCGCGCCATGGTGCTCAAGGGATTCGGCGATCTCGACGAGGCGCTGAGCTGGTGCTTCCGCACGGCGATCAAGCGCGGCGAACTGCCTGAGACCGTCGATGTCGCGGCGTTGTCGCAGCTCGCCTCCGCCACACTGTACTCCCTCGCCATCCGCTCCCGAGCCGGCATCGCGCGCCGGGAACTCGAAGGGATCGCGCAGGGGGCGATCGACTTGATGTGCGGCTCCGCCGCGAAATAACCTGCCTCGCGCGCGAAATTCTCAGCCAGCCGTGTCGGGATCGTGGTGTCCTGCCCGTCTTCCAGCCAAGGAGACCGATCCATGCTCTACGCCATCCTTTGTTACCATGATGAAGCCGTTGTCGGATCGTGGACCCGCGAGGAGGACGCTGCGGTCATGGGCAAGCTGAAGCTGGTGCACGAGAAGCTTGCGCAGCAGGGGCGGCTCGGGCCGGTGGCACGGCTGCTGCCGACCACCGCCGCCACCACTCTGCGCAAGGACAGCGATCCGCCCCTGGTGCTCGACGGTCCGTTCGCCGAGACCAAGGAACAGTTGCTCGGGTTTTACGTGGTCGAATGCCCCGACCTCGATGGGGCGCTGGAGGTGGCGCGCGATCTCGGCCGCGCCAATCCCGGCGGCGCCTATGAGATCCGTCCGATCGGCCTGTTCACGCCCGGCCATGTGGCGGGACACACGCCATGACCACCGATCTCGCCTGGATCGATGCGGCGCTGACCACGGCGCGCCCCCAGGCGCTCGGCGCGCTGTTGCGCTATTTCCGCAACCTCGACACCGCCGAGGAGGCATTCCAGAATGCCTGTCTGCGTGCGCTCAAGACCTGGCCGCAGAATGGCCCGCCGCGCGACGCCGCGGCATGGCTGATCATGGTCGGCCGCAACGTCGCCATCGACGACATCAGGAAGACCAGTCGCCACACGGCACTGCCGGAGGACGAGGCCATCTCCGACCTCGACGACGCCGAGGCGGAATTGGCAGAGCGGCTCGACGGCGCGCATTATCGCGACGACATCCTGCGCCTGCTGTTCATCTGCTGCCATCCGCAGATTCCGGCCACGCAGCAGATCGCGCTGGCGCTGCGCATCGTCTCCGGCCTGTCAGTGAAACAGATCGCCCGTGCCTTCCTGGTGACGGAAGCCGCCATGGAACAGCGCATCACCCGTGCCAAGGCGGCGATCGCCAAGGCCGACGTCGCCTTCGAGACGCCGGGCGCGCCGGAGCGCTCGGAGCGCCTCGCCGCGGTGGCGGCGATGATCTATCTGGTTTTCAACGAAGGCTATTCCGCCTCCGGCGAAGCCATCGCCGAGCGCGCGTCGCTGTGCCAGGAGGCGATCCGGCTGGCGCGGCTGCTGCTCAAGCTGTTCCAGTCGGAGCCGGAGATCATGGGGCTGACGGCCCTGCTGCTGCTGCAACACGCCCGCGCACGGGCGCGGTTCGATGCCGACGGCTCGGCGGTGCTGCTCGACGACCAGGACCGCACCCTGTGGGACCACTGCCTGATCGCCGAGGGCCTGGCGCTGATCGACAAGGCGATGCGCCATCGCCGCACCGGGCCGTACCAGATCCAGGCGGCGATCGCCGCGCTGCATGCCCGCGCCGCCACGCCCGCCGAGACCGACTGGCTGCAGATCGATCTGCTCTATGGCTCGCTGGAGATTCTCACGCCGTCGCCGGTGATCACCCTGAACCGCTCGGTGGCGGTGTCCAAGACCCGCGGCGCGCAGGCGGCGCTCGACATGATCGAGCCCTTGGCGCCACGGCTGTCGAACTATTTTCACTTCTTCGGCGTGCGCGGTGCCTATCTGATGCAGCTCGGCCGCGGCGACGAGGCGCGCGTCAGCTTCGACCGCGCCATCGCGCTGGCCAATACCTCTGCCGAGGCCGCCCATATCCGCATGCACATCGATCGGCTGAAGCGCGACAGCAAGAGCGGCAGCGCGATGGCTCCCGCGGCCCCGCACGAGGCGAAGCTTCGCTAGGCGGACCGGCTGCCTTTACTTGATCGTGGGGGCGGCGAGGAGCACACAAATCCTGGCGCCGGTGTCGGAATCCGGTTTTCCCGTTCGTCCTTGAAGCAGGTTGCATCACCCCGGAGCCACCCATGCTGAAGATCATTGCCGTGATCGCCGTCATTCTCGCGGTCGCGCTTGTCGCCGTTCTGGCGCTGGCGCTGACAAAACCCGACACGTTCGAGGTGGCGCGCAGCGCCGCCATCAAGGCGCCGCCGGACAGGATCTATCCGCTGATCGAGGACCTGCATCGCTGGACCGCGTGGTCGCCCTACGAGGCGAAGGATCCCGCCATGAAACGCAGCTACAGCGGTTCCGAGTGCGGCAAGGGCGCGGCCTATGGCTGGGACGGCAACAGCAATGTCGGTTCCGGGCGCATGGAGATCACCGATGCCGCATCGCCGACGCGGATCGTGCTCAAGCTGGATTTCTTCCGGCCATTCGAAGGCCACAACACCGGCGAATTCACCCTGCATCCGCAAGGTGATATCACCACCGTGACCTGGTCGATGCGCGGCCCGGCGCCGTTGATGTCGAAAATCATGCAGGTGTTTCTCAATATGGACCAGATGATCGGCAAGGACTTTGCCGTCGGCCTGGCCAACCTCAAGTCGATCGTCGAAAAATAGAACCGGCCCCAACCAAGGAGACCACCGATGCAGGTCAATCCCTATCTTCACTACAACGGCAATTGCGAAGAGGCCTTCAACTTCTATGCGAAGGCGATCGGCGCCAAGATCGACGTCATCATGCATGTGGAAGGCTCGCCGGCCGCCGAACATATGCCGCTGGAGATGGCCAAGAAGGTGCTGCATGCGCAGCTGTCGATCGATGGCGAGGTAGTGATGGCCTCCGACGCGCCGCCCGGACAATTTCAGAAGCAGCAGGGCTTCTCGGTGTGCCTGCAGATCGAGGATCCCGCCCATGGCGAACGGATCTTCAAGGCGCTGGCCGACGGCGGAACCATCCACATGCCATTCGGCGCCACGTTCTGGTCAAAAGGTTTTGGCATGTGCCTCGACAAGTTCGGCATTCCCTGGATGGTGAACGGCCCGGCCCCGGATTAGGAGCCCACGGCGTCCTGACCTCTCCCCGCTCTTTCTTAACCTCTCCTCGCATCTTGCGCGGGGAGAAGTCGACCAGCGTAGCGAAGCCGGTCGGGTGAGGGGCGAGGCACGCGGCCGATCGCAAACCTGACGTTCGCGGGTCGCGCGCGTGCGGAATCGCTGTTACGACCACGAGGCAGACGACGTATTGCGCCCGGCCCCTCACCCGAAGCCGAGCTTTCGCTCGGCTCCGACCTCTCCCCGCGCAAGATGCGGGGAGAGGTGAAGAGCCGTCGTCGCAGCAAATGACGCAAGACCAGAAAAGAAAACCTGATGACCTCTTCTTTCACGCGCAACGCCGTGGTGCTCGGCCTTTTGTCCGCCGTGGGCCCGTTCGCCATCGACATGTATCTGCCGGCGCTGCCGGCGATCGCGGCGGATCTGCACGCCACCACGGCGGCGACGCAGATGACGCTGACCATGTTCTTCATCGCCTTCGGCCTGTGCCAGATCGCCTACGGGCCGCTGTCCGACGTCTACGGCCGCAAGCCGCCGCTCTATGCCGGGCTGGCGCTGTTTACGCTGGGTTCGGTCGGCTGCGCGCTGGCGCCCGGCGTCGGCTGGCTGGTGGCGTTCCGCATCCTCCAGGGCATGGGCGCCGCTGCCATGGGCGTGATTCCGCGCGCCATCATCCGTGACCTGCACACCGGCGTCGAGGCGACCCGGCTGATGGCGCTGGTGATGCTGGTGTTCTCGGTGTCGCCGATTCTCGCGCCCCTGACCGGCAGCGCGCTGATCGTGCCGTTCGGCTGGCGCGCGGTGTTCGTCGCCGTCACGGTGGCCGCGCTGCTCGCCATCGTGCTGGTGGCGTCATTGTTGCCGGAAACCCGCCCGGTGGAAGAGCGCATCAATGGCAGCGTCCGCAACGTGCTCGGCAGCTTCGGCGAGCTGTTGCGCGACTGGCATTTCCTCGGCCTCACCTTCATCGGCGGCTTGGGCATGGCGAGCTTCTTCGCGTTTCTGGCGACGTCGTCCTTCGTCTATATCGGCCATTATGGGCTGACGCCGACGCAGTACAGCCTGGCGTTCTCGGTCAATGCCATCGGCTTCATCGGCGCCTCGCAACTGGCAGGCTTCCTTGGCGGCCGCTTCGGCATGGTGCGCGTGGTGATCGCGGCGGTGTCGGCCTATGCGGCCTTCGCGGTGCTGCTGCTGGCGCTGACGCTCGCCGGCTTCGACAGCCTGCGCGTGCTGATCCCGCTGCTGTTCACCTCCTTCGCCTTCCTCGGCCTGGTGATCCCCTCCACCATGGTGCTGTCGCTGGAGGACCACGGCCCGATCGCCGGCATCGCCAGCGCGCTCGGCGGCACCCTGCAGATGGTCACCGGCGGCGTCATGATCGCGGTGGCCGGCCTGTTCTTCGACGGCACCTCGTTGCCGATGGTGGCGACCATCGCGCTCACCGCGGTGGCGGCACTGGTGGTGACGCTGGCGACCTTGCGCTGCCGCGCTGCCGCGCCGCAGTTGGCGGAGTAACGCCGTTGCGTTCCCCGGACGCAGCGCAGTGCGGCGCGCTTGTGCCGTAGTGCGCTGCAGATCCGGGGTCCCCGGTCGTCGGCAAGCAAAAACCGGGATCCCGGATCTGCGAAGCAACACTTCGTGTTGCATCGCGGCCGGCACACGAGAGCTGCGCTCCGCGCGCTACCCGTTGCTTCCCTCTTTGCGCAGCGTCGGCAGGCCGATGCCCGCGGCGTCGAAGCCGCCGTCCACCGCCAGCGTCTGGCCGGTGATGTAGCTGGCGCGCGGGCTGCACAGATAGAACACCGCGTCGGCGAGTTCGTCCTCGCCGCCGTAGCGGTTGAGCGGAATGGTGTCGTGATAATCGGCGCGGATCGCCGGCGTGTGCACCGCCTTGGCCATGGCGGTCTCCACCGGGCCGGGCGCCACCGCATTGACGCGGATGCCGAGCGTCGCCAGTTCCACCGCGAACTGCTTGGTGAGATGTGCGAGGCCGGCCTTGCTGGTGCCGTAGGCGGTGCGCAGCGTCGAGGCCCGCAATGCCGAGATCGAGGTGATGTTGACGATGGCGCCGCCGCCATGTTCGCGCATCAGGGGCGCCGCGGCCTGGGTGCACAAAAACGGCCCGGTGAGGTTGACGTCCAGCACGCGCTGCCATTCGGCCTGGGTGGTGTCGAGCAACGGCTTGAACACCGCGATGCCGGCGTTGTTGACCAGCGCATCGAGCCGGCCGAAGCGCGCCTGCGCCGCGGCGAAGGCGGCAGCCACCGCGGCGGCATCGGAGACGTCGGCATGCAGGGCCAGCGTCGTATCCGGCGCATTCAGCGCCTGGACGGTCGCCGCCAGCAATTCGCGCTCGATATCCAGCAACGCGACGGCATAGCCCTCGCCGAGAAATCGCTTGGCCACCGCGAGGCCAATGCCGCGCGCCGCGCCGGTGACAAGCGCAACCTTGCGCGGTGTGGTGCTGATCATGTCCTGCCCTGTGGTTTTGTGCTGGTGCAGGGCTGTCTAGAGAACGGCGAAGTCCGCGACAAGCCTGGCGGCGCCTTTTCCTTCCCCCGGCGAAGCTTCGCGAGGTGGGGAGCATTCGGGTGGGCAAAGCATCGCCGCGCGCAGCGCAGAGACGCGTGCCCACCACGTCCTCCACGGCGCGGAGATGGTGGGCACGGCGCAAGCGCGCCTTTGCCCACCGTACGTCTCTCCGTTCTCAGAACCGGTAGGTCGCGGTTCCCAGCACCGTGCGTCCGATGCCGTAGTAGCAGTCGCCGCGGGCATAGCACGCTGCGACATAGCGCTCGTCGCTGATGTTGTTGGCGTTGATCTGCAGCCGGAACGGGCCCGGATCCCAGGCGACCATCATGTCGAACAGCGTGTAGTCCGGCAGCGTGACGGTATTGGTCTCGTCCCAGGCATTGCCGATATAGCGCACACCGGCGCCGACCGTGACATCGCGCAGGCCGAGTGCACCGAGGCGGTATTTGCCCCACAGCGAGGCCTGGTTCATGGGCACGGTCTCTAGACGCTTGCCGACATTGTCGCCTTGCTCGACCTTGGCGTTGATGTAGGAGTAGCTGGCGATCAGGTCGAAGTCCGGTGTGACCTTGCCCAGAACCTCGATCTCGGCGCCGCGGATGCGGACCTGGCCGATCTGGCTCGAGGCGAACGGGTTGCTCGGATCGTTCGATACGGAGAGCCGGTTCCTTTCGACCGTATCGTAGATCGCGCCGTTGACCGCGAGGAATGCTGTCGGATTGTACTTGAAGCCGACCTCGTAGGTCTCGCCGCGCTGGTCCTTGCAGGTTCCGCCGATGCAGGAGCTGCCACCGTAGGCGGCACTAAAATACACCGGATTGAACGACTGCGCCCACGTCACATAGGGATTGAAGCCGTACGGCGTTTCATACATCAGGCTGGCGCGTCCGGTCGTCGCCGAGCGGTCGCTGTCGTCCGCGACGGTTCGCCGCGTGCTGGCGTAGTCCTGCCGAATGCCGAGCGTGGCGAGCCAGGGACCGAGGCGCATCTGGTCTTGCGCGTAGAGCCCGGTCTGGGTTTGCCGCGTGTCAGGAGTGGCGATCAGTGCAGGCAAGGGCAGGTTGCTATAAACTGGCGCGTAAAGGTCGAACGGCGTGGCGTCCAGGCCCCCGCCCACCGCCGAACGCTCTCTGACGTCCCGGTAGTCGACGCCGAACAGCAACTGGTGCGACAATGCCCCGGTGAGCGCCTTGACATGAACGTTGTTGTCGATCGTGAAGTTGTCCTTCGCCGATGCCTGCGACATGGTGTAGCGATTCACCGTCCGCCTCGACGCGTCGAGAAACGGATCGGCCGAGAACGAATTCGCGTAGACGCTTTGATAGATGCCATCGACACGGGCATAGCGCAGGTTCTGCGTGAACTTCACGGCATTGTTGAAGCTGTGTTCGAACAGGCTGCTGACCGCACCGGTCTCGGTCTGGTACAGGTCGGTGCTCGGGTCGCCGACGAAACGGTTGCGCGGAATGGTGCCGTTCGGGCCGGGATACAGCACACCTTCGCGCGGCAGGAAGCCGTTTGTGGTGCCGGTCTTGTCCTTTTGGTAGGTGCCGAGCACGGTCCAACTGGTGTTGTTGGTCGGGCGCCAGGTCAGCGACGGCGACAGCACGAAACGGTCATCCGGCACGGAATCGACCTGCGTTCCACTGTCGCGGAACAGGCCGACGAAACGATACAGCCATTCGCCGTCCTTGGTCAGCTTGCCGGTCGAGTCCATCTGGGTCTGCTTGCGTCCGAAATTGTCGAAGCTCACACCAACTTCATTGCGCGATTCCGCCTGCGGTCGCTTCGAGATCAGGTTGACGAGGCCTGCGGTGGAGGTGTCGCCGTACAGGACGGATGCCGGGCCGCGAAACACCTCGATACGCTCGAGCATGTAGGGATCGACGCGCCATTCGTTGAAGACGTTGGTGTTGTTGACCCGCGTGCCGTCGAGATAGATGTTCGGGCTCTGCCCGCGGATTTTCGGATAGTCGCTGCGCGAATCGACGCCGCCCGGTTCGGCGAACACGCCGGGCACGTAGCGCAGGCCCTCCTGGATGCTCGTGACGCCCTGGTCGCGGACTTGCTCGGCGCCGACCACGCTGATCGACTGTGCCGTCTGGCGGAGCGGCGTATCGGTCTTGGTGCCGGTGCCGCTGACCGTGGCGAGATAGCCCTGCACCGGGCTGCTGCCGGTTTCGGCGCGCGCGCCGGGCGTCGAGACGGCGTTTGCTGCGGCGGTGCCGCGCGCGGCGGCGCGGCGATTTGCGGAAGAGCGTGCGGTCTGCTGCGGTCGCGAGGCGGGGCGCGTTCGCGCAGCCTGACGCGTCGGCTGCTCGACGACGACGGCCGGGAGCTGGCTTGGCGATTGCGCCCGTACGGGCGCCGTGATCGCCAGACTCGCCAGCACCAGCATCGAGGCGCCCGCAAAGCGTGGCGCGTTGTTGAATTCAGTCACTCTTGCCCCCAGAACATTATCGTCGGGGGCAGGCCTAACGTGCGCTGTCGGCTGTGGAAACGCCAAACCGGCGTTTCCACAGCGCGCGAAATTGGTATCGCTCTATAGTTCCATCTGGAATTAGTCCAATTCGAATCCGGTGTGGCGGATGTTGTTGAGCGTGGCCGCGTTCATCGCGCGTAGAACACAAGACTTGCAATGACGAGCATGGCCGTCACCGCCAGCATTTGCGCGAACACCCCCGAGACTTTCTTGGCAGGTGAGGCTGCCTTGCGTGTGGCATCCTTCATCGTTTCTCCCCAGACATCGGCTTATGAACATGGCGACCGAATGGGCGCACTCCGTCATCGCGTGACGAACGCTCATCCGATCGGACAGAGTTTACGCAGAACGCCCCAATACGAATCTTCGCGACAAGAGTCCCCACTCAACGAAGATTTACCACTCCAGAGTCTGACATCAATGCGGCGGGAATTTGTCGCAGGACACACTGCACTGCGGTGCAATCCGTCGTGCCGCCGGGGCGCGCATGACGATCCGTCGAATTATTCTGGCGGTCATGTCGGAGTCGCGAGATGCCGTTCGTCCTGCGCGTAACATCCTTGCCGCGTCCAACGGCCGAGCATGCGGCGCCGACATCCGAAAGCATCGAGGAAGATCACAATGTCACTGATACTCTACTATCATCCGCTGTCGTCCTTCTGCTGGAAGGCGCTGATTGCCCTTTATGAAAACGACACGCCGTTCACGCCGAAGCCGGTCAACCTCGGCGATCCCGACGAGCGCGCCGCGCTGTTGCAACTGTGGCCGATCGGAAAATTTCCGGTGCTGCGTGACACGGCCGCGGACCGCATCGTGCCGGAATCCAGCATCATCATCGAATATCTCGACGACGCCTGGCCCGGCCCGACGCGGTTCATCTCCGCGGACTGCGGGCAGGCATTGCAGACCCGGTTGCGCGACCGCCTCTACGATCTTTATGTCCACCTGCCGGTACAGAAAGTCGTTGGCGATCGGCTGCGCCCGGCCGGCCAACGAGATCCGCACGGCGTCGCCGAGGCGCGAGCGCGGATCGTCTACGGCTATGACATGATCGAGCGCGAGATGGCTGGTCGGAGCTGGGCGATGGGCGAGAGCTTCAGCCTTGCCGATTGCGCGGCGGTGCCGGCACTGTTCTATGGCAACAAGGTGCAGCCGTTCGGCGCCGCGCATGGCAAGGTCGCGGCCTATCTCGACCGGCTGCTGGCGCGGCCCTCGGTGGCGCGGGTGGTGCGCGAGGCCGAGCCTTATTTTCACATGTTTCCGCAGGAGGAGACGGCATGACCGACAAGGCCGCTATCGTCCGCGCGCTGTTCGCTGCTTACCGCGCCAGCGACCGCGCGTCCGTGGAGCAAACCTTCACCGACGACTTCCGCTTCACCAGCCCGTTCGACGACCGCCTCGACAAAGCGGCCTATTTCGAGCGCTGCTGGCCGGCTTCGATCGACGGCTGGATGAAAGAACAGGACATCGAGCACATTGTCGTCGATGGCGACGCGGCCTTCGTCACCTATCAATGCGTGGCGAAGGACGGCAGGAGTTTTCGCAACACCGAGTTCTTCACCTTCGATGGCGACCGCATCCGCAGTATCAACGTCTATTTCGGCGCGACGTATCGCGACGGGGTGTTCGCGAAGCAGGAATCCTAGACGGCTGCGGCGGCCGCCTGCTTATCGAGGTCCGTAACATTTTGGTCACCATACTCGCGGAAAGACCGGGATACCGATGGTTGGTAAACTCCAGTGGACTATGACGAACCTGCCAGGTTCTAAAATGGTCGGCCGGAATGCCCCTCGATCAGCTTTCGATTTTTTCTGCCATCGGTCTCTCCAGCGCCGCTCTTGCGCTGACTCTGTTCGTGAGCTGGATGGTCGGCCGGTCCGATGCCTATCTGCTCACCTGGTCCATCGGCCTTGCTGTCATCGTCGTCGGCGTCGTGCTTTTCGCCGGCTTCGGAGACAGCTACAACGCCGGCTTGCAGCTGGCGTCGTTCCTGCTGTTGATCTGCGGCTTCGGTCTTGTCTATGCCGGCTCCGCGCAGTTCTGCAGCGAACGCAGCCGTTGGAGCTGCGCGATCCGGGCCACCGCGGCAGGGCTGTTGCCGACCCTCGGCGCATTCGCGCTCGGCTTTTCCGGCGCGGGAACGATAGCCGCGAATCTGGCAATCGCGCTGCTGCTGGCGTTGAATGCGTATGAATACTGGAACGCGCGCAATGAAGCGGCGCTGCTGATGGTGTCGAATGCAGTGCTTTACCTGATCACCGCCATCTCGTTCGTCGCTTGCGCTTGTGTCCTGGCCTGGCATGGCCAGCTTGTTCTCGATGCGCGGCCGTCAAATTGGGCGGAGGAGTTCAATGCCATCGCCATCATTATCGGTCTCACCGGCATCGGCGCGCTGTCCCTCACCATCCATCAAACCCGCATCGCCAACCGGCACAGGTCGGAAGCGATGACCGATCCGTTGACCGGCCTGCACAATCGGCGCGCGCTGTTCGGTCGTCGCACCGATGATGTTGCCCGGGAGGCGGCGGTGGTGGTGATGGACCTCGATCATTTCAAGGCGATCAACGACCGCTTCGGGCACGCGGCTGGCGACCGCGTCCTGCGCGCCTTCGCTGAAATTATTCTCTCGAACATCCGTGCAAGCGATCTGGCGGTTCGGCTCGGCGGGGAAGAGTTCTGCGTGCTCCTGTCCGACATTGGCGCCGCCGCGGCGATGGCCGAGCGCATCCGGTCGCAGTTCGAGGCGAAGACGTTTGTGACGCCGGCCGGTGCGATCCGGGCGACGGTCAGCGCGGGGATCGCCGTGCGGTCGTCCGATGCCGAAACCGTTCAGGCGATGGTGGATCGCGCCGACATGGCGCTCTATCAAGCCAAAGAGGCCGGTCGAAACCGCGTTCATATTTTCGGCGTCCCCTGTGCGGCGCGGTCAGTCGAGGCGCCACGCGCAATCGAACCGGCCAGCCCTGAGAAAATTTCTCCACCATTGTCTGTCTGATCGACGCGCAATCGTCCTGAGGTCGGAAACGAGACCGCAGCACCGGTCCCGTGCGCTGTACAGCAAGGAGCTAGCGATGCGCTTCATGGTAATCGTCCATGCCAGCAAGGAAACCGAGGCCGGCGCGACGCCGTCGACGGAGTTGCTGACGGCGATGGGAAAGTTCAACGAAGCGATGGTCAAGGCCGGGGTGATGCAGGCCGGCGAGGGCCTGCATCCGACCTCGAAGGGCGCGCGGATCAAGTTTCCCGGCGGCGCTCCGGTGGTGACACAGGGGCCGTTTCCCGTGACCCCCGATCTGATCGCCGGCTTCTGGCTGATCGACGTCGCCTCGAAGGACGAGGCGATCGCCTGGATGAAGCGCGCGCCGTTCGACGGTGGCGCGGAGATCGAGATCCGCCAGATCTTTGCGACGGAGGATTTCGGCGAGGCGCTGACGCCGGAATTGCGTGAGCAGGAAGAGCGCCTGCGTTCCGGCACAGCGAAAAACGTCGCCAGGACATAATCGCCGACATCCCGAATAGCAGGAGCCAACCATGCGTTTCATGATGCTGATGATTCCGAAGGGCTACGAGACCGTGCCGCCCGACGTCCAGCTCGACCCGGCGGCCGCCGCGGCGATGATGAAGTACAATGAAGAATTGCAGCAGGCCGGTGTGCTGATCACCCTGGAAGGGTTGCATCCGCCGTCGATGGGCGCCCGCGTCAGCTTTGACGGCGGCAAACCGATGGTCACCGACGGACCGTTCGCCGAGGTCAAGGAAGTGCTCGGCGGCTTCTGGATGATCGACGTCGCCTCGCGCGACGAGGCGATCGCCTGGGCCAAGCGCTGCCCGGCCGGCCCCAACGAGATCATCGAGATCCGTCAGGTCCAGGAGATGGCGGATTTTTCGCCGGAGGTGCAGGACGCGTTGGTCGGCTACGAGGACATGCTGGCGCGGACGCGGCGCACCTGAGGGAAGGACCGGCGAAATTGGCTGCAGCAACGCTGCCACGGGTTTGCCGCAAGAATTTCATTCGAGATTTTTCAATGATTCCGGTGGCCATTATGGCCGCCGGCGCAGCGATTTGAAGTGACCTGCGAACCCGGCTCATGTAAAAGCCCTTCACATGAGCTGGCGCAAAGACGACCGCCGCGCCGAGCGCGGCTATCACCACGGCAATCTGAAAGAGGCGCTGCTGCAGGCAGCGCTCGGGCTGATCGCGGAGAAGGGCCCGGCCGGGTTCACCTTTGCCGACGCCGCGCGTTCGGCCGGCGTCAGCGCTGCCGCGCCGTATCGTCATTTTCGCGACCGCGACGATCTGCTCGCCAGCATCGCCGAGCGCGGCTTCGGTCAGTTCGAGCTGGCGTTGTCGACGGCATGGGATGACGGCCGGCCGGACACCGTCACCGCCTTCATGCGTGTCGGCAAGGCCTATCTGGCCTTCGCCCGCAACGAGCCGGCATTCTACTCGGCGATGTTCGAATCCGGCGTTCCGGTCGACCAGAACCCCACATTGAATGCGGCTGGCGAGCGCGCCTTCGGCGTCATCCGCGCCGCCGCCGAACGACTCGCCGCGCTGACGCCGCCCGGCGTGGCGCGGCCGCCGGCGCTGATGATGGCGCTGCACATCTGGACGCAGGCCCATGGTGTGGCGTCGCTGTTTTCACGCGGCGATGCGGCGCGGCGCAAGCTGCCCATGTCGCCCGAGGACCTGCTCGAAGCCGGCGTGCTGATCTATCTGCGCGGCCTCGGCTTTCCGACCGATCAGGCGCCGTCGGCGCAGCCCTCCGCCAAGCCGGCCGCAGCGCCGTCGGGCCCCTGGGGCACTGCGCCGAAATAGCGCAGGCCCGCGTCTTCACGATTATTTTGATCGCACGCTTCTGCGTCCGTCTTGACAAAATCCGGCCGCGGTTTACGTATGTAAATGTTATTTACATTCACGGGCGGCATGATGCCGCCATGGAGAGAGGCAATGTCCAACACCGCAGGCGCCAATCGCTGGGGTCCCTACGAGCCGCCCGGCATCCGTTACGAGATGCGCTCGCCATGGCGTATCGCTCTGATCGTGCTCGGTTTTATCGTGTGGTGGCCGGTCGGCCTCGCACTCCTCTTTTCACACTCGGGAGCCGGAACATGGGTTGCTGGAACAATGGTGATCGCTTCGCCAACAAGATGGAGCGGATGCAGTACAAGATGGAGCGCATGCGCGACCGCATGGAGCGCCGCGGCTTCGGCTTCGGCGGCTTCGGTCCGCCGTCCAGCGGCAACCGCGCCTTCGACGAGTATCGCGTCGAAACCCTGAAGCGTCTCGAAGAAGAGCAGCACGAGTTCAAGGATTTCCTCGATCGTCTGCGCCACGCTAAGGACAAGGAAGAGTTCGACCAGTTCATGGCCCAGCACCGCCCGCGCCCGACGCCGCCGTCGGATGCCCAGCCGCAGGGCTAAGGATTGAGCCTCGGGCGTCAAACCTCCGTCGTCCGATGCCGCTCAACCGCCCGTCTGCATCCGCAGGCGGGCGGTTTTGCTTGCGCCTCGCTTCCGCACCCTTCCAACAAGCGAACGGAGCTTCATTTCTCCCGCGAAATCTTCTTTAGTAACCTCGCATTAACCACGATCAGCGTCTGGTAAGGGGCGGCCAGACACGCTGGAGCCCTCGTTTTGACATCTTGGCAGGCAAAGCAAGCCCCGGCTTTGGACGAGCCTTCCATGCGACACAACAGGGCTTGGCGCTGGCGTTTACGCCGCGCGCGGTGCGTGGCCGCGGAATCCGCAGCGGGCTCCTCCGCCGCGAACCATTTGGGATTTTTGCGTTGAGAGGATACCGCCTATGAATCCGGCCGATGTAGCGCAGTCAGCGCTTCCGCTGGCGTCTTCCGACGTATCGTTGATCTCGCTGTTCTTTCAGGCGCACTGGATCGTCAAGGCCGTCATGCTGGGCCTGCTCGGCTGTTCGGTCTGGGTCTGGGCCATCGCCATCGACAAGATGTTCCTCTACGCCCGTACCAAGAAGGCGATGGACCGTTTCGAACAGGCATTCTGGTCCGGTGAGTCCATCGAGGATCTGTATCGCGCGCTGTCGGCCAAGCCGACGCAATCGATGGCGGCGTGTTTCGTGGCGGCCATGCGCGAGTGGAAGCGCTCGTTCGAAAGCCAGGCGCGCTCCTTCACCGGTTTGCAGATGCGCATCGACAAGGTGATGAACGTGTCGATCTCGCGCGAGATCGAGCGGCTGGAGCGGCGGCTGCTGGTACTGGCGACGGTCGGTTCGGCCGGCCCCTTCGTCGGCCTGTTCGGCACCGTCTGGGGCATCATGTCGAGCTTCCAGTCGATCGCTTCGTCCAAGAACACCTCGCTGGCCGTGGTGGCGCCCGGCATCGCCGAAGCGCTGTTTGCCACCGCGGTCGGCCTTATCGCCGCCATCCCGGCGACTATTTTTTACAACAAATTCACGTCAGAGGTGAACCGGCAGGCACAGCGCCTCGAGGGATTTGCCGACGAGTTCTCCGCCATCCTGTCGCGCCAGATCGACGAGCGCGCCTGATGTCGAAGGTTTGGATCAAAAAGTGAGCACCCGATCATGGGCATGAGTATGGGCGGCGGAGGCGGCGGCGGACGGCGCGGACGCCGCCGTGCGCCGGTCATGGCCGAGATCAACGTCACCCCGATGGTCGATGTCATGCTGGTGCTGCTGATCATCTTCATGGTGTCGGCGCCGATGCTGACCGTCGGCGTGCCGCTCGACCTGCCGCAGACCCAGGCCAAGAGCCTGGAGCAGGACAAGCAGCCGCTGCAGCTGTCGGTGGATATCGCAGGCAAGATCTTCATCAACGACACCGAGGTGTCGATGGCCGATCTGGTGCCGAAACTAAAGGCGATCACCGACGCCCGCGGCGGGACCGACGAACGTATATTCATGCGCGCGGACAAAAAGGCGGATTACGGAACTGTTGCCAAGGTGATGGGGCAACTTTCGGGGGCCGGTTTCAAGCGGCTGGCTTTGGTGACCGAGGTGGAGCAGGGGACCTGAACGTGAAGGTCGACAAGACACTGGTGGCGTCCGCCGCCCTGCACGTGCTGGTGCTGGGCTGGGGACTCGTGTCTTTTTCGTCCAAGGCGTTCGAGACCTCGCCGGAAGAATCCCTCCCGGTCGAAATCATTTCCGCCGACCAACTGGCCAAGGTGACCGCCGGCATCAAGAGCGGCAAGAAGGAAGTCACCAAGCCGCTGGTCGAGAAGGTCGCCGAAGCCAAGCCCATCGAAGACACCGTCGGCAAGATTACCGAGAAGCCTCCGGTGGTGACCGATACCACGCCGCCGCCACAGCCGAAGACGGAAGACAAGACGGCCGCCGAGGCGGCCGCGAAGGCTGCTGCTGCGGCCAAGGCGGAAGCCAAGGCTGCCGCAGACTCCAAGGCAAAGGCCGATGCGGCGGCCGAGGCCAAGATCGAGGCTGAAGCTCTGGCGCAGGCCAAGGCAACTGCTGAAGCGAAGGCCCAGGCCGACGCCAAGGCCAAGGCGGATGCGCAAGCCAAGGCGAAGGCTGAAGCGAAGGCCAAGGCCGAAGCGAAGGCCAAGTCTGAAGCTGACGCGAAAGCCAAGGCCGAAGCAAAGGCCATGTTGGAGGCGAAGAAGCCAGAACGCACCTTCGATCAAACAAAGATCGCGGCCCTGCTCGACAAGCGCGACCCAAGTCGCGCCGCGGCGACCGGCGAGACGCTGAACTCCAATGCAGCCCTCGGACTTGCACACGGCAAGTCAGCGGACAATTCGGCGACGTGGGGGTCGATGTTCAAGGAACAGGTGAACCGTTGCTGGAAGAAGCCGTATGGCGGTCTCGACGCGCAACTGGCTCAGGCCGAGTTCAGCATCAAGCTGAAGCAGGATGGGACGCTGGAATCCATGCCGGTGATGCGGGGATCGGCTACCACGCCATTTCAGCGGGTGTTCCAGGAAAGCGGTGCCCGCGCCATCATCGCTTGCCAGCCATACAAGCTGCCGCCGGCATTTTTCGAAGAATGGAAGTTTTTCTACCCCGTTTTTGACAGCAAAGATCTGTAGCGGCGCGGTAAGTTGAAAGCAAAAAATATGTCCGATCATACATCGACCAATCCGCTCTATCGCATCAGTCGCCGGCAGCTCCTGTCCGGAATGGCTTCCACCGGTTTGATACTTGGCGGCGCGCATCGCGCCTTCGGCCAGGCGCGCGTGACCGTCACCGGTGGCGAAGTCGCTCCGTTGCCGATCGCGATTCCCAACTTCGTCGCGGGCAGCGCGGCCGACAACGAGGTCGGCGTCGGCGTGGCGCAGGTCATCACCAACAACCTCAAGCGCAGCGGACTGTTCGCGCCGATCGATCCGGCAGCCTTCATCGAGAAGGTGACCAACATCGACGCGCCACCGCAGTTTCAGAACTGGAAGACGATCAACGCCCAGGCGCTGGTGACCGGCCGCATGACGCGCCAGCCCGATGGCCGGCTGAAAGCCGAGTTCAGGCTGTGGGATGTGGGCACCGGCCAGCAGCTCACTGGCCAGCAGTATTTCACCTCGCCCGAATACTGGCGCCGTATCGCCCATATCATTTCGGACCAGATCTATGAGCGTCTGACGGGCGAAAAGGGCTACTTCGACAGCCGCGTGGTGTTCGTCGACGAGACCGGGGCCAAGGAGCGCCGGGTCAAGCGTCTGGCGCTGATGGACCAGGACGGCGCCAACGTGCGCTATCTCACGCGCGGCGCCGATCTGGTGCTCACGCCGCGGTTCTCGCCGTCGACCCAGGAAATCACCTATATGGAATTCGGCCAGGGCGATCCGCGGGTCTACCTGTTCAACATCGAGACCGGTCAGCGCGAGATCGTCGGCAATTTCCCCGGCATGTCGTTCTCGCCCCGGTTCTCGCCGGATGGCCAGCGCATCATCATGAGCATGCAACAGGGCGGCAATTCCAACCTGTTCGTGATGGACCTGCGCTCCAAGTCCACCACGCGCCTCACCGATACCCCTGCGATTGATACGTCGCCGTCCTATGCACCGGACGGTGGCAGGATCTGCTTCGAGTCCGATCGCGGCGGCAAGCCGCAGATCTACGTGATGGCGGCGAGCGGTGGCGCGGCGCAGCGCATCTCGTTTGGCGAGGGCAGTTATTCGACGCCGGTATGGTCGCCGCGCGGCGACTACATCGCTTTCACCAAGCAGGGCGGTGGGCAATTCTCGATCGGCATCATGAAGCCCGACGGCTCCGGCGAACGACTGCTCACCTCGGGCTATCACAACGAAGGCCCGACCTTTGCGCCGAACGGTCGCGTCATCATGTTTTTCCGCGATCTCGGTGGCAACGGCGGACCGTCGCTCTATACTGTGGACGTTTCCGGACGTAACGAGCTCAAAGTTCCGACCCCGGGTTTTGCGTCGGACCCGGCTTGGTCGCCGCTGCTATCGTAAACAGAGCGTTTACGAGGCTCGTCGGAAGTGCCAGGTGAGTGCGGCATTCTTTGCCTACCTCGCTGGAATCATGTTCAATTTTGCACTTTATGTGCGGGCGTCAACGTTTCGCTAAGGATGTTCCCTCAGGAAGGCTTCACCTGAATCCGGTACCTGTAGGCGCTGAAATGGACGCATTCCGCCATGCAATCTGCCGACCAAAGCGCGATGATGGATCAGGAGATGCCGCCTAAAATCTATGCGGCACTGGTAGATTCGCTGTTTATGAATCCCGTGCCCATGATTCTGGGGGCTTTCGGTCCGGCAATTGCTGGCGCGGTCATCGCCGTCATGTCCGGCGATCCCGTCGTATGGCTCTCTGTGCCTCTGTTCGTCATGGTCGGGGCCGCGCGCGCGCTGCAGATGTACCGTTACCAAAAGCGGAGTTCTGCGCTGACGGCCACCGAAGCGGCTGTCTGGGAAAAACGATATCTGTGGGGTGCGCTCGCGCATGGCGTTGCGCTGGGCATCTGGAGCAGCACGGTCTTGCTGCGGGTCGACAGCCCGGCCGCACACATGCTGTGCGTGACGACGGTGGTCGCCTATATGTCGGCAGGTGTAGGCCGCACTTTTGGCCGGCCGCGCATTTTTCATCTGCAGGTTCTGCTCGGATGCGGGCCGCTGATTGTCTCGCTGATGTTTATCGGTGGGGCCTATCATTTTTCGCTGGCTTTGCTGAGCATCGTCTTCTTCGTCGCCATCAGACAATTGACCTCAAGCCTGAACGGCATCTACCTGAACGCGTGGCTGGCGAGGGAACGCGAGGCGGCGCTCGCCGGTCAATTCGATACCGCGTTGAACAACATGCCGCATGGCCTGTGCATGTTCGCGGCGGATGGCCAGCTGGCCGTTATCAACGATCGCCTCAATGAAATGATGAGTGCCGGTGCCGACTTCGTCAGGCCGGGAGCTTCGCTGCGCGAGGTCGTGGCCGCCTTCGTCGAGGTCGGTACGGTGTCTGCCGCCAGCGCCATGACGATCATCTCTGAAATCGAAAATTCGCGGGCCGCCGAGATCACCACGCTCGACCACGCGCGAAACTGCGAGCGTGCGCTGTCGTGGAAATTCCAGCCGATGGTCGGCGGCGGCACCGTGGTGCTGGTGGAAGACATCACCGAGCGGCGCACCTCGGAAGCCCGCATCAGCCACATGGCGCGCTTCGACGAACTCACCGGTCTGCCGAACCGTGTCAGTTTCCGCAATGAAATCGGGCGCATGCTCAAAGGCGCCGATTCCGCCTCGCTGTCGGCACTGCTGTTCATCGACCTCGACCAGTTCAAGCAGGTCAACGACACGCTTGGCCATCCCAGCGGCGACAAATTGCTGTGCATGGTCGCCGACCGGATTCGCGAAATGCTGCGGGCGGACGACTTCGTCGCGCGCTTCGGCGGCGACGAGTTCGTGGTGTTCCAGCGCGGCATCAAGGCCAACCACGATGCCGCGGACCTGGCGCGCCGCATGGTCGAACGCCTGAGCGAACGCTACGAAGTCGATCATCATCAGGTCGAGATCGGCGCCAGCGTCGGCATCGCCTTGACCCAACCCGGCGTCGGTGCCGACGGTCTGCTCAAGAATGCCGATATGGCGCTGTATCGGGCCAAGGCGTCCGGCCGCGGCACCTTCTGCTTCTTCCGTGAGGAAATGGCCCAGACTGTCGAGGCGCGGCGGGTCCTTGAACTCGACCTGCGCAAGGCGCTGGCCAACGAAGAGTTCGAACTGTTCTACCAGCCGCTTGTGAACCTCAAGTCCGGCCGGATCTCCACCTGCGAGGCACTGCTGCGCTGGAATCATCCGGTTCGCGGCACGGTGTCCCCGACCGAGATCATTCCGGTGGCGGAGGACATGGGCCTGATCGTCGATCTCGGCCGCTGGATCCTGCGCAAGGCGTGCATCGAATGTACGAAGTGGCCAGAGGCGGTCAGCGTCGCGGTGAACTTCTCGTCGCAGCAGTTCCATCAGCGCGATTTCCTGAGCGAAGTGCGCTACGCCCTCGAAGTGTCCGGCCTGCCGGCGCAACGCCTCGAGATCGAAATCACCGAGTCGTCGCTGCTGCGCAACACGCAGTGGACGCACGACGCACTGTCCCAGCTCCATGCGGCCGGATGCCGGATCTCGCTCGACGATTTCGGAACCGGCTATTCGAGCCTCAGCTATCTGCACAATTTCCCACTGCAGAAGGTGAAGATCGATCGCTCGTTCCTTGAGGGGATCGACACCGACCGTCCGCTGACTCTGCTGCGCGGGGTCGCGCGCCTCAGCGCCGATCTCGGCATGTCGGTGGTCGTGGAAGGGGTCGAGACCAACGAACAGCTGGAACTGATCAGCGCCGACGGAACGGTCACGGAAGTTCAGGGATACCTGTTCAGCAGGCCCGTACCCGCTACCAGCGTCCGTAAGCTGCTGGACGCGTCGCACGGGCGCCATGCCGTCCACGACAAGCGTCTTGTCGCGTCATTGCTTCCCTGAACGGATGTCATTCCAAATTTCTGGCTGAACTGGCTTCTAAATTAAATGTTGCTCGGAGCTGTAACCTCACGGTTAGTTAACCTTAACATAGGTAGTTCTTTGCGCTCCGGTAAAGAAGACGTTTACCCTAGCTTTTGGAACCTCTGTTAGCAGGCAGCGTCAGGCCACTTCATGAACGCGCAAGAAACAGTCAAGCAAGCACGGCCTGTCGAGCGCGGTATCGAACTCCTCGACCGCGTCGACTACCGCCTGGCCGAAACTGAGGAAGAAAAAGACGAGATCTATCGCCTGCGCTATCGCGCCTATCTCAAAGAGGGCGCCATCGAGCCGAACCGCGAGTGCAAGATCAGCGACCGCTACGACGATCTGCCGAACTCCTGGATCTTTGGCGTTTACTTTGAAGGGGTACTGGCCAGCTCGCTGCGTATCAGCGTGGCATCGCCGGAACATCCCACCACGCCTTCGCGCAGCGTCTTTCCCGAAGTCATGGAGCCGGCCCTCGCGCAGGGCAAGATCATCGTCGATCCCAGCCGCTTCGTCGCCGAGCCGGCTCCGGCCAATCGATTTCCCGAACTTCCCTATATGACGCTGCGGCTGGCTTTTGTGGCCTGCGATTACTTCCATGCCGATATTGGCCTTGCATCGGTCCGCGCCGAACATCAGCCTTTCTACCGCCGGATCTTCATGCACAGCATCGCGCCGTTGCGCGACTATCCGGGGCTGACCAAGCAGATCGGGCTGCTGGCGATCGAGTTCCCGAGCATGCGGGACAAGGTCTTTGCCCGTTATCCCTTCCTGCGCTCCACCTATTTCGAACGCCGGAAGCTGTTCGAGCGGATGAGCGATCGGGCCCATCGGCACGGTGAAGTCCCGCTGCTGACCATGGAGCGACCCTCGCTCGTCCCCCGGACCTGACCGCAGAGGCGGCCGCCGCTACCTGCCGCAAGGGGTGTTTGCCCGGCGACTGCAAAAGTTCTGCCGGAACGGCTGGCTTTGGCGGCTTTCCTTCACCGTCGCGCCACATTTACTCCGCATTAACCAAGCCGTTGCTTTTCGGCGACCTGTGGCATTTGATCGGGTTTGGCAACACCTCATCAAGGTTGACGGAACGTTCGCTTAACCAACGCCCTGTAGACCGGTTGTCAGTTGGAAAAAACGTGAGCGTTGGAGGCTCCGGAATGAAAAATCAGATGCGAATCCTCCAGGGATTTAAACTGGCTGCAGTTCTGGCTGTGGCGCTATCGATGGGCGCTTGCGCCAACAAGAATCCGCTGGGGGCCGACGGTTCGATGGCTAACGCCGCGACGCCGGGAAGCCAGCAGGACTTCGTGGTCAATGTCGGCGATCGCGTGTTCTTCGAAAGCGACCAGACCGAACTGTCGCCGCAGGCGATTGCCACGCTGGAGAAGCAGGCGCAGTGGCTGCAGAGCTACAACCGCTACTCCTTCACCATCGAAGGCCATGCCGACGAACGCGGCACCCGCGAATACAACATCGCGCTCGGCGCCCGTCGCGCCCAGTCGGTCCGCACCTTCCTCGCCTCGCGCGGGATCGATGCCAGCCGGATGCGGACGATTTCCTACGGCAAGGAGCGTCCGGTCGCGGTCTGCAACGACATCTCGTGCTGGTCGCAGAACCGCCGTGCCGTCACCGTGCTGAACGCCGGCGCCTGAGCGAACGATTGATATCAACACACCGGCGTCTGCCTTCGGGCAGGCGCCGGTTTTGTTTTGGGTGAAAGAACTTGCCCCTGTCGAAAGTCACATTTTCGGCGTAGTGAAGCTCTCAATGTGGTGCGCTTTCGATTGGCGCAAAATTCGTCAGGCAAACATGTCATCCCCTCTTCATACTTTCGCGCGCGTGGTCCTGATGTCCGCGGCGCTGGCGATTCCGTCGCACGCTTTCGCCCAGATGCAGCAGTCCGACGATGTCGACCCCGAGGTCCAGGTCCAGCGGCTCGAGAGCCAGCTGCGTCAGCTCACCGGGCAGAACGAAGAACTGCAGTTCCGCAACCGCCAGCTTGAAGAGCAGATCCGCCAGCTGCAGGCCGGCGTGCCGCCGGCCGGCAATGCGCGGCCCAACGTGGCTGCGGTGCCCGCGCAACCGGCGCCGGCGCGGCAGCCGACGCAACAGCAGCCGACCTATGACCCGCCGCAGATCGCGGCACCCGCGCCGATCGTGCAGGATCCCGCGCCGCCGCAGCGGGGCGGGCGGCGTAACGACGCCTTCGATCCCAATGCCAATCCGGCCGCGCCCGGCGCGCCGCGTGCGCTCGGCGGCGGCCAGTTGCCGGTCACCGCCAATGCCCCCGCCACCATGCCCAACGGTCGCGGGGCTGGAGAGCCGCTTGAACTCGGCAACGCCAGCCCGGGCGGTGCCGCCGCCGGCGGTCTGACGACCTTGCCGCCCGGCGCCACGCCGAAGGACGAGTTCGACCTCGGCATCGGCTACATGCAGCGCCGCGACTATGCCCTGGCCGAAGAGACGATGCGCAACTTCGCCCAGAAATATCCGAGCGACCCGCTGCTGGCGGATTCGCAATATTGGCTCGGCGAGAGCTTCTTTCAGCGCCAGAAGTATCGCGACGCCGCGGAGTCCTTTCTGGGCGTAACCACCAAGTTTGGCAGTTCGGCGAAGGCCCCGGACGCCTTGCTGCGGCTCGGCCAGTCGCTGGCGGCGCTCAAGGAAAAGGAAGCTGCCTGCGCCGCGTTCGGCGAGGTCACGCGAAAATATCCGCGCGCCTCGCAGGGTGTAAAGCAGGCCGTGGACCGCGAGCAGAAGCGGGTTAAGTGCTAGAGCTTGACGCGCGCGACTAGACCTCCGATCTGTCGGGGGACGGCAACCGGCTTCCGCTCATGTCCGACGACGACGATTCTCCGATCTCGGCCCAGGATGCCAGGCAGCTGTTTGCCGACTGGAAGGCTGCGCCCGCGCTGGTGCTTGCGGTGTCGGGCGGGCCCGATTCGATTGCGCTGATGTGGTTGGCGGTGCGCTGGCGCCGCGCCCTCAAGAACGGGCCGGCGCTGATCGCCGTCACGGTCGACCACGGGCTGCGGCCGGAAGCCGCCCGCGAGGCCCGCGACGTCAAGCGGCTCGCCGTCAGTCTTGATCTGCCGCATCGGACCCTGCGCTGGACCGACGCCAAGCCCGAAACCGGCCTGCCGGCGGCGGCGCGCGAGGCCCGCTACCGGCTGTTGGCCAAGGCGGCACGGGCGAGCGGTGCGACCCATATCCTTACCGCGCATACCCGCGACGACCAGGCTGAGACGCTGCTGATGCGGATGGCGCGTGGCAGCGGTATTGCAGGCCTGGCCGCCATGGCGCGCGAATCGGAGCGCGGGGGCGTGGTGCTGGCGCGGCCCTTGCTCGACGTGGCCAAGGCGCGGTTAATCGCCACCCTGGCCAGGGCGAAGGTCGATTTCGCCGACGATCCCACCAACCGCGATACCCATTTCACCCGGCCGCGGCTGCGGGCGCTGATGCCCGGTTTGGCCGAAGAGGGGTTCGATTCGCGCAATCTGGCGCGGCTGGCGGCGCGGTTGGCGCGGGCCAATGCCGCGCTGGAGGTGTTGGTCGACGGGGCAGAGCGCTTTCTGGCGCTGAAAAGCGATCCCCGGCCCGGTGTTGACGCCAAGATCTTCGCCGCGCTCCCTGAGGAAATCCGGCTCCGGCTGCTGCTGCGCATGGTCAACCGGGCCGGCCATGAGGGCCCGGCCGAACTCGGCAAGGCCGAGGCGCTGGTGCTGGCGCTGGACCAGGCCTGTCGCGACGGTGCCAAAGGTATCCGGCTCAAGCAGACCCTGGCCGGTGCGCTGGTCAGCCTGACCGGCGACCTGCTGCGAATCGAGGCTGCGCCGCCGCGCCGCCGGCCGATTGGGACGTGAAGGCGGAGCAGCCGCAGCGCTATCCTTTAACCACCGGCGGAAAACCCCGGCGAGACGCCATCATTTGAACTGGAATAGCGCTAGGATGCGCTAAATAGTCCCGAATGGTTCCCTTGGCATCGCGTCGTCCCGCACCTAGATTGTAATGCAACCGACCCAGGGTGATCCCTTGAGCCGATCCAAGGGAAATAAGGCCGCGATCCGCGCGGCGACGAAGGAAGTTCAATGAACGCGAATCTGCGCAATTTCGCCCTCTGGGTCATCATCGTTCTATTGCTGCTGGCGCTGTTCACGCTCTTCCAGAATCCTGGTCAGCGCGCCGCCTCGCAGGACATCACCTTCTCGCAGCTGCTGACCGAGGTCGATCAGAACCATGTGCGCGACGTGGTGATCCAGGGGCCAGAGATTCACGGCACCTTCACCAACGGCTCCAGCTTCCAGACCTACGCGCCCTCCGATCCGACGCTGGTGAAGCGCCTGTATGACGGCAAAGTCTCGATCACCGCCAAGCCGCCCGGCGACAACGTGCCGTGGTTCGTTTCGCTGCTGGTGTCCTGGCTGCCGTTCATCGCGCTGATCGGCGTGTGGATCTTCCTGTCCCGCCAGATGCAGGGCGGTGCCGGCAAGGCGATGGGCTTTGGCAAGTCGCGCGCCAAGATGCTGACGGAGGCGCACGGCCGCGTGACGTTTGAAGACGTCGCCGGCGTCGACGAAGCCAAGCAGGACCTGCAGGAAATCGTCGAATTCCTCCGCGACCCCGGCAAGTACCAGCGCCTCGGCGGTCGCATTCCGCGCGGCGTGCTGTTGGTCGGCCCTCCCGGTACCGGCAAGACGCTGATTGCGCGCGCGGTGGCCGGCGAGGCCAACGTGCCGTTCTTCACGATTTCAGGTTCTGACTTCGTCGAAATGTTCGTCGGCGTCGGCGCCAGCCGCGTCCGTGACATGTTCGAGCAGGCCAAGAAGAACGCGCCTTGCATCATCTTCATCGACGAAATCGATGCGGTCGGTCGTCATCGCGGCGCCGGCCTCGGCGGCGGCAACGACGAGCGAGAGCAGACCCTCAACCAGTTGCTGGTGGAGATGGACGGCTTCGAAGCCAACGAAGGCGTAATCCTGATCGCCGCGACCAACCGTCCGGACGTGCTGGATCCCGCTTTGCTTCGCCCGGGCCGCTTCGACCGTCAGGTCGTGGTGCCGAACCCGGACGTCGTCGGCCGCGAACAGATCCTCAAGGTCCATGTCCGCAAGGTGCCGCTGGCGCCGGATATCAACCTCAAGACCATCGCACGCGGCACCCCGGGTTTCTCCGGCGCCGACCTGATGAACCTGGTCAACGAAGCCGCTCTCACCGCCGCGCGCCGCAACAAGCGCATGGTGACCCAGAGCGAGTTCGAAGAGGCCAAGGACAAGGTGATGATGGGCGCCGAGCGCAAGTCGCTGGTCATGACCGAGGAAGAGAAGATGCTGACGGCCTATCACGAGGGCGGTCACGCCATCGTCGGCCTCAACGTCATCGCCACCGACCCGATCCACAAGGCGACCATCATTCCGCGCGGCCGTGCGCTGGGCATGGTGATGCAGTTGCCGGAACGCGACAAGCTGTCGATGTCGCTGGAGCAGATGACCTCGCGCCTCGCCATTATGATGGGCGGCCGGGTTGCCGAAGAGCTGATCTTCGGTCGCAACAAGGTGACGTCCGGTGCGTCGTCCGACATCGAGCAGGCCACGCGCCTCGCCCGCATGATGGTGACGCGCTGGGGCCTGTCGGAAGAACTCGGCACTGTGTCGTACGGCGAGAACCAGGACGAAGTGTTCCTCGGCATGTCGGTGTCGCGCACCCAGAATGCTTCCGAGGCCACCGTGCAGAAGATCGACAGCGAGATCCGCCGTCTGGTCGAGGAGGGCTACAACGAGGCCACCAAGATCCTGACCGAGAAGCGTGCCGATCTCGAAGCCCTCGCCAAGGGCCTGCTCGAGTTCGAGACGCTGTCGGGCGACGAGATTACGGATCTGCTGAATGGCAAGAAGCCGAACCGCGAGTCGGTGCTCGAGCCGACCGGCCCGCGCACCTCGGCAGTGCCGCCCGCCGGCAAGCCGCGCCCGCGTCCGGATACCGGTCTCGAGCCGCAGCCGCAGGCCTGAGCCTGCTGCATCGAGGATTGCAAAACGCGGCCGCGAGGCCGCGTTTTTTGTGGTTGGATCTCGTGCCCCGGATGCGATGCGATGCCAGGCGAAGCGACAGCATCGCCGCCAGTATCGCTTCGCTGATCCGGGGCCATTCCAATCGACGGTGTTCGTGACGGTCCCGGATCTGCGCAGCAGCATGCGATGCTGCGCATCCGCGCGAAGCTTTGCTTCGCTAGGCTGCAGCGCGTCCGGGACACGCATCTTGGCGCTTTCGCGCTGATCATATTCGAATGTCAAACAGCCAAGTGCTCTCGTTCTCGCGGCGCCCACCCAAGGCGTCCGAGGTGTGAGCAGATCTCCCCTCCAGACATGAGGGGAGCGGCGCGCCTGCGGGCGCGCCACCGCGGGGTTTATGGCTGAGGGACCGTTCTTCCGGGGCAGCTTCCGGCGGGCTTTCCCCGCCTTGTCACTGTCCACGTCCAGCCGGCAAAGAGCGGCAGAGCCCCGTAGTGGGCCCGGACGGTGACCTCAAGCCTCCCGGGGCGTGCTTGCGAGGCACACGCGCGGGACACCGCATCCGGCTCCACTCTCAAGACGCCTCATGACAGCGCCCCTCGTTGAGCAGGATGGGGAGACTATAGGTGACAATAGGACTATAGTCAACAGTGAGGTTGAGGAAATCTTGTCACGCTGGGCCGCGCAGCGGACTCTGCACACCCGGCTGCTTGCGCGATATCAATACCACCGCGCCGATGACCACCTAGGGTCACGACGACCAACTTCGGAGCGCGCCATGGATCGCAGGACTCTTCTCATCGGCGGCGGCGTGGCGGGCGGCGTGGTCGCGGCTGGCGTCGGCGGTCTGATACTTGAGACACGGCAGGATATCGGCGAATGGCGTGCTGCCGCCGCGGCCTTGCGCCGGCCGCTCGACGGCAGGCTGCGCGGTCGCAACGCGCTGACCGAGTTGGTGCGCGCCGCGACGCTCGCCGCCAACAGCCACAACACCCAGGCCTGGCGCTTCGCGATCGGCGAGGCGACGATCGCCGTGCTGCCGGACTTTGCGCGGCGCACGCCGGTGGTCGATCCCGACGACCATCATCTCTATGCCAGCCTCGGCGCGGCGGTGGAGAACATCGTGCAGGCGGCGCCGGTGTTCGGACTCGTGGCGACGCCGCGATTCGATTCACAGGGCGACGAGCGCGTGGTCATCGACCTCAGCGACGGCGACACCGTCACCACGCCGATGGCCGCGGCGATCATGACGCGGCAATGCAGCCGCGCCTTGTATGACGGCCGTGCGGTTGCCGCGGATGCGCTGCGGGCGCTGGCCGCGGCCGGCAACGGCGAGGGCGTGAAGCTGCTGCTGTTGACCGAGCGGCCGGCCATCGATGCCGTGGCGGGCCTGATCATCGATGGCAATAGCCGGCAGTTGAACGACCCGGTATTCATGGCCGAGCTGAAACACTGGCTACGCTTTAGCTATGCCGAGGCGCTGCGCACGGCAGACGGGCTGTTCGTGGCGGCGTCCGGCAATCCGGCACTGCCGACGCCGGTCGGCCGAATGCTGTTCGACGTGGTGATGTCCGCCGACTCCGAGAACAAAAAATGTCGCGACCAGATCGCCAGTTCGGCGGGCCTCGCCATCTTCGTCTCGGCGCGGGACGACGGGGCGCATTGGCTGGCGAGCGGGCGCGCCTATCAGCGCTTCGCCCTGCAGGCCACCGCGCTCGGCATCAGCCACGCGTTCCTCAACCAGGCGGTCGAGGTCGCGTCGGTGCGGCAGCGGCTTGCGGGGCTGCTGGCGTCCGGCGCGCGGCCCGACCTGATCGTCCGCTTCGGCTATGGGCCGCCGATGCCGCCGTCGTTGCGCCGGCCGGTCACGGAGATGCTGGCCTGACTGGTATCAATTCTGGCGCGGGTCTTGCTTTTCAAAAGTATCAGGTCGATCCTCCGGCAGCGCAGGAGATTCCGATGTCAGCCCATTCGAACCCGTCGCCCGTCATTGTCATCCCAGGCGCCGATCCCCGGCTCTACAATCACGATCTGGCGCCGGTGGCGCCCGCCGGGCGGACCTGGGGCGTGTTCAGCATCTTCGCCATGTGGATGTCCGATGTGCATTCGGTCGGCGGCTACACCTTTGCGGCCAGCCTGTTCTTCCTCGGCCTTACCGGCTGGGAAGTGCTAGTCGCCATGGTGGTTGGTATCACCGCGGTTTATTTCCTGATGAACCTGATCGGGCGGCCGTCGCTCAAATACGGCACGCCGTTTCCGGTGGTGGCACGGATGTCGTTCGGCGTCATGGGCGCCAACATCGCTGCCGGCCTGCGCGGCATTGTCGGCATCGTCTGGTACGGCGTGCAGACCTATTTCGCTTCCAAGGCGGTGCAGGCTCTGGTGCTGGCGTTCTATCCCGCTGCCGAGATCTGGACCCATGGCAGTTTTGTCGGCCTGTCGCCGCTGGGCTGGGGCAGCTTCCTGTTCATGTGGCTGTTCCAGCTGCTGATCTTTCTCAACGGCATGGAGACGATCAGGAAGTTCATCGATTTCTGCGGACCCGTCGTCTACATCGTGATGTTCGCGCTGGCGATCTGGATTCTGGCACAGACCGGCACGTCCAGCCTGTCGCTGCAGCTCAGCCCGCGCGTCGAGGGGTCGGCCATCGGCCACATGGCCAATGCCGCGATGCTGATCGTGGCGTATTTCGCGGCGCTGCTGCTGAACTTCGGCGACTTCTCGCGCTTCGCCCGCGACGAAAGGTCGATGAAGGTCGGCAACTTCCTCGGGCTGCCGGTGAACTTCATCGTGTTCGCGATCATCACGGTGATCGTCACCGCCGGCACGGTCAACGTGTTCGGCGAGGCGATCATGGATCCCGTGGCCATCGTCGAGCGGATCGGTAATCCCTGGGTGGTGGCGCTCGGCTCGGTCACCTTCATCGTGGCGACCATGGGCATCAACATCGTCGCCAATTTCGTGTCGCCGGCCTACGACATTTCCAACCTCTATCCGGAGAAGATCGACTTCAAGCTCGGCGGCCTGATCACCTCGATCCTGTCGGTGCTGGTGTGCCCATGGATCTTCGTCTCCAGCCCGCAGGCCATCACCATCTTCGTCAGCATTTTCGGCGCGGCGCTGGGGCCGATGTTCGGCATCATGATCGCCGACTATTATCTGGTGAAGAAGCAGCAGGTGGTGCTGGCCGACCTCTATACGATGTCGCCGAACGGCTCGCTGTATTTCGCGAGCGGCTGGAACGTCCGGGCACTGCAGGCGCTGGCCGGCTCCGCGGTGGTGTCGATCGGCCTGGCGCTGCTCGGCGCCTACAAGGTGGTGCCGAATATCGGCGACTGGGGCTGGCTGATCGGCGCGACGCTGGCGGCGGCGCTGTATATGGCGCTGATGCGGGGCCGGGCAGTGGTGCCAGCGCCCGGGCTGGCCCGGCCTTAAGTTTTCCGCAACGCCGCGATGGCATTCTGCCGGCGCGCATGAGGCGCGCTGGGGAGTGCGCATGGCCGCGCCGCTGACGATGTCGACGCCGAGGGACCGCCCCGCGATCCCCGCGGTGCTGCTCAATGTCTGCTTCGTGCTGGCGGTGCTCAACGTCGTGTTCTTCCCGGCCTTCTACGGCCGCGGCTGGATCTTCGACGACCAGGGCCTCGGTATGCCCACCGATTTCGTCAATGTCTGGTCGGCCGGCAGGCTGGCATTGGACGGCCATCCGGCGCTGGCCTGGGACTGGGGCGTTCAGAAGCAGTTGCAGGTGGCGGTGCTCGGCCAGAGCTATGAGGGCAACTTCGCCTGGCACTATCCGCCGCCGTTCCTGTTCGTCGCCGAACTGCTGGCGCTGCTGCCCTATGGCCTCGCTTTTGTCAGTTGGCCGCTTGTCAGTCTCATTCCCTATCTCGCGGCGATGCGCGCCATTGTCGGGCGGCCGTTCGGTCTCTTGCTGGCGCTGGCGTTCCCGGTGGTGATGACCAACACGCTGGTCGGGCAGAACGGTTTCCTCACGGCATCGCTGATCGGCGGCATGCTGGTGCTGCTGCCGACACGGCCGATTCTCGCCGGCATCTGCCTCGGGCTGCTCAGCTACAAACCGCAATACGGCCTGCTGTTCCCGCTGGTGCTGATCGCCACCGCGCAATGGCGCACCTTCGTCAGCGCCGGCGTCACCGTGGTCGCGCTGGTTCTGGTGTCATGGCTCGCCTTCGGCAGCGACAGCTGGCAGGCCTTCTTCAAGTGGATGCCAATGTTCTCGCAGGCCTTCCTCACCGAGGGCCGGGCGCCTTGGGGCAAGATGCAGAGCATCTTTGCGCTGGTGCGCTATTTCGGCGGCAGCGAGCCGCTCGGCTGGACATTCCAGTGGGTCATGACCGCGACGGTGGCGGCAACGCTGGTAGTGCTGTGGCGCAGCCGCGTGCGCTATGAACTCAAGGCCGCGGCGCTGGCCACCGGCACCCTGCTGGTGACGCCCTATCTGTTTCTCTACGACGTCATGGTGCTGGCCATCGCCGTGGCGTTCCTGATGCGCGTCGGCCTTGCCGAAGGTTTTGCCCGCCATGAGCTGCCGGTGCTGGGCCTCGCAGCGGTGCTGCTGATGATCTATCCGCTGCTCGGCGCGCCCACCGGCTTCGGCGCCACGCTGCTGGTGGCCGGCCTGATTGCGGCGCGCTGCGGGGCGTGGCGGAAGCGCGCCGCGCAACCGGCAGGGCAGCCCTCGGCACTGATCATGACGTCGGCGCATCCGCAATGAACACGGTGCGTCGGGTGCTGTCGTCATCGCCCCATGCGCGTTCGAGATCCGACAGCGGCACAGGGGTGGACCGGATCTGAAAGCCGGCCTGCACGGTGGCGCGAAGCAGCGCGTCGATGGCGTGAAGCATGCGATCGAGGGGGACGCTACCGATGCCGCTGCCCATCAGCGTGATGGCCGAGGAACGCAATACTGCAGCCGGCAGGGTGATGTCCGTGCCGCTGGCGGCGCCGACCTGGACGAAACGGATGGGCACGGCATCCCGTCCGGCCCTGGCGCCTGCGATCAGGAGGCGCTCGGCGCTGCGACCCCACAGATAGTCGATCACCACATCGACGCCTGCGGCGAACTGCTCCTTGATGACGTTTTCCGTATTCGCTTCGTCGTCCCCGAGCGGAATGATCACATCGGCTCCAAGCGCCGGCAGCGCTTCCAGGGCTTCGGAATTGCGGCCGGTGGCGATGACCTGCCGGGCGCCGAGATGTTTTGCGATCTGCACGGCGAGGCGACCCGCAGTGCCGGTCGCGCCGTTGACCAGCACGGTTTCGCCGGCCTGCAATGCTGCGCGCTCCGTATAGGCGACCACGACGACATGCCGGGATTGGCGATCGCCGCGGCGGTCACGTCGTCAAGATCGTCGGGCAGGGCGATGCATTGCGCCGACGACACCACGGTTCGCTCGGCCATGCTGCCGTTGGGGGCTTTCGGCAGAACGAAATAAACCCGGCGCCCATCGTCAGTCCGTCCGACGCCGTCGACGCCGACCACGAACGGAAATTCCCCGGAGGAGCTGTAGTGCCGGCCGGAGGCCCGGCTCTTGACCAACTGACTGATGGCGGCGGCGCTCACCGCGATGCGGCTCTCGCCTGCAGCTGGCTGCGGCTCGCTGAAGTCACCATAGACCGGCCGTTCGCCATGCCTGGAGACGATCACTGCTTTCATGTGGTTTCCCTTCCAGTCTCAGTAAATGCGTGTATTATGCACATATTAGGAGGAGTGCGATGGCGTCAAGAAAAAATGTGCAAACTACACATATAAGTGAGCGGCTTCGGCAGATTCACAGCGCGGTGCTGGATATCGTCAGCGTGATGAACCGGCCGCAACGCGACGAGGCGCTGATCCGGGAGGCGGGCATCCCGCTCGATCGTGCGCTGTTTCCGCTGCTGGTCCTGATCGAAAGGTTCGGACCGATTGGCGTGGTCGACCTGTCTGACCGGGTCGGGCGCGACTACACTACGGTCAGCCGCCAGGTGGCGAAGCTTGAAAGCCTCGATCTGGTGGAACGCCGCGAAAGCGTTGCGGACCGCCGGGTGCGCGAGGCGGTGGCGACCGCGAAGGGCAAGGCGATGACCGGCCTTGTCGACGCCGCACGCGAGCGGATCGGTCGCGGCATCTTCGCGACTTGGGAGACGCAGGAGCTGGACGAGCTGGTGCGCCTGATGCGAAAGTTTGCCGATGCGGTCTCGCAAGAGCCGTCCGCGGGATCCTAGGCCCCGCGTCTATGCCAGCCGGCAGTCGATGGCGAAGCGGACCAGTTCCGCGGAATTGCGCACGCCGAGCTTCTGACGCATCAGCGACGACGTATTGGCGATGGTCTTGTAGGACGCGTGCACCAGCCAGGCGATCTCGGTCAGGCTCTTGCCGGCGGCAAGCAGGCGCAGGATCTCGATCTCGCGTGCCGACAGCTTGCCGAGCGGCCCGCCGGCGAGGCCGGGTCCGGCGAAGGCGATGCTGCTGGCGGTGGCGCGGGTCAGGAACACGCCGCCTTGGCCGACCACGCGAATGGCCTCGATGAGATCGTCCGGCTCGCCGGATTTGGACACATAGCCCTTGGCGCCGGCTTCGATGGCGCGCGCGGCGAACACGGGATCGTCGTTCATGCTGAACATGATGATGCGCGCACCCGCGGCGCGCGCCAGAATGCGGCGCGCCAACTCGAATCCGGACACGCCCGGCAGGTTGATGTCGAGCACACAGATGTCCGGTTGCTCGGCGACGAAGGCGGCCTCGCCGCTCTCGGCGTCGTTGGCCTCAACCACCTCGATGTCGGGATCGCCAGCGAATAGCGCACGGCAGCCGGAGGCGACGATCAGGTGGTCATCGACAATCAGCACGCGCATCAACTGCTCCGGGTCGTATCTCGCCGGCAACTTATTGTAACATCAATTAAGGGTTGCCGGTTTTGCATGTCAACGTTCCCTGATTGTGCAGTGCGGCAACGAGGAGCGGAACGATGTGGCAAAGGCTGTCATTGCGGGCGCGGCTGAACATGCTGCTGGCGCTGGTGTTGGTGCTCGGGCTGGCGGTCAACGTGGCGCGGCTGGTGCTCGACGCAGCGCCGCGGGTGCAGGCCGAGGACCAGAGCGTGGTGCGGCTGGCGCGCGAATTCATTCAGACGCTGGTGGCGGGCCTCAACGATACGCCGGATCCCGAAGCGAAGCTGGCGGACATCCTCGCCGACCTCAGCCGGCTGCGCCATGTCAGCATCACCCGCGAAGGCGGCGCGCTGATCGCCGCAGCATCAAGGGACCTGCCACCGCCGGCGGGCTCCGCCACGCAGGCCGCCGCGCCGCCGGCGTGGTTTGTGCAACTGGTGCATCCCGAGCAGAGCATGGTGCGTGTGCCGGTGACGGCCAACGGGCGTTCGCTGGGCACGCTGGTGGTGGCGTCGCATCCCACCGACGAGATCGCCGAGATCTGGGACGGCATCGTGACGCAGATCGAGGTCGGCTCGGCCATCGCCGCCATCCTGCTGCTGATCACCATGACGGTCGTCGGCCGCGCGCTTCAGCCGATCCAGGGGCTTGGAGCGGCGATGGCCGGCATCGAAGCGGGTCGCTACGACACGCGGGTGCTGCCGTTGGGCCCGCCGGAACTCGCCGATATCGGCGACCGGCTCAATCATCTGGCGGCGGCGCTCGGTGGGGCCGTGGAGGACAAACGGCGACTGGCAGCGCGGATCGTCTCGCTGCAGGACGTCGAGCGCAAGGAAATCGCCAGGGAACTGCACGACGAGTTCGGCCCCACTCTGTTTGCATTGCGTGCGCATGGCAGCGCGCTGACGCGGGTGGCCGATGCGCCGCAGCCGGACATCGCCGCGCTGCGCCGCCATGGCGGCGCCATGCTGGAACAGGTCAATGCGCTGCAGCAGTCCAACCGCCGGGTGCTGGCCCGGCTGCGGCCGGCGGGGCTGAGCGAATTGGGCCTAAGCGAGGCGCTGGCAGCGCTGGCACGGCTGTGGCGCGAGGCCCATCCCGGTGTCGCCGTCGAAATCGCACTGTCGCCGGCGCTCGATATCACCGACGAAGCGGTCGAGCTGACCGTCTATCGCGTGGTGCAGGAGGCACTGACCAATGTGTTCCGTCATGCCGGCGCGACCCGCGTTGTCGTTTCGATTGCACCGCTGCACGAGGCCGGCGGCACAGCGGCGCTGGTGCGGGTGGAAGACAACGGCGCCGGCTTGCCATCGGATCACCGGCTCGGCCTCGGCCTCACCGGGATGCGCGAGCGCGTGCTGGCGCTGGGCGGCAGCATGACGGTGAATTCGACGGAGCAGGGCGTGACGGTGGAGGCGATGGTGCCGACGGCATCTCTTCACCCTGCGGTGGCCGGGTGAAGACAGCGAAGCGATGGGTGGGGGCGCGAGCTGGGCAGTCGATCGCGCCCCTCACCCACGGCTCTCCCTTGCCGGGGAGAGCGGGCACGCTGCCGTGGGAGCAGCAGCGTGCCGAGAGAATTCAGCGGGGCAGTTTTCCCATCGTCACAGCTTCACCCTGATGCCGCCGAACACCGCCAGCGGTGCACCCGGCACTTCGGTGCGCTGGTCGGTGAAGGTGATCGGCAGCCCCGCCTTGGCGGTGCCGGACGATTCGAAATAGGTGCCGAACAGCGCGTACTTGCTGTCGAACAGGTTGTTGACCACCGCGAACAGCGTCACGTTCTTCGTCACCTCGTAGGAGGTGTGGAGATTGACCACCGCATAGGATGGCAGCATCTGGTTCTGGTTGGCGTCGTCGCCGACGTAGTAGCGGCGACCCACGGCGACGATGTCGGCGCCGACCTTCCACTGCGGCGTCACCAGATATTCCGCGCCGACCTTGAACTGGTGCTGGGGAATGCCGGGGATGCGGTTGCCGGAGGTGACGAAGATATTGCCGTTTGCGTCCGCGGAGGGATTGTTGGGCGAGGCCAGCGTGCCGTTGAAGCGATAGGTGGCGTCGATGAAGCTGTAGCCGGCATAGACCAGCCACTGGCTCGACCTGTATTCGGCCGAGAGCTCGACGCCCTGGCGGCGGGTGCGCGGGACGTTCTGGTAGTAGCCGCGGCCCTGGATGGTGCTCGCCAGCGTGATGATGTCGTCGTCGCTGTCGGTACGGAACAGGCCGGCCTTCCACTCGAAGATGCCGCCCGCCAGTGCGCTGTTGCCGCGCAGTCCGAGCTCATAGGTGTGGCCGACCACCTGCTTGAGCGGCGGATCGGAGACCAGGAAGTTCTCCAGCAGGCATGGCTTGTCGGGATTGGAGCAACCGAGCTCGAGCGGCGTCGGCGCGCGGTTGGATTCCGAGTACCCGCCATAGGCGGTCATCCACGGCGCAATCTTGTAGGTGAGGCCGACCACGGGATTGAGGCGCGAGAACCGCGCATCGGTGTTGAGGTCGGGACTGGTGCCGAGCATGTCGCGCAACGAAATGTCGGCGATGTTGTAGCGGGCGCCTGCGGTGGCCGCGAGCGCATCGGTGATGTCGAAGGTGTCGGTGGCGTAGATGCCGTAATAGGTATTGCGGGTGTTGATGCTCACCGGCGTGTAGCCGACATTGCCGAGCGTGTGGATCACCGAGCCGTTGCCGGGGATCGTCGGATTGAGCCCGACCGTGAGGTCCGGATAGATGTAGCCAAGCGTCGAGGTGGCGTCGAACGCCGTCTTGCCGCGATCGATGCTGCCGCCGACCACAAAATGATTTCCGTGGCCGAACAGCTTGTCATCGTTGGTGGCCTGCAGCGAGCCGCCAAAAGTATCGGAGCTGGTCTTGGTCCGATCGATGCTGCCATAGGGCACTGGCGCGCAGGTATTGCCTGAGCCGGGCGGACAGGGAATCGGCTGGTTGTTCTGGTCGAGGATCACAAACTGGTTGCGGAAGGCGAGGGCGGCGGCGCCGGTGAACGGTACAGGCCGCGGGAAGCCGTCGTCTTGCAGGCACAAACGACCGGCATAGGATGACGAATTGCTGCAGCGCTCGACATTGCCGTCGTTGCCGTCGACATGGTCCTGGCGGAAGAAGCGGCCGTAGAGGTTGCCCTGCACGGTCCACGAGTCGGTGACCGCGACTTTGCCGTTCATGCCGATCATGGCCATCTTGTTGTCGGTGGTCTGCGGCGTGGTGTAGATCGAGCTCCAGTTGCGGGCGAGCATTTCCACCGGGGTCGCTGCGGCAACACCGAATGAACTGGTGGAGACGCCGCCGAACAGATGGAACTCGGCGCGATCGTCACGCCAGCCGACGTCGCCATAGAAGCGGCCGAGCTTCGCTGGTGACTTCTGCCGCCAGCCGTCGTCGGTCAGGCCCTGCGCGGCAAAGTAGCTGCTCCAGTTGCCGTTCTGCGCGCCATACTGCACGCCGCCCTGGCCGCGACCGTAGGAGCCACCCTGGCCCTCGGCCTCGAAGCCCTGATAGGTGAAGCCGTTCTTCATCTGCAGGCTGACGGCGCCGCCCAGCGCATTGAGGCCGAACACCGGGTTGTTGGTGAAGACGTCGGCGCGCGAGATCGCATTGGTGGGGATCAGGTCCCAGTTCACCGTGTCGCCGAAGGATTCGTTGATGCGCATGCCGTTCATGTAAACGGCGAGGCCCTGCGGCGTGCCCTGCAGCGGCGAGGCCGAGAAGCCGCGATAGCTGACGGCCTGCTGGGCGCTGTTGCCGTTGGGATCCGACAGAGTGACGCCGGGAATGCGCTGGAACAGGGTGTCGGTGATGTTCTGCGAATAGCTGCGCTGGAAATCCTCTGATGTGACCGACGACGTCAGCGACGGGATCTTGTCCTTGTCGATGCCGGTTCCCTGAAGCGGGGTATTGGAGATCACGTCGATGGTCGGCAGCGTCTGCTGCGCCTGTGACGATGCGGGCCATAGCAGGCCGATTGACGCAATGGTGGCCCCCGCCAGCCGTGTGAGAGTCGGATTCGCCCCGTTATGCGTGCGACACGCAGAAAAATAACGTCCCATCCCCGCCCTGCCTTTTTGCTTGGTCAGTTGGACAAAGACTGCGAGAGAGCCGCCGTTTTCGCAAACAAAAATACCGCTGCCGATGCGGGAAACTTTTCCGGCGCGATCGGGAAAATGTCCCGACCGGCTCTCGCATATTGTGGTGCGATGTCGGATGACGTCACCAAACTGTCGTCCCGCGGAGATCGGAAAGCTGCGGCGGCTGTCAGCAAGTGTTTGATGTGGATCAAGAACGGCCAGAGCCGATGATCTATGATGGCAATCAGGCGCCGACCCTGATGCCGGCAAATCCCCCATCATCGAATGAGCCCCTCATGTCCGCCAATGGCAGCGACACGGGACACGTGCGCCGTCGGCGCATGGAAGTCTTCGCATTTCTATTTCTCACCGTGGTGCTGATGCCGGCGCTCGCGGTGGCGACAGTTGGCGGCTACGGGCTCTCGGTCTGGATTTTTCAGATGATCGTCGGGCCGCCCGGCCCGCCGGCCGCCCACTAGCAGTCGTTAACAGCAAGGAATATGTCCGTGCAAAAGCAGCAAACTGTTATCGATCGCCGCTCCCTGATGAGGGGGCGCCTTCTTAACCCGGACCGCGTCATCGCCCCGCCCGGCGGCGAGATTGCCAGCATTCTGGTGCAGGCGCGACCGGAGCATCTTGCAACCGTCGAGGCCGCCATCCTCGCTCTGGCCGGCTGCGAAATTCACGGCCGCGATCCCAAGGGCAAGCTGGTGGTGGTGATCGATGTCCCCGACGCGGGCGCGATCGGGTCGACCCTCAACACCATCGCGCTGCTGCCGGACGTCTACTCGGCCTCGCTCGTGTTTCACGCCATCGATGCCGCCTAGGCGTTGGAGAGAATTGTCATGACCGCACCGAAACTCGACCGTCGCCAGGTTCTCAAGCTCGAGGCCGCCGCCATGGCGGCGATGGCCGGCGGCATGGCAGCGCCGGCGCTGGCCGCCAACCTCACCACCGAGCGGTCGCAAAGCGAATTGAAATGGGACAAGGCGCCGTGCCGCTTCTGCGGCACCGGCTGCAGCGTCATGGTGGCCACCAAGGAAAACCGCGTGGTCGCCACCCATGGCGACATCAAGTCCGAGGTCAACCGCGGCCTCAACTGCGTCAAGGGCTACTTCCTGTCCAAGATCATGTACGGCCATGACCGGCTGACCCAGCCGATGCTGCGCAAGACTAATGGCAAGTACGACAAGAACGGCGAGTTCACGCCGGTGTCGTGGGACGAAGCCTTCGACGTGATGGCGGAGAAGTTCAAGGCGGCGCTGAAGAAGCGCGGCCCCAGCGGTGTTGGCATGTTCGGCTCCGGCCAGTGGACGATCTGGGAAGGCTACGCCGCGTTGAAGCTGATGAAGGCCGGCTTCCGCTCCAACAATCTCGATCCCAATGCGCGCCACTGCATGGCCTCCGCCGCGGTCGGCTTCATGCGCACCTTCGGCATCGACGAGCCGATGGGCTGCTACGACGATATCGAGGCCGCCGACGCCTTCGTGCTGTGGGGCTCCAACATGGCGGAGATGCATCCGATCCTGTGGACCCGGGTGGCCGACCGCCGTCTCAGCGCGCCGCATGTCAAGGTCGCTGTGCTGTCGACATTCGAGCATCGCTCGTTCGATCTCGCCGACATCGGCATGGTGTTCAAGCCGCACACCGATCTCTATCTGCTCAACGCCATCGCCAACCACATCGTCAAGACCGGCCGCGTCAACAAGGATTTCGTCGACAAACACACGCTGTTCAAGCGCGGCCAGACCGATATCGGCTACGGCCTGCGGCCCGAACATCCGCTCGAGAAGAAGGCCACCGGCCGCACCAAGGCCAATGACTCCACCGACATGAGCTATGACGATTACGTCAAGTTCGTTTCGGACTTCACGCTGGAGAAGGCCGCCGAAATGTCCGGCGTGCCGCTGAACCGGCTGCAGGCGATGGCCGAGCTCTACGCCGACCCCAAGGTCAAGGTGGTCAGCTTCTGGACCATGGGCTTCAACCAGCACACCCGCGGCGTCTGGTGCAACAACCTGATCTACAACATCCACCTCTTGACCGGAAAGATCTCCGAGCCCGGCAACAGCCCGTTCTCGCTGACCGGCCAGCCCTCGGCGTGCGGTACCGCGCGCGAGGTCGGCACCTTCTCGCACCGTCTGCCCGCCGACATGGTGGTGACCAACAAGGCGCATCGCGACAAGACCGAGCAGATCTGGAAGCTGCCGGAAGGCACCATCCCCGACAAACCCGGCTATCACGCCGTGCTGCAGAACCGCATGCTCAAGGACGGGCTGCTCAACGCCTACTGGGTGCAGGTCAACAACAACCTGCAGGCCGGCGCCAACTCCAACGAAGAGACGTATCAGGGTTATCGCAATCCGGAGAACTTCATCGTCGTGTCCGACGCCTATCCGTCGGTCACGGCCATGGCCGCCGACCTGATCCTGCCCACCGCCATGTGGGTGGAGAAAGAGGGCGCCTACGGCAATGCCGAGCGGCGCACCCACTTCTGGCACCAGCTGGTGTCGGCACCGGGCGAGTCGAAATCCGATCTGTGGCAGCTGATGGAGTTTTCCAAGCGCTTCAAGATCGAGGAAGTCTGGCCGGAGGAGTTGATCGCCAAGAAGCCGGAAGTTCGCGGCAAGACCATGTACGACGTGCTGTACAAGAACGGCCAGGTCGATGCATTCCCGGTTACCGACATCGAGGCCGGCTACCTCAACGACGAATCCAAGGCGTTCGGCTTCTACGTCCACAAGGGCCTGTTCGAGGAATATGCCAGCTTCGGTCGCGGTCATGGCCACGACCTGGCGCCGTTCGACACCTATCATCAGGTGCGGGGGCTGCGCTGGCCGGTGGTCAACGGCCAGGAAACGCGGTGGCGGTTCCGCGAGGGGCTCGACCCCTACGTCAAGCAAGGCAAGGACATCGAGTTCTACGGTTTCCCCGATGGCCGCGCGCGGATCTTCGCGCTGCCCTATGAGCCGCCGGCGGAATCCCCCGATGCCGACTATCCGTTCTGGCTGTCGACCGGCCGCGTGCTCGAGCACTGGCATTCCGGCACCATGACGCGGCGCGTGCCCGAACTCTACAAGGCGTTCCCGGAGGCTGTCTGCTTCATGCATCCAGACGACGCGCTGGAAGCCAAGCTACGGCGCGGCGACGAGATCAAGCTGTCGTCGCGGCGCGGCTTCATCCGCACCCGGGTCGAGACCCGCGGTCGCAACAAGCCGCCGCGCGGAGTGGTGTTCGTGCCGTGGTTCGACGAAGCGCAGCTGATCAACAAGGTGACGCTGGACGCCACCGATCCGATCTCGCTGCAGACCGACTACAAGAAATGCGCGGTGCGCATCGAGCGGGTGCAAAGCACATGATCGGAAAACCTGTATTCCTGGCGCTGGCGATCATCCTCGCCGCCGCCTCGACGTCGCTGGTCGCGCAGACCGTCAGTTCCGGGCTGCGCGGGTCCACGCCGCTCAACGAGGAGGGGCAGCGCCGCCGCTGCTGCCGCTGCGCAACTCGGCGGACAAGGAAGTGCGCAACTATCCCGAACAGCCGCCGGTGATCCCGCACACCACCGAGGGTTACCAGATCGACCTCAACGGCAACAAGTGCCTGTCGTGCCACGCCCGCGCGCGAATCGGCGAGTCGCAGGCGCCGATGGTCAGCATCACCCACTTCATGGATCGCGATGGCCAGTTCCTGGCCTCGGTGTCGCCGCGCCGCTTCTTCTGCACCGAATGCCACGTGCCACAGAGCACGGCAAAGCCGCCGATCGTCAATGATTTCGTCGATATCGATCTCGCTGCTGCTGCAGAAGAGCGCCGCGCCCGGGGGCAAGCGATGACCGATATCACCCCGCCGCGCCGCGCATGGCCGGCACGGACCTGGGGGTTCGTGATCGATCTGTGGAACGTGCTGCGACGGCCGAGTTCGGTGTTCGGGCTCGGCGTGCTGGTGCTCGCCGGCTTCGTTGCCGGCGTGATCTTCTGGGGCGGCTTCAACACCGCGCTGGAAATCACCAACACCGAAAAATTCTGCACCGGCTGCCACGAGATGCGCGACAACGTGTTCTCCGAATTGAAGTCGACCATCCACTTCTCCAACCGCTCCGGCGTGCGCGCCAGCTGCCCGGACTGCCACGTGCCGCACAACTGGACCGACAAGATCGCGCGCAAGATGCAGGCTTCCAAGGAAGTCTGGGGCCATCTGTTCGGCTCGATCGATACGCCCGACAAGTTCCGCGAACACCGGCTGGAACTGGCGCTGCACGAGTGGGCCCGCTTCAAGGCCAACGATTCCCTGGAATGCCGCAACTGCCACAGCGCGGCCTCGATGGACATCACCAAGCAGTCGCCGCGCGCCTCGGTGGCGCACCAGCGCTTCCTGTTCACCGGCGAGAAGACCTGCATCGACTGCCACAAGGGCATCGCGCATCATCTGCCCGACATGAAGGGCGTTCCGGGCTGGCAGTGAGGGGGAACGAGAAGCGCGGGTAAACTTCGCCCGCGCATAACGCGCATAACGCGCATAACGCGCATGAGCGGCGACGGCTTGACGGCGCCGCGCTCTGCCCGCAGTCATGGCATCCCACGCGGATCATGCCATGCACCACACCGGAATTCCCAAGACGCCAGCCTACTGGTCCACCGCGGCGATCATGCCGGGCATTGTCGCCATCGTGCCGATGCTGCCGGGCACGCTGGCGTTCGGCATGGCGTTCGGCGCGCTATGTGCGCAGAAGCATTTCTCGCTGGCCGAGGTCGAGTTGATGATGGCCACGGTCTATGGCGGGCTGTCGCAGTTTGTTGCGGTGCAGTCCTGGCCCGACCGCCTGACGCCGTCCTCGATCGCCACGCTGGCGCTGCTGACCCTGACGGTGAACATCCGCTTCATGCTGATGAGCGCGACCTTGCGGCCGTGGTTCGGCACGCTGCCGGCGTGGCAGGCCTATCCGTCGATGCTGCTGGTCACCGATGGCGGCTGGCTGGCGGCGATGCGCTACCGCGAGCACGGCGGCGCCGACGCCTGGTTCTATGTCGGCGGCGGCATCGTGCTGTATCTGGTCTGGCTGCTGTCTTCGATCCCCGGTTTCCTGCTCGCCGAACAGCTCACCGATCCCCGCAAATACGGCGTCGACCTGGTGATGCCGGCCTTCTACGCCGCGATGCTGGTGCCGGCCTGGAAGGGGCCGCGCCGCGCCATCCCCTGGGTGGTGTCCGGCGTCGTCGCGCTGGTCGTGCACTGGCTGGCCGGCGGCTGGTGGTTCATCATCGCCGGCGCGCTGAGCGGCAGCATCAGCGCCGGGCTGATGGACGAGCCGGCGCCGGCCCACGGAGCCGCGTCATGAACGATTTTTGCGCAGCGATGTCATGGTTGCGTTTGCCGTCATGACGGCGGTGACGGTGGCGTCGCGGCTCGGCGGCTACTGGCTGATGGGCTACGTCAACGTGACGCCGCGGGTGCGCCGCATGCTCGATGCGCTTCCCGGCTCGATCATCGTCGCCGCGGCGCTGCCGGTGGCGGTCAACGGCGGGCCGGTGGTGGTATTCGCCATCCTCGCCGCGATGGTCGTGACCATCATCCGGCGCAACGATTTCCTCGCCGTGATCACCGGCATGGCGGTCGCCGCAGCCGCCCGCGCGGCCGGCTTCGGAGGCTAATCCCGGATTTACAAAAGCTGCATACCGGACACAGCGGAAACCTCTTGTCAGGAGCTCTGAATTGTTGTTCAGTTCTTACCTGCGAGTGACCCTGGGATCTCGCCCAAAACGTTGAAGTCGTGCGTCTTCTCCGGATTGCCAGTCGGCCCGGAACCGCGTGCGAAGGGATGAAGCGCATGGTTTATCGCCGGACCCATCAGGTCGTGAAGCGCCTAGCGGCGCGGCGCAGTGCCATTCTGGCAGCTGCGCGTGACACCTGCGCCGCTGGCGGCATGGCGGCGGTGCAGATCGCCCCGGTCGCCATCCGCGCCAACGTCGCCGCCGGCACCGTCTACCGCTACTTTCCGTCCAAGGCCGACCTGATTTCCGAACTGATTGCCGACGTGTCGCGCGATGAACTGGCGGCGATCCGCCGCGCCGCCGACGCCGCACCCGGGCCGTCGTCGGCGCTCGCCGCCGCGGTGACCACCGTCGCCGTCCATGTGCTGTCGCACCGCAAGCTGGCCTGGGGCATTCTCGCCGAACCGGTGGAGGTTGATGTCACCGAATCGCGGCTGGCCAGCCGTCGCGAGATTGCCGGCGAGATCGAGCTGCGCATCTCGGCCGCCGTGCGCGCCGGCCATCTGCCGGCGCAGGACACCGCGCTCGCGGCCACCGCGCTGCTCGGGGCGCTGCATGAGGCGCTGGTCGGCCCGCTGGCGCCGGACAATCTGGAAGATCCCGCCAAGCTGCGCGATGCGGTGCAGACGGTGACGTTGCTGGCGCTGCGCGCGGTCGGCGTCATGGACGCCCGCGCCCGCGGACTGGTGGTGCAGGCTGTGTTGCCGGCCAAGATGCTGGTCGGGGCTTAGCTGACAATTTGATTGTAATCCGGGCGACGCCCGTAGTGCTCCCTCCCCCTTGTGGGGGAGGGGCGAGGAGAGGGGAGCTGCAAGCGATGTCGCTTGCAGCTCCCCTCTCCCGGCGCTTCGCGCCACCCTCCCCCGCAAGGGGAGGGGACAAAACATGGCTGCTGTCGTGCGTTGGAGAGCAGCGTTACTTCGTCTTGATCTTGCCGTCCTTGTCGAATTGCGAGACGTAGGCCCAGAGGTCGTTGACCTCGGTTTCCTTCTTGATGCCGGCGAAGGCCATCTTGGTGCCGGGGATCTTGGCCTTCGGGTCCTTGATGTATTCCTTGAACTGGGCCTCGTTCCAGGTGATGCCGGAGTTCTTGTTGGCATCGGTGTAGTTGTAGCCCTCGGCGGTTCCGGACTTGCGACCGTCGAGGCCGTTCAACTCGGGACCGACCTTGTTCTTCGCGCCTTCGCCGATGGCATGGCAGGCGAGGCACTTGGCAAATGACGTCTTGCCGGCGGCGACGTCCTGCGCCAGCGCGACGGATGCGGTGGTGGCGGACACGGCGATCAAGGCGAGGCTGCGCAGAACGAATTTTTTCATGGATGGCTCTTCTTGCTGTTGGCTTTCCGTCCGGATTTGTCGCACGCGGGAGGCGCTTTGCAAAGCACAACGATGGTGGAACAAAGACCGGCGGGCGATCTACCCAAACTTGCCCAGACGTGCTTGATTCCGCCGCACGAGCAGGCGCAAAAGCGCAGGCCGGCGCGGGAGACGACAACAAGATGACCATCATGATGCCCGCAGCGGATCAGGCGGTGCTGGCGCGCCGCGACACGATCATTGCTGCACTGCGAGCGATCGTGCCGGGCGAGGGCGTGATCTCCAGCGCCGCCGAGATGCTTCCTTACGAATCCGACGGGCTGATGGCCTATCGCCAGCCGCCGATGGTGGTGGTGCTGCCGGACACCACGGAGCAGGTTTCCCGCGTGCTGCGCTATTGCTTCGACAATAGCATCAAGGTGGTGCCGAGGGGATCGGGCACTTCGTTGTCGGGCGGCGCGCTGCCGCTGGCCGATGCGGTGCTGCTGGGGCTTGGAAAATTCAAACGCATCCGCGAGATCGATTTCGACAACCGCGCCGTGGTCACCGAGCCCGGCGTCACCAACCTCGCGCTCAGCCAGGCCGTCGCCCATGCCGGCTTCTACTACGCGCCGGACCCGTCGTCGCAGATCGCCTGCTCGATCGGCGGCAATGTGGCGGAGAATTCCGGCGGCGTGCACTGCCTGAAATACGGCATGACCACCAACAACCTGCTCGGCTGCGAGATCGTGCTGATGAACGGCGAGATCATCAAGGTCGGCGGCAAGTCGGCCGAAACCTCGGGCTACGACCTGATGGGCATCATCACCGGCTCCGAAGGCCTGCTCGGCGTCATCACCGAGGTCACCGTGCGCATCCTGCAGAGGCCGGAGACGGCGCGCGCGCTGATGATCGGTTTTGCCGAGGTCGAGGAGGCCGGCAAATGCGTGGCCGACATCATCACCGCCGGCATCATTCCCGGCGGCATGGAGATGATGGACAAGCCTGCGATCCACGCTGCCGAAGCCTTCGTGCATGCCGGCTATCCGCTGGATGTCGAGGCACTGCTGATCATCGAGCTCGATGGCCCCGGCGTCGAGGTCGACGAGTTGATCAAGCGCGTGGAGGCCATCGCCCTGGGCTGCGGCTCCACCACCTGCCAGATTTCGACCTCCGAAGACGAGCGGCTGCTGTTCTGGTCCGGCCGCAAGGCGGCCTTCCCGGCGGTCGGCCGCATCTCGCCGGACTATCTGTGCATGGACGGCACCATCCCGCGCGCCGCGCTGCCGCTGGTGCTGCGGCGGATGAAGGAGATGTCGGCGAAATACGGCCTCGGCGTCGCCAACGTGTTCCATGCCGGCGACGGCAACCTGCACCCGCTGATCCTGTACGACGCCAACAAGCCCGGCGAGCTGCAGTGCGCCGAGGACTTCGGCGCGGATATCCTGCGGCTCTGCGTCGAGGTCGGCGGCGTGCTCACCGGCGAGCACGGCGTCGGCATCGAGAAGCGCGATCTGATGCCGGAGATGTTCAGCGAGATCGACCTCAACCAGCAGCAGCGGCTGAAATGCGCCTTCGACGCGCAGGGACTGCTGAACCCCGGCAAGGTGTTTCCGACCTTGCACCGCTGCGCCGAACTCGGCCGCATGCACGTCCATGCCGGCCGGCTGGCATTTCCCGATCTGCCGCGGTTTTGAGGATGAAGCGAACAGTAGACAGCAGCAAGACGCCGGCCTGTCTTTTCCCTCCCCCGCCCTTGCGGTGGGGAGGGTGGCCGGCCGTCAGGCCGGTCGGGTGGGGGCGGCCGCGGGCGATGGCGCTTGTGGTCTGCCCCCACCCCGGCCTCCACTTCGCCGATGCTCCGCATCGTCTCGCTCGGCCGACCCTCCCCACCCCGCGCAGCTTTGCTGCACACGGGGGAGGGATGCCACTTCCGCCTCGCTTTCAAATATCAAAAGAAAAATCACCCGTGGATATACTGAAAATACGCGACGCGCAGGACGTCGAGCAGGCAGTGCGGGCGGCGATCGGCGACGGGCAGCCGCTGGAGATCGTCGGCCATGGCAGCAAGCGCAGCATCGGCCAGCCGGTTTCCACCAATGCGGTGCTCGACCTGTCGGCGCTCAATGCGGTGACCGCCTACGAGCCGAACGAGCTGATCATCACCGTGCAGGCCGGCGCGCCGCTGGCCGATGTGCTGTCGCTGATCGATTCGCGGAACCAGCAATTCGTCTTCGAGCCGGTGAACACCGCGCAGCTGCTGGGCACGCCGGATGTCGGCACCATCGGCGGCATGATCGCGGCCGGCCTTGCCGGGCCGCGGCGTATCAAGGCCGGCGGGGCGCGCGACCATCTGCTCGGGGCGCATGCGGTGTCCGGCTTCGGCGACAGTTTCAAGGCCGGCGGCCGCGTGGTGAAGAACGTCACCGGCTATGACCTGTGCAAGCTGCTGGCGGGCTCATGGGGCACGCTGGCCGTGATGACCGAGGTGACGCTGAAGGTGATGCCGCGGGCCGAGAGCGAGCGTACGCTGGTGCTGCGCGGGCTCGATGATCTTGCCGCCAACAAGGCGATGACCGCGGCGCTGGGATCGCCGTTCGATGTGTCTGGCGCGGCGCATCTGCCGGGCTCGGCGTTGCGCACCACGCAGGGCGCCCTCGGCGACATCGCCGCGCCGGACCAGTCGGTGACGTTGCTGCGGCTCGAGGGCATCACCGCATCGGTTGCGCATCGCGCGGTGTCGCTGGCCGCCGCGCTGGCCGCGTTCGGTCCGACGGATGTCGTCGAGGGCGCAGCCTCTTCGGCACTGTGGGCGGATATCCGCGACGTCACGCCGTTCGCTGCCCGCGGCCCGCGGGCGCTGTGGCCGGTGTGGCGGATCGTCTGTCCGCCGGCCTCCGGCGGCGCGCTGGGCCAGGCGCTGGCCAAGGGGTCGCAGGGCGAGGTGATCTACGACTGGGGCGGCGGGCTGATCTGGGCGGCGCTGCCGCCCTCGGCCGACGCGCAGGCTTTGCCGCTGCGCAAGCTCGTCGATGCCGCCGGTGGCCATGCCACGCTGATCCGCGCCGACGAAGCGGTGCGCCGGGCAGTGGATGTGTTCCATCCGCAGCCGGCCGGTCTTGCCGCGCTCGGCGAACGGGTGCGGCAAAGCTTCGATCCGAACAACATTCTCAACCGCGGCCGGATGGCGCGAGGGCCGGTGGCATGAAGACCGAATTTTCTCTGGCGCAACTCGCCGATCCCGATCTCGCGGTAGCCGATACGATCCTGCGCAAATGCGTCCATTGCGGGTTCTGCACCGCGACCTGTCCGACCTATGTGCTGCTCGGCGACGAACTCGATAGTCCGCGCGGCCGCATCTATCTGATCAAGGAGATGCTGGAGAAGGAGCAGAAGCCGACGCAGGATGTGGTCAAGCATATCGACCGCTGCCTGTCGTGCCTGGCCTGCATGACCACCTGTCCGTCGGGCGTGAACTACATGCACCTGGTCGATCAGGCTCGGGTCCGGATCGAGCGGGATTATGTCAGGCCGCCCACGGAACGGTTGCTGCGCGCGGTGCTAGCCTTCGTGCTTCCGCGTCCCGGCTGGTTCCGTGCCAGCATGCACCTGGCCCGGCTGGCGCGACCGTTGGGGGCGTTGCTGCCGTCCAGCGCGAAGCGGGCGAGTCCCAATCTGTTGAGCCGTCTCAAGGCGATGCTGGCGCTGGCGCCGGCAGCCATTCCCGCTGCCGGTCCGGCGGGCGGCAGCGTGTTCCCGGCGATCGGACCGCGGCGCGGCCGGGTGGCGCTGCTGCAGGGCTGCGCCCAGCAGGTGCTGGCGCCGCGCATCAACAAGGCGGCCATCAGCCTGCTGACCCGGCACGGCATCGAGGTGGTGCTGGTCAAAGACGAGCAATGCTGCGGCGCGCTGACCCACCACCTCGGCCGCGACGGCGATGCGCTGGCCCGCGCCCGCGGCAACATCGCGGCGTGGCTGGCCGAAGCCGACCGCGGCGGTCTCGATGCGATTCTTGTGACAACGTCGGGCTGCGGCACGGTCATCAAGGACTACGGCTTCATGCTGCGCGAGGACCGCGACTATGCTCAGCGGGCCGCAAAGGTCTCGGCGCTGGCGAAGGATATCACCGAGTATGTGAGCACGATGGAAATGCCTGCGCCGCAGGCCTCAAGCAATCTTGTCGTCGCTTATCACTCGGCCTGCTCGCTGCAGCACGGCCAGAAAATCACGCAAGCGCCGAAAGAATTGCTTTCCAAGAATGGATTCGTGGTGAAAGATATACCGGAGAGCCATTTGTGTTGCGGATCGGCGGGAACGTACAACATTCTCCAGCCTGATATTGCGAGCAGGCTGCGCGATCGCAAGGTCGCCAACATCGCGATGGTCAAGCCGGATTTGATTGCCGCGGGCAACATCGGATGCATGGTGCAGATCGCCGGTGGGACTGCGGTCCCCGTCGTCCACACTATTGAGCTTCTCGACTGGGCGACGGGCGGTCCACGGCCAGGATTGAGCTGACGTGCTGCCCCCGCTGACGCGGACAACTTGAACGTCGATCCATCTCGATCGCCGCCAACAGGAGGACACGATGGCTAAAGACAAGAAGTCCAAAAAAGACAAGAAGGACAAGAAAGGCAAAAAGAAGCTTTTGACCGCGGCTAAGGTCGCGAAGAAGGCTTCCAAGAAGTCGCCGAAGAAGGCCGCCAAGAAGGCGGCAAAGAAGTCTGCCAAGAAGTCGGCGAAGAAGTCGGCGAAGAAATCGGTGAAGAAGACCGCGAAGAAGGCGGTCAAGAAATCCGCCAAGAAGGCGCCGAAGAAGGCCGCCAAGGCGCCGGCGAAAAAGGCGGCCCCCAAAAAGCTGCAAAGAAAGCTGCCAAGAAGACTGTCAAGGCGCCCGTGAAAAAGGCCGCCAAGAAGGCGGTCGCGCCGCCGCCGGCTGCTGTCGTCGCAGCGCCGCCGCCGGTTGCCAAGAAGCCGCGTATTCGCAAGCCGAAGCCGGCAGCTCCTACCGTGACTGCACCGGTCGAGACCTCGACCTGGTCTGCACCCGAGCCGGAGACCTCCCCGATCGAGGGCCACTCCACCGGCGACAGCGCTCCGGTCGAGTCCTCCTCGGACCTGCCGCACGGCGAGCCCAACTAGCCTCCGGGTCGCGAGACCCGCAGCCGCCCCATGTGATTGAAGGCCGCGACGATCCCGTCGCGGTCTTTTGTATTTGGGGAGCCCGATACCTGATCTCGCGGCCTTCCGATTCGGGGAGGCGCTTAGCGATGGCGCTCCCTGCTACCCCCGACCCGCTATCGAATTGCCAGCGCTCGGGCGACGGACTCGGTGGGATTCGCCTTTAGGGTGGTATTTTGAGCCAATGGACCCGTCCAAATTGTTGTCGTTATGCAACACCTCTAAACAACATCTTCCCAAAAGCCGAGAATGCCTAAAAAGTCGGCGCTTGCTTGTTTTTTCACTTCACGCTCGCGGCATCCCGCCGCAGATTGGGGCCACATTAAGGAATTCGCTGCGTCGGTTACCGCGATCTTGGAACTGCAGCACAGTTGGGCTTTTAAAGTGATGGGGACCACCATGAAGAAAACAATAGTGTCAGTCGCAGCCTTGCTCGCGATCGGTATGGGCTCGGCCTCGGCGGCTGATCTCGGGGCCAAAGTGTATAAGAAGGCCCCCCGATCGTTGCTTTCGATCCTTGGGATATCGCTTTCGGCAGCTCCATCACCAACGACTACGTGTTCCGCGGCGTCACCCAGTCGAACCACAAGCCTTCGGTGACGGCCTACTTCGAGCCGCGCTACAATGTGACCAAGGATCTGCAGCTCTACGTCGGTACCTCGGCATCGAGCATTTCCTTCGCGAACCGCGCCGCGGCTGAGCTTGACGGCTACTTCGGTATCCGCCCGACCTGGGGCATCGCAGCCTTCGACTTCGGCTTCTGGTACTACGGATATCCGGGTGGCCAGTGCTACCAGTCGCAGGCTTTCTGCGGCAGCAACCAGTCCTTCGCGGATGCTCTGACCGGCGGTCTGCCGATCAACGGCAACTTCGCGAAGAAGGATGCGAGCTTCTACGAAGGCTACGCCAAGGTTAACTTCACCCTCAACGACCAGTTCGCTATCGGCTTCAACGAGTACTATTCGCCGAACTTCCTGAACCTGGGCGCCTGGGGCAACTACGCTTCGGTCACCGGCAAGTACACCGCGCCGAGCACCTACTTCGGCTCCACCGGCATCGGCATGTACATCTCGGGTGAGTACGGCCGCCAGTGGCTGGGCACTTCGGATGCCTTCTACGGCACCGGTGCAGGCACCCGTTACGCGGGTGGCATTCCTGAGCCAAGCTACAACACCTGGAACGTCGGCGTCGGCTTCACCTACAAGGTGTTCACCCTCGACCTGCGTTACTCCGACACCGACCTCTCGAAGGGCGCCTGCAACGCTTTCACCAGCGACAACACCGCCACCACGACGCGTGTTTCCAGCCAGTCCGCCATCAATCCGGGCGGGTTTGAGTCCAACTGGTGCGGCGCCACCGGCATCGTCAAGCTGTCGGCTGACCTGACCGCGATGTCGAACCTGAAGTAAGCACCTCTCTTCGGATCGAAGGGGCGGCAGAGCAATCTGCCGCCCCTTTTTCGTTGTCGAGATGGCGTGAAGCGCCCGCGGGCTGCGATTGCGGCGCGGCACGAGACCTGCAGAAGCATGCCATCATGCAGACACGTCGCTACCTGACCCATCTCAGCATTCGCTCCCGACTCGCCCGCAAACGTTGGACCCGGCACGTCCTGTTCGTCATCGGCGGCCTTTGCGTCGGCCTTGCCGCCATCACCATGGCCTATCTGGCAGATCAGGCGCAGGCGGCGTTCGGCATGGTGCTCGGCCACTCCCGCTACTGGGCCGTGCTGGTGACGCCGCTCGGCTTCGCCGTCTGCATGTGGCTGGCGATCGTCGTTTTCCCGAATGCGCAAGGGTCGGGCGTGCCGCAGGTGATTGCCGCGCTGCGGCTGCCGCACGAGCAGCGTGGCCCCCTGGTTTCGCTCCGGGTCGCCTTCGGCAAGGTCATCGTCATGACGCTGGGGCTGTTGTGCGGTGCCTCGACCGGACGCGAAGGCCCGACCATCCAGGTGGGCTGCGCCATCATGGCGGCGCTTGGCCGGTTCGCGCCTTACCGGCAGCCCGGCTTTCTCCTCGCCGGCTCTGCAGCCGGCGTCGCGGCGGCGTTCAACACGCCGCTTGCAGGAATCGTCTTCGCCATCGAGGAACTCAGTCGCGCGTTCGAAATGCGGACAGCGGGACTGATCATCGGGGCGATCATTGCCGCGGGCCTCACCTCACTGGCGATTGTCGGGGACTATCAATATTTCGGCACCACGTCGGCGACGCTGCCGCTGGGCATGGCGTGGATCGCGGTGCCGGTTTGTGCCGTGCTGTGCGGCATGCTGGGCGGGCTGTTCAGCAGGGTTTTGATCCGCTTTGCGCTTGGCATTCCCGGCCGGGCGGGCGGCTGGATCAAGCGGCATCCGGTCGCGTTCGCGGCCATATGCGGGCTCGGCGTGGCGCTGTGCGGGCTCATGAGCCACGAGCATGTTTTCGGCACCGGCTATGAGCAGGCGCGCGCTATCATTCACGATGGCTCGGGGGCAATCGACTACAGCTTCGGCGGATGGAAGTTCGCCGCCACGCTGCTGTCGGCCATATCAGGCATTCCCGGCGGAATCTTCGCGCCGTCGCTGGCCATCGGGGCCGGCATCGCGTCGGATCTGTCGCTGCTGTTTCCCCAGGCGCCGCTCGGCGCGCTGGTGCTGATCGGGATGGTCTCCTATCTGACCGGCGTCGTGCGCGCGCCGATCACATCCTTCGTCATCACGTCCGAGATGACCAATGACCACGCCATGGTGATCCCGCTGATGGCGGCGGCGCTGATCGCCAACGCCGCCTCGCAACTCGTGACCAAAGAGGGCCTCTATCACGCGCTTGCCAAGATCACGCTGGCGCGCTTCGAGGCCGGTGCTTCCGGCGAGGCGGAGCCTCAATCGGCGGGCCGCTGAGGCGCCTCCTGCAACGCGAAGCCGTGGCCCGACCGGGCCATGGTGATGTTGCGCCGGTGGAAGGCCTCGAGCGTGCTGCGATGCCCGATCGAGACGATGGTGGTGTTCGGCAGACGATCCTCGATCAGGCTGTACAGCGCCGCCTCGGCGGGTTCGTCGAGCGAGGCGGTGGCCTCGTCTAGGAACAGGTATTGCGGCTGGTGCAGCAGCGCGCGGGCAACGCCGAGGCGCTGCTGTTCGCCGAGCGACAGCATCCGGTTCCAGTGCGCATCCTCGTCAAGCCGCGTCGCCAGCGCCGGCAGGCCGACCGCGATCACGGCATCGGCGATGCGCTGCGCGCCAAACTGGCTGGTTTCGGCGGGATAGGCGATCGCGTCCTGCAGCAGGCCGACCGGGAAATACGGCCGCTGCGGCAGCATCATCAAGGTGGCATGGGCGGGGATCGCGATGCGTCCGCTGCCGAACGGCCAGATGCCGGCGATGGCGCGGAACAGGGTCGACTTGCCGGAGCCGGAGGGTCCAGTGAACAGCGTACGCTCGCCGCGGCGGAAGCTGAAGCGCCCGGCGCTGACCATCGGCGTGCCGTCGGGCAGGCCGACCTTCACGTCATCGAGGTCGATGGCGCCGTTGTCGGCGGGAGCCACATGGATGATGTCGGCCTTGGTGGTCAGCGCCTCGGCGCCGGCGATCGCGGCTTCGAAGCCGTCGAGACGCGCGACGCCCGCCTGCCATTCGGCCAGCGTGCGATAGGCGGTGATGAAGAACGACAGTGCGTCCTGCACGCTGCCGAAGGCCGATGCCGTCTGCATCATGCCGCCGAGCTGGATCTTCTCGGCGAAGTAGGCTGGCGCGATCAGCACATACGGAAAGATCACCGAGATCTGCGAATAGCTGGCGGTAAAGGCGGTCAGCTTCTTGGTGCGGCTCATGATGCCGAGCCAGTTCTCCACCACGCGCGCGAAACGCGTCGACAGGCGGATGCGCTCCACCGGCTCGCCATGCAGCAAGGCAATCTGCTCGGCATTCTCGCGGGCGCGCACCAGGTTGAAGCGGAAGTCCGCCTCATATTGCTGCTGCTGGAAATTCAGCCCGACCAGCGGCGAGCCGATCAGGTGGGTGAGGGCGGTGCCGATCGCCGCATAGACCAGCGCGGCCCAGACCAGATAGCCGGGAATCGGAATTTCGCGGCCGAACAGGTGCAACGGCGCGGCATCCGACAGCCCCCAGAGGATCACCACGAACGACGCCAGCGTGACCACTGAACTGAGCAGGCCGACGCCGAGCGCCAGCGTGCGGTCGACGAATAGCTGGGTGTCCTCGGCGATGCGCTGGTCGGGGTTGTCGGCGGCGTCGCCCTGCAGCTGCATGCGGTAGTGGTTGCCGTGCGACAGCCAGCCGCCGAGATAGCGCTCGGTCATCCAGCGCCGCCAGCGGATCTGCAGCCACTGGTTCAGATAGAGCTGGTACACCTTGAGCGCGATGAAGATCGCCGCCAGGACCGAGAAGTAGCCGAGCTGGTAGGTGAAGACGTCGAGATTGCGTTCCTGCAGCGCGTTGTAGAACACGTTGTTCCAGCGGTTGAACAGCACGTTCAATCCGACCACGGCCAGTTCGATGACGATGACGGCGGCGAGCAGGCCGCGCGCCATCCACTTGTCCTCGGAGCGAAAGTAAGGGATGGCGATCCGCCAAACGGTCGCCAGTGTCGCGCGAATGTTCTTCACAAATAGGTCTCCGGATCGGGACGCGAACTGCCCCGGGATAGGAAAGAATTCGACTGTCTATACTAAAGTTGCAGTTTTGATGGCCTGCGTCGTCTTGTTACCAAAAGGTAATTGACCCTAGCATGGCAGTAACGGCGAGGGGCGGGGGCCTTTCCCATTGGATGTGACCTGAGCGACCGGGGCGAGTGGTCGTCATATCACGCAATGCGATCTTCCCGCGATCACGCCAGGCTGTCCTGACCCACCACGCAGATCGGGATCGGCAATTGGGCGTGGGGGAGAGCCGCGATGTGGAATCAGGTCTACAATCCGTTGAACAGTCAGGTGCTATCGACCATCGCCGCGGCGATCCCGGTGGTGACGTTGCTGGTGCTGATCGCCAGCGGCAAGGTCAAGGCGCATCTCGCCGCGATCATCGCCGTGATAGTGGCCAATCTCATCGCGATCTTCATCTTCACCATGCCGGCGGGCATGTCGATCCGCGCGTCGCTGCTCGGCGTGGTGGCCGGCTTCTTCCCGATCGGCTGGATCGTGCTGAACGTCATCTTCCTCTACCAGATCACGGTGGCCACCGGCCGCTTTGACCTGCTCAAGCGCGCCATCGGCGGCGTCACCGAGGACCGCCGGCTGCAGTTGCTGCTGATTGCCTTCGCCTTCGGTGCGTTCTTCGAGGGCGCGTCGGGCTTCGGCACCCCGGTGGCCATCACCGGCTCGGTGCTGATCGGTCTCGGCTTCTCGCCGCTGGCGGCGTCCGGCCTGTCGCTGATCGCCAATACCGCGCCGGTTGCCTACGGCGCGCTGGGCACGCCGATCCAGGGCCTGGCTTCCGTCACCGGCCTCGATCCCTACATTCTCGGTGCCATGGTCGGCCGGCAATTGCCGGTGTTCTCGCTGCTGGTGCCGTTCTGGGTGGTGTGGGCATTCGCCGGCTGGAAGGGCATGAAGGATGTCTGGCCGGCCATTCTGGTCACCGGCCTGTCCTTCGCGATCCCGCAATTCGTGATCTCGAACTATATCAACCCATGGATCGTCGACATCGGTGCGTCGCTGATCTCCATGGGCTGCCTGATCCTGTTCCTGAAAGTCTGGCAGCCGAAGGTGCTGTGGCTGTCGCCGGCACTGCGCGGCAAGGACGAGATCCGCGGCCACCATGACGGCGCCGAAGCCGATGGACAAGACGCCGCTGACCTCCGCCGAGCTGTGGAGCGCGCTGATGCCTTGGATCATCGTGTGCATCGTGATGCTGATCTGGGGCAATGGCGGCTTCAAGACCTGGGCGAATTCGATCTTCACCTGGAACTATCCGGTGCCGGAACTGCACAACATGATCAACAAGGTGCCGCCGGTCGCTCCCAAGCCGACGCCCGAGGGCGCGGTGTTCGGCTTCACCTATTTGTCGTTCACCGGCACGGGCATGCTGATCGCCGCCATCATCTCCGGGTTCCTGATGGGCTATTCGCCCGCCAAGATGATCGTCTCCTACGGCCGCACCATCAGGCTGTGCGCGATCTCGCTGATCACCATCTCGGCGATGCTGGCGATCGGCACGCTGACCCGGCTGTCGGGCGTCGACGCCACGCTCGGCCTCGCTTTTGCTGCGACCGGCGTGATGTATCCGTTCTTCGGAACGCTGCTGGGCTGGCTCGGTGTCGCGCTGACTGGCTCGGATACCGCATCGAACGTGCTGTTCGGCAACCTGCAGAAGATCACCTCGGAGCAACTCGGCCTGTCGCCCATCCTGATGGCGGCGGCGAACTCGTCGGGCGGCGTGATGGGCAAGATGATCGACGCGCAATCGATCGTCGTGGCATCGACGGCGACCAACTGGTACGGCCACGAGGGCACCATCCTGCGCTACGTATTCTGGCACTCCATCGTGCTGGCCTGTCTGGTCGGCTGCGTGGTGATGCTGCAGGCCTATGTCTATCCGTTCACGGCGATGGTCCTGAAGTAGACCACTCCGGCAACCAGCATATTGCTTCACCTCTCCCGTTGGGGGAGGTGAAGCAGCGCGCTTCCTCTTTTCGCCCGATTTGTGCGCGAACCGATCTGGCCAATGTTGCGGGCGTCACGTAAGAACCCGCCGGGTTGGATCGGTCAGTCAAATCGGGATTCAGATGATGTCAGCCATGACATGTTGGCGCGCGGCAGTCGCCGTCTCGGTGCTGTTGGTCGGCCTGCCGGCGCAGGCCGCCGAGGAGTTTCCGTTCGGCCTGCAGATGAGTCTCGACGCGGCCCCGCAGCCCGGGTCGAAGCGGGTGCCGAATCTCGACATCGGCGATGCCGGCGAAACCCTCGTTGAACTGTGGTGCAAGGGTGGCAAGGGGCAGTTCTCGGTGGCCGGCGACACCGTTGTCTTCGTCGCCGGCGCCATGGACGCACGCAACTGTCCACCGGCGCGTGCGCAACTCGATGACGAATTGCTGGCGGCGCTGGGTGAGGCCACCAACTGGAAGCGGCAGGGCGATGCGATCACCTTCATCGGACCGAAGCCGCTGCGGTTCCGGCTCAATACCAACTGAGAAGCACGCGTCCGCTACCGATCTGCCAGAATCATGTCCGCACACGCCACTGCGCTCTGGATCACGCCGGTGTAGCCGCCGAAACCGGCATAGGCTGACGCCAGATAGATCCCCGGCAATGGCGTCCGCGGCGAGCGCACCGGCGCGCCCGGGGTCGGCGCGAAGCCATAGACCGCGCCGTGCGGCGCGTTGAGATATTGCCGCACCGACAGCGCGGTATTGAAGGAGGTCGCGGTGACGGCGTCCGCCAGACCCGGATAATGCGAGATCGAGATAGGCGATGATGGCGGCTTGCCATCGCCCGCGCTTGGCGCGGTAACGTTCCATGTCGGACGGATCCCAGTTCGACAGCAGGTCCGGCCCGAAGATCGACAGCACAAACGGCGGCGCCGGCACGCCGGCGTCGATGGCCGCATAATCGACGATGGCCAGCGGCGGCATGTGCTCGCTGGGCTCGGCGGCCATCAGCGTCGTTCCCTTGGCATAGTCCGACAGCCGCGTCAGCCACGGCGGCAGCAGCTGGGTCGAGTAGCCGTGCAGGCCGAACTCGCCTGGCGGCCGCGACAGGCCGAGCGTTAGCGCGAACAGCGATATCGACGGTGTCTCCGCCTCGTAGTGCGCGCGCAAGGTCTGCGCGGCAGCCGGCGGCAGCAGTGCGGCGAGGGTTTCCGGTGCGGCGTTGCTGATGATGCATGGCGTCGTGACGGTCTGCGGATCGCTGCCGTCTTTGGCGCTGTGCGTCACCATTTGCATGCCGTCCGGGCCGGGCGCGATGGCAGTCACGGTCCGGCGCAGCAGCGCATCGTTGCCGGCGGTCTTGATGGCGCGCGCCAGCGCGCTCGACAGCCGCTGCGAGCCGCCTTTCACGTAGCAGGCGCCGTTGCGCAACAGGCTGCCCTGGGCGGCTGCGAACCATTGCCAGGACAAGGTGGCGGGGTCGTCATGGTAGTAGGCGAGATTGGCGGCCAGGGCACATTTGACGGCCTCGTTGTCGCCGAACACGGCATCGAGCTTCTGCTGCAGCGACAGTGAGGCGTCGGAGGCGGGCGGTGCTGCGCCGGCGACGATCTGCGCGATGTCGTCCAGGATCTTCGCAATGCCGTCGCGGGCCTCGGGAAAACGCCGCGTCAGCGCGGCGCAGGCGTCGTCGAAATTTGCCGGCACCGACAATGGCGCGTCGAGCGGTCCGCCGCGTGCCTCGTAGAGATCGCCGCCGGGTGTCCAGGTGATGGCGTCGAGCACACCGGCCCGGGTCAGCGGTCCGTGCTTGGGATCGCCGATCTCGCGCGGGTCGCTGGTCTCGTGCAGCGAGCCTTCGACGAACAGGTCGCCGACCTTGTAGCTCGATGCCGCGCCACCCACCGAATTGCTGCGCTCGATGACCAGCACCTTGCGGCCATTGCGGGCCAGAATCGCCCCCGCGGCCAGGCCGCCGAGGCCTGCGCCGATCACCACCACATCATAGCGCGCCATCAGCGGTTCGTTCCTGCGATGGCGGCTACTTCCAGTTCGAATTGTCGGCGTTCCAGCGCTGAGCCTTGAACTCCGCGGCGAGGGCTGCGATCGCGCCGTTGTCGTCGCGCGGGTCGCTTTCCTCCTCGCCGCCGGTGGCGTCGGCGAGGTTAAGTTTGGCACCCGCGGCCTCATCCGCGGTGGATACCGCTGGAGCCCCGACCCACAGCATCAACCGGTCGGACGCGCCCGGCCGGTCGGCGGCGGCGAGGGCGTTGATCTCCAGCGTCTCGGTCAGCTCAAGCCCCGGCATCAGTTGGCTCGGCCGCTTGAAGGTCAGCTTCAATTTTCCTGTCTCGTCGCTCCATTTCGACGCCGTCAGTTTGGCCGACAGGGACTTGGCCAGCACGTTGGCGATCGTCGTCGCAATCTTGTCACGGTTCAGTCTGTCGCCGTCGCGCCACTCGGCGGCGGCGAAGCGGATAGTGCGTTCCAGATCGACCGCGCCGGTGGTCCAGCCGGCGTTGACCACGCCGGGATAGGTCTTTGCCTTGGCCACGAAGGCCGCCGCGCGCTCCGGATCGATATTGAGCGTGATTACCTGCTCGCCGGCGCGCAAGGCGTCGCAGGCGACGCTGAGGCTGCCGAGCGACACCTCGACATTCTGCCCCTTCAGCGTGCGGACGAAATCCAGCGCCGCCTCCAGCTTGATCTTGACCGCAACCGCTTCGGGAGAGACTTCGGTGAAATCCTTCGGCGACGCGGTGATGTTGTCGTCGACGGCCTGGTTGTCCTGGAATTCCTTTTCGCTCTGGTCGGAATTGTCGGATGAGACCACGTTGTTGGTGGTCTGGCCCACGGAGATCTGGCCCTTGAATTCGAAATTCTCGCCGGTGGGCTTGCGCGTCAGCTTGACGGAGACCGGCAGCTTGTCGACCTGGGTCTGGGCGGTGCCGGTCAGGGTCTGGCCGCTCACGGCGAGGTTGGCGACGAAGCGGTCCTTGCGCTCGGAACCCTTTTCGGCGGGATAGCAGACGTCGAGCGTCGCCGATGTGACGGTCTTGCCCTGGCGGATTTCCTTGAGGATGACGTCGGCATTGCCGTCCATCAAACCGTCAATCGAGGTGAAGTAGCGGGCCTCGTTGGCCGGCGCGGCGCTCTTGGGCGCAAGCTTCATCTGGGCGGAGGCAGGTCCCAGCGCCAGCACGGTTGAGGCCGCAGCAAGACCGGTCAGGCAAAAACGAAGCGCGCGCATTTCAAATTCCTCGAACAGGGCAATGATTCCACCCTAGAGCTTTTTGTCGCCGGATTGAATCAGAACCGGGGCGACAACAAAAGAGCTTCGACAACCTTGCGTTCCCCGCAAAAGAAGGCCGCCCGGAGGGGCGGCCTTCGATATTGAACGCTCGGGTTGAACGGTCGGGCTCAGAAGCCCATGCCACCCATTCCGCCCATGCCACCCATACCGCCGCCACCGCCCGGCATTGCCGGCGCGGCTTCCTTCGGAATGTCGGCGACCATGGCTTCGGTGGTCACCAGCAGGCCGGCGACGGAGGCCGCGTCCTGCAGTGCGGTACGAACCACCTTGGCGGGGTCGATGATGCCCTTGGCGACCATGTCGACATATTCCTCGGTCTGAGCGTCGAAACCGAAGGTCTCGGACTTGTTCTCGAGGATCTTGCCGACCACGATCGAGCCTTCCACGCCGGCATTCTCGGCGATCTGGCGGATCGGGGCTTCCAGCGCCTTCAGCACGATATTGATGCCGGCCTGGACGTCGGGATTGTCGTTCTGGATGCGGCCGACGGCCTTCTTGGCGCGCAGCAGCGCGGTGCCGCCGCCCGGCACGATGCCTTCCTGAACGGCCGCGCGGGTCGCGTTGAGCGCGTCGTCAACGCGGTCCTTCTTTTCCTTCACTTCGACTTCGGTGGCGCCGCCGACGCGAATGATCGCGACGCCGCCGGCCAGCTTGGCCAGACGCTCCTGAAGCTTCTCGCGGTCGTAGTCCGAGGTGGTTTCCTCGATCTGCGCCTTGATCTGGTTGACGCGCGCCTCGATGGCGGGCTTCTTGCCGGCGCCGTTGACGACGGTGGTGTTCTCCTTGTCGATCACCACCTTCTTGGCGCGGCCGAGCATGGCGAGCGTGACGCTCTCCAGTTTCATGCCGAGGTCTTCCGAGATCAGCTGACCGCCGGTCAGGATCGCGATGTCTTCCAGCATTGCCTTGCGGCGATCACCGAAGCCCGGCGCCTTGACGGCGGCAACCTTGAGGCCGCCACGCAGACGGTTGACGACGAGGGTGGCGAGCGCTTCGCCTTCAACGTCCTCGGCGATGATCAAGAGCGGCTTGCCGCTCTGCACAACGGCTTCGAGCACCGGCAGCATGGCCTGCAGGCCGGACACCTTCTTCTCGTAAAGCAGGATGTAGGCATCCTCGAGTTCGGCGGTCATCTTCTCGGCATTGGTGACGAAGTAGGGTGACAGATAGCCGCGATCGAACTTCATGCCCTCGACGATATCGACTTCGGTTTCGAGCGACTTGTTCTCTTCGACGGTGATGACGCCTTCGTTGCCGACCTTCTGCATCGCCTGGGCGATCATCTTGCCGATGGTGGCGTCGCCGTTGGCGGAGATGGTGCCGACCTGGGCAACCTCGGCCGAGGAGGCGACCGGCTTGGCACGCTTGGTGATGTCCTTGATGACGGCGGCGACGGCGATGTCGATGCCGCGCTTGAGGTCCATCGGGTTCATGCCGGCGGCAACCGACTTGGCGCCTTCACGGACGATGGCCTGGGCCAGCACGGTGGCGGTGGTGGTGCCGTCGCCGGCGGTGTCGTTGGTCTTGGAGGCGACCTCGCGCAGCATCTGCGCGCCCATGTTCTCGAACTTGTCCTCGAGCTCGATCTCCTTGGCGACGGTGACGCCGTCCTTGGTGATGCGCGGAGCGCCGAAGCTCTTCTCGATCACCACGTTGCGGCCCTTGGGACCGAGGGTGACCTTCACTGCGTTGGCGAGGATGTCGACGCCGCGCAGCATGCGATCGCGCGCGTCTCCGGAAAACTTGACGTCTTTGGCAGCCATGTTGGGTGCTCCTGAAAGAGAAACTTGGAAAAACGAATTCCGGTTGTCGTCGCCCGGCCGTGCGCGCAATTGCGCGCTAGGAACGGGCGATCCAGTACATGCCGGCCTGGCGATTCAATCACCGGCGACCGCGTCTACTGGGCCACCCGCTTTCGCGGGTGGTGACAGTCCTAGTGGTATGCGACGCCAGTGCTTACGCCAGCACGCCCATGATGTCGGATTCCTTCATGATCAGCAGCTCTTCGCCGTCGAGCTTGATCTCGGTGCCGGACCACTTGCCGAACAGCACCTTGTCGCCGGTCTTGATGTCGATCGGCAGCAGCTTGCCGGCCTCGTCACGGCCACCGGGGCCGACCGCAACCACCTCGCCCTCCTGGGGCTTTTCCTTGGCGCTATCCGGGATGATGATGCCGCCCTTGGTCTTTTCCTCGGCGAGAATGCGCTTGACCACGACGCGGTCGTGCAGCGGACGGAATTTGATCTTCGACATGGATGTTCCTTTGGCTAGGCTGACGGGTGAATCGCTGTCATATGGGCCAGGGCCGGACGATTTGGCCGCGTTTGGGTCGATCGGTCCGCGCCCTTAGCAATCGCGCTTCAAGAGTGCTAAAGAAGTGCTCCGGAAATATGGCGAGATACCGATCCTGTCAAGCAAGGGCTTAAGGCCTTGGTGAGGCCAATATAGGATGATTTGGAAACCATATCGGTGCAAAGGCGTAGTTGATAGCGTCATTGCTCCGCCGGTGTTCGTGCTGGGCTGCGGACGGGCGCAGTCAGCAACAATCGATATTTTTACGGGGATGCTATGATCAGGTCACGCAACGCGCGCGCAATTGCCAATTTGGGGGTCGCCTCGATGCTGGCCATGTCTTTGGGCGCGTGCAGCTCTTTCGGTGGACTCGGCGGCTTCGGCACGTCGCAGCCCGAGGTTGCCCAGGAGCCGCCGCCGGCGCCCGAGATGCCGGCCTCGATCCGCGCCGACGAGCTGGTCGGCCGCTGGGGTCTGGCGTCCTACATGAACCCGGCGGATCGCACCCGCACCGAGAATGCCGCGCGCGGCCAGTGCAAGCAGCCCTATATCATCGGCGCCGGCACCTCCGGCGGGGTGATCATGCATCTCGCCGACGAGGCGACGCCCCAGGAATTGCGCCTGAAAGGCAGCCCGAGCGGCAAGAACTATATCGGCCCGGCCGGCCCGGCGGGCGGCGAAAAGGACCGCGAGATCGTCTCTTTTGACGGTCGGGTTCTGGTGACGCGCTTCATCGACAAGGATGCCGCGGTTCGCTACGGAAACATGGTGTACGTCCGCTGCGCACCGCGGGCCTAAAGAGCTACGTCCGGTCTGATACGAAAACGGCGCCTCCCGTGGGAGGCGCCGTTTTTTGTGGTCATTCGGGAACGTGAGCGCTGAAGCTGCGAGCTATCCCGGAATGAGGGGTGGGCCTAGCCGAACAGCGCGTCGATATCGTCCTGCGAGGCGTGGCCGACGTCGCCGTTGAGCTTCGGGCCATTGAGCAGGCGGTCGTCACCCTCGCGCTCGTCAACAATCGGCGGCGCATGGGCGCGGATGGCGTCGACGCCGCCCCAGATGTCCATCATGGTCGTGATGTGGTTCTCGATGAACTTCATCGTGGTCATCACCTTGCTGATGCGCTGGCCGGTGAGATCCTGGAAGTTGCAGGCCTCGAAAATCGAGACAACGCGTTCCTGGATTTCCTCGGTGAGCTGCTTCTGCTGGTCGGGTGAGGTGATCTTGCTGAGGGCCGTGGAGGCGTTGTCGATCGCTTCCGCCGCTTCCAGGATCTGCTGGGTGGCTTCCTCGGTGCCGCCGACCACCGCGCCGAGCTCGCCGTTGACCTTGGCCATTTCCTCGCCGTCGAAGCTCTTGCCGTGCAGAACGGCAATCTCCTGCTTGGTGCGGGTAATGGCATCGTGGATCAGGTCGAGCTCGATCTTGAGCTTTTCGCACTGTTCGATCTGGGCGCGATAGGTCTCGAGGAGGGCGTGGGCCTCGGCGACCTGGGCGTCGGTGGACGCGCCGATCTGGTTGGTAACTGCATTCTCGCCTTGATGAGGTCGACCCATCTGGTCGCGGATCGCGCGCAGCTCCGTCATGATCTCCCGGTGCATGGGCATAGTATCGCCAGCGATTTCGGCGGGCATCGGCGTACCACCGAGAATGACTTCTTCGATACGAAAGCGCTTGCGACGAACAGACATCAGGTCCCCCAACGTTCAATCAATGCCTTGTCGTACACGGATCAGTTTAACGGCGGGTTCACGCGGATTGTCGTGTTGCAAACACCGCTCATCACGCGCTCATCAACGGTTAACCATGCACAATCCGTGTTCATCGAAAATAAACGCTACTATCCAGAACAGGCTCAACTTGCGACGTGGTGAATCGAAATACCGTTTCCGTTTACCAAACCGATGCGGTTTTGATTCTAACTCGTGGCGTGCAAGGCGCTCCTCGGTCGAGGGCGCGTCCACGACGAAACAGTGCAGAGTACGTCGATGTTCAGAAAACTATCCGTCGCATTTCTCGCCAGTGCGTCATGTCTCGGCGCCGGACTCCATCAGGCTGCCGCGCTCGACGCTGCCGCGCCGTTTGCCGAGCCCGCCGTGCTTTATGCGGATCGGTCGCAGCCCGCGCCGCAGCGGGTCGCTTACGCCGAGCGCCCGCGCATGGGCGGCGGCTTCATCGAATTCCTGTTCAGCGACGCGCCGCCGCAAAGCGGGCGTTACCAGCAACAGCCGTCCGCCGAACAGCAGCCCTATCCGCGCGCCTATGAACCGCAGCGCGCGCTACTACCGCAGCAGCAGGGCATGTTGCAGCAGGATGAATCCATCGATCCGGCGCGTCCGGCGATGGATCCGAAATACGAGCCGCAACTGGTGGCTTATTCCGGCAAGGAGAGCCCCGGCACCATCGTCGTCGATACGCCCAACAAATTCCTGTTCCTGGTGCAGGGCGACGGCCGCGCGATGCGCTATGGCATCGGCGTCGGCAAGCCCGGCTTTACCTGGTCGGGCGTGAAGACCATTACCGCCAAGAAGGAATGGCCGGCCTGGACGCCGCCGCCGGAAATGCTGCTGCGTCGTCCCGATCTGCCGCGGCACATGGAAGGCGGTCCCGCCAATCCGCTCGGCGCGCGGGCCATGTATCTGGGGTCGACGCTGTACCGCATTCATGGCTCCAACGAGCCGTGGACCATCGGCACCAATGTCTCGTCCGGCTGCATCCGCATGCGCAACGAGGACGTGATCGACCTCTACGGCCGGGTCAACGTCGGCGCGCGGGTCATCGTGATCTGAATTCATTCACCATGATAGCAAAACGGCCGCTCCCTGGAGCGGCCGTTTTCATTTTGGTTCGCGTCCGGGTCAGGCGAAATTGCTGTCGTCGTCGCCGCCGAAATCGTCGGAATCCATGTCCATATCGTCGTGATCGTCCTGGTCCTGGTCCTGATCCTGGTCGGCATCGGCCTGCGCCTGATCGAAGGCGCCGGCGCGCTGGCCGGATGAGCCGATGTCATTGACGCCGGCATCGCGTGCCAGATTGCCGCCGGACGAATCCGAACTCCACGGGCTCCGGCTCTCGCTGGCATTGGCGCTGTCGCCAAAGCCCTGATGGCCGCCGGCACCGCCCATCATGGAGCGGATGCTGCCGAGCAGCAGCGAGCCGCCGACCATGCCGGCCGCAGCAGCTGCGGCAGTGCCCAGGAACGATCCACCGCCTCCGGCGGCGGCGGGCGCCTGCGGCTGGGCGTAGCCGGGGGCCTGACCGTAGCCTGGCGCCTGGCCGTACTGACCCTGACCATAGCCGCCCTGCGCGGGTGGCTGGCCGAGCACCTGCCCGGTATTCCAGGCCGGGCGGCTGCTCGGGGGCGGGACGTTGGGGACCGAGCCGCGCGGGGCGGGCTGGTTCTGGCCAAACAGCGCGTCGCGCATGGTATCGAGGAAGCCGCCGGGCGGCGCCTGTTCGGGCGCGCCGCCGCCTTCCAGTTCGGTGATGCGGTCATGGGCGCGCTTCAGCGCCTCGTCCTGCAGCAACACGGTCTGCACCAGCGCATAAAGGGCATTGGGCGCGCGGCGTTGTCCTGCGGCGATAGCGTCGAGCGCATCGCGGTCGCGCGGCGCGGCTTCGACCTTGCTGAGCCGGTCGAACAGATCGTCAACCAGCTGGCGTTCCTGCGGTGTCATGGCGTTCTCCGGCTTGCACTAAGCGCGCTTCGGCAGCGCCTGGGAGATGTAGTGACGCTTTGTGTCGCGAATAGTGCCGCCCGGATTAAATTTCGGTATGCGACAAATCGCCGGCGGCCGACCCGAAGCGTCAGCTCAATGTAACTTTGTTCGCGTCGAGCAGGCGCGAAAAGTCGTCGCTGGCGAGAAACGCATACTCCCGCTCGCGCTGGTCGGTCAGCGGATCGAGGCTGACCAGGACCTCGTCGACAAAGCCAGGGTGGCACATGATGAGTCCGCCGTCCGGCAGCCCGTGGAGAAAGCCGCCCATCAGCCTGCCGAAATCGGCCTCTCGGACAAAGTCGTAGGCGCCAGCAAAGCCGGGATTGAAGGCGACGCCATGGCGCGCGGCGCGCTTGCGAAACGCGGCGCTGAGCGTATCGAGCAGCATCGCCTTGGGCATGTTCAGCCGCTCCCGCAACGGCCCGGTGCGACCGCACTGGCGCACCCAGGCTTCGGGCGCCTGCGTCCTGGCCGCGGCCAGAAACGCATCGCGCACCTGCGGGAAAATGTGCACGTGCTGATGGCCGTCAATGTAGTCCGGCGGACGTCCGAACAGGTTCACGAATGCGGCGATCTGCGCCGTCAGCTCGCCGCGAATCATTTGCGGATCGAGCCGCCGCAACATGCTGCTGCGCAGCTTGCTGGCGAGCGGCAGGAACAGGCCACCCTGCAGCGGCCGGAAGTTGATCGTCAGCGGATAGAACGGCGCGGTCAGCGTGGCGTGCAGGCCGATGGCGCAGCGGGGACTGCTGGCGACAGCTTCGTTGAGGGCACTGACTTCGTCGCGACCGATCGCCGGGCCTACCACCATCACCGACGTGGCGTTGAGCCGGCCGCGTTCGATCAGCTCGCGGATGCCGCGATTAACGCCGGAGCTGAGACCGTAATCGTCGGCGCACAGCCAGATCCGGCGCGGCGTGTCGTCGGTCATTCGGCTGCGGTCCGGTCGCCGACGCTGACGGCGGCGTCGGTCGTGCTACGCTTCACGCTGTGCTCGGCCACGAAGTAGATTGGCCTTGCTTTCAGCTCCGAGAGGATCTTGCCGATATACTCGCCCATGATTCCGATCATCAGCAGTTGTACGCCGCCGATGGTCATCAGGCCGACCATCAGCGAGGGATAGCCGGGCACCGACTTGCCCTCCATCCAGGTCTCCCACAGGATGTTGAGGCCGAACAGGAAGGCACCAAGCGCCAGCAGCAATCCGAACATGCTGGCAAAGCGCAACGGTGCCACCGAGAACGAGGTCAGCCCCTCGATCGACAGGCCGATCAGCTGTCGCGGGTTGAACGAGGTGACGCCATGGGCGCGCGCCGCCGGTTCGTAGTCGACGCGCAACTGGCGAAAGCCGATCCAGGTGGCGAGGCCCTTGAAGAAGCGGTTGCGCTCCGGCAGCAGCCGCAGTGCCGCGGCAGCGCGCGGTGACAGCAGCCGGAAGTCGCCGGCGTCTTCGGGAATCTTCTGGCGGGCGCCCCAGTTGATCAGCGCGTAGAAGCCGCGCACCGCCTGGCGGCGCAGAAACGACTCGTTGTCGCGATGCGCCTTCGCCGTATAGACGACGTCATAGCCTTCGACGATCCAGTGCCGCACCAGCTGCTCGACCAGTTCGGGCGGATGCTGACCGTCGCCGTCCATGAACATCACGGCGCCGCGGGAGGCGTGGTCGAGCCCGGCCATCAGGGCGGCTTCCTTGCCGAAATTGCGCGACAGCGACACCACCTGCACGTCGAGCGAGGAGGTGGCCGGCAACGCGCGGGCGATTGCCAGCGTGCCGTCGGCGCTGCCGTCATCGACATAGACAACTTCGCAGGCGAGGCCGTGGCGCTGCTTCAGGGTCTGCGCCAGCACGCCCAGCCGCTCATGGAAGTGGGTCAGGCCGGCGGCTTCGTTGTAGACCGGCACGACGATCGACAACCCCTGCGCCGCAGCGGTCGCGGGGTCGGTCGCCAAGCCAGAAACGTCACTGCCGAGCATCATCGATCAGGTCCCAGAATCCACAACATGCAGCAACATATGGTTACGGCGAGGCGTCGTCGCCAGCAAGGCCGGCGGTTCGCGCTCTACGGCCGCAGGAATGTCTCGAGCTTGGCGAACAGCGGATTGGCGCGGTCGAGCACGTAATCGAGCGATGCCACGGAGACCGTATCGGCGCCGTGGTCGCGCAGGAAGCTGCCCAATGCATAGATCTGCGCCGGCGGGCAGTGCAGCGTGATCATGCCCGACGAGGTCGGTCCGCCGAATGGCGACACCACGCCGAAACGCTTGTGCGCTTCGGCCAGCAGGGCGGCGTCGCAGCCGGCGAAGCGGGTGCGGACTTCCTTGTACTTGCTGGCGCGGGCGCGCGCGGCGATATGGTCGAGAATGATGCGTGCGGTCTCGCGCGCGTGGTCGCTCCAGTCGGCGTCGCGCGAGGCGACGAGATTGGCCTGGCTGCGCAGGATCACACCATCATCGAGCACCTTGAGGCCGTTGGCCGCGAGGGTGGCGCCGGTGGTGGTGATGTCGACGATCATCTCGGCGGTGCCGGTGGCGGGGGCGCCCTCGGTGGCACCGGCACTCTCGACGATGCGGTAGTCGACCACGCCATGTGCGGCGAAGAAGTTGCGCGTCAGGTTGATGTACTTGGTGGCGACGCGCATGCGGCGGTTGTGCTGGGCGCGGAAGCCGGTGGTGACGTCGTCGAGATCGGCCATGGTGCGGACGTCGATCCACGACTGCGGCACGGCGACGACCACGTTGGCGCTGCCGAAGCCGAGGCCCTCGATCAGCGCAACGCGCCTGTCGGCATCGACGATGCTCTCGCGCAGCAGGTCCTCGCCGGTGACGCCGAGATGCACCGCGCCGCGCGCCAGCTGCGAGGCGATCTCGCTGGCCGAGAGATAGGCGATCTCGACGTTGTCGAGGCCGGGAATGGTGCCCCGATAGTCGCGGGCGCCGCCCGGCTTGGCCAGCGCAAGCCCGGCGCGCGCGAAGAACGCCTCGGCGTTTTCCTGGAGGCGGCCCTTGGAGGGAACGGCGAGAACGAACGGCGCGGTCATGGTGTGCTCCCCGCCAATTCGCTTGCGGAAGCGTTGCGGCGAACCTGTGTCAGAGTTGTGATCCAGATCGAGAAGCCGACGGCGGGAATCGGCGTGGTGGAACCCAGCTGGCTGAGCAGGCCATCATAGCGCCCGCCGGCCACCAACGGCTCGACGCCGTTGCCCTTGCGGTGCAGTTCGAACTCGAAGCCGGTGTAGTAGTCGAGGCCGCGGCCGAACGAGGTGGCGAAGCGGATCTTCGAAACGTCGACGCCACGGGCGGCCATGAAGCCGGTGCGGCTTTCGAAGGTGTCGATGGCCGCGGTGAGGTCGAGCTGCGCCTCGGCGGCCAGCGCGCGCAGTTGCGCCAGCGCGTCGTCGGGACTGCCGGAGATGGCGAGGAAGCGCTTGATCAGCGCCAGTGCTTCGCGGGGCAGGGCGCCGCCCTTGAGCGTCGACTGCTCGAGGAAACGGTCGGCGATCTCGGCCACCGAACGGCCGCCGACATTGCTGGCACCGGCGATGGACATCAGGTCGGTGACCAGTGCCAGCGCCGCCTTGCGGTCGGAGCCGGCCAATGCGGCGAGCACGCCTTCATATTCGTTGCGGGCCGGCGCTTCCGCCAGCGTCAGGCGGCCGAGATCCATCTCGAGATCGCCCTTGCGGTTGAAATCCTTGATCAGCCGGCGCTTCCACACCGGATAGAGGTCAAGCGCGTCGATCAGCGCGGTGAACAGCGCCACGTCGCCGGTGCGGATGTCCACGTCGGTCACGCCAAAGGTGGCGGTGGCCTCGAGGCCGAGCGCCAGCATTTCGGCGTCGGCGGCGGCACTGTCCTGGCGGCCGAAGGATTCGATCCCGGCCTGCAGGAATTCGCTCGGGCAGCCCTGGCGATAACGGAACACCGGGCCGAGATAGCAGAAGCCGGCCGGCTGTCCGGCCTGGGCGGAGGCGAGGTAATCCCGGGCCACGGGAATGGTGAGGTCCGGACGCAGGCACAGCTCGTCGCCGGAGGCGTCGGTGGTCAGGTACAGGCTTTTGCGGATGTCCTCGCCGGACAGGTCGAGAAACGGTTCGGCCGGCTGTAGGATCGCTGGCTCGGCCTGGTGGTAGCCGGCCTGGGCGAACGACAGCAGCAGCGCATCCGCCCATGCGGCGGATCCGGTCGCGCGAGGGGCGGCGGTTTCGGTCATCTCAGCGTCCAGCAGTTCCAAAGTGTCAGTCGGCGCAGCCCCTTAACATGGCCGGCGGGGAGTTTCGACCCACCATCGGCCAAGTGGCTTAATGCGGGGTCAGGATTTCCACCCGTCTTCCTACTTGGTTACCGCAAAATCACCGAGCGCGGCCTGCACCAGGGTCAGGGCGGCTACGGCGGCGGTATCGGCGCGCAGGATTCGCGGTCCCAGCGCCAGCCGCAGGATATTCGGCTGCTTCAGCAGAACGTCGCGCTCCGGCCCGGCGAAGCCGCCCTCCGGGCCGATCAGCACGTCGATGCCGTGGCCGGCCTGCTCGCGGGCGCCGGCCAGCGCCGCCACGGGATCGGCCACGGGGGCCTCCTCGTCGCAGAACACCAGCAGCCGGGCGCCGTCGCGCTGGCCGAGATATTTGTCCAGGGTCTGCGGTTCGCCGACTCCGGCGATGCTGAGGATGCCGCATTGCTCGGCGGCTTCCACCACATTGGCCCGCATCCGCTCGGTATTGACCCGGGACACCTGGGTAAACCGGGTGGTCACCGGCTGCAGCGCCGAAACCCCCATTTCCACGGCCTTTTGCACCATATAGTCGAGGCGGGCGTGTTTCAGCGGCGCAAACAGGTAGGTGATGTCCTGCAACCGGTCCTGCGGCCGGCTCTGCGCCAGCAGGGTCAGCCGATCGACGCGCTTGCCGCCGGAGATCGCCGAGCGCCATTCGCCGTCGAGGC